>JBLWSY010000018.1:26648-92930 GCA_048270425.1 Oceanospirillum sp.
CGTAGCTCAGCTGGATAGAGTACCTGGCTACGAACCAGGCGGTCGGAGGTTCGAATCCTCCCGAGCGGGCCATATTTTAAAAAGCTGTAGTTCGATGAGCTACAGCTTTTTTTTATCCGATCTGAGTTTCAGATTTTGGGTTGAACTTCTGTCATTTGACAGAGACTCTTCAGGAGCGAGTATAAATTCCTGAATCACCCGCTCGTAGCTCAGCTGGATAGAGTACCTGGCTACGAACCAGGCGGTCGGAGGTTCGAATCCTCCCGAGCGGGCCATATTTAAAAAGCCGTTGCTAACCCTGTTAGCAACGGCTTTTTCGTTTCAGAAATCTGATTTTTATGGGCAGCTTGTCATTCTTTGGGTTGCGGCTGGCTCATTCGTTGGGCAGCAGACTAAAGTGGCGTTCTTTGTCGGCACTTTTTTCAAGAATCTCAAACATATCCTCGCTGTTCTGGCAGGTTTTAACGGCATCAAACAGTGGATCTATTGGCACAAGTCCTTTTTTCATCATCGCCAGCCATTGCTTGCCTCGGGCGAGTAAAAACTTACTCGGATGATCCTTCTGCATACGGCGCAGGTAGATCAAAAGCGCGGCACTGAGATCGGCCTCTGTGGGTTTTAGATCTATGTTGTCCACTATGCGTTTGGCCAGGTACGGATCGGCTAGTAGACCTCGGCCAAGCATAGTATCGATACAGCCGCTGACTTCCCTGCACTTGTCATAATCTTCAAGGCTCCAGATCTCGCCGTTGGCGATGATAGGAATGTTGCTGGCCTCACGAAGCTTTGCCAGCCACTCCCAATGAGCTGGCGGTTTATAACCTTCAATCTTAGTGCGTGCGTGAACAACAAGTTCAGTAGCACCACCTTCTTCTATCGCTTTCAGGTTATCAAATACCAGAGCTGTATCTTCATAACCCAGGCGCATTTTTGCGGTCAGTCGGGCATCGGTATCTTTAAGCGCTTCCGAGCAAGCAGAAACGATCTGATGAATCCGTTCCGGTGTTTGCAGAAGAACGGCACCACCTTTATGGCGGTTAACGGTTTTCGCCGGGCAGCCAAAGTTCAGATCAACAACTTCTGCGCCATACCAGGCGACTTTCTTAGCGTGGGCTGCCAACAACTCAGGGTCGCTGCCTAATAGCTGGTAATGAACCGGTATTCCGGCCTGGGTTCTGCTAAGCGTCTCAAGTTCAGGGCAGATCTTCATAAAAGACCGCCGGGGCTGCAGCTCCGTTGTTACGCGCATAAATTCAGTGACGCAAAAGTCCAGTCCGCCTATTTCGCTGATCAGTTGACGAACGCCAGCATCAACAACGCCTTCCATAGGAGCTAACGCGATCCTTCCTTTTGAAGAAACCGGGGAGATGCTTGTGCTTAACAAGCTCGACGCAGTGGGGGCTTTTAACATAAAAGGGATGGCTCAGTAGGCTGGTAGAACTAACAGATGACGGCTGATTGATAGGGATCAAGCAATCCTGTTGGCGGGGAATGATATAACGTCCGGGGCCAAAGCTCACGGTTGTTTTTGACAAAGTGTCGCTCGGTTTTGATTTACCCTGAATCGGTATCAGAAACGCCGGTTTCAGTTTTTTAGCGATCTCTGATGGTAATAATTTTTCGAAGATATTGTTGGTTACAACTGACTTACCAGTCTTACAAATTGTCAACAATAGACCGTAGTTTTATTGCCTGTGTTTATTAATCAAGGTAAATTAGGTCGGCTGTTGGGCTTGTGTCATGGGCGAGAGCATGGGCGCAGCAGCTTGCAAAGCACAAAAAATGTGATGCAAGAGACAATAAAAATGGTGAAAGGCTAAGTAGTCTGACCCAACCAAAAACGAAACGAGGAATGGCTTAATGCACTCTTCTGAGCTGATCTCCGAAGGCATCAATCTGATGCTGTTTGGTATGGGGTTTGTTTTTGTCTTTCTGACGTTGCTGGTCATCGTAACCGGGTTTATGTCCTCTACGGTCAACAAACTGGTTAAGCCGGCACCTGAAGCGACAAGCAAGCCAGCTCCTGTAAGCGCACCTGCAGCCGGTAATAATGATGAACTGATTGCTGTTATGACAGCGGCTGTTCATAAATTCCGTTCCGGTCGATAACACCGGCAGACGCGTTTTAGCCAATAAAACTCATTAATATGGAAAAGGCCAAACCCATGACCGAGTCCAAAAAACCACTAGGCATTACTGATGTCGTCCTGCGTGATGCCCATCAGTCCCTGTTTGCGACCCGCCTGCGCCTTGATGACATGCTTCCGATTGCTGAGAAGCTGGATCAGGTAGGCTTCTGGTCACTTGAATCCTGGGGCGGAGCGACATTTGACTCCTGTATCCGTTACCTGGGTGAAGACCCATGGGATCGTATCCGTGAGCTCAAAAAAGCGATGCCAAATACTCGTCACCAAATGCTGCTGCGTGGCCAGAATCTTCTGGGCTACCGTCATTATGCTGATGATGTGGTTGATAAGTTTGTAGAGCGTGCGGCAACTAACGGTGTGGATGTATTCCGCGTATTTGACGCGATGAACGATCCCCGTAACCTGAAGCGCGCCCTTGAGGCGGTTAAGAATGTAGGTAAGCATGCCCAGGGCACGCTGTCTTACACCACCAGTCCTGTGCACAACCTTGATGCATGGCTGAGCCTGGCCAAAGAGATCGAAGATATGGGTGCAGACTCTATCGCGATCAAAGACATGGCCGGCATTATGACCCCTTACGATGCCTATGAACTGGTATCTCGCCTGAAGTCTGAGACAGATCTGGAAGTACAGCTGCATGCGCACGCGACTTCCGGCTTGTCTGATATGACGATTCTGAAAGCTGTTGAAGCCGGTATTGACCGTGTTGATACGGCAATTTCTTCCATGTCGATGACCTATGGTCATACGGCAACGGAATCTGTTGTGGCAGCTCTGAAAGGAACTGATCGCGATACAGGTCTTGACCTGCTTCTGCTGGAAGACATTGCGGCATACTTCCGTCAAGTTCGTAAGAAATACGCGAAGTTTGAAGGTGCTCTGCGGGGTACCGATTCCCGCATTCTGGTTGCACAGGTTCCTGGTGGCATGCTGACCAATATGGAAAGCCAGCTGCGTGAACAGGGTGCAGGTGATAAGTTCGATGAGGTTCTGGCCGAGATCCCGCGTGTACGTGAAGATCTGGGCTTTATCCCTCTGGTAACGCCAACTTCTCAGATTGTGGGTACTCAGGCGGTACTGAACGTACTGACCGGCGAACGCTATAAGAGTATCTCCAAAGAAACTCAGGGCATTCTGAAAGGTGAATACGGTTCTGCACCGGCGCCTTTCAATGCTGAGCTGCAGGCTCGTGTTCTGGATGGTGCGGAAGCAATTACCTGCCGTCCGGCTGACTTGCTTGAGTCTGAAGTTGAAAAACTGACCGCAGAACTGAATGATCTGGCAAAAGAGAAAGGTTTCAACCTGGCTTCTGAGTCAATCGATGATGTTCTGACCTACGCATTGTTCCCTCAGATTGGTCTGAAGTTCCTGGAAAACCGTGGCAACCCAGATGCATTTGAGCCAGTCCCAACAGAAGAAGAAGGTACTAAAGCCGTGAGCAACAAAAATTCCGGTCCAGAAGTTTACACCATCACCGTTAATGGCCAGAACTATGTGGTTCAGGTAACTGAAGGTGGTGATATCTCTAATGTTCAGCCAGCTGCAGCGCCTGCGGCATCTGCACCGGCTCCGGCTGCTTCTGGTGGTGAGCCTGTTGCTGCTCCTTTAGCGGGTAACATCTTTAAAGTACTGGTAAGCCCAGGTCAGGCGGTTCAGGAAGGTGATGTGATCATCATTCTGGAAGCGATGAAGATGGAGACTGAAGTACGTGCACCACGTGCCGGTACGGTTGGCAGTGTAGATGTTCGTGAAGGCGATGCCGTTACTGTTGGCGATACTCTGCTGACGCTGTAAGTCCCTGCTAAAACAACGAGGTTGATCAAATGGAACAACTTTTGAGCTTATGGCAGGGCTCAGGTCTTTACAACATGGGGCTGGGTCAGCTGACGATGATTATTATCTGTCTGCTGCTTTTGTACCTTGCGATTGTTAAGAACTTTGAACCTCTGCTGCTGGTTCCGATCGGTTTTGGTGGTCTTCTGGCCAACATTCCTGAAGCGGGGCTGGCGCTGTCTGCGGCCGAGCAGGCGATTCATTTTGCTAAACCAGAAGTGCTGGCGGCCATTGCGCAAGCGCTTGATGCTAATACGACAGATCCTGAAGTATTAAAGCATCTTGTGCATGATACAGGCCCAAGTGCCTACGCAGCGGCACAGCTGGCGGCTCAGGATGCCGGTTATACTAACGGTATGCTGTATAGCTTCTACTCTGTGGCGATTGCCAGTGGTATTGCACCGCTCGTAATCTTCATGGGGGTTGGTGCGATGACCGACTTTGGTCCTCTGCTGGCGAACCCTAAGACTCTGTTCCTGGGGGCGGCGGCGCAGTTTGGTATTTTTGCCACTGTACTGGGTGCTGTCGGTCTTTCTGCCATGGGGCTGATGGACTTTTCGATCCAGCAAGCAGCTGCAATCGGTATTATCGGTGGTGCAGACGGTCCGACATCTATCTATGTCGCAAGTCTGCTGGCCCCTGAACTGCTGGGTGCAATTGCAGTCGCATCGTACTCTTACATGGCGCTGGTGCCTCTGATTCAGCCGCCGATTATGCGTGCGCTGACAACTCCGGAAGAACGTAAGATTGAGATGATTCAGCTGCGTACCGTATCTAAAGCTGAGAAGATTATCTTCCCTCTTTCTCTGCTTATCCTGGTAGCCTTGTTGCTGCCGGATGCGGCACCACTGCTGGGTATGTTCTGCTTCGGTAACCTGATGAAAGAGTCTGGTGTTGTGGATCGCCTGAGCGATACTGCTCAGAATGCCCTGATCAACATCACGACTATTTTCCTGGGTCTGTCTGTTGGCTCCAAGCTGATTGCAGATAAGTTCCTGGCCGTTGAGACTCTGGGTATTCTGTCTTTGGGTATTGTTGCTTTTGGTATTGGCACTGCTTCTGGCGTACTGATGGCAAAACTAATGAACAAGTTGACCAAGACTCCGGTGAATCCGCTGATCGGTTCGGCAGGTGTGTCTGCAGTGCCTATGGCGGCCCGTGTATCCAACAAGCTGGGTCTGGAATACAACCCGCACAACTTCCTGCTGATGCACGCTATGGGCCCGAACGTGGCTGGTGTAATCGGCTCCGCAGTTGCTGCAGGTGTGATGATCAAGTATCTGGGTGGTTAAGACTATTCAAGGTTGATCAGAACAGAAAAACCACCGCTTTTGCGGTGGTTTTTTTATGTCTTGATTTCGCTTCTTAATGGCTTAGATGATCAGGTGATGCCGCCCTGTGCGGACTCTTTGATGAACAGCTGAATGAAGCTGTTAAAGATCTTCTCATCGAAATGATGGGACATCTTATCTTTCATCAGCTTAAGTGCTTCAAAGACGGTCATACCTTTTTTGTAGGAGCGCTCAGCGGTGAGGGCATCATAGATATCGGCTAAAGCGCAGATCTGGCCAAACTGATGAAACTCCTTGCCCTTTAGTCCGTATGGGTAGCCGGAGCCATCAATTTTTTCATGATGCTGTAAAACGGTAATCTTACGAATCTCATCCAGTGAATTCGCTCGTTTTAACAGCTGTGCGCCGCGCTCGGGGTGATTACGCATGATGGTAAATTCTTCATCACTGAGTTTACCGGGCTTGTTCAGAATGCCGGGGTCTACCTGAGACTTACCGATATCATGCAGAAAAAAACCAACGCCGAGATCTTTCATCAGATTATCGTCTGAGGTTTTCAGAATATGCTTGGCGATCAGCAGGGATTTAACACCCACATTGACACAATGGGTGTAGGTATAATAGTCATGCGAGGTAATACGCAGTAGGCTGCCGGATACTTCGTCATCAGAAATGATGCACTCTGCCAATTCAATAATGGGCTGACTGGTATCCTCGATCAGCGACTCAGTGACGGGTTCGTTCATTAGGTTGTGCATAAGTCCGCTGCAATGTTCGAAAACGGCCTTAGCTTTTTCATCTGAACTGGTAGGAGCTTTCAGCGCAGCACTGAGTTCTTCGGAAGGGCGATTCTTTTTGCCCCATTCACTTGGGTCATCCTTAACAAATTGCACCAGAGAGTCCGGGGTACTGGTGTTAAGTTGAGACGGTTTCACCCTTTATTCCTCAGCTCTAATTGTTCTTTTGTTGATGTAAAGCATAGTAGATTTCTAAAATAGCATGACCTCGGAAAAACCCTTGGGTGATCGGGGTTTTGTAGCCATATTTGTATCTTTATGTAAGGGGTCGGGCCTGATTAAGGAAGGAAAAGAGGTGAGTAATGTCGAAGTGTCATTCGGCTTTTGTAACGCTTCTGCAAGCTGCTTTTTCGATACCCGTTTTCAGAAAACAAAGTTAGCGCCATAATAGGCCCTCATTTATTTTAAGCGACATTTATGGATTTCTTAGCAGCTTTTTCACCACTGACGACGGTCGTCATTCTGATCATTATGGCACTGACCCTGTATTTTCACGGGCCGGTCTATTCACTGCGCACGGTAAATGCCGCCCCCTCGATTCTGACCAGTATCGGAATCTTCGGGACCTTCCTGGGTGTGGCCCTCGGTCTGATGGATTTTGATACCACGGATATCGAAGGCAGTGTGCCTCAGTTGATTGAAGGCCTTAAAACAGCGTTCTGGTCCTCTATTGCCGGCTTGTTGGCTGCTATGAGTATTAAGTTACGCCATGTGATTAAGCATGTGCGCAATTATGAGACGGAAACCAAATATACCGGCGCAACGGTTGATGACCTGGCTACCTTGCTGGGTGATATCCGTCTGGTGTTGAACAAGTCCGGTCTTGCCGATATCGGCGATAATATTCAAGCGGGCACCAAAGGCCTGGAGCAGCATCTGGAGCGACTGGAAAGCGTTATCAGTCAGTATCAGCAGGAGATGGTATCCGCTAACAGTAATGCGTTGACGACGGCGATTACTGATCTGATGACCAGCTTTAATGAAAAGATCACCGTGCAGTATGGTGATAACTTCCGACAGCTGAATCAGGCAGTTGGCCGTATGGTGGAATGGCAGGAGAACTATAAGGGAGAGCTTGCCAAGCTGCTTGAGCAGCAGAAAGCCAATGGCGACGTTTTGGATAAAGCCACCGAAGCCTACCAAACCATGGTGCAGCACACTCAGGCCTTTAACGAGGTCTCCGAGAAGCTGGGTGATGTGATGACCGGGCTTCAGCAGCAGTCAGATTCACTGGGTAGTTATCTGGATAGCCTGGCCAGTCTGGTCAGTAAAGCATCCGATGGATTGCCTGCTCTTGAAGGGCGCATTATGACGCTGACTGAAGAGCTGGCAAATGGTATCCGTGAAAGTCATCGCCAGATGAATGAGTTGCTGACGAACACGTCCTCAACAATCGAAAAAACCGTCATTACCGTGAACAAACAGCTGGTCACCGATATGGAACAGGTGAACAGTCGCCATAATGATATTCTGATTCAGATGCTGGATCGTAATGAACAGCAACTGGTGCGTATGGATAATGCCATGGAGCAGGAGCTAACCCACGCGCTGCAAACCTTTGGGGGGCAGCTGACGGCTTTGTCTGAGAAGTTTGTTAGTGATTACTTGCCTTTGACTGAAAAACTGCGACAAGTCGTTCAGCTATCCGGGCAGATACCCGCTGGGGGTAATACGAACGCACCTGCGACAAAAGCACCTGTATCTCAGGATAAAGTCCGTACCCAAAAAGCTGAAGTTGCTCATTCTCATAACAGGCAGCCTGATAATTTTGCCACGGCTGATCACTCTTTCAGTGCTAAGCCTGAGAACGTTAAGCAGGATGAGCTGCCTTCTGAGGCTGCTGACACTTCAGGTGATCAGAAGACGACTCATAGGGTTGTATCGCATGATGCTTTTTCACCGGAAGACTCTGAAGCTCAGGTGAAACCTGATCTGAGTGAGCAGAAAAAAGAAGATTCCGTGCAGTCGGTTAGTCAACCTCAATCTATTGAAGCCGATAAGACGCCTCCACTTAGACCGGGTCGCCGTGCTGCACGAGCAGGAAGGAACCTGAAGTGAACCGACTGGACCAGCAGCAGAGCGAAGAGGAAAACCTGACGGCTGAGGAAGGGGCGCATTGGGTTGCTGTCAGTGACCTTATGGCAGGACTCATGATGGTTTTTCTTCTGGTCGCTGTGGCCTATATGGTGATTCTTGAGCGCGAAACTGAAAAGATTAAGCAGGTGGCTCTGCTGTATCAGGATCTTCGGGAACAGTTGTATCAGGACCTTTATCAGGAATTTAAAGATGACCTGCCCCGCTGGGGGGCTGAGTTGAAAGCCGAAGATCTCAGTTTTCAGTTTTACAACACGGAAGTGATGTTTGATCTGGGTAAGTCTACTTTGCAGCCAGAATTTGAAGCCATTCTGGCGGACTTTTTTCCACGATACACCCGAATTATTACCTCAGAAAAGTACCGGCATGATATTTCTGAAGTGCGCATTGAAGGCCATACTTCAAGTGACTGGACCAATGCCAGAAGCCCGGATGAAGCCTACATCAACAACATGGGCTTATCGCAGGCCCGAACCCGATCCGCTTTAGGGTTTGTTCTTTCATTACCTGAAGTGGAGTACCAAAAAGATTGGTTGAAAGGCCATTTGACAGCCAACGGTTTATCCTCATCAAAGTTGGTGATTACTTCGTCCGGAGAAGAGAACAGTGAGCGTTCCCGCCGGGTTGAGTTTCGCCTGAGAACCGATGCTGATTCCCGCATCCGGGAGATTCTGAAAGATGTGCTGGATGAAGAGGCGCAGGCCGGACGATGAAGTTACCGGACTTCAATAAAGATGAAGGTATGTTATCGCTGCGACGCCAGATGAACGCACGCAGGCCTGGGCATTTTGTGCTTTTTGATGCCAGCAGACATCTTACCGGACAGGAGCGATCACAGTTAGAGAACCAGGGGCTGAAAACCTCCTACGACAGTATTCGCATATTGCCGGATCAGACGCTGGCGATTAAAAACGGGCGGGTTATTGTTTTCTTTGCTGACGATTTGCAGTTGTTAAAAGATGACAGCAAGCCTATGAGAAGGCGGGAAAAAGAACATTTTCATGTTGCAGGCTGTAGTGTTTTACAGAATCGGTGTAAAGAGCCAATCATTGCCACCACGTGTCTGACATCGCCCTTTCCGGTTCCGGGGGAGGGCAGCAAACGCAGAAGCTTAACCGTTTGTCCGGAATGCCTGACGTTGTTGGCCTATAAAGGGTTTAGCCTGACCCGTAACCGTAAAATCAGATACAGCGAGATTTTGCTGCGTAATTTTCAGCTGCAGGATTTCTTTAGGGTTTATACCCTGTACCCGGTGCGAATTGAGGGGCAGTTTTTGACCCCTCAACCCAGCTTACAGCGTCGTTAGTGCGCATCAGTCGATTCGGACCTACTTGATCACTTCCACTTCTGCTTTAATTGAGTTCGCGATAAAGCAGTTTTTATGGGCACCTTCGTGCAGACGATCCAATTCTGCTTCAGTAGGCTGTTTGTCGCCGCCAAAAACAATGGTCGGTTTCAGCTCAATACGACTGACAACTTTGCCCCGTTCCGCTTTGGTCAGAAAACCAACAGCATCATCCTGATAGCTTTCAACCTTAAACCCTTTGATATCCGCAATCGCCAGGAAGGTCAGCATATGGCAGCTGGACACTGCCGCAACCAACATCTGTTCAGGGTCTGCACACTGATCGTCACCCATAAAACTTGCAGCGGATGACGCATTGATTAACTGACCACCGTTAAGAGTCAGTGTGTGGTTACGACAAAAGGTAGCATTGTCTTCCGGATGTGCTTTACGTTTCCAATTCAGCTGAGCGCGATGTTCTGACATAGGTCTTTCCTTTTAAGGTATGGGGAGAACTATCCATTGATAAATACAGGCATTATAAACATAAACACAGCATTGAATAAGTTTGTTCTAATATTTATACCTTACGATGTCAATCTGTCTCCGGATCAGAGATGACCCAAGGCAACAATGCTTGTTGAGATGCACGATAGAGAAATAGCAGGCAATAAAAAACCCGACAGAGTGACTGTCGGGTTTTAGTAGATGGTGGTGGGCCTGCTCGGACTTGAACCGAGGACCTAACGATTATGAGTCGTGTGCTCTAACCAACTGAGCTACAGGCCCTTCAAGTAACGGTTGGCCTCAATAAGCTCAATCCGTAAAACTTAAGTGGCCGGAATTGTACAAAAGCTAAATCAGATTCGCCAGTCTTTAAATGCTCAAACTGTTTGATATATCAGAATTTATTCCGGGAAATTAAAAACGCGGGTTCGGCTTAATCTGCTTTATCGATCTGATCAGACGTAAGTTCAATTAACTGGGGTTGCTGTAGAATGTTGAGCAGAACAAGAACCCGGTCTTCACCTTTACTATGCTGATAAACCGCTTCAAGAAACGCAAACGGGCCGCTGGTAATACGCACTTTATCACCGGTTTTAAGGCCCAGAAAAGGCGTTTCGTTCTGCTTAAGCTGAGCTTCGTTAGCTTTGATTTCATCAATCAGAGCCTGAGGTATAACGGTGGGTTGCTCTCCGAAACGGACCACGCCAGCGATACCCCGGGTGGATAGAAGAGACCGCCAGTTGCCTACGCCATCGGAAAGCTGCACAAAGATGTAACGGGGGAAGAGACTTTCCTCCACCCTAATCTGTTTGCCATTGCGCTTCTTTTGCACCTGTATCATCGGGCGATAACAGGTATAACCTTGATTTTTAAGGTTAAGTTCGGCTCTGTCATCTTCCCGTGGCTTGCAGGTAAATAAAAACCAACTCAAAACAAGCACCTTTTGCACTAAAAAATCTATTAAATACTATTTTAACGGAAAATTATCCGACATTCGCTAATCTTCACGTAGGAATGTGTAACGGCCCGTATTTTGCTGCTTAAATTTTTTTTAGCAAAACTGCAAAAAGTAGTTGTAAAGCCATAAAGTCGTGCTCTAATAGAGGTACTGCAGCATGTGTTGCGGTGGCAATGATGGAACGTCCTTCGGATGAACCATGTAAGATTTTTTTCCCGGTGAGTCCGGGTGCTAGCAAGAGTAAAGAGGACGTTATGTCAGGTTTAATTACTGGTACCGTTAAATGGTTTAACGACGAAAAAGGTTTTGGCTTTATTTCTCGTGAAGGCGACAGCGATGTATTCGTACATTTCCGCGCTATCAACGGTACTGGCCGTCGTAGCCTTGAGGAAGGCCAGCAGGTTACTTTCGAAGTAACTCAGGGCCAGAAAGGTCCTCAAGCAGAGAACGTAACTGTAGTTTAATCGCTACTGTTCAGTTTTCTCGAATACCCACCTCGCAATAGGTGGGTATTTTTTTGCCTGAAAAATGACGTGCCACAGATAGCAGGGAGAGGAGTAGGTCGGGCTTTAGCCTGTCAGAATTCAATATCGACCACCCATACCACCAGCTGAGCATTATCTCTCCTCTGAACCTGAAACCTGATATCAGCTTCAAATAACCGGATGCCATAAACCTTCTCTTCAGATTTACCATGGCGGTAGGCTGGTCTCGGGTCCTGCTGCAGCACCTGCTCAATCAGTGCCTTGAAATCACCGCATTTCTCATCGTGACTTTTTATATATCGCTCAAGGGCAAGCTCTGCTTCCGGCCGCCAGCTGACAGGGTGAGCAACCGGTGCTTCCGCGGCAAAAGCGCTTTTGGCACTTTCTACTTTATCCACATAGGGAATGTAAGGTTTGATATCCAGAACCGGAGTCCCTTCCACCAGATCAAGTCCACTAATGTGGATAAGTACTTCGCCGTTTCTGATCTCAACCTTTTCCAGCTTAACGACGGATAGCCCCAAAGGGTTTGGTCTGAAGGTAGCTCGGGTTGCAAATACCCCAAGCCGTTCATTGCCCCCCAGGCGAGGTGGTCGAACGGTAGGCTTCCACTCATCCCTAAGACACTGATGAAAAACGAATTGCACCCAGATATGGCTGTTCTCTTCCAGTCCCCGTACTGCATCCGGCAGGTTATAGGGGGGAAGCAAGCGAATGATCCCGGTTGAAGCTGGCGCGAGCCCCGGTTGACGGGGAATGCCAAACTTCTCTTTATAGCAGGAGTGCACAACGCCGATAGCTGGCAGATTAAAGGACATCGGTGAGTTGTTTTCGGTTTCTGAGATTTGTTTGGGCATTAAGTGGATCACTCGGCAATTCATCGGGTCGAAATCGGCTCTTCGATGTTGAAAAAGCCTTGTCTGCACGTGGTGTTGTGCGAAAATGCGCTCAACTTACAACAGTCGGTGAGCATTGGCAAAAGGCTTGCCGCGCCGCACTCAACATACTGCGTTCTGTTCTGTATTCAATAACCGGACGCTTCTAGAGAGGATATACCGTGGTCGATCAGGCAACCTATGCGATTAAAGCTCAGGAAGTGATTGAGGCTGGGCAATTTCTGTTTGCCGAGGGCTGGTCTCCGGCTACCAGCAGTAATTATTCTGCTCGCATTGATGCACAAAATCTGGCGATCACCGTATCCGGTAAACACAAAGGCCGCCTGAAGGCTGGTGATATCATGGTGGTGGATCTGCAGGGAAACCCTGTTCAGTCTACGCTGAAATCATCGGCAGAGACCCTGTTGCACTGTGTGCTCTACGACTGGCGCGATGATATCGGTGCGGTGTTGCACACCCACTCAGTAGCGGCGACGGTATTAAGCCGAGCACTGGTCGGTGAACATGCATTGGTGCTGCGTGATTACGAGCTGCAAAAGGCGTTTCCGGGAATTGATACCCACGAAGGCGAGTTGCGTATCCCTATTTTTGAAAACACTCAGAATATTGATGCGCTATCTGCGGAGTCTCTCGCGTATCTGAAACAGCACCCGAATACACCTGCTTATCTGATTCGTGGTCATGGTCTTTACACCTGGGGTGCGACGATGGCGGATACTCTGCGTCATATTGAAGCGATGGAATTTCTGATGGCCTGTGAGCTGAAAGCGCTTTCGCTGCGCTAAATAACTTCCTTCACGGTCGGTCGACAACTAACACTAAGGTAATGATCTATGAGTTTTCTTAATCTGTACGCGGCGGATAAACCGCAGGCGATAGAATTATCGCTGACTGATGGTGATAAGATTCAGGCATTTCTGGCGGAGCAGGGTGTTCGCTTTGAGCGCTGGCAGGCAGAGCAGCCTCTGAATGAGGATGCGGGTCAGGAGGCGATTCTGGCGGCTTACGGGAATGAAGTGACTCGCCTGAAAGAGGAAAATGGCTTCCAGACCGCTGATGTGATCAGCCTGACACCGGATCATCCGGATAAAGCTGCTCTGCGTGAGAAGTTCCTTTCTGAGCATATCCATAGCGAAGATGAAGTGCGTTTCTTTGTTCGTGGTAAGGGGCTGTTCTATATGCACTTGGGCGATAAAGTGGCCGTTGTGGGCTGCTGCAAAGAAGATCTGATCTCCGTTCCGGCAGGCACTAAGCACTGGTTTGATATGGGCGATGCACCAGACTTTACCTGTATTCGCCTGTTCACGAACCCGGAAGGCTGGGTTGCCCAATACAGTGGTGACAAGATTGCCGATGGCTTCCCGCGTTTTGAAGATCTGGCAGGTCAGTTCTGATGAGTGTCGCAGCAGAACAGAAAATTCGTTTCGATGGCGTTAAAGCAATTATTACCGATATCGAAGGTACAACGGGTTCAATCGATTTTGTGCATCAGGTTCTCTTCCCTTATGCGAAAGAGCATCTGCCGGAATTTATCCGTCAGAATGCCGGTAAGCCTGACGTCGTTGAACAGCTGGATGCAGCGCGTCAGGAGATGGGCGAGGCAGATGCCGATGTTGACACTGTGATTGCTCAACTACTGCAATGGATTGCTGAAGATAAAAAGATCACGCCCCTTAAGGCCCTCCAGGGTTTGGTATGGGAAGCAGGATACAGCTCTGGCGATTACACAGGCCATGTTTATCCGGATGCCCATGAATCACTCAAGCAGTGGAAAGAGCAGGTACGTCTGTTTATCTACTCGTCGGGTTCGGTTTATGCGCAGAAGCTGCTGTTTGGCTATAGCGATTTTGGCGATCTGACCCCTTGGTTTGAAGGTTACTTTGATACCAAAGTGGGCGGTAAGCGTGAGCAGGCCTCCTATCAGAATATTCAGTCTCAGGTCGGTTTGCCGGCAGAGCAGCTGTTGTTTCTGTCCGATGTGGTAGAAGAGCTTGATGCGGCTAAAGCGGCTGGTTTCCAGACCGTGCAGCTGGTCAGAAGTGAAGGTATGGTCACCGGTGATCATCCTCAGGTAGCCCGTTTTTCGCAGATAGAAATCTGATCGTTTATCTCAGCTGTAACCCGCTGCAATAAAATAACAGATCGTTAAAAAGACCCGGTTGGATTACAAGCTAACCGGGTCTTTTTGCTTTTATTGGCTGTTCGCAGAAATTAGCTGTTTTTCTACTGCTAATGGCGGACCTGTCGTGCTTTTTATCTGGGTTCCCCAAGCTGATAAAGACTGATAGACTGCTTTTTTTAGAAGCTGGAAGAAAAAATGATCCGCAATAAAGTACTTGTTAGTGCCTGTCTGCTTGGCGAGCGTGTGCGTTATGACGGCTCCTCCCGTCCGGTAGCTCATCCTCTGCTGGAACAGCTACAGCAGGAAGAGCGTCTTGTTCCGGTTTGTCCGGAGACTCTGGGTGGCCTCCTTGTTCCGCGTCCTGCGGCAGAAATTCAGCCCGGTTTTGATGGCAAAGATATTTTCCATGAAGCAGGTAAAGTGATTACCCGTCAGGGACACAATGTCAGTCAATACTTCGTGCGTGGTGCCCGTAAAACTCAGGAGCTGGCGCTGAAAGAAGAAGTAGCTGTAGCCATTTTGAAAGCGAACAGCCCTTCCTGCGGTAACCAGAAGATCTATAGTGGTGAATTCAGCAAAGAGCTGCGTGATGGTCAGGGTGTGACGGCTGCGGCTTTGGAAGAAGCCGGTATCAAGGTGTTTAACGAACATCAGCTTGAGGCCGCAGCAGCCTATCTTTCTTCACTGGAAAACACCGCTGCTGAAGCAACTGATTCCTGAGCCTGCCTTTAATCTCTTCATTTAAGCTAAATATCGAAGTAGGTAATATCAGATGAGCTTTGAACTCTTTCTGGCGTTTTTGTTGGCCTCTGTACTAATCAGCGTTTCACCAGGTGCTGGCGCTGTGAATACCATGAGTAACGGCCTGCGCTACGGCGTGCGTAAAAGTATGCCTGCGATTTTAGGGCTACAGGTAGGATACGGTGCTCAGGTGGTTATCGTAGGGGTTGGTTTGGGCGCGCTTTTGGCTTCCTCTGAAGTGGCCTTCGGCTTGGTGAAATGGCTGGGTGCTGCGTATCTGGTCTGGTTGGGATGTCAGAAGTGGCGTGAAGCTCCATTGTCGCTGGAAGCTCAGCAGGATCAGCCGATAGAAAGTGGTAGTCGCCGTTTCTGGCAGGCGGCTTTTGTTAATCTGATTAACCCGAAAGCCACGGTATTTCTGGTAGCGCTTTTCCCGCAGTTTATTGTCGCGGATGCGCCTCAGTTGCCGCAGTTTCTGATTATGGGAACGACGCTGATCATCGTTGATATTCTGGTGATGGTGGGTTACGCGTCACTTGCGGCTAAGCTAAGCCGTTGGTTTAAAGACCCTAAGCACCAGAAATCTCAGAACCGTATCTTTGGCGGTATGTTTATGGCAGCAGGAACTGCGTTAGCTTCCTATAGCCGTGGTTGAAAGGTGCCGATCAAAGTAGGTTGGATAAGCGCCTGTTTTGAAATTTGAGGTTAACTCAACATTCTACAGGCGCGCCATCCGACACGGTCAGTCCGACACGGTACGTAGGACACGGTCAGTCCGAAATGATCCGGCCTATCAGATCTCTACCAAACGCATCGAGAGATCAACCGCTTTGCAGTCTTTGGTCAAAGCACCGATCGAGATGTAATCCACGCCGGTCAGTGCGATATCACGCAGGGTTTCATCGGTAACACCACCAGACGCTTCCAGCTTGGCGCGGCCATCGGCGATCTTAACGGCTTCTCGCATCATATCGAGAGAGAAGTTGTCGATCATGATGATATCAGCACCGGCTTCCAGCGCCTGATTCAGCTCATCCAGATTTTCCACTTCCACTTCCACCGGCTTGCCCGGAGCCACTTCATGGGCGCGTTCTACCGATGCAGCGATAGAGCCGCAGGCAGAGATATGGTTCTCTTTAATCAGGAAGGCATCATAAAGACCGATACGGTGGTTGTAGCAACCGCCACAGGTAACTGCATATTTCTGAGCCAAACGCAGGCCCGGAATGGTTTTACGGGTATCCAAAAGCTGAACCTGAGTGTCTGATACCAGATCGGCATATTGCTGGCAGCGGGTTGCAGTGCCGGACAGGGACTGAACAAAGTTCAGTGCGCAACGCTCACCGGTCAGCAGGGAGCGGGCAGAGCCTTCCAGATAAAACAGTACCTGATTGCGGATAACCCGATCACCATCTTTAGCCTGCCAAATCACCTTTACGTCAGGATCGATCTGACGGAACACTTCATCAACCCAAGCGGTACCGCACAAAACGGCATCATCACGGGTGATGACACGGGCACGAGCCTGACGCTCGGCAGGAATCAGCATCGCGGTGATATCGCCGCCGCCTACATCCTCGGCAATTGCCCCGGCAACTTGTTCAGGGATACTCTCAACCAGCAGCTTGGGCATGGTTTCTAGCTGGGGATGCGCAGACATAAACAACCTCGGTCACCAATGGATAAAATGCTGCAGGCATTATAAAGACAAACGCCCATAAAAGCAGCGATTGCGGAAAACTGTTTTGATCTATCCTCAAGGGACTTAAGGTATTGGATCGGTAAAGCTAGCGACTGCCAGATAGGGTAGACTGTGAGCATGTAAAACGGAACAGAACAGCCCAATGCAAAAAACAGAGCAAGCAGTACCCCAGACTGCCAGTATTGAACATCTGAATGTTAGCTCGGCACCCCAGGATATTTGGCTGGACGGTGTTAGTCACAGGCCATCGCCAAATTTTAATCAACGTCCTGATTCTGAAGATATTGATCTGTTGGTGATCCATAATATCAGCCTGCCACCGGGACAGTTTGGTGGCGATAGTATTGAGCGTTTTTTTACCAACTGTCTTGATCATACCCTGCACCCCTTTTTTAAAGAGATCGAAGGTGTTGAGGTTTCAGCGCATCTGCTGGTTCGCCGCGATGGATCTGTGGTTCAATTTGTCCCTTTGAATAAAAGAGCCTGGCATGCAGGGCGTTCAGCCTTTCAGGGGCGGGAAGAGTGCAACGATTTTTCTATCGGTATTGAACTGGAAGGCACCGACTCCTGTCCCTATACCGATGAACAATACTTAGCCCTGGCCAAACTGACGTGTGATATCCAGCGGCACTACCCCAGGATAACCTGTGACCGAATCACAGGGCACAGTGATATAGCACCGGGACGTAAAACAGATCCCGGCGAGTCTTTTGACTGGGCGCGGTATCGGTCGCTGTTATGACCGCCTTCGGCCATAACGCCAGTGGCTAGACTGTTAAACGAACTTAATTAGACCTGAAGGTTAGACAGACGAGGTTAACTCATGGAATTTGTCGTTTTGATCATTGTTCTGATGCTGCGCAGTTTGCTTGGCTTGCTGCCAGGAAGGCGTCACGATCGCTGGTTTTTGGCTCTTAAGGCTTGGGCGGGTCGCCTATTTAAGCCAAGTGCGCCGCATCTCTACGACTCGGATGAAGCGTCAGAGCAGAGCGGTAATCAATCGAAAGCCTCAGCTATCAACCCTACCCGCTGGTTTATCGGAACGGGAGCATTTATCGCAGCTGTTGTTCTGCCGGTTGCTGCATTGAGTATTTTGATGGCGGTGCTGGATGACGTTATGTGGGGATTGCCTGCATTTGCCGTTTCAATTCTGGTACTGCTTTATAGCCTAGGGCGGAAAGAGAGCGCATATTGGCTGACTCGTTTTCAGATCGCCTGGCGCCAGAAAGATCTGCAGGGTGCTTATCAGTATGCGGCTGAAGTGCTTCCCCAGGAAACGATCAAAGATGAAAAACAGCTCTATCAACGGGTTTTTTCCCGCCTTGTGGGTATCAGTTTTCAGGATTTCTTTCTGATCACCTTCTGGTTTATGTTGTTGGGCGCTGAAGGGGCCTTGCTGGCGCGACTGATGATCCTCTTTTGCGAGAAATCCCCCGAAGAAGCTGGGCAGGATTCTCCTGACCCCCTCATCACAAAAGGGGGTAGTAAGATCCGAAGTGTGCAGTATCTGTTTGAGTGGCTACCGGCAAAGCTGATGGGTTTAAGTTTTATGCTCACCGGCCATTTTGTTCACTGTAGCCAGCAGTGGCTAACCTGCCTGTTTAATCAAAAGCTTTCCCATGAAATCCTGCTCACTCGTTTTGCTCTTGGAGCCCTTGGCGAAAAAGTAGAAGACAGTGCCAAAGAGGTTCTCCAGGCCGCACAGGATAATGCTCATAAAGATGAGCAGCTTCAGGATCTTGAAGGGCTACTGCGCAGAAGTTCAGTACTTTGGGTGATCGCCATTGCCGTAACCGTTGTTCTGATGCAGCTCTGAATGATGAGGGCCGGCTTTAGCCCGTCAAAGCCCTCAGCCTCTTTAAAGAGTTCAATCAACAAAAAGGAATCTGATCATGGACCCGATCACCCAGCCTTTCATCACCCACCACGGTGGTGCCTCCGGTGTTACCGGCAGCTGCCACCAACTGCATATCGATAACCAAACCAGTATCCTGATCGATTGCGGGCTGTATCAGGGTGAAGACGCAATCGCCGACAGCCTGCTGCAACTCACTGTTAACTTCGATATCAGCACCATCAAAGCCCTGATCATCACCCACGTACATATCGACCATATTGGCCGCTTACTCTACCTGCTCGCTGCCGGATATACAGGCCCCATCTACTGCAGTCATCCCAGTGCTCATCTTATCCCGCTGGTGATCGCAAAGGCGACAGGAGATGGCAGGATCTGGAGATTATTGTCGACTCACCACTGGCCGCCCGGTTTAATCAGGTTTACCGCCAGCTAAAACCCTACTGGGATAAAGAAGCGCAGAAACGCCTGCAAAGCGGCCGGCATCCGCTTAACTTCGACAATCTTTACACCGTCAACAGCCATGAAGAACATCAGCAAACCGTAGCCTATCTCGCTAAAACCGGCCGACCCGCTATTGTCATCGCCGCCAGTGGCATGTGTGCCGGAGGCCGTATCGTAAACTACCTCAAAGCGATGCTGGAAGACGCCTGCCATCAGGTGTTGTTTGTGGGCTATCAGGCCAGCGGCACCCCAGGGCGAAAAATCCAGAAATATGGCCCTAAAGGCGGTTGGGTTGAACTTGACGGCCAGCGCTACAGCGTCCGAGCGGGAGTCAGTACCATCAGCGGTTATTCCGCCCACGCCGACCAAAAAGACCTGCTCAACTTTATTAAACGCATGCGTCACTGGCCAGAAAGCATCAGCCTGATCCACGGCCAGCAGAACGCCCGCAACGCTCTTAAAGAGAAAATCGAACAGCTCTACCGCAGCAAAGGCAAAGCGGTGCAGGTACTGCTTCCAGAGAATGGCTGACGCAAATACGAGTCTGGCTTTAGCCCGTCAAGCCTGCGCTGACGCCCTAAAGGGCGACCCACAAGGAGCCGAGTCAAATACGAGTCGGGCTTTAGCCCGTCAAGCCTGCGCTGACGCCCTAAAGGGCGACCCACAAGGAGCCGAGTCAAATGTGGGTCGGGCTTTAGCCCGTCAAGACTGTGCTGACGCCCTAAAGGGCGACCCACAAGGAGCTGAGTCAAATGTGGGTCGGGCTTTAGCCCGTCAAGACTGAACTGACGCCCTAAAGGGCGACCCACAAGGAGCCGAGTCAAATACGAGTCGGGCCTTAGCCCGTCAAACCTGCTCCCTGAATTAGTCGTATCTGGCTGATTGATTAACCCTTCAGGAAATTTTCCAGTAAAACAACAGCCTGCCGCAAGTCACAAAGACAACAAAAAGTGACTTGAGACGGGTTGTTTTTGCCACTCAGGCGCGGATAATGCCTTATTCGTTTAAAAGCAGTATGGTTTTAAAACACCGGATTTATAAAGCGGCGCATCAATGCGTCGGTTCTAAAAACAAAGGGCTCAAGGGTTTGGCCGGAAGTTATCTTCGCACCCTAGGGCGGTAGCGTGCCTCAAACAGTGCTACATGCATAAACCGAAAGATAATCACCGCTAGGATTTTTGAATAATGAGTGCTCAGAGTGAAGCTCGAATTGCTGTAATCGGCCTTGGCTATGTTGGTCTGCCTCTGGCTGTGGAGTTTGGTAAAACCCGCCAGGTTGTAGGTTTTGATATCAATGAAAAACGGATAGCAGAGCTACGTGATGGTCATGACTTCACCTTGGAAGTTTCCGATGAAGAGTTGAAAGATGCGAGTGGGCTCAAGTTCTCGTCAGATATTAAAGCGATCGAAAACAGCAATGTTTATATCGTTACAGTGCCTACCCCTATTGATGAGAACAATGCTCCGGATCTGACACCGCTTCGCAAGTCATCGGCCATGCTGGCAACGGTGATCAAAAAAGGCGATATCGTCATATACGAATCCACGGTATACCCTGGTGCTACAGAAGAAGTTTGCATTCCAATTATCGAAAAAGGCTCAGGCCTTCAGTTTAATACTGACTTTTTTGCCGGTTATAGTCCTGAGCGTATTAATCCAGGTGACAAAGTTAATACCCTGACCAAAATTAAAAAAATCACCTCTGGTTCCACGCCTGAAATTGCTCGGTTTGTTGATGAGCTCTACGGTTCCATTATTACTGCCGGAACCCACTCCGCCAGCTCAATCAAGGTTGCTGAAGCTGCTAAAGTGATCGAAAACACCCAGCGTGATCTCAATATCGCCATCATCAATGAGTTTGCCAAAATCTTTAATATTCTTGGGATTGATACTCAGGAGGTTCTGGATGCTGCCGGTACTAAATGGAATTTCCTGCCATTCAAGCCGGGCCTTGTTGGTGGGCATTGTATCAGTGTCGATCCCTATTATCTGACCTATAAAGCAAAAGAAGTGGGCTATCAGCCCGAAGTTATCCTTGCGGGACGCCGGATCAATGACGGTATGGGGCAGTACACAGCAACTCAGTTAGTCAAAGCAGTCAGTCGCAAGAAAATCCATATTGACGAAGCGCGGGTTCTGGTTCTTGGTTTCACGTTCAAAGGCGATTGCCCGGATGTTCGTAACACCAAAATCATCGATATGGTGAAAGAGCTTGAGAGCTTTAACATGAACGTTGACGTCTTTGATCCCTGGGCTGAAGCAGAAGAAGTGCAGCATGAATATGGATTGAAGCTGGAACCGGAGATTCATGAAGGCGTTTACGACGCTATCGTATTAGCGGTTGATCACTCTGACTTCAAAGAGTGGGGCGTAGAGAAAATACGTTCGTACGGAAAAGAAAAGCATGTGCTTTACGATGTTAAGCATGTACTTGCAAAACACGAATCTGATCTGCGTCTCTAAGGAATCTAGCAATGAAAAATTTCGGACTTATCGGTGCTGCTGGCTATATTGCTCCGCGTCACCTGAAGGCAATTAAAGAAACGGGTCACAACCTAGTTGTTGCTATGGATATCAATGACTCCGTGGGCATTATGGATAGCCACTTCCCGGAAGCAGAATTCTTTACAGAGTTTGAAGAGTTCTCAGGCTTCGTGGAAGACCTGAAACAAAAAGGTCAGAAGCTCGACTATATCGCCGTTTGTTCTCCAAATTATCTGCACCTGCCTCACATGAAATTTGCCCTGCAGAACGGTATCGATGTTATCTGCGAAAAGCCTTTGGTTTTAAATACAGATGATCTTGAAACACTGAAGCGCTATGAGGCTGAATACGGTGCAAAAGTGAACTCTATCCTGCAACTTCGCCTGCACCCTTCAATTATTGCGCTGCGCGATAAAGTGCAGTCGGCTCCTGCTGGTAAAGTCTTTGATGTGGACCTTACCTACCTGACGTCACGCGGTAAATGGTATCTGAAGAGCTGGAAAGGCTTTGATGAGAAATCCGGTGGTGTAGCAACGAATATCGGTGTTCACTTTTATGACATGCTTCATTTTATTTTTGGGGATATCAAAAAGAATGAAGTGCACTACCGGGATCAGAAAACCTCTTCCGGCTATCTGGAATACGAGCGTGCCCGTGTTCGTTGGTTTCTTTCGATTGATGCTAAACACTTGCCTGAAAACGCAGTACAGGGAGAGAAGCTGACCTACCGTAGTATTGACATTGAAGGTGAAGAGCTAGAGTTTTCGGGTGGCTTCACGGACCTGCACACTCAAAGCTACCAGAATATTCTGGCCGGTAAGGGCTATGGTGTTGAAGAGAACCGCGCTGCGATCCAGACAGTTTCAGATATGCGCAATACCGCCATCACAGAAAACCCGGCCCGACCACATCCACTGTTAGCAAAAGTACTCGGTTAATAAGCAGGTTACGATGAAATATCAGGTACATGAATCGGCTATTGTTGATGCTGGCGCCCAAATTGGTGATGGCAGTCGTGTTTGGCACTTCGTACACGTTTGTGGTGGTGCTCAAATCGGTAAGGGTGTCTCTTTGGGGCAAAATGTTTTTGTCGGCAACAAAGTCACTATCGGTGATAACTGCAAAATACAGAATAATGTCTCTGTCTACGACAATGTGCACTTGGAAGAAGGTGTTTTCTGTGGCCCCAGCATGGTCTTTACCAACGTCTATAACCCGCGCTCACTAATCGAGCGAAAGGACGAGTACAAGGATACTCTTGTAAAGCGGGGCGCCACCTTGGGGGCTAATTGCACGATTGTCTGCGGAGTAACCGTTGGCGAGTTTGCATTTGTCGGAGCGGGAGCTGTCATCAACAAAGATGTACCTGCTTATGCCCTTATGGTCGGTGTTCCGGCCAGGCAGATCGGTTGGATGAGTGAATACGGCGAACAACTGGATCTACCTTTAGAAGGTCAAGCTGAGGCAACCTGCTCTCATACCGGTAGTAAATATCGACTTAATGGCAACACCCTTGTCCGGAACGATTAATACCATGCAATTTATCGATCTCGCTGCACAATATCAGCAGCTCAAAACCCGCATTGATCAGCGCATTCAGAATGTACTGAATCATGGTCAGTACATCATGGGGCCAGAAGTAAAAGAACTGGAAGAAAATCTGGCTGAATACGTTGGTGTAAAACACGCCATTACCTGTGCCAATGGAACTGATGCCTTAACGTTGGCGCTTATGGCTCTGGATATTGGAGAAGGAGATGCAGTCTTTGTTCCGACCTTCACCTTCTTTGCTTCAGCAGAAACGATTGCTTTTGCAAAAGCAACTCCGGTATTTGTTGATTCTGATGCGGATACTTTCAATATTTGCCTGCAGGATCTGGAACGAAAAATCCAGACAGTTCAGTCTGAAGGTAAGTTGCGGTTAAAAGCCATTATGGCTGTGGATCTGTTTGGTTTACCGGCTAATTATCCTGCAATAAGAAAAATTGCAGACAGGTATGACCTTAAGATTATTGAAGATTCCGCTCAGGGGTTTGGCGGATCGATAGAGGGAAAAAAGGCGGGTAGTTTTGGCGATATCGCTACCACAAGTTTTTTCCCCGCGAAGCCTTTGGGTTGCTACGGTGATGGCGGTGCTCTGTTTACAGATAATGATGAGTACGCAGCACTTATCGAGTCCTATCGCGTTCATGGTAAAGGGCAAGACAAATACGATAACGTTCGTATCGGCATGAACAGCCGTCTGGATACGATTCAGGCTGCTGTTTTATTAGAAAAACTAGCTGCCTTCCCGCAGGAACTGATAAACAGAAATGAACTAGCCAGCCAGTACACAGCCGAATTGTCGGACAAGTTCAACACACCAAAAACTCCCGAAGGCTCCATCAGTTCATGGGCGCAATACACTCTGATCGCTGAAAGTACAGAGCAGCGAGAACAGCTCATGGCTCACCTTAAGGGACAGGGTGTACCCAGCATGATCTATTACGGCACCTGCATGCATCAGCAAACGGCGTTTAAAAATCTTAGGTATCAGGAAGGAGACTTCCCAATCGCTGAAAAGCTTGCTTCAACAGTTTTTAGCCTGCCGATGCATCCCTATATGACAAACGAGAATTATCAGAAAGTTAATAAGGCGATGCTTGGGTGAACACGTTAGCATTTCGATCTGATATTCAGGGATTAAGAGCCATCGCGGTAATTGTCGTGATGGCTTTTCATTTTAACTCTGCTTCTTATTTCACAAGAAATAATAAATGCTAATTAATGTTTTGAAAAAAAACGAGTTTGCTAAAAACGTACTTACCTTAATGACAGGGACTGTTTTAGCCCAAGCTGTACCGATAGCAATTATCCCTATTCTTACCCGGATTTTTACACCCGAAGACTTTGGCCTATTGGCCTTATATGGAGCCTTCGTTTCCATTTTGGGCGTAGTAGCAACTGGGCGTTATGAAATAGCTATTATGCTTCCAAAAGAGAATGAGGAAGCGCGAGTCTTATTGCAAGTGTCAGTCTTGGTTGCTTTTTTCATTGCTCTAATTGTCAGTATTCCTATTTTTATATGGAATGTTGAGATCGCTAGTTTTTTAGGTAATGAAGCTATTGCCTCTTGGCTGTACTTGGTACCTGCTTCAGTTACGTTGATTGGTGTGTATCAAGCATTAACTTATTGGAATAACAGGCAAAAGAGGTTTAGAAATACAGCGGTTTCGCGAGTTAATCAAAGCCTGTTTCAAGGTGTCGCGCAAACAGCTCTAGGTTTCGGTAAGATTGCCGGTGGCCTTATTTGGGGGCAGTTTTTTGGAATTATATCCTCAACAACCTATTTGCTTAGAAAAGATCAAAACTATAAAAAAGTACTGGAAAAAACAGAAGTTAGTGCCTTAAAGCAGCAAATGAAAAAGTATCAGAAATTCCCTAAGTACGGAATTATTGGTGGTTTGTGTGACGCAGGTGCTACACAGATGCCTGTTTTAATGCTGACTAAATTTTATTCAAGCACTGTAACAGGTATGTTCAGTTTAACCTTTCGCGTGCTTAACATGCCAACATCGATAGTTTCATCGGCTATAAGTCAGGTTCTTTTTCAAAAGGTAGTGGAAATAAGCCACAATGAACCGGAAAATCTGAATAAATATATTATAAAAATGTTTTTCTTTCTTTTTTTGGTTTACCTACCGGCAGTTCCTATATTGTTTTTTTGGGGTGATACTTTATTTGCCTTTGTCTTTGGTGAAGAGTGGGGGCAGGCTGGTATCTATGCAGGTTATCTTGTAATTGCTGTTGCCATACGTTTTGCTGTTAGCCCTTTAAGTGCGGTTCTTGGGTTAGAAGAAAATATAAAAAAAGGTGTATTTTGGCAGGTGCTTTATTTGTGTACCATTACACCAACCCTTTATTTTAGTTCAGGCTTGAATGTTGAGCAGTTTTTTGTGGCTTTTGTGGCACATGAAATTGTGTTATATGGAATTTATTTCGTACTGATTTTGAAAGGTACTAAAGCAATTAATCAAAATAAACCAATCGTCTCTAACTAAGGTTTTTTATGTGCGGAATAGCGGGCTATATTGCCAGTCAAGTAGCAAACCAAACACCTCTTAAAAAAATGACTGATGCCATCATTCATCGTGGGCCGGATGGTGAAGGGCAGTATTATGATACAGACTATGCATTTGGCCATAGGCGGTTAGCTATTGTCGATTTATCTGAAGCTGGCGCACAACCAATGCATTATCTTGACCGCTATGTAATTACTTATAACGGTGAAGTATATAACCACCCTGAGCTTAGAGAAGAACTGGTCAAATTAGGCTATTCATTCAATAGTGAAACCGACACAGAAGTGATATTAGCTAGCTACGACTGTTGGGGAGTAGATTGTCTGAACAAGTTTAACGGCATGTGGGCGTTTGTACTTTATGACAAGCAAGAGAAAAAATACTTTATAGCCCGCGATCGTTTTGGCAAAAAACCTCTCTATTACACCCAAACAACAGATCACTTTGTATTTTGCAGTGAAGTCAAAGGCATTTATGCTAGTGGCCTAGTAGAAAAAGCTCCCAACAAAAGCTATCTAAAAAATTATCTGGAAAACGGCCCTAATGAGTATGATGCAGAAACAGCCTTCGAAAATGTTTATCGTTTTCCCTTTGCCCACTACTTTTTTGGCAGCAAAGAAGAGCTACTAAACCAACCTAAGTTCACCCGGTACTGGGAATTAACCACTAATACCAGCAAAGAACGCTTTTGCCCAAATAAAGCCAACGAATACGCCAAGCAATATTATGACCTGCTGGCTGATGCGGTAAAACTACGTCTAAGGGCCGACGTAAAAGTGGGCTCAGCACTATCAGGCGGTTTAGACAGTAGCTCAATAGTATACTTAGTCAACCAGCAGCTAAAAGCCCAGGGTAAAGAAGACTTACAGGAAACCTTTTCTTCTGTTTACAAGTCCAAGGGTACACAGGATTGTGATGAAAGCATTTTTATAGATCTTCTGGCAAAAGAACTGAATGTAAATTCAAATCAAATTGAGCCAAAGGAAGAAGATATTCCTGCCGAGCATCAAAAAATGATTTGGGCTATGGAAAACCCACCCGAAAGTACTTGTATGTCTGGCTGGCACACTTTTATGAAAGTAAAAGAAACAGGTGTAAAGGTAACCTTGGATGGACAAGGTGCTGATGAACAGTTAGCAGGATATTTGCCTTACATTGCTAGTTACTTAACGTCAATTTCTCTGTTTGATCTGTATAAAGAATTTTTTCATTTCTTGAAAATACCCGGTGCAAAAAAAACATTGCTACTCAGTTTTTTAATGGCAAACTTTAAATTCATATTTGGCAATAGAGCCTATCAGGCATTATTTAAGAAATTAAAAGGCCGCCAACCACCCACTGAATTGAATTTAGAGTTAAAATCATCCATCGAGAAAGGGTTGATTACTCTTATTCATTACTCCGATCATGTTTCAATGGGGCATAGTATAGAATCAAGAATGCCTTTTATGGATTATCGTTTAGTTGATTTTTTAGCCCAGGTGCCCGCCTGCTATAAAATGCATAACGGCTGGACGAAATACTTGGCTCGACTTGCCTTCGATAAAAAGCTACCCGATGACATTACCTGGCGAAAAGACAAAATGGGCTGGCCAATCCCGGAAGAATATTGGTTCAAAGGAAACCTAAAAAAGTGGGCTTCAGATACACTGAAGGATTCAAAAACTTTAAAAGAGATATGCCCAAAATTAGATGTTGAGAATGAATTTAATATCAGTATAAAGAAAAGTGTAAGAAAGCTTAATGTTGCAATGGCCAATAAATTAAATTTGTGGTGATTATTGTATGCGTATACTGATAATTACAAGTGGTATTTCTCGTATTTGTGAACCGGTTTTCGATAATAAATTTGATGTTGTCGGCGTCGTTGAGTCTATGCCGCGTGGATGGCAACCCAGCAGTGGGAAAAATTTGCGTAGTTTTTTGAAAGGAATTTATCGCACGGCTTTCAAGCGTAATATGAATCTTGAAAGGTTTTGTTTTGGTAAAGCAGTCCCCTACAATAAAATTTATAAAGGGAATGAAGCTGAAGTTACATCTTGGGTTAAGGGTCTCAATCCTGATCTGATTGTGGTTTTTAGCATGTCTCAGCTTATTAAAAAAGATTTAATTGATGTTCCAAAATATGGGGTTATCAATCTGCATCCGTCAATGTTGCCAGAGTATCGTGGGCCTAATCCAGATTTTTGGCAATATTACAATATGGAAATAAACCCAGGTGTAACGGTTCATTATATCAATGAAGGTGAGGATACAGGGGATATCATCTTTCAGGAGCGTGTGCACATTCCTTTGGGAACCAAGTCACCTGAAAGGCTGGATAAGCTAATTGGTGATGTTGGTGCTTCTCTGCTCCTAAAGGCAATCCAAGCTATACAATCAGGTACAGCCCCCCGAATTCGCCAGCCAACCGATAGTCCAACCTTACGGGCTAGAAATATACAACCAGAAGAGCATAAAGAAATTATTGACTGGAAAAATTGGCCAATAGAGCGCATCTGGCACGTTATGCGAGGAACTGAGCTTTGGCTTAACGCCGTTGAACAACCCAAGGGCATTTTTAAAGGCCAGCGTTGGTTGGTTGGTAAGTACGAGAGAAAAGAAAATACTGAGAAACCGGGTACGTTAACACACTTTAAAGGAAAAAAAGCTGTGGTGACCCCCGAGGGCTATATATTTATTGATATAAAGTTCAGCTTAAAGAAATCTTTGCTTTTTGTTCTTAATTTAAAATTTTGAGTGAGCCAGTGACTAATAAAGAAAAATACCGACAATTCTGTGAGCAAGACCCCGGCATCTCTATTTTCAGCCAAGCCTGGTGGCTGGATGCAGTTGCAGGTGACAATTGGGATGTATGCATGGTGGAAAAGGGCGGTCAGATCCTTGCCACTATGCCCTATGTGTTGCAGAAGCGATTTGGGTTGACGCTATTGACGCAGCCTAAGCTAACCCAAACGCTTGGCCCTTGGCTTAAACCATCTACGGCGAAATACAGTAAGCAGCTTTCTCAGCAAAAAGATTTAATGGAAGCTCTGATTCAACAATTGCCAAAGTACCATTACTTCAGTCAGAATTGGCATTATACCAATAAAAATTGGCTGCCTTTTTATTGGAAAGGTTTTGAGCAAGTAACACGTTATACTTATGTGATTGATAATTTATCTAATATTGACGATATTTGGGGCGCGTTCCAAGAGAACATTAGGAGGGAGATCCGTAAGGCGGAAAATAAGTTTAATCTTGTTATAAAAGAAAACTTGCCTTTCAGTGATTTTTTGCTACTTAATCGGCAAACCTTCTCACGACAAGGAATGCAATTGCCTTACTCTGAAGCTTTTGTAAACCAGCTGCTATCTACAGCAAAAGATCGGAATCAATGCCGTTGGTTTATTGCGCAAGATAATAAAGGCCAAAATCATGCGGGTGTTTTGCTGGTTTGGGATGCTGAGTCGGCTTACTACTTAATGGGGGGGGGAGATCCTGATTTAAGGAATAGTGGTGCAACAAGTTTGTGCATGTGGGAAGCCATTAAATTTGCTTCCACTGTTACAAAGCGATTTGATTTTGAAGGATCGATGATTGAGCCGGTAGAGCGCTTCTTCAGGGCTTTTGGTGCTAAACAAACACCCTACTTCACGCTGACACACCGACCCTCGCGCTGGTTAAATACTGTTCAGCATTTAAGAAAGGCACTGAAAGGCCAAGCATAATTGGCTAGAAGCCCCGCGCTGCCGGATTCTTCTGCGACAACGTTTTCTACCTTGTTTACCTCGACAAAGAACATAAACTCTGGTTTAGCGCACGCTGATCCATCAAGGCATCTCATGACTTCTTTTACTTCATCAGCCCTTCGCTGGCTTGAAACACTTCTGCAAGAGCGCTTTGGTCGCAGGTTCATGCTGGTCCAGCAGGTGAATACGTTACAGCTGTCTTTACCCGGTAGTGACGGGGTTATTACCTTTGACCCATTGCAAAGTGTGTTTCATCAGTCGCGCTCCGATTTTCCGTGCCAGGAGTGGTTGGCTTCTACTGAGGGTTATACCGGGCCGATTGAAGATGTTATTCCAGCCCCTTCTGAAATGGCTCTACAAGTACCGTTGATCGAACTGAGCGAACAAGGTGCAACCGTTCACTACGACATACTGGGACTAACCTACTGGATGCTAACTAGGCTGGAAGAGGTCGGCCGGACTGACTTGGACAACCACCAAAGGTTTCCGGCAACAGCTTCACATGCTTATCAAAACGGTTATTTAGAGCGGCCCGTTGTCGATGAGTGGCTGATTATTCTGGGACAGGTTATTCAGAGAGTATGGCCGAGAATTGAGCTTAAACAACATGAGTTCATCATCAAAGTTTCGCATGATGTGGACACTCCTAGTTTGTATGGCTTTAAGTCATGGCCGATGATAGGTCGAATGATGGCAGGTCACCTGCTAAAACGCCGTGATATCAAGGCCTTCTTTGCAGCTCCCTATGTAAAATTCGCCACACGTAGTCAGCTACACCCAGGTGATTCTTGCAATACCTTCGATTGGTTGATGGATGTATCCGAGGCCAACAACCTGAAAAGTGCTTTCTACTTTATTTGTGGTGGCGACCATCCCAATGATGCTGATTACCAACCTGAGGATCCTGTGATTCGCAACCTTATGCGCCGCATTCATGGGCGTGGCCATGAAATAGGGTTGCATCCGAGTTACAACACTTTTCAGCAGCCAGAATTGATTAAGGAACAAGCAGATCGGCTTAAGCGAATCTGCGCTGAAGAGGGTATTGAGCAAAAGAAATGGGGGGGGCGAATGCACTACCTGCGCTGGGAGCAGCCGGTTACGATGCGTGCTTGGGCGGATGCAGGTATGACCTATGATTCGACTCTAGGCTATGCCGATAGACCGGGTTTTCGTTGCGGTACCTGCCATGAATACCTGGCATTTGATCCGGTAGCGCAAGAGCCACTTAGTTTGCGTATTAGACCGCTGGTGGTGATGGAATGCTCAGTTATTGATGAGGCTTACTTAGGGTTGGGTGTTACCGAGGCAGCAGAAAAGAAAATGAAGCAACTCAAGACATACTGCCAGCAGGTTAACGGTACTTTTGGTTTACTGTGGCATAATTCGTATTTTAAGACAAAGCAACTCAATGAAATCTATACCGCAATACTGAGTAATTAATTCGTGCAAAAAGACATATTAAAAAATTCAAGAATCCTCTCGCTGTTTGTGGTGGTGCAGTTCACGTCTTTTCTTATCTATCTAAACGCCAATATTATTAGTGTAGGAGAAATGGGAACAGCGTTGCCCCTGTTAGCTGTTTATGTTGGATTATCTGGAATTATTTTTTTAGCGCTTTGGTTGCAAAGAGGATTTTATTTTAGAGTCAACCTGTTTGTTTTCTTGTTGCTCATCATTTGGGTAGCTACTCGTATCATTTTTGACTTAGGGAATATGGAGTATCTTAAGCAAATCACCGTAGCGACAACGGGCGGGATGCTCCTTTTTTACCTGCTCGGTGCTTTTTTTGGTATCAGTTATCAAAGTGTCTTAGTGCAAACCGAAAAGACTTTTTTTCTTAAGTTTTTGGTCTTTGTTTTTTTGTGTTTGATGATATGGATGTTGTACAACTTCTCACAACGTTTACATCCACGATTATTTTATCTATTGGATGTCAATGGTGCTTATCAAAGGCCCGGAAACTTTCTATCAATATCTTTTATTGTGGTTTCTTTTTTCTACTTGACCTTTGTTCTGCAACGAATTGAGATTAAAATTAGCGCTTTAAGTGTTTTTTTCTGGTTCTGTATCTACACATCTTCAGCTTTAATGGCGTTGGCTGGGTCTCAGTTGTTTGGCTCTAACAGTGCCACGGCTGTTATTTTAGGTGTGTACCTGATTACGTTGGTGATGACACTCATTTTACCGTTAAAAGTGATCTGGCTCAGCTATTTGAAGCAAAAGTTAGCCTTGCCTTGGTCCAAGCGTTTGATAAAAAATATGAGTTTAATGGCTTTACTCGGCTTATTGCTTTTTATTGGAATAATAATACTAATTATAACAGTAACAGGGTTCGACATTACCAGTTTGAGGCTGCTAGGCTTCGGCTCTGGTACTAATACCTCTTTGCTTAGTCGAATTGAAATTCTATTAGAAACAGGGGCCAATCAACTCAGCTATGCCCCTTTCTTGGGTAATATAAATGTTGCTTATCTGACCACTGGTAATTCTGGTCGAACCTTGCACAGTTTTTTCCCTTATGTGATGGCGAACCTTGGATTGGTTGGCTTAATGATCGTGCTGTTGCTGTTCACTAGTGTACTAGTGCAACTTTACCGTGAAAGTAAGCGAGGTAGGTATACCGGGCTCTATGGCTATCAAGCTAATATGATCGGAGTCTATTCCATTTTTGTTTTCCTTTACATTTTATTCTTTGCGAGCTTAGCAACGGGTGTTTCCTGGGCGGTTCTTTGGTTTACGCTTGGTTTTGTTTCCAAGCCTTTTGGTTTTAATGAGCGTATTTAATGTGTGGCTTTCTAGGTGGTTTTTATAAAAAGCCCAAAGATGAATCTTTGGTTAAAAAATCTTTAGACCTAATTCAGCATCGTGGACCTGATCATAGTTCTTTTTGTGAGAGCATGATTGATGATGGTTTCTTGTATTTGGGTCATACTCGTCTTTCAATTATTGATTTAACAGATTCTGCAGCTCAGCCATTTCATTCACGATGCGGTCGTTATGTGCTGATATTCAATGGCGAAATATATAACTATAAGGAAATTAAGGAAGAGTTAATTGGTTTTGGATGCTATTTTCATACGGAATCTGATACAGAAGTATTATTAAATGCCCTGATTTTATGGGGTACTGAGTGTCTTCCAAGGTTGATAGGGATGTTTTCATTCGTCTTGTACGATAAGCAGCAAGAAAAATTACTTCTTGCTCGGGATGCATTTGGAATTAAGCCTTTCTTTTACTCTATAAAGGATGGTGAAATTACATTTGGTTCTGAGATTAGAGCGCTGCTTAGTCTGAAAAATGATAAGGCGAAGCCTAATTTACAGCGTGCATATGACTACTTAGTGCATGGTGACTATGACTCGACTCAAGAATCTTTCATAGATGGCGTTTTTCACTTATCACCTGCACACTATTTCACCTTTGATCTGAAAACAAAAATTGCCACACAGCCTGAGTGCTGGTGGCAGCCTGTGATTAATACAAATGATAATATCAGCTTTGATGAAGCTGTTAGTCAGCTAAGAACATTATTCTTGGATAGTGTCAGAGTGCATCTGCGTAGTGATGTGCCACTTGGTGTGGCTTTGTCAGGTGGAATTGATTCTTCAGCAGTTGTTTCAGCCGTTCGCTATCTTGAGCCAAGCCTTCCCATTAAAACTTTTAGTTATATCGCTAGTGATCCAAGAATTTCTGAGGAAAAGTGGGTTGATCTACTGAATGAAAAAATGGGAGCCAAAGGTCATATAGTTGTTGCTAATCAAGAAGAAATGCGAGAAGACTTGGATGCTATGCTCCTTAAGCAAGGCGAGCCATTTGGTGGCACAAGTATTTATGCTCAATATCGTGTTTTTAAGCTTGCCAAAGAATCAGGCGTAACGGTGACCCTGGATGGCCAGGGGGCTGATGAGCTTTTGGCAGGCTACTCAGGTTATCCAGGTCATCGTTTGTTAAGTATTATTGAGAATCAGGGATGGTTAGCCGCGCATCGTTATGCTAAGCGTTGGTCACAATCGCCAGGCCGAAGTTATGCTTTGGCTTGGCAGTATTTGGGCCGTATCAAGCTGCCTGATACACTTTACGAGTTTGCGCGTAAGAAAATGGGGCGAGATTTTCAGCCAGCATGGTTGAATATTGACTACCTAAGCCAAAGGGGGGTTGAGTTCAAGGAAAAACGCGCCCCATTAAAACAAGAAAACAAAGGATTAAGAGTTAAAGAAGCTTTAGCTAATTCACTTACAGGCCGTGGATTGTCTTCCTTGTTACGGCATGGCGACCGTAACTCAATGGCCTTTTCAATAGAAAGCCGTGTGCCTTTCCTTACCTTGCCATTGGCTGAGTTTTTATTGTCTTTGCCTGAGAATTACCTAGTTTCAGATGATGGTGTGACTAAACATGTTTTTCGTGAAGCTATGCGCGGTATTATGCCCGATAGTCACTTGGATAGAAAAGACAAGATAGGGTTCGCCACACCTGAATCAACTTGGTTGTTGAATATGGTTGATGTGATTAAAGACTGGATTTCCGATGCGCCAGAATTGCCATTTTTAGATAAATCAGAACTTTTAAAAGAGTTTCAGCAAGTTGTTGATGGTAACAAATCATTTGATGGTCGAGTGTGGCGTTGGGTCAACTACCTGCGCTGGTGTACATTGATGGATATTGCATGAAAATAGCGAATTTGGTATTAAATAATTTTATAAATGATAGCCGTGTCCTTAAAACATCCAAAACATTACTTGATTCTGGCTATGATGTCTGCGTTGTTGCTTTACATGAAACGGCGTTAAAAGAGCATGAAACAATAAGTGGTGTTTCTGTACATAGAATAAAGCTCGTTAGCAGAGCCTGGTCAAAACATAGGCTAATACAGGTGCTCAAGCTTTTTGAGTTTATAGGTCGTTTTGTTTTTCGTTACCGTAAATTCGATGTTTTGAATTGTAATGATCTTAATGGGCTTTTTGTTGGTTTTTGTTGTAAATTAACAAGGCCAAAAATTATCATTGTTTACGACTCGCATGAATTCGCTATTAATGATGTGCCTAATCAATCGGCACGTTCAATAAAGTTAAAAAAAATGCTTGAAAGGTTCTTGATAAGGTTTGCCCGTAGTGTAATCAATGTCAGCGATTCCATTGCCAATGAATATGCACGACTCTACAATATTCCCAAACCTCACATTGTTTTAAACTGCCCTGTGTATCATGAGCAAACTAAACGGAACCTGTTCCGTGAGAACTTGAGTATACGTTCTGATCAAACCATTTTTCTCTACCAAGGTAGTCTCAGTAAAGGTCGAGGAATAGAATTATTGCTAGAAGCCTTTTCTAATCTTGATACAGATAAGAATGTTTTGGTTTGCATGGGATATGGGGCTCTTGAAGGTTTGATCCGAGAAAAGGCACAGCAACAAAGCTCTGTTTTTTTTCATCCAGCAGTTACCCCCGATGTGTTGTTGAACTACACCAGCTCTGCTGACTACGGTGTTTCCTTTATTGAAGACTCCTGCCTTAGCTATCGCTACTGCTTACCCAACAAAATGTTTGAATACCTGATGGCTGGTTTACCGGTGCTATCCTCAAATCTTTTTGAAATGAAACGGCTGGTCGAAACAGAAGGTGTCGGAATCGTTGCTGAAGAAAACACTGTAGAGGGCTTCAGAAATGCGGTAGAAGCCTCTTTAAGCCAAGACTACGATGCTATTCAGCAAAATGTATTTGCGGCCCGAAAAAAATATTGCTGGGAAGAGCAGGAGAAAGTTTTGAAAGAGATTTACCATGCCCTATAATCTTAAAGTTGCCCACCTCACCTCTGTTCACCCGCGCTTTGATACCAGAATCTTCCTCAAGGAGTGTACTTCTCTTGCTCAGAATGGCTATTTAGTCTCGCTTATCGTTGCAGATGGCAAAGGCGATGAGGTCAAAGACAACGTAACCATCTACGATGTAGGTGCATCCAAAGGTCGTCTGGACCGTATCCGTAATGCGCCTGGACGGGTTTTAAAAAAAGCAGTAGAGCTAAATGCTGATATATACCACCTTCATGACCCGGAGTTAATACCGGTTGGTCTGAAACTGAAACGCATCGGTAAAAAAGTTATATTCGATATTCATGAGAATACTGATTTGCAGATCTTAACTAAAGAATGGATTCCATTTTTCTTACGCAAAATCATCTCATACACGTATGCTAAATATGAGTTATTCGCATGTCGAAAGTTTGACGCACTGGTTGTCCCCCAGTTTTCGATGAAGCAGAAGTACTTACTGTATGCTAAAACAGAGCTGATAGCTAACTTTCCTTCTGAAAGTATGGGGCATATTAAAAGAGAAAACTTGAGCAAATTTAAATTATTGTATTCAGGTGGTCTTAGTGAGGCCCGTGGCCTTTTTAATATGCTCAATTTAGTAGCTAGGCTTGCTGAGAATAACCCTCAATACCATTTAACTCTTGCTGGACCGATCAGTGCTACTGATTTAAATAAAGCCAGGAAGCACCCTGGATGGAAGAACACTACCTACCTTGGTGTTTTGTCCAAAAATAGAATATATGAAGAATATATGAATAATTCCATCGGTTTAATAATGTTTAATAATGTCGGTCAATATTATATGGCTTATAGCTTGAAGCTTTTTGAGTATATGCAGTGTGGGCTGACTGTAGTTATGCCGAATTTTGGTGACTGGATTGGTTTCAATAGCATGAATAATGTTGGTATTAATATTGATACAAATAGTGCCCCAAAAACTGCTGGTTTAATCGATAATATATCTAATGAACAGCTACAGGATTTTTCTGAACATAATGTTAATCTGGCATTAAATAAGTTTATGTGGAACTCTCAGGAAAAAATATTGATCGAGTTATATGAGGGGTTAATAAGTGAACACTGATTTTAAAAACATTCTGGTTTTAGCCCCTCACACGGATGATGGTGAACTCGGTGCGGGTGGGTATATAGCAAAACTGATAGAGCAGGGGGCTAAGGTAACGTATGTAGCCTTTTCAACTGCGGAAGAATCGGTTCCCAGCCATTTACCAAAAGATATTCTCAAAACTGAAGTTAAGGATGCGACGTCAAAGTTAGGTCTTTCTCCCGAAAATCTAATCATATTTAATTATCAAGTCAGAAAGTTAAACTATGCTCGGCAGGAAATTCTTGATGATCTAATCAAATTAAGAAGAAAAAACGAATATGACCTTGTTTTAATGCCGTCCTTAAAGGATATTCATCAGGATCACACAACCATAGCACAAGAAGGTTTGCGTGCATTTAAGAACACTACAATATTAGGTTATGAGCTTATCTGGAACAACCTTTCTTTTGATACCACTTGCTTTATTAAACTGAACCGCTCCCACATCGAATCAAAATTCCAAGCGCTTCAGTGCTATCAGTCCCAATCTGGTAGAGATTACATGGCGCGTGATTTTATTTTTTCTCTCGCAAAAACACGTGGCGTTCAGATTGGCGCAGAGTATGCAGAAAGTTTTGAGGTGGTTCGATGGGTTATAAATTAAATCATTCAATTAAGCTGTCCGACCTTGCAAGTAAATTAAATTATTCTTGGCAAGGTGTGGATATAGATATCACTGGGGTTGCACCGATTGATACGGTCTCTTTTACTGAGCTCACATTTTGTAAAACGCCTCCAGAAGCTCTTTCGGGTGTAGCCTTAGTTTCTCAAGTTGAGCCTGACAGCAATCAGTTATCTGTCAATGGTTTTATAGTTACTGACAACCCAAGGCTTTTATTTATTAAGTTGCTTGTTTTTCTAGACGAAGAAATTGGGTTTTCAACTTGGGATCAGCCATCTGTTATCGATCCCAGTGCGCAGCTTGGACAAAACGTAGTTATTGAAAGTGGCTGCGAGATCGGAGCAAACACCATCATTGAGCCTAACGTTGTGATCCACGCCGGAACCCGTATTGGCAGCCACAGCCGCATTCGATCCTGCTCATCCATCGGCGGAGATGGTTTCGGTTTTGAACGGCTTGAGGATGGCACCCCTTTACGCTTTCCTCATCTGGGTGGTGTAACGATTGGTAACTATGTTGAAGTAGGCAGCTGTACTGCGATTGCCAGAGGAACCTTATCTGACACATTAATTGAAGATAATGTCAAAATCGATAACCTGGTCCATATAGCGCACAATTGTACTATTAAAAATGGTGCATTTATCATCGCTTGTGCAGAAATCAGTGGTGGTGTAGTTGTGGGTAAAAATGCCTGGGTGGCACCCAATAGTTGTACCCATCAAAAGATAGCGATCGGCGACAATGCTTTGGTAGGTTTGGGGGCGGTCGTGACCAAAAATGTGCCTGCAGATACGGTATATGCGGGTAATCCTGCTAAAAAAATACGGGATCTTAAGTGAAAACAGTTTGGATTGTGCATCAGTATGCTTCTACGCCTGAAACAGGTATAGGTGGTAGGCACTATTATTTGGCTCAGGAGCTGGCAAAGAAGGGCTATACGGTTTACCTGATCGCATCGTCTTCAAACCACTTATTGTATGAGTATCCAGAGCTAAGCGATGAGATAACTTTTGAGTCTACAGCAGGTTTCACGTTCGCCTGGATTAAGATGCCCCCGTATGCTGAGGCTCACAGCAAACAGCGAGCCTTCAACTGGTTTCTTTTTCCCTGGCGTATTCAAAAATTGGCTCGGCGAATCAAAGACAAGCCTGATGCTGTGCTGTGCTCTTCACCCTCTCCCATCGCTTTTTTGGGGGCCCAGAGGTTGGCGAAAAAGTTTAAAGCCCGTTTGATCTTCGAAGTGAGAGATATATGGCCGCTCACCTTAACAGAGCTTGGCGGTTATTCTGTTAACCACCCATTTATTCGGTTAATGCAGTGGGTTGAAGATAAGGCTTATCGCGACTCTGATCGGGTGGTTTCCAATTTGAAAAATGCTGTTGAGCATATGGTCGAGCGTGGATTGGATCGCGAGAAATTTACCTGGATACCAAACGGATTTTCTCTGGACGAAGTTAGGCATCCGGCTCCACTGACTGATAGCCAGATACAGCATATGCCTCAGAATAAATTTATCATTGGTTATACTGGCACTTTCGGTTTGGCGAATGACTTATATACACTTGTCGATGCGGCTGAGCTGTTAAAAGAGTTTACTGATATTCATTTTGTCTTTGTTGGCGGTGGTAAAGATAAGGAACAGCTATCGCAATATATTGAAAAAAAGGCAATTAATAACATATCACTTTTGGGTTTTATAAAAAAAAATCAGATACAGAGTATGTTAGGTATTTTTGATCTGCTTGCGGTGGGTGCCCAAAAAGAACCTATGTATAGGTTTGGAGTGTCGCCTAATAAGCTTTTTGATTACCTCTATGCAGCAAAGCCAATCTTGTACTATATCGAATCTGGAAGTTATAACCCTGTGGAATCTGCTGGTGCTGGTTTGGAGATCCTATCTGGTAACCCCCAGGCTTTGGCAGAAGCAATCCTTAAACTCTATAAAATGCCTGAATCTGAGCGTAAATTGATGGGAGATAATGGACGTAAAGCTGCTTTAGAGCAGTATGAATATGGGCAGTTAGCCGAAAAACTAGCAAAGGTTCTCTTCGACAAATGATTAAACGCCTTTTTGATATCATCGCCTCAGCAATCGGGCTGTTGCTTCTTTCTCCAGTCATCGCCGTAGTAGCGTTCAAGATCCGCCAAAAACTAGGTTCTCCTGTTTTTTTCCGCCAGGTTCGCCCCGGTAAAGATGGTAAACCGTTTGAGATGATTAAGTTCCGTACCATGCGGGATGCGATCGATAAAAATGGTAGTGCCTTGCCGGATTCCGAGCGCATGACCCCTTTCGGTGCTTTTTTGCGCTCTACCAGCCTGGATGAGTTACCGGAACTTTGGAATGTTCTGAAGGGCGATATGAGCCTTGTAGGCCCGCGTCCACTGTTGATGGAATACCTGCCGCTTTATTCACCGGAACAGTATCGCCGCCATGAAGCGCGCCCCGGTGTTACGGGTTGGGCACAGATTAATGGTCGTAATGCGATCAGTTGGGAAGATAAATTTAAGCTGGATGTCTGGTATGTGGACAATCGCTCTTTTTGGCTGGATATCAAGATTATCTATCTCACCGTAAAGAAAGTAATTATCAGAGATGGTATTTCTGCTGATGGAGAGGCCACTATGTCTAAATTTTCTGGCTCTAAAAAATAGAAGATTGAATAATGTCAAAAAAAGTATTTGGTGTATTTGGAGCGAGTGGCTTTGGACGTGAAGTTATGCCGCTAGCTCGTTCCATGGAACGATTTAGAGGGTATCAGTTTGTTTTTGTTGATGATAACCCTTCTTTTTCAGAAATAAATGGTCATCAGGCTATTACATATAAAGATTTTTTAGAGTTGAATGCCGAAAAAAGCATTGTCGTTGCTATTGCTGATGCTCTTATTCGACGGGAAATTGAAAAACGCTGTATTGGTGACGGTATAAAAATAAGTAGTGTAATTGCAAATAATGTAATTGAAATGGATGAGGTTTCAATTGGCTTTGGGGCTATAATATCCCCTTTTGTAACGCTGACATCCAATATCAGTATTGGTAAATCCTTTCATGCCAATATTTATAGCTATGTGGCTCACGATTGCGTCATTGGTGACTATGTAACTTTTGCTCCAGCAGTGAAATGTAATGGTAATGTCAGAGTTGACAGTAACGCATATATAGGTACTGGGGCGATAATCAAGCAGGGCAAGCCTGGTAAACCTCTTGTTATAGGTGAAGGGGCCGTTGTAGGCATGGGTGCGGTCGTTACGAAAAGCGTACCTGCGGGTGCCGTTGTTGTGGGGAACCCTGCTAAGCCTTTAGGCCGTAAAGGATTAGGAGGCTAAAATGAATGATGTAGCATTAGGTTCTATTCCATTTGAAGAGATTCATCCGGGAATGAGAGTTAGTTATTCGCAAACAATTACAGATTCGGATATTAAAGCCTTCGCAGGTCTTTCTGGGGATCACAATCCTGTTCATGTTAGCGACATTTATGCAGAACAGTCGCGTTTTGGTAAACGAATAGCCCACGGTTTGATGTCGGCTGGCTTTTTTTCTGCACTATTCGGCACACGTTTACCTGGCCCTGGCTGTGTCTATGTATCTCAAAGCCTGCAATTTAAAAGACCTGTTTATATCAATGATACTGTTGTTGCTACTGTTGAAGTAATTAGAATAGATCGAGAGCGTCGTCGAGTTTTTTTTAACACTGAGTGTACAGTAGGAATAAAAAAAGTTATTACAGGCAATGCTGAAATATATATACCTGAAGTCAAGTCAAAATAATTTGAGACCTTTATGCTAAACAGCCCTTTTTCCCCCTGGCCTTCTTTCACTCAGGAAGAAGCCGATGCAGTCACTCGTGTACTTCTTTCCAACAAAGTTAATTATTGGACCGGTCAGGAAGGTCGTGAGTTTGAAAAGGAGTTTGCGGCTTTTGCCGATAGTGAATACGCGATTGCTCTTTCAAATGGTACGGTTGCACTTGATCTGGCTTTTCAGGCGCTGGGCGTGGGGGCTGGCGATGAGGTCATTGTTACCTCTCGGACTTTTCTTGCTTCTGTTTCCAGTATTGTCAATTCAGGTGCTGTTCCTGTGTTTGCAGATGTAGATGCAGATTCACAGAATATTACTGCGGAAACGATTCAGGCAGTGCTTACTGATAAAACCAAAGCGATCGTTTGTGTACATCTGGCAGGCTGGCCCTGTGATATGGACCCGATTATAGATTTGGCGGATGCGCATAACTTGTATGTGATTGAGGATTGTGCTCAGGCTCATGGCGCACGCTATAAGGGAAGTTCGGTAGGTTCTATCGGGCACATCGGTTGCTGGTCATTCTGTCAGGACAAGATAATGACGACTGGTGGCGAAGGGGGCATGGTAACCACTAATGACCATGCGCTTTGGTCTCGTATGTGGTCGTTTAAAGATCATGGTAAAAGTTGGGAAGCAGTGTACGAGCGTGAACACCCACCGGGCTTTCGCTGGCTACATGAAAGTTTCGGCACAAACTGGCGTATGACTGAGATGCAGGCGGCTATCGGTCGAATTCAGCTGCAGCGTATGCCGCAATGGCATGAAAAACGTCTATCTTACAGTCAACAAATTTGGGATACCGCTAAATCGTTAACAGGTTTGCGGGTACCGGAACTTCCTGCTGATATCGAACATGCTGCCTATAAATGTTATCTCTTTGTTGAAGGCACTGAGCAGCAGCGGGATATGATCATGCAGCAGATTAATGAGGCAGGTGTGCCATGTTTCTCCGGTTCCTGTTCTGAGGTCTATCGGGAAAAAGCTTTTGATGATACCGGGTGGCGGCCAGAGAAGCCTTTGCCGGTTGCCAAAGAGTTGGGCGCAACCAGCTTGATGTTTTTAGTGCATCCTACTCTGGCTCAGGCCGAGATTGATAAGACTTGTCAGGTTTTGTCAGAGGTTGTTAATGCTGTCTTAAAATAATTAAAGACAGTCAACAAACAAATACAGTGCCCGACAACTCCGCTTTTTAGAAAGGTGTACACTGAATGCCCCGTCATCTCCACCAAAAAGTCTCTACCTTAAGCCGCAGTCGTAAAAAGGCGATTATGATCGCTGCGGATATTGTGATGATTCCTTTGGCCCTTTGGGCTGCTTGGGCGTTGCGCTTGGGTGAGGTCTTGCCGATTAAGGAGATACAGCCTCATTGGTGGATGTTTTTGACTGTTATTCCGGTTGGGATCTTTATTTTTGCTAAGCTGGGGCTTTATCGTGCTGTGGTTCGCTTTATGGGGGCACAAGCCGTTGTCGCGGTGGCTAAAGGCGCCGCTATTATGGCGCTGCTGCTCTGGTCTATGGCTTATACCCTTCAGTTACAGGGTTTCCCCCGATCTGTCCCCATCAATTTTGCATTGGTTCTTTTGGTTTTTATTGGTGGTAGCCGCGTTCTGGTTCGTAGTTACTATCAATGGTTGATTAAGCACTTCACTGAAAAAGAGGCTGTTTTAATATACGGTGCCGGTGGGGCTGGTACCCAGCTTGCTTCTGCATTAATGCCGGGCAATGAGTTTTATACGGTTGCTTTTATCGATGATGACAAAGTGCTTTGGAAGCATACGGTACATGGGATTCGGGTTCATCCACCTAAAGATATTCAAAAACTTATTAACGAGCATGGGATTAAAAAGGTTCTGCTGGCTCTTCCTAATGCCTCTAAGCAACAGCGCAAGGCTGTATTGGATCGATTAACGCCGTACCCCGTTCATGTGCAGACCATTCCTTCGATGACAGAGATTCTGTCGGGTAATGCTACCGTCGATCAGTTGCAAGAGGTTGAGCTGGAAGATCTGTTGGGCCGTGATCCTGTCCCCCCCAAAGAAGAACTGTTTACAGCCTGTATCCAGGGCAAAACGGTTTTAGTGACCGGGGCAGGCGGCTCTATTGGCTCAGAACTCTGTCGGCAGATTCTTAAAGCCAAGCCTGATCAGCTGATATTATACGAAGTCAGTGAGTTTGCTCTCTATGCTATTGAGCAGGAGCTAAGCAAGGCGATTCTGACGAATGGGAATAGCATTAGTCTGATTCCAATTTTAGGGTCAGTATGTAATCGCCAGCGCATGCAGGAAGTGTTTCAGCGCTATGCGGTTCATACCGTTTATCATGCGGCTGCCTATAAACATGTTCCTATTGTTGAGCAGAACATTTTCGAGGGGATTCGCAATAATGTTGTGGGTACTCAGACAGTAGCCGAACTAGCCAAACAATTTGCGGTGGAGCGCTTTGTTTTGATATCCACTGACAAAGCGGTTCGTCCGACCAATGTGATGGGGGCAACTAAGCGTCTGGCAGAGTTGGTGGTGCAGGATCTTGCTGTGGAGTGTGCTTCAACGGTTTTTAGTATGGTGCGTTTTGGCAATGTGCTGGGTTCTTCCGGCTCAGTTGTACCTCTGTTCCGAAAACAGATTCAGGCTGGTGGCCCGTTAACCGTTACCCATCCGGAAATTACCCGCTTTTTTATGACGATACCGGAAGCTTCTCAGTTGGTTATTCAGGCGGGAGCCATGGCACTGGGGGGCGATGTTTTTGTGCTGGATATGGGGCAGCCCGTTAAAATCGTCGATCTTGCTAACCGTATGATTCACCTGTCCGGGTTTGAAGTAAAAGATGAGCAGCATCCGGATGGCGATATCGAGGTTGTATTCAGTGGCCTCCGCCCTGGTGAAAAACTCTATGAAGAATTATTGATTGGGGATAATGTCACAGGAACCGATCATGAGAAGATTATGCGGGCGAATGAAGAGCTACTGGATTCCCGAATGCTGTATGAATGTCTGCAACGGTTGAGCGAGTATGAGTCTCTTAATAACTGTATGGCGGCACGTAAAGTTTTGCAGGATGCTGTTTCAGGTTTTAAACCATCCGCTGATTTAGTTGATCTTTTACTGGACCCGGATAATTCAGTTCAGATAAGCCCAAAAACCCATGGGCCTTTGCACTAAAAACCTACATGGCTAGGGTGTTAACGGGTTTTTAATATGGATAGGGGCAGATGCTAACTGAATTACTGCAGGCATATTTTCAAAATATGCCAAGTATTAAGAACCCCGACCAGAGGGTCTGCTTTGGCACTACGGGTCACAGAGGAAGCTCTCTCAAAACATCATTCAATGAGTGGCATGTTCTTGCCATCGCTCAAGCTGTTGCTGATTACCGCAAAGAGCAGAAGTATCGCGGGCCTTTATTTTTAGGACGTGACACTCACGCTTTGTCTGAGCCCGCCTGGAATACAGTATTAGGTGTTCTGATTGCTAATAATATCGATGTCCGGATTGAAGCTGGGGGTATGGGGATAACTGCGACTCCAGCGATAAGTCATTCTATCCTGGTTTATAATGCAAGCCATCCAACCCAGCTGAGTGATGGCTTGATTATCACCCCTTCTCATAACCCGCCTGAATACGGTGGTATCAAGTATAACCCTGCCCACGGTGGTGCCGCAGAAATTGCTGTAACAGACTGGATTCAGAACAGGGCTAATGCTTATTTAGCATCCGGTCTCGACGGAGTAAGGCGCGTTTCACTTGATGCGGCAAAGCGAAGTGCTTCAGCTTTTGATTTTTCAGACCTGTACCTGAATAACTTAGAGCAGGTTATTGATTTAGAGGCGATTAGGCGCTCTGGTTTAACGTTAGCGGTAGATCCCTTGGGTGGTGCAGGTTTACCCATTTGGCAGGCCCTTGCAGAGAAGACTGATATTCACGTCGAGATTATTAACAAAACAATAGATGCCAGCTTCTCTTTTTTACCGCCCGACCACGATGGCAAAATCAGGATGGATTGTTCAAGCCCGTTTGTGGTTGAACACTTACTTTTCAGTAAAGACAAGTTTGACCTGGGTTTTGCGAATGATCCCGATGCTGACCGGCATGCTATTGTCGACCGGAATGGCCTCATGAGCCCCAACAGCTTTCTTGCAGTATGCATTGATTATCTGATAAGGCATCGTCCACATTGGCCTTTATCATCCGGTTTTGGTAAGACCCTTGTTTCCTCTTCTATGATTGATCGTGTTGTTGCTGCAGCTGGTCGTCACCTGTATGAGACGCCTGTCGGTTTTAAATGGTTTGTTAGTGGTTTGCATCAGAGCCGGCTGGCCTTTGCAGGTGAAGAAAGTGCAGGGGCAAGCCTGTTAACCCGTGATGGTAAGCCTTGGTCTACCGATAAGGACGGTATCGCCCTCTGTCTGCTGGCTGCTGAAATTATGGCTGTCACCGGAAAATCCCCTTCTGAGTATTACCAAGAGCTGACAGAAAAATACGGTAATCCGGCTTATCGACGTGTGGATACACCGCTGACACCTAATCAAAAAGCAGGCTTTAAAAACCTGACTGCTGACAGCATTACTTCCAAACAGTTGGCTGGTGAAAAAATCGAGCAGGTTTATGTTAAAGCACCGGGCAATCAGGCATCTTTTGGAGGCATCAAAGTAGTCTCTGAAAATGGCTGGTTTGCTGCTCGCCCCAGTGGAACAGAGCCTTTGTATAAAATTTATGCGGAGAGTTTTAAGGGGGAGCAACACCTGAATGACCTCATTGATGAGGCCCGTGCTATTTTGGCGCGGGTGCTTTGATAGTCTGACAGGGATATTTGGCGGCTATTGCCTGACGGGCTAAAGCCCGACCCACATCTTGCGTATTGTAGTGGGATTGTGTGGGGCGCCCTTTAGGGCGTCAACTATTGCCTGACGGGCTAAAGCCCGACCCACATCTTGCGTATTGTAGTGGGATTGTGTGGGTCGCCCTTTAGGGCGTCAACGGTCCGGGTAATTTTGGAGCGGGTGCTTTGATAGTCTGTCAGGGGCTATTTGGCGGCTTTTGCCTGACGGGCTAAAGCCCGACTCACATCTTGCGTATTGTAGTGGGATTGTGTGGGTCGTCCTTTAGGGCGTCAACTATTGCCTGACGGGCTAAAGCCCGACCCACATCTTGCGTTTTGTAGTGGGATTGTGGGGCGCCCTTTAGGGCGTCAACTATTGCCTGACGGGCTAAAGCCCGACCCACATCTTGCGTATTGTAGTGGGATTGTGTGGGTTGCCCTTTAGGGCGTCAACAGCCTTTATTACACTTTTTATTTATTACCCGCCTTGTCATAATGCCGGGCAATCTTATCTTCTGAACGTTCAATAACGTATTGTTTTAACCGATAACAGGCTCTCTTATGGACAAATCACAACCTAATAAAGATAAATCAAGCCTGCCTGCTCAGGATGCTCATTTTCAACCTGTGTATGCTATGCCGCCGCATTATGCTGATGATGAGATTTCACTGGTTGATCTGGCGAAAATTCTGATCCGACGCAAAGTTACGATGTTTGTTACTGCGTTCGGCATTATCGCACTGGCATTGGTGTTTACTCAGATACGTTCTGAAAAATTTGAGTACGTGTCAATTTATAAGGTGGCAGAGCGAGACGTGAGTGAACCGATAAATTCTATCGATGGCTTGACTGCGTTAATTGAACGTTCATTTCTGCCTGCTGTGAAGCGCTCCTATGGTGAACAGGGGTTACCAAAAATAATCATTAATACCCCCAAAGATACTGGTCTTATTATTTTGGAAACAATTACAACGGAAGCAAATGAAGCGCTAGTGACCGATATGCATCAGCAGCTGTTTAATAAGCTTCAGGCTCATGAAAAGACGCGCGTAGAGGGGCTTAGAGACAAGTTGAATCAGGAGCTTAAGACTCTGAATCGACAGCTTGATGTTGCAACGTCTCAGGCTAATACGTCATCTGAATTGATCCTCAGTTATTCTCAGCGCAAAAATGAAATTTCTGCTGAGTTATCGCAGGTTCAGTATCCTCAGATTCAAGCTGTTGCGGATAATAACGGTAAAGTTTCTAAGTTCGGCAACAGCTTGGTGCTGGCCTTGGGGATAGTGCTAGGCGGTATCATGGGGATTATGGCTGCTTTTCTAAAAGAATTTGCATCGCGGGTAAAACAGAGTCTTGAAGAAGATCGGTTATCAAAGGTTTGACCTATTTCACGACTGAAAAATTGATACCGTGCTATTTTCGCTTAGGCCGTACGACTACCTCCTGTAATTACACAATGAGTTTTGTCTGAAAATTGTAGCTAGTCGGTTATTTGATTAATTATTGTGCTAGTCTTGCTTAACTGGCATTTAAAGTCTTTCTTACTGATTAATCTAGCAAGGGTTTCCCTATGAAAAAACGCCTTCTTTCCTCTGCTATTGCAGTAGCTGTTGCTGTTCCGGCGCATGCTGCTGTTCTTGTTGGTAGCTATGGTGCATCTTCAACATTGGGGCAGGTAGCATCGCCTACTACCATTAACAGTGTTCGTTACAATCCAGCGGCAGGTTATCTGGCCTTGGATACTCAAAATGGTGAAAATGTCCGTTTTGGTTATCTTTCTCAGTTAGGCTTCAATGTCGAATTTGGTAAAGCAGATAACTTTCAGGATGACCTGGACACGCTGATTACCCGGTTGAGTGACTTTAATACAAAGCTGGACAATGGTGGTTACGGTACTGATGCGAATGCCGCTTATAATGATGCAAAAGGCATTCAGGATGAGTTTAATTCCGCGCTTGAAGGTTTTGGTGAGGCAGGCCGTTTAAAAACATCTTTTACTGCCTCTATTCCGGGAATGCCTGTCTTATTTGAATTACCAAAACTCCCAGGTGTGCTAAGTGTGGATGCCAGTGTAGGTTTCGTCTCTTTGGCAGCGTTTGAAGATCAGCCATTTACAGGGTTGCCGGATGATCCGACCGGACTCACCTCCCCCAATGATTTGACTGACTTTGCAACGGATTCTCAGGTTGCGGTGCGTGGCGGTACTCTGACTCAGTTTGGCTTGGGTTACAGTCAGCCTATCAGTGCAATCAAAAATATTGGCCCCATGGAGGGCGAGCTGGTGGTTGGCGCTAAAGCAAACCTCTACCTTGCTTCTCTGACATCTGTAAAAGCTAAAATTGATCGTTCTGATGATAAGGAAGTCAGTGACCTGATAGAAGATGGTCTTGATAAATCGAAAGACAGCACCTCTTTTGGTCTGGACGTAGGCGCAGTCTGGGTTGCTAAAAATTATCAGGCCGGTCTGGCTGTTAAAAACCTGATCGCTCCTGAGTTTGATGCTTATGAGAAAGACGAAGTTACGGGTGCTAGCGGCACAACGACAATAAGCATGGATACTCAGGCGACTGTTGATGGCGCTGTGTTTATTAAAGATCGCATGTTTATGCTGGCTACCAGTGCTGACCTGAATAAAGTTGAAGATCTTGTTGGTGATGAAGTTCAGATGCTGCACGTGTCAGGCACTTTCTTTCCGTCTAACTTCCTGATTCCTACACTTCGTGCGGGTTATCAGAAAAACCTGGCCGGAGAAGAGCTGTCAGCGCTTAACTTTGGTGCCGGTCTGTTCCGGGGAATGGCTAATCTGGATGTCACCTATGGCCTGGAAACTACAGAGGTCGACGGAAGTAGTGTAGCTCGTCAGCTGGGGGTTCAGCTGAGCTTCGAAGAAACTTTCTGATCTTCAGATCTGTTTTATTAAAACTCCGGCATCTGCCGGAGTTTTTTTATGCCTACTGTGAATCAATCCATGCAAACAAATGACTTAACTAAAGAATTTTTATGCTTATATCGTTAGAATTCAGTCAAGGGATTAAGAGGCGAACTTGACTATGTATTATGACGTTTTAAGAAAACAAAAGGCCGTGTATATCACGTGTCTTTTAATGTTGATGTGCCTGTTTTCATTGGTCGCGAAAGCCGAGGGGGAGCTGGGTAAAGTTCTGTTTGTTCATGGTGATGTTCGCATTTTGGGTGTTGACGGTGTTGCGCGAATACCAGAGAAAGGTAGCTTGGTTTTTCAGGGTGAGAAAATAATTACTCAGGAGGCCAGTAGCCTGCAGCTACAGATGACAGATGACGGATATTTTGCCGTCAGACCTTCGAGTGAGATTCGGATTGATGCTTACCAGTTTAAGCAGCAGGAAAATGATCGGGTTGAGGCCTCTATTATCCGTGGTGGCTTACGATCAATTACAGGTGCTATTGGCAAGAAAGATAAAAAAGCATTTAAGTTAAGAACGCCTGTAGCGACTATCGGTATTCGTGGCACTGACTTTGAGGCTTTTTTCCTTGATCAGCAGATGGCCTCTGCAGAGTTGGGTAATCAGGGTTCCTACGTTCTGGTTAATAATGGGGGGAGTTACCTCCAGAACGCAGCAGGTATTCAGGACTTAGCTGCCGGGCAGGCGGCTTATGTTGCTTCTCCGAATAGTATGCCCGTGATGATTTCATCTCTGCCGGGTATATTTGAACTGCCGGACCTTGAAACACTTATTCCGGGTGTTAATAGTGATGAGGAACCGCCTTCGGAGGAGCCAGCTAAACCGTCTGTCGAGGAAGAGAGAGAGCCAGAACCGAAACAAGAGGAAGAGCCTTTAGCCGAAGAGGAAAGTAAAGAAGAGCCTTCCGATGAAAGTCAATTTTCTTTCGGTGCGCATGGTTACCTAGGGGCAGCATCAATCGAATCCGCCTACTATAATATCGACCTTTTTGATCGCACTCATAGTCTGGGTTTGGTTCCTCTTTTATTGAGAGCCGATAGTCCTCAAGAGACACAGAGTGCAATGGTTTATGGTGTCGGCGGGAGTCTGAATTATCGTCCGGGTGATCAGTTCGGACTATATGCTAAGGCAGAGATCAGGGGGCGAAATACCGATGATGATAACTACTCCCTTCAGGGGGGACGTATTGAGGTTGGCGGTAAACTCAATATTAGTGATGTTCTCTCGGCGTGGTTAAAAGGCGGAAGGCTTGCTTATTCAAGTGATGACTACTATCCCGGTCAGCAGACTAATAGTGAATTCAGCCAGCCAGAGCCGGGATATGAAATTGGTTTTTATGAAGCAGGTTTTACACTGGATGCCGGGCGTCTTTTTGGTGTGTTTGGTTCGCTAAGCACAACAGAGGTGATCTGGGATGAACGCTACTCATGGTTTGATGGTGATTCATATCTGATTGATGATGTTTATTACTTCGGTGACGGCTATTGGCAGCGAGGCGATAACCGGATGAGTCATTCCGTCGAGTTAGCGGAAGCGGGCGTTCGACTGAACCCTGTTTTAATCCCTCTGGATATTTATGCGTCTGGTATTATAGGTAATGTAGAGGGCTCTGATGGTGATACCGGTATTTATGGTGTCCGTGGCAGGGCAGAATTGAACAGAGATGGTGTATTTAGCCTTTTTGGGCAGCTAACGGCGGTTGAAGCAGATGCTGATAGCTCGGGTTTATTAGAGTTAAAGGCGGGTGGCGAATTGCAATTCAGTGAAAAGCTGATACTTAAGGCTGCTGTTCAGCGTGCTGAAGTTTCATCAGATGATGAAGGTTCTGATGGTGGAGAAATTAAAGATACTCAGTCAGAAGTGCGTCTGGAATTTAATTTTTAGTTTAACGTTTGGTGTTTTATGAAAGTAATTACTTTTGGTACTTTTGATATTTTACATTATGGTCATATAAGAATACTTATGCGTGCTAAAGAGCTGGGTAATCATCTTATTGTTGGTGTGTCATCAGATGATTTAAATCTGAGAAAAAAAGGTAGAAAACCCGTTTATTCTGAATTTGAACGAACAGAAATGCTCAAAGCTCTGCGCGTTGTTGATGAGGTGTTTTTGGAAGAATCGTTAGAACTGAAAAAACAATATATTCTTGATCATCAGGCAGATGTCTTGGTCATGGGCGATGACTGGGCGGGTAAGTTTGATGATATGAAGACTGTCTGTGATGTTGTGTACCTACCAAGAACGCCTTCTATTTCAACAACCTCAATTATTGAGGTAGTTAAGTCTCTTCCTGAGTAATTGCCGTGGTATCAAGTCAAAAAGTTTATGATTTTTTTAATGCCGAAGAGCGCGTGATTCCTCTTTGGCTTAATGCTGGGCTGGTGGTTCTATTTTCGGCCTTTGTTGTGTTCCGGCTGTATATGAGGGATGTCTTTCACTATTTTGAGCCTTTTTTTTACCTGGGATTGCTTTACGTATGTTTTCGATACGGTGAAGGCCTGAGGCGGTTTTTGTTGGTTGTTTTGGTGGTTGCTATTGTTATTCCTATTTTAAGTTGGCTGATGCTTATTCAGGACTTTCCGCGAGACAGTATCACCCATTTCAGATCGGAAGACTTTTTAGATAAATTTATTTATTTGTTTATGGGTTTCTTTCTCTATCTGAACAAGAAAAAAATCCCATTATTTTTGTTGCTTACCTCTTTAGTTGTGCTTTTTATCCCTTTCGCAACCGGCGATGGTTTTAATGAAATCAAGAAGGGGCTTGCAGGATATCGTGTTGACTTTGGTTTAGTTGCTATCCGGACTGCGTTGCTGTTTGGTTTGGTCTTTGTAGGATTCACGATTTACGCAATACTTTCCAAAAGTCGTCTTGCTATTCGTCTTATTCTGGTTTTTTTATCCTTTTTTTGCTTGGTAATTATTTTTATTACGCAGACGCGGTCTGCCATTGTCGGTTTGGTTTTCTTCCTATTGTTTTTAATCTATATTTTTTTTAGGGAAGGGACCAGTTTGAGAATGAAGCTGTATTTTTTATTACTATTGTTTTTTTTAACGGCTGCTGGTTACTTCTCAGGGCTGGCAAACCCCTTGTTAAATCGGTTCGAATTTGAAACTGTTACTTTCTCAAAATTCTATGAAAGTCATGATGATTTTTCTCAGCTTCCAAATAGTAGTATGGGGTTGCGCTTACAGTTTTGGCATGCCGCAATAAATTATGGTATGGAGCGCCCGGTCCTGGGTTGGGGTTATGAAGGCGGAAACAAGGTAATGGAATTGTCGGGTGTTATTTCTGAAAAAAATACCTTTATCAATACTGTGCATAATGGTTTTCTTGAACTGTTTGTCCGCTACGGCTTGCTGGGGGTATTCTTTTTTCTGGGAGTAATGTCATTCGTTCTTGTATTTTTTTATAAGGCGGTCAGGGCCGGATTGGTACCCCGGTGGGTCAGTTTTTATGTTCCTGCATCCTTGATTTACTTCAACTGTATAGCCATGTTCACTTCGGATTATTTTTATTGGCAAAGCTTATATGCCTTTAATATTATAATGGCAGTTGCTGCGGCTTATTCATATACCTATATAAGAGATATAAGAAAAGGGAAAAACTATTATGGCGGGTGAGGCTAGGCTCGAAGGTAAGGTTGGGAAAAAAGCTCTTTCGATGCTTAAAGAGGTTACAACTGTTCTGGAAAAGCATGGCGTTGAGTACATGCTTGATTGCGGTACCTTGTTAGGTATTGTCAGAGAGAATCGGTTGCTTCCCTGGGATAACGATGTGGACTTGTGTGTTGATTCATCACAAATCCCAAAACTTGAAAAGTGCATGTTCCCCCTGTGGCTTCGTGGATATCGGGTTCGTATGGCAAAAACCTACGAAAAAACTGCCCAGATGGGATACAAAGAGCCTCGTGTTTTGAAGGTAAGAAGTCGTAAAAGACTGGTACACCGAGGAGATAACCTGCTTGATATTTTTATCAAGTACAAGGGGGATGATGGTTTTCACTATCTGATGGTCGGTGGATCATTTGAAAAGTATATCCTTCAGCGAATGCCTTCGGAATACCTGGAGAATCTGGCGACTGTTGAGTTTGATGGTAAGCTATATCCAATCCCAAAAGATTATGACGGCTATCTGACGCACCGGTATGGCGACTGGAAAACACCGGTCAAAGAGTGGGATTATTTCTCTCAGGATAAGTCGAAAGTCGATCGTCCATCATAACGGAATGCTAGTTATACGTGAGGGCTGGGATGCTCTTTTTATATTTGAAAAATCCGGGATTTTTTAATCATTGTTTTTCTTGATGTCTCAGATTGTTAGGTTTGCATCTTTGTCTGGAAATAAGTCATCAGTGATATTAGATGGGTTAGGCTGATGTAATATAAAAATATTATTGTCAGAATTAAATTTTTATTTATTAGATTGCTGGTAAAAGGTTGGCTTGTTTAAAAAGCTTTGGCGCCATTTTATATGATGGATTTTGATGGAAAAAGTTATGCTGCCCCCTCTGAGATTGATCACTGTTTAACCGCAGGCTATGGAGCTGGAAAGAACCGGTTAAGTTAAGGATGTGATCTGAAAGATGATAAAGCAACTTTTTCAGTTTTTTTGATCAAATGCTTCTCTTTGAGTAATAAATTTTTTGAGTAAGCATCAGTAGAAATAAATGTTTTTCTTCCTCAATGCTATAGTCATTGCTGGTGGCTGAAATTTTACTTGGAAGGTGCAATGGCTGGTGGTGTTAGGCTTGAAGGTGTAGTCGCAGAGAAGGCTATGCAAATGCTAAATGAAGTCGTTGATATACTTGATAGGAATAATGTTGAGTATATGCTTGATTGTGGAACTCTGTTAGGAGTGGTAAGAGAAAATCGGCTGCTTCCTTGGGATACAGATGTTGATCTTTGCATTGATTCCTCTCAGTTGCCAAAAATTAAAGCGTGCATGAGATCATTGTGGCTCAAAGGCTATAGGGTGCGCCTTGCTCGAAGTTTTGAAAGCACGGAACATATTGCAGATAAAAGCCCAAGAATTCTCAAAATCAGAACACGAAAAAAGCTGTTTCATCGAGGTGATAACCTTCTGGATATTTTCATCAAATACGATGGTGGTGATGGTTATCACTACTCTGTTCTTGGTTCATCTAAAGATAATTATATCATTCAGCGCACGCCCTCGGAGTATATGTATAACCGATCCTTTGTCTTTTTTGATGGCAGGGAGTTTCCGGTTCCGGAAGATTATGATGGCTATTTGACATATCGTTATGGAAACTGGAAGACTCCGGTAAAAGAATGGTCAGTTTTTACTGATGATCTTTCCTGTTTTGATCGAGTACAGACAAGCCCATCTTAGTTGCAAGGTCTATGTTGTATTCTCGAGGGCTTGTTAGCCCTTTTTTTATATCTCAAAAAAAGGCTGGGATGTTACAATTCTCGGTTTGCTCAATATCTCAGATTTCAGGTTGCGGAACTTCTTATGGATAAAACAAACAAGCGTGCAGTGATATTAGGTGCGGGTGCGCCTCATAATGGCGAACAGCCATCTTTGCTGGAGGCTGTGAACGGAGTCAACGTGCTTGAATGGCTGCTTCGTGCGACCTCTGTATCTAAAGGTAATGCCTGCTTGGTATTAGGTTATCAGTCGGATGAGATTGCGGAGAAGTATCCGGAGATTGAAACGGTTGTAAATCCCAACTGGCATGACACTGGAAGTGCAGCCTCTTTGCTGAGCACTGATCTGGCTGTCTCTGAAGACGTTTTGGTTTGTTACGGTGATATTTTATTCAGAGAAAAGTTAGTCGAAGCTCTTATTGATACTGAAGCGGATATCGCTATTGCTTGGGATAGCCACTGGAAACAACGTTATATTGGCCGTTCTGAAGATGATTTAAGTGGTTCTGAAAAGGTATTGGTTCAGGATGGAAACCTACTGCGTTCTGGCTGTGACATCCCCGACGAGTGGGCATCCGGTGAGTTTATCGGTCTTGTTTATTTTGGCGCTCGCGCGGTAGAGGCTTTGCGTGGTATTCAGGGACATTTACCGAAGTTATTAGAAAAAGCCCATTTATCTGGGCTGGTTGAGTGGCTGAGACTTTCAGGCCTTAGCGTAAAGGGAATTGATGTCGCCGGTGATTGGGCGGAGGTTAATCAACCAAAAGATATTGCTCACTTTGTGCTGGGTACAAAAGCAGAAACACTGGCCCGCCTTCGCAAAATGGTGACTGCAGCGACTATTCAGGATCAGGTGTCTTTCACCACTGCGGACTGGAGTGAGGATGCTGCGGCTATTCTCAGGCAAGCGGAGGATAAATTTTCAGGTCGGTCTGTTGTGGTTCGCTCCAGCGCCCGAAGTGAAGATGCTTTTACGCACTCCAATGCTGGTGCCTATACCAGTGTCCTTAATGTAGCGGTTCCCGCTGGCCTGGGTACTGCAATCGAGGAGGTTATTGCTTCCTACCACAATATGCAGCCAGATGATCAGGTGCTGATTCAGCCCATGGTTAAAGATGTGATCATGAGTGGTGTGGCCTTTACCCGCACTCTGGAACGCGGGGCACCGTATTATGTGATCAACTATGAAGAAAGTGGTTCCACAGATGGCATTACAGCGGGCAATACTAATGATCATAAAGTGCTGTATGTACACCGGGATTCTCAGGAGAGCCAGATTGCTGACCAGCGTTTGGTGCCCCTGGTGCTTGCTCTTATTGAGGTCGAGTGGCTGCTTTCTTATGATGCTCTGGATGTTGAGTTTGCGGTTGATAAGGACCTGCAGGTCCATATCCTCCAGGTGAGACCTATCGCGGTCGAGCAAGAAGATCTGTTGCTCCAGAATGCTCAGATGGCCGAGATGTTTGCTAGTGCATTAAAGCACTGGGATAACGACTATCAGCCAGCGGCTCATATTTTCGGCAGTAAACCACTGTATGGGGTGATGCCGGATTGGAACCCGGCTGAGATCATCGGAACGAATCCTGGACGTCTGGCTGATAGTCTCTACCGCAGGCTGATTCTGGATGAAACCTGGGCAACTCAGAGGTATGAGTATGGTTATCGTGATGTTCGACCTCAGCCCCTGTTAACAAGCTTTGCCGGTAAGCCTTATATCGATGTACGGGCTAGTTTCAATTCCTTTATTCCACAGGGCATCTCTGACGAACTAGCAGGAAAACTGGTTGAGTTTTATCTGAGCTGGCTCAGTAAAAATCCTCATCTGCATGACAAGGTTGAGTTTGATGTTGTGCCTACCTGCCTTGGGCTTGATTTCCCGCGCTGGGAACAGCGTCTTAAAACCGAAGCGGGATTGTCTGATGCCGAGTTGTCTGATCTGAAATCGGGCCTGCGTCAGGTGACCTGTAACGGTATTGATCGAACCGCTGGTGATATTGAGACAACGGCCATTCTTGGCGAGCGGTTGGCGGCGATCAAAGGAAAACTGAATGACTATCCTGCTTCCCGTTTGCTTGGTATTGCGCTTAATCTTCTGGAGGACTGCAAGCGCTATGGGACCCTTCCCTTTGCACATCTTGCCCGGAGTGGCTTTGTTGCGGTAACGCTTCTGAAAGAAGCTGTGGCAACTGGTGTGCTGTCTGAACAGGCTAAGAATCAGTTTATGAGCTCTGTTAGAACGGTTTCTCATGAGCTGACGGAAGACGCTCATGCGGTTGTTGCCGGTTCTCTCAGCTGGGATGCTTTTGTTGAGAAATACGGTCACTTACGTCCCGGTACTTATGACATTACATCTCCAGCCTATCGGGATGATCCTGAAAAATACCTGCGCCCGATTCTCGATAAAGCCAGTGCAGAAGGTGCCCACCTTGCCGAAGAAGTTGTTCTTTGGGAGCAGGAGCGAGCCGCTTTCTTTAATGCTGTCAGATCCGAAGGCATTGATTACACAGATGGCGAGCTGGAGCAATTCCTTCGTCAGGCCATTGAGGGGCGCGAGAGTGCGAAGTTTGTTTTCTCACGAAATCTGTCTCTGGCGCTTGATCTGATTGTTCGTTGGGGCGAGCAGTATGGCATCGGTCGGGAAGAGCTGGCTTCTCTGTCTATTCAGGAATTGCTTGATGCCGCCCAAGCTCCGCAATCCGAAGAGGTTGTAGCTGAGAAGCTTAAGACAACTGCCGATTATCACGCCAGATTCAGAACTGTTGCACTTTCCTGTGAGCTGCCTGCTTTGCTGACCTCTAAGGATGACTTCTTCTCGTTTCTTTTGCATGAAGGGCAGCCTAATTTTGTCGGACAGACCCGTGTATTAACGGATTGCGTTAATCTGGCGGACAGGTCTCCTGAAGATCAGCCTGATGTGAGTGGGAAGATTGTTATGATCCCTCAGGCAGATCCGGGTTACGACTGGCTGTTTGGTCAGGGGATTGCCGGGTTGGTGACCATGTATGGCGGAGCGAACTCGCATATGGCGATCCGGGCGGCTGAATTTGCGATGCCGGCGGCTATCGGGATTGGCGAGCAGATGTACCGCCAGCTGGCGAAGGCTTCAGTCCTGGAGTTAGACCCGGCAAATTCTCAGCTGAAGGCGATACATTAATGTTTCGCTTGGGAATAAGCCAAAGGCTGGATCAAATTGAAGGCCGGGATGAAGCTCGTGATGCTTTGGACTATCGCTGGTCTGAGCTCTTGTGGGGGTTGGGAATTCTCGCAATCCCTCTTCCTACAGGGATATCTGATCACAACCAGTATTTTTCAGAGTTAAAACTCGATGGTTTCATCCTGAGTGGTGGAAACGACATTGGTACTGCTCCTCAGCGTGACGTGCTTGAGTCAGCGGTTTTAAGGTTTGCGAGTGAGCAGAATTTGCCTGTGCTTGGCGTGTGTCGTGGTATGCAATTTATCAACCACTACTTAGGCGGTAGTCTAGTTGAGGTGACTGGGCATGTGGCTACCCGGCATCGGCTTGAAGGAAGCCTGGTCGCTGATCGGATTAGCAACGAGGTTAACAGCTACCACAATCTTGCCATCACAGAGCAGACTCTTGGCGAAAGTTTGCATATAACGGCCTCCAGTGATGATGGTGTTGTCGAGGCCTTTGAGCACAGTGAATTACCCTGGATAGGGATTATGTGGCATCCCGAGCGTGAACAGCCTTTTTCAATGGATGACCAGAAACTGATTCGTGATTTTTTTGGAGTTTAATATGAAAGTTATTGTGCTTGCTGCAGGACAGGGAACACGTTTACGTCCTTATACCAATGATCGACCAAAATGTATGGTTGAGCTTGATGGACGTCCACTGCTTCACCGACAGCTTGATGTCATTAAGGGCTGTGGTGTGCCTGTTGAGAATATTGCTCTGATCGGTGGTTATCTTCGGGATAGGCTTAATGCACCTGAGGTGAAGCTCTATGCCAATGAACGTTTTGCTGAAACGAATATGGTAAGCACGCTGTTCTGTGCGGAAGAGTTTATGTCTCCGGACGAAGATCTTCTGATTTGTTATGGCGATATTGTGTACGAACCTTCTGTATTAGAGACATTACTTTCAACGGAAGGTGAGGCAGTCATTTCGGCAGACTTGGAGTGGAAACGCCTCTGGTCTCTGCGTATGGATGAACCTCTGTCCGATGCTGAAACCTTCAAGATGGAAGGTAATAAAGTACTCGAACTGGGCAAAAAGCCTGATAACTATGAGCAGGTTCAGGCTCAGTATATGGGGTTGATCAAAGTACGTGCCGATAAAGTTCAGGACTTCATCGACTTCTATCATCAGCTGGATCCATCCGCGATCTACGATGGTAAAGATCTGGATAATATGTACATGACCAGTTTGATTCAGTCCCTGATTGATAACAGCTGGGATGTACGTGCTGCTTTGGTTAAGAATAAGTGGCTGGAAGTTGATTCGGCTTCCGAGCTCGAACTTTATAGCGAGCTCCAGGAAAAAGGTCAGTTGTCATCATACGTCAAGCTTGGATGATATATGCGTAAACTTATTAAGGATTTAACTGAGGCTCCGGTCTCGTCTTTAATTGCATTTCTGAGAATGTCTTTTTTTCTGCCGGTTTTTTTCAGCCACCGCGGCAAAAGAGATGCTACGGCTATCGAGTTTCGTCAATCTAAGCCTGACTCAGATACGTTGCCGCTGCTTCAGGCCATTTTGGTTAATAAACCAGGTAATAAAATCCTGATTATTGCTGATAAGCCTAAGGTTGCCGCACCCTATGTTGCAGAGTTGAATGAGTTTCTTAAGACGGATCTTATTGAAGTAACGTCTCTCAGTTCGGCGTTAAAAAGATCTAGTACTATCTTTTTGATCGATAATCCTAATTCTGAACGATTGATGATCCGTGCTGCCCGTTTCTTTTCTCGTAACCAGAAATATTATCGGATCTATCATGGTTTGATTACTAAGAAGACGCCTACTGAGCAGAAATTCGAAGATCGCATGCCTGGAAGACGGGGTGGGCGAGCCTTTGATGGTGTTTTATGCCAGAACTGGATAGAGAGTTATCGTCGAGCCTATTTTTCAGGCATCCCGGTAAGGAAGACAATTCGGATCGGTTATCCTCGATTTTATCGTGCTCCAGCTCTGAAAGATAAAAGCGTACCTCTGCTTCTAACAGAAGAGGTGCAGTCTTTGGTACAAAAGCCAGGCTTTAAGATTATGTATGCCCCGACCCGGTCCGGTAGTCTACCTGCGTTATCAGGCTTTGATGAGCAGGCCCTTCTGCAGTGGCTTGAAGAGCATGATGCTTATCTGTATCTGAAGACCCACGTTCTTACCAAGCAAATTCAGGGTTTTGAAAACCTTGGTGACCGCGTTGTTGATCTTTCTAAAGTAGCGACTATAGGTAGTTTGGATGTCCTTTCCTGCATGGACGCCCTGATCACAGATACTTCTTCAATTATGATGGAAGGCTTTGCTTTGGATCTACCAGTGATTCATTCAATTAACGAAGACCCAACTGTAGCAACGGCTCATGATGTTATTGCTTTTGATGAACATATCGCTTTGCCCGGTATGCGTGCCTACGACTTCAATGAGCTGATTGAAAAACTAAATTGTGCCAAGACCGGGGATTTCAGTAACCAGTTTGCAATAGATACCTGGGGGCTTGTTCCTGAAAAAGATATAGAGCAAGCCTTTGAGCGTATTATTCGTTAGGTGTTTTGATGGCAAATTTTACCACCCTTGAGGGTGAGAACTACGAAAACGCACTGGCAATGCTCAAAGATGTCACCGACATTCTTGAGGGCTTTGGTATTCGCTACTGGCTGGAGTGCGGCACACTACTTGGTGTTATCAGAGAGGGCCGGTTACTGCCCTGGGATACTGATATTGATCTTTATATTTTAGCCGAGGATGTGCCGTTATTGCGTAAGGCGTTCTGGAAGCTCTTCTTTAAGGGATATCGGGCTAAGATTTCCAGGATGAAAGTGGATCATTTTCCTTTGAAGAAAGGCGCCCCGAGAATTGCTAAGGTTCGCAATCGCGATGGATTGTTCCATCGGGGACCCCTGCTGATCGATATATTCATTAAACACGCTCCCGGTGATGGTTTTTTATACAATGTTCTAATGAACAAAAATGAATGTGTCGTTCAGAAGGCGCCATCTGAAATGTTAGCTGAGACTACTTTGGTAGATTTTGGTGGCAAGCAGTACCCGGTTCCTGCGAAGTATGATGAATATCTGACCTATCGTTACGGAGATTGGAGAACACCGGTGAAAGAGTGGAGCACTTACGAGAATGATCAATCCAACTGCGAATAAGAGTGTTATCTGAATGTCGTCTGTAAAGCGTTATCTCTTTTTTGTTCAGCAAACATACTCTTATGGCATTTTGCGGCCTTTACAGGATGAAATCCGTCGGCGAGGTGGGGAGGTAGCCTGGTACCTTAATGGTAAGTCAGTCTCCACCAGCCAGCTGAATCTGGATGAGATTCAACTGACCTCCGTTGAGGATGTTAAAGCCTATAATCCTGTCGCTGTTTTTGTTCCCGGCAATGTCGTACCGGACTTTTTTCCTGGTATAAAAGTTCAGGTTTTTCACGGTTTTGAATGGAAGAAAAAAGGTCACTTTGTTATCCGTGGTTTTTTTGACTTGTACTGTACCCACGGGCCAATCACCACTGAGCGTTTTGAGGCTTTAGCTAAAAAACACGGACATTTTCGGGTTGCCGAAACAGGCTGGCCTAAAATGGATCCTTGTTTTCCTCTGCCAGAACAAGAAAAGGGACATTTGCCGACTGTGCTGTTTGCACCGACATTTTCGCCTGCTCTGACGGCGGCTCCGGCTTTATTGGATCAATGGGCTGAATTGGGACGGTCAGGAAAATACAATATTGTCGTTAAATTCCATCCTAAGATGGATAAGGCGATAGTTGCGCAGTACAAAGCTCTTAATTTGGAGCATTTACGGGTTAGCGAAGAAGCTAGCTTAATCCCTCTGCTTCAACAAGCTGATCTGGTTGTTTCTGACACTTCAAGTGCAGTAACTGAGGCTCTGTTAATGGGGAAGGTTGTTGTAACCCTGAATAACTCTTTGCCAGAAGATTATCTGCTTAACTTCACTGAGCCGAAAGATCTGGAAGAGATGCTTATAAAAGGGTTGTCCCCTGACGAGCATCTGAAACAAAAGATTGAGAGCTATATTGCTCAGGTGCATCCTCATCAGGATGGTCAAAGCTCTTCTCGGGTTCTTGATGCTGTCGACAAGGTTTTAGCTTCAGGCGTACTGAGAAAACCTCTTAACCTGTATAGGCGTTATAAGATTCGAAAGTCACTAGGATATATGCATATTCGGTGAGTAGAAGTTTCAAAAAACAGAGCTCGGCATTGAGCTCTTTTTTTGGTGGTATTTGGTTCCTGTTAGCCGTTATTGATTAGGTACTCGACAATTCTGTTTGCCACCTTACCGTCAACATCACCAATCAGCTCTTGAGTGGTTTTTGATCGGTTTGATTGATTTGAGGCTGGGTTGGCGAGCTCTTCTCGAATGGCGGTTTCAAGGTTGGCCACTTTATCTACATGACGGCCCACATCTCGGTACTTGTGAATGGTCTGATCCATGCGTTTTTCAAAACGGTAGCGGAATGGGCCTCTGTAGCCCCAGCGTAATTTGAAGAAATCCAGCCAAATGACCGGTTTGTCGAGTGCCGCGAATTCAAAAAGGGCGGATGATGCCTCGCTGATCAGCAAGTCGGCTCTTGCCATGTAGGGAATCAGAGACAGCTCCGTAGGCTTAGCCAGATAGGTATTTTCAAAGCTGCTCCAATGCTCAAGCAGTTTTCTTTGAGCTTTATATTTTTTGTTCGTATAGCTGAAAAAATGCGGTTTGATAATGATATTGCAGTCGGCAAACTTTGCTGGCCAGTTTTTGCCCATTAACTCGATAGAGCTTGGGTAAAAGGTGGGGGCATAGAGAAGTGTTGGCTTGTCTTCAGACAGGCCCACGCTCTTCAGATCAAATTGAAGGTCAGCTATCTCTGCTTTGTCTGCCAGAGGATCAAGTTTGGCAAAGCCTGTTTCGACAAAGTGTGCCTGTGGGTATCTGTCAGACAACTCCCTCTGGCGGAAATGCCCTTCGGTGAAACGCACGTCAAACTTTGAAAGGGCTTCGCCGTAATAGCACTCCTTAACACCAATACCGTGATACAGCAGAGCGGTTTTTGTCGATGCAGGAAGCTGATCAAAATGCTTGAAGGTGTTACCGAATACAATCCAGTCCGCGGGGTTTTTACGGTAAAACTCGATAACCTCTGATTCGGTAAGGGCTGTCATGGGTAGGTCGGTTGTTTTCAGGAACGTACTCAATATCTCGTCTGAACTATCGAGTTGATAGATAAGGAATTGGCACTCATGTCCCTGCGCGACAAGCTGCCTGTATACCGGCTCGTACTGTGGCAGGTAATAGAGCTGCTGAACATCAAACCAAACTTTTAAAGACACCCTTGTCCCCCTCGCCAGAGTCAATTTAGGTGCATTTTGTCGGTTTTCTCCAGGTTGGGCAAACCCTTCTTCGAGGTCGGGCAATTGTTTGTTTGCTGGGCTATGATACCCTGCGCGTTATAGCGAACGTCGGCTGGAATTTACAGCTGATTAATATTTCATGTTTTACTAGGGATTTTCTTTTGCTGACTTTTGAATCCTGCCAGAAATCAGTACTGGTTGTGGGTGATGTCATGCTGGATAAGTACTGGCATGGCGCTACTGAGCGTATTTCCCCTGAAGCACCGGTTCCTATTGTTAAGGTTAAAGCGAATGAAGCCAGGGCGGGTGGCGCTGCAAATGTGGCGTTGAATATTGCTGCTCTTAAGCTATCAGCCAAGGTTCTGGGTGTCGTTGGCAAGGATAGTGAAGCCTCCGAGTTGGAAAATTTGCTAACGGAAAAAGGTGTTCAATCAAACTTTGTTGTTGCGCCAGATCAGCCGACTATTACCAAGCTTCGCATTATGAGCCGTCACCAGCAGTTATTGCGGCTAGATCATGAAGAAATGTTCTCAGAAAGCTCTTCCAAAGATCTGAACCAGTTAACATTGGCTGATTTGGAGGATGCTGCTGCTGTTGTGCTTTCCGACTACGCCAAAGGCTCTCTGCAATCTGTGAGCGAGTTGATTGCAAAGCTCCAAACAGCAAATATCCCTGTTCTGGTTGACCCTAAAGGAACTGACTTTGGTCGCTACAAAGGGGCTACACTGCTGACTCCGAATATGTCGGAATTTGAGACTGTTGTCGGTGCATGTCAGTCAGAGGATCAGGTGGTTGAGCGGGCGATGAAGTTGCTGGATGAACTGGCATTGAACGCTTTGCTGGTGACTCGCAGCGAAAAAGGGATGACTCTGTTTCAGGTGGGTAAAGATCCGGTCTATTTTGCGGCAAATGCAAAGGCTGTTTTTGATGTGACTGGTGCAGGGGATACCGTTATTGCGACCCTGGCTTCTGCACTAGCGGCGGATATGGCTCTGGAAGAGGCTGTAGAAATTGCCAATATTGCTGCTGGTATCGCTGTCTCTAAACTCGGAACGGATACGGTCTCTCTTGCCGAACTTAATGCAGAGCTAGCGAATCATTCGGGTCTTGAGCAGCAGAAAGTTATTAGTGAGTCATCCCTGATTCAGTCGCTTAAAGCGGCAAAGCAAAGAAATGAAAAAATTGTCTTCACCAATGGTTGCTTTGATATTCTTCACCCTGGCCACGTAAGCTATCTTTCGGCTGCCAGAAAACTTGGCGATAAGCTCATTGTTGCTGTTAACTCTGATGCCTCAGTATCAAGGCTTAAAGGTCCCTCAAGACCGATTAATAATCTTGAGCATCGCATGCATGTGCTGGGTGGTCTGGCCTCTGTGGATTGGGTTGTACCCTTTGAAGAGGATACCCCCGCCCGGATTATTGCTGAGTTGGTTCCTGATGTGCTGGTCAAAGGCGGTGATTATAAATTAGAGGATATTGTTGGTGCGGATACGGTCATAAGTGCCGGTGGTGAAGTCAAAGTACTTAATTTTGAAGATGGCTTTTCCACAACGGGCATCATCGAAGCGGCTCATCAATCAAGTCTTAAGCGATAGAAGGATCATCTGATGGATTTAACAAATGTTCAGCTGAGCGATTGGACTGACGTAGTACTCCAATGGGCTGATAAAGTTTGGCCTGCTCTCTTACTGCTTGTTGTCGGTTTGTGGCTCGTCAAGCGAGTAAAAAATGTTCTTGTCAGGCTTCTGCAGAAGAAAAATATGGATGAAGCTGCAGCCAGCTTTATTGGGCAGATCGCACACAGCGTACTGCTTATTATCCTCTTTATTGCAGTACTGAGTGAGATTGGCGTTGATACGACCTCCTTGATTGCAGCATTGGGTGCTGCAGGTCTAGCCGTTGCATTAGCCCTGAAAGGATCCATGGAAAATCTTGCCGCTGGTATCCTATTGGTGTCACAGCGTCCCTTCAAAAAAGGTGACTTTGTCGAAGGTGCTGGAGTATCGGGCAGCGTTGAAAAGATAACCATGCTGAATACTTGCCTTAAGACGCCTGATAACAAGTTAATCGTCGTGCCGAACTCCTCTTTGGTTAACGGTAATCTGACGAACTTTTCAGCGAACCCAACCCGGCGCTTGGATCTGATTGTTGGGGTTAGCTACAGCGATGATATTCGACTGGTCAAAGAAACTCTGAAAGAGATTATTGCAGGTGAGCCTCGCGGTAAAACGGATCCCGAACCTCTGGTGGCTGTTAGTGAGTTAGCCGATAGCTCGGTTAACTTTACCGTGCGAGTTTGGGTCGATGCCGGTGATTATTGGGCTGTGAAATGGGACCTAACCGAGAAGATTAAGCTGACGTTCGATGAGAAAGGAATTTCGATTCCATTCCCTCAGCGTGATGTGCATCTTTATCAGCACAGTGAATAAGACGATAGAAAAGGCGGCTTCGGTCGCCTTTTTTTATTTGGGTAAATATCTAGCTTAAATGTGCTCTGATATACTCTGCGCAATTTTCAGAGATTAGTATCCTCACAGGCAGGTTCATGAAAGAAATTATTCTTATCAACATTTCAGGCGTCGATAAGCCAGGTCTCACTTCATCCATTACTGACATTCTTGCAGGATATGGCGTCAACATCCTTGATATTGGCCAGGCTGTTATTCACGATACTTTGTCGCTTGGTGTCTTGGTACACATTCCTGAGGAGTCAGAGTCATCTCCGGTTTTGAGAGATGTGCTTTTTAAGGCACATGAACTTGGTGTAAATATACGTTTTACTCCTGTAGCGGAAGATAGCTATGGGCATTGGGTCGAAGGGCAAGGTAAAAACCGCTTTATTGTTACTTTGCTGGCTCGTCAGATCACCGCCGAGCATATTGCTCGTGTTACCGGTGTCGTTGCTGGTAATGATCTGAATATTGATCGAATCAATCGCCTATCGGGCCGAATTCCGCTACGTGCTATCTCTGAACAAAGCCGTTCGTGCGTTGAGTTTTCTGTCCGTGGTGACCCGGAGGATCCCGGTAAGATCCGTGAAGAGTTCCTGAGCCTTGCCAATGAGTTAAGCGTCGACATCTCCTTCCAGGAGGACAACGTTTTCCGTCGTAATCGACGTTTGGTTGTTTTCGATATGGACTCTACCCTCATCGAAGCTGAAGTGATTGACGAGCTGGCAAAAGCAGCTGGTGTTGGTGAGCAGGTTTCTGAAATTACAGAAAGTGCAATGCGTGGTGAAATTGACTTTACTGAAAGCTTTAAACGTCGCGTCGCTCTGCTGAAAGGTCTGGATGAAAGTGTGCTTAGTGGCATCGCTGAAAACCTGAAAATCACCGAAGGCGCGGAAAAGCTAATTTCCACACTCAATGCTTTGGGATATACCACGGCAATTCTTTCGGGTGGTTTTACCTACTTTGGCGAGTACCTACAGAAGAAGTTGGGTATTGACTACGTTCATGCGAATGAGCTTGAGATCAAAGACGGCAAGGTAACAGGTAACGTTACCGGTATTGTTGTTGATGGAGAGCGCAAAAAGGAACTGCTGAAACAGATTGCGGCAGATGAAGGCGTACGCCTTGAGCAAACGATTGCTGTTGGTGATGGTGCGAACGACCTGCCTATGCTGGGTACTGCAGGCTTGGGCATTGCCTTTAGAGCTAAGCCGATTGTCAAAGAAAGTGCCAAGCACTCACTTTCAAACCTTGGGTTGGATGCTATCTTGTACCTTATTGGGTACAGTGATCGAGATTTGGATTGATATAGGCACAGGTTTCGAAAGCCCAATATGCTGAAAGCCCGCTACCGCATGGTGTCGGGCTTTTTTTA
>JBLWSY010000019.1:0-87674 GCA_048270425.1 Oceanospirillum sp.
ATTTTGAGTGAGCGACTGTACTTTGCCATAAAAAGAACCCCCAATGTTGGGTGTCCAACTATTGGGGGTCACTTCAGGGTTTAAGCCGCTGCGGCGTTTCTGTTTTTGGATCTTATGTCTGCCTCTGAGGATTAATCAGAGGGCTTTGTTTCAGATTCTGTCGGGCTTCAGGCCTTGTTAACGGTCTGATCCAGATCCTTAATACGCTGTGGTGCAAAAGCGTAGTACATCACAGGAATCACGATCAGGGTCAGCAGAGTTGATACTGTCAGACCGAAGATCAGAGCGATCGCCAGACCATTGAAGATAGGATCGTCCAAAATAAAGAGCGCGCCTATCATCGCCGCCAGAGCGGTCAGGATAATCGGTTTGGCACGAACCGCACCGGACTGAATTACCGCTTCTTCAAAGGACATACCTTCTTCCAGCTGCTGGTTGATAAAGTCCACCAGTAGGATGGAGTTACGCACGATAATACCCGCCAGAGCGATCATGCCGATCATGGAGGTTGCCGTGAACTGAGCGCCCATCAGAGCATGACCCGGCATAACACCAATCACGGTCAGTGGGATCGGCGTCATAATGATCAGAGGAACACGATAGGAGCGGAACTGAGCCACCACTAACATGTAGATCAGGATCATACCGACACCGTAAGCGATGCCCATATCGCGGAATGTCTCGTAAGTGACCTGCCACTCACCATCCCATTTCACCGACGGCACCAGCGGCCATTCCGGCTGCTGAATAAAGAACTGCTCCAGCGGGGTATCTTTAAACAGCGGCTCATCACCCAGCTGACCAATCAGGTCGAACATACCGTACAGCGGGCTATCCAGATCACCGGCCATATCTGCAGTCACGAAGGTCACCGGCAGCAGGTCTTTGTGGTAGATGGTTTTCTCCCACTGGGCATCCACCAGGTTAACCACTTCAGATAGGGCAACCAGTTCTCCACTCATGCTGCGCACTTTCAGGGTCATAAACTGCAGCAGATTACTTTTATCCGCTTCGTTCAGCTCCAGACGAATCGGCAGCGCATACTTCTGGTGGCTCTCATGCAGGTAGCTGATATCTTCGCCACCCAGTGCTGCTGTGATCGCAGATACAATGCTCGCTTGCGGCACGCCCAGCAGGGATGCTTTCTGACGATCCACCTGCAGCAGGTATTTCTTAGCTGGCGCTTCGATCATGTCATCGACATCAACAATGCCTTCGGTCTGCTCCAGACGGGCTCGCAGTGCTTTAGCGGTCTCTGTCATCGCTTCCTGATTCGGGCCGTAAACCTCAGCCACAATCGGAGCGATTACCGGTGGTCCCGGTGGTACTTCAACCACTTTAACATTGGCGTTGTAACGCTGGCCGATCTCCTGCAGAGGGGCTCGCATCGACAGAGCGATCTCATGGCTCTTGCGGTCACGATCACCTTTATCGACAAAGTTAACCTGAATATCACCGGAGTGCGGTTCAGCGCGCAGGTAATACTGGCGAACCAGACCGTTAAAGTTGATCGGTGCAGCTGTGCCCGCGTAGGTCTGATAATGAGTTACTTCAGGAATGGTCTGCAGATATTCACCCAGCTCCAGCAGTACCCGTTGGGTCTGCTCAACCGGAGTGCCTTCCGGCATATCCACAATCACCTGAACTTCCGACTTGTTATCAAACGGCAGCATTTTCAGTACCACGGCCAGTGTCGCCGGCAGTGCTACTGAGGCCATCATCAGAGCAACGATACCGGCACCCAGAGCCATACGCTTCTTACGACCCTGCTTGCCACCCAGGAACGGGCCAACCATCTTACGGAAGAAGGCCTGCATTTTCGGGCTGGTGACATCGTGCTCGGTTTCCGCACAGTGTTCCTGCTCCTCATGCTTCAGTAGCTTGAAGGCTAACCATGGCGTTACCACAAAGGCGATCACCAGAGAGATCAGCATGCCCATACTGGCGTTGATCGGGATCGGGCTCATGTACGGGCCCATCAGGCCGGTCACAAAAGCCATCGGCATCAGGGCTGCGATTACGGTGAAGGTTGCCAGAATCGTCGGGCCGCCCACCTCATCAACCGCCAGTGGGATCGCTTCGCGCATCGACTTGCCACCCATGCTCAGGTGTCGGTGGATGTTCTCCACCACCACGATGGCATCGTCCACCAGAATGCCGATAGAGAAGATCAGTGCGAACAGGGATACCCGGTTCAGGGTGAAGCCGTAAGCCCAGGACGCGAACAGGGTAATCATCAGAGTGATGACAATCGCCAGCCCCACAATCAGCGCCTGACGGAAGCCCAGTGCTGCCAGTACCAGCACTACAACCGCACCCGTCGCAAAGATCAGCTTGGAGATCAGGGTGTTGGATTTGCTGTTCGCGGTTTCGCCATAGTCACGGGTGACGGTCAGATGAACGCCTTCAGGAATGGCGATATTTTCAAGCTGCTTGATACGTTTATTGACACTTTCGGTGATATCGATAGCGTTCTGGCCCGGTTGTTTGGCAATGGCCATGGTTACTGCCGGGTAGAGACCGGTTTTACCCTGCTCGGAGAATGCAGGCCCGGTACCCATAAAGACACTTTGCTCCGGCACATCTGCACCCAGAGTGATATCAGCGACATCATCCAGATAAACCGGTGCACCTTTATTAAGACCAACGATCAGGTGTTTAACATCTTCAACAGTAGAAAGAAAATCACCCGCCTGCACCGGAATAACGGTGTTATTGCGGATAATTTTGGTTTCAGCTCCTGTGGTATTACCGGATTGCAGCGCGTTACGCAGGTCATCCAGGCTGATGTTAAAGCCGGACAGACGAGCCGGATCCAGAGCAACCTGAACCGTGGTATCCGGACCGCCCAAGGTATAGATATCCCGGGTGCCTTTAACACGCTTCAGCTCAACTTCCAGATTGTGGGCGATCTTCTTCAGCTCGTGGCTGCCGATCTGATCATCGTCTGACCAGAGTGTCAGCGACATAATAGGTACGTCGTCGATGCCCATCGGCTTGATCAGGGGCTGACCCACACCCAGATTCGGTGGCAGCCAGTCCATATTGGAGAACACCTGATTGTACAGGCGCACAATCGCCTGCTGACGGGTGATGCCTACTTCGAACTGAACCGTCAGTACCGACATGCCGGCACGGGAAACCGACATGGTGTGTTCGACACCTTCGATCTCACTCAGCACCTGTTCCGCCGGAGTGGAGACCAGTTGTTCAACCTCAACAGGAGAGGCGCCGGAAAAAGGGATAAAGACGTTAGCAAAGGTCACATCGATCTGAGGCTCTTCCTCTTTCGGTGTGATCAGAATGGCCAGCAGACCCAGCAACATACCGACAATGGCCAGTAGCGGAGTAATCTCAGTCGTCTGGAAGGCCTTTGCTGTGCGCCCTGAGATGCCCAGGGGCTTGTGCTCAGGAGCCTGATTATCATGCATCTTGTTCAACCCTCGCGGCATTGATCAGTTTCAGGGCTTCATTGGGATCCAGAGCGACCTTATCACCGGTCTGAAGCCCGGAAAGAATCTCGATTTCACCATTTTTTTCGTAACCGGTGCGTACCTGACGCAGTCGTGGCTGATCCTGGTTATCCAGCACATAAACAGCACGTAGCTCACTACGGGTTACCAGTGCAGATGCCGGAATCGTTAAGGCTTCACCGGTTTGGATTGGCAGGGAAACTTTTACCATCATGCCCGGATACAGACCTGCCTGACGCTCTGGCAGGTTGATGCGGGCTTTAAAGTTGTGAGTCTGCGCATCGGCAAAGGGATAAATCGTCAGGTCTTTTGCGGGCACGACTTTACCGTTGGGCAGTGCTACTTCAGCCAGTTGATGCTGACGAACGGTTGCAGCATAGTGTTGCGGAAGATTGATATTGACCCGCATCTGATCCAAATCGATACCGGCCATTAGCGGAGATCCGGGAGCGACCACTTCTCCAATCTCGACAAAACGCTGCGTTACAACACCACCGTAAGGGGCGATTACCTTGGTGTAGGACATCTGTTTCTGTGCTTCTTTCAGTGCAGCCTGAGCACGGCGATAAGTAGCGTTTGCGCCATCCAGTTGATTTCTCGCCTGATCATACTGCGCTTTCGAGGCAAGTTCTTTACGGTAAATCTCATCAATACGGTTAAAGACCTGTTCCGCATCCCGCTGATTGGCCAGAGCTGCACGAGCGGCTGCCTGAGCCTGTTCCAGGCGAGCCTGCTGTTCGGTATCGCTGATCTCAACGATGACAGAGCCGGGCTTAACTTTGTCGTCGACATCGTAATAGATCGCTGTAACGGTACCTGCAGTCTGGGCCGCAACGGTACTTTGGCGAACCGCTTCAACAATACCATCGAGCTTAATCGACTGGCTCACGGCTTTTGGTTGAAGTGTCACCGTCTCCAGTGCGTGAGCGGGCAGAGAAAGAGCCCCAAGCAGACAGGCTGCTGAAAGCCAGGGTTTGAGTTGATGGTTGGACATGGACATGAATCGTTCTCCTGCTAAGCCCGCATTTGACGGGGCCTAAAATTAGGTTTTCTGAATATTAGCTTACTCTAATTATATAGGCAAATATGAGATAGCTTTTATGAGACCGGCTTACCCGAGGATATTCATATTAAGAAAGCAAGAACAGCGTTTAACAGTCTCTTGATTGGCTATAAAGATTCTGATTTAAGGGAGGGGGTTATGTGGTCGGTATAAAACAGGGAAAATCGGGCCCTTCCATTTGTCCGCTACTCATGAAGATCTTGCTCTCCTGTCGCTTTAACCTCGTGCATTCAATAACAAGTATTAACCCGTTTCAGTAACAGTTGGACTTTATGTTGGCATTGTTACCGCCGTCAGAAAAGCCGAGAGCGTATACGCTCAGCTAATGCTCACCTTAGGCAGCTTCAAACTGAGTTAACTGTATGGCTCGCTCGAGTGCAACCTAAAACAGCGGTCTTACTAGACTTTATAAGGTGAAACGGCATGTGCGGGTGATTGATATAGAAAGAGGCAATAAAAAAGGCTGCCTGGGCAGCCTTTTGGACAAACAGAATTAAAGATCAGGCCTCAGCCACTTCTTCCATTAGTTTGCGCACCTTGTTCATCGCATTTTTTTCCAGTTGGCGGATGCGTTCTGCAGATACGCCATAAACATCTGCCAGTTCATGCAGGGTCGCTTTGTTATCCGTCAGCCAGCGCTGCTGAAGAATAGCCTGACTGCGCTCATCCAGCTGCGACATTGCATATTGCAGGCGGGAAGAGGCATCTGCAGCCCAGTTTTCATCTTCAAGTTCGGTTGCCGGGTTGTAACGATGATCTTCCAGATAATAGGCGGGAGCCTGGTATGCGGAGTCATCATCATCGTCAGTGTAACCGTCAAAGGCTGCATCATGGGCACTCAGGCGGCTTTCCATCTGACGAACGGTCTGAGGTTTCACGTCCAGATCTTTGGCGATGGCATTTACTTCATCGTTATTAAGCCAACCCAGGCCTTTTTTGGCGCTGCGCAGGTTAAAGAACAGCTTACGCTGAGCCTTGGTCGTCGCAACTTTAACGATGCGCCAGTTCCGCAGTACGTATTCGTGAATTTCAGCTTTGATCCAGTGTACTGCAAAGGACACCAGGCGAACGCCGACATTAGGATCAAAACGTTTAACCGCTTTCATCAGGCCAACATTGCCTTCCTGAATCAGATCCGCCTGAGGCAGACCATAGCCGGAATAGCTCTTGGCGATATGTACCACGAAACGAAGGTGGGACATAACCAGCTGACGAGCAGCATCAAGATCACCCTCTTCATGCAGTTGGCGTGCGAGTTGCTGCTCGCGCTCAACAGAAAGAACAGGGATGCTGTTAGCAATCTGAATATAAGCATTTAGGTCCTGTCCGGGAGACAGGTGGTCAACGGTTTGCAGGCTAGTATTCATATTACCTCGAAGAAGCAGCTGTTTATTGCCGACTGGGACAAAAGTACCGATTTGGTCAATATTACTGATCTTTGTGATTTGCGGCTAAGCCAAAAGTTCAATCAGAAGATTAATATAAAATCTCCAGCATTTTTTGCAAGCTTCAGATGAGGGGCCTGCATCAGACGACGCAGTTTTAATTGATCATGAGGCTTACAGTGATCATCTTACTGAGTTTGTTACCGTCCGGATCAGCGAGCAGAGCTCTTTTGTGCTGACGCCGGATGGTGAAAAATTTAACGGGGCTCAATATCGCCCAAGTGACGACCAACCGCAACCCATGCGCCCAGCCAGCCCAGAAGCGTTCCGGATAGAATCAGCAGAACGGAATCTGACATGCCAAGCCCAACCAATTCAAAACTGCTTGAGTAGACGCTGGCCAGTGCTCGAACAGGACCGGCGAGCCAGATCAGGCTAAGGTTAATGATCATCCATGCCATAACACCACCGCCCAGGCCATACCAGATACCGGTATAGAGAAAGGGGCGTCGCACAAAAGCGTTAGTGCCACCAACCAGTTTAACGATCACAATTTCGTCACGGCGGTTTTCAATGGCCAGACGGATGGTATTGCCCACCACCAGAAGCACGGCGATACCGAGTAAAACAGCCAGAGCACTTACGGCACGCTGAGCCAGTTCCATGATGTAGTAGAGGCGTTTCACCCAAGCCAGATCCAGCTGAGCTTCATCGACCTCTTTCAGATTTTGCAGCTCATTGAGCAGTTCTTCCTGCTGATTCACCTGACCCGCTGCAGGACGAACCACCAGAACGCTGGGCAGTGGGTTGCCATCAAGATAGTCCAGCGCTTCACCAAAACCGGAGAATTCCTTGAACTCCCCTAACGCCTGTTCACGGGAGATGTACTGAACTGAGGCGATGTCATCACGCTGGCGCAAGGATTCAGCGAGAGCTTCTGCACTTTGCTCGCTCACTTCTATTTTTAGGAACAGAGACATCTGGGCTGCGCCATCCCAGTTGCTGGTCACCAGCTGAGCGTTATTCAGGAAAATATAGAGGCTCGCTGGCAGCGCCAGAGCAATTGCCAATACCGCCCATGTCATCAGACTGGCAAAAGGCGCTCTGACAACCCGCCACAGACTATCGGTTGCCATTAGCCGATGGTGGCGTAGCCAGCTGCTCATTTTCTGGTTGGTCTGTACCTTGTGCTCACTGGCACCTTCGCTGCTTTGGCGCTTTGGCGGTGTTTTGCGTACGTCAGCTTTTCTGCCGGCAGGTGCTGCTTTAGGAGCGGTTGGTGTGACGCCTCTGCGTGGGTTCTGCAGTGGTGTTGCACCCGTTGCGCCTCGTGGTGATGCGCCACGATTATGAGGTTTACCTACCTGACTCATAGCATGCCTCCGTCTGTCACCAGTTGCCCATCGCTCAGAGTGAGAACCCGGTGACCCATACGGGCAATCAGGCTCAGGTCGTGACTGGCGATCAGTACGGTGACGCCCACTTCATTGAACTGTTCGAACAGGTGCATAATTTCTGCTGAAAGCTGAGGGTCAAGGTTACCGGTCGGCTCATCCGCCAGTAAAAGTGGTGGCTTGTTGACCACTGCGCGGGCAATGCCAACACGCTGCTGTTCACCACCGGACAGCATAATCGGATTGAGCTTCTCTTTTTTCAGCAAACCAACTTTATCCAGAGCAGCGCGCACGCGACGACCTATATCTGCCGGATCGGCACCTTCAATCATCAGAGGCAGAGCAACGTTGTCAAATACAGAGCGGTCAAACAACAGCTGGTGATTCTGGAAAACTACGCCGATATTGCGACGCAGATAAGGGACCTGGCCGCTGCCCATCCGGGACAGGTTCTGACCGTTAACGAATACCTGGCCTTGTGAGGCCTTTTCCATCCGCATAATCAGTTTCAGTAATGTACTTTTACCGGCACCGGAGTGGCCGGTAAGAAAGCACATCTCGCCCTTTTCTACAGAAAGATTCAGTTGTTTTAGGGCTTCATGCCCGTTTTCGTAGCGTTTACTGACGTTATCGAAGCGGATCATGGCATCCTGCGTTGAAAGTTCGGGGAGGCCTCGTGCAGTCTTCATTTGAACTGGCAGCGGCATCCGGGTTGAATCAAAAAGTCATCACCCCGCAACGCCTGGCTGCAGGGATCAACGGATCAGTTATCGTTTTGATCAAAGAGCGCTTTGGTAAACTGGTCGGCATCAAATGGGCGCAGATCATCAACCTGTTCGCCAACGCCGATAAAGCGGATCGGAATCTGCATCTGCTGCGCCAGAGCAAAGACAATACCGCCTTTTGCTGTGCCGTCCAGTTTGGTCAGAGTAATGCCGGTCAGGCCGACAGCGTCGTCAAACAGATTCGCCTGTGACAAAGCGTTCTGACCTGTACCGGCATCCACCACCAGCATGGTTTCGTGCGGGGCGGAGTCGTCCAGCTTTTTCATCACGCGAGTGACTTTTTTTAGCTCTTCCATCAGGTTGCTCTTGTTCTGCAGACGGCCTGCCGTATCGGCAATCAGTACATCCACGTTACGGGCTTTAGCGGCCTGAATGGCATCAAAGATCACAGAAGCAGAGTCAGCCCCCGTGTGTTGGGCGATCACAGGTACGCTGTTACGCTCACCCCAAACCTGAAGCTGCTCTACGGCAGCAGCACGGAAAGTATCGCCGGCGGCCAGCATGACGCTTTTGCCTTCCTGTTGGAACTTCTTCGCCAGTTTACCGATGGTGGTGGTTTTACCCACACCGTTTACGCCCACCATCAGAATGACGTATGGGGTTTTCTGTTCGTCGATCACCAGCGGCTTGTTGGACGGTTCCAGCATGACGCGCAGTTCTTCCTGAAGCGCTTCGTAAAGCGTCTGGGCATCGGTTAATTGTTTGCGGGATACCTTGTCTGTCAGCCGGTCGATGATCTGAGAGGTTGCTGCTACGCCGATATCGGCAACCAGCAGCTGAGTTTCGATCTCTTCCAGCAGATCATCATCGATCTGCTTCTTACCCAGAAAAAGACTTGCCAGACCTTCGCTCAGATTGGCGCGGGTACGACCCAGCCCTTGTTTGATACGACCGAAGAAACCTACTTTTTCAGGTTTCGGTTCAGGCTGCACTTCAGAAAGGGCGGTTTCAGCGACCGGAGCAGGTTCTTCGACTGGCGCTTCAACAGCTGTTTCAATCGTTGTTTCAACAACAGCGTCTGCTTTCGCAGCTGTTTCCTGAGTTGTCTCAGATGCGGTTTCAGCATCCTGCGGGGCAGTGGCATCGGATGCCGGTGTTTCAGCGGTGACATCCTGAGTCTGTTCGCTGTCTGCCTGAGAAAGGGTGTTGTCAGTGTTTGTCTGCGAGAGCGAGGCTTCGTCTGTCTCGGTCTCGGCAGTGTTGGTCTCCGGATTTTGTTCCAGAGGTGCGTCCGGCTGGTCCGGTTGCTTCTTGTTACGCTTGAAGAATCCAAACATGGGATAAATTCTGTCTCTTTAGCACGGAAAACGGCAGGCGATATCCTGCCTCTTATGGCGCACTATCCTACCACTTGTCGCCCACGGGGGGTACAATCCACGGCGCTTTGCGCGCTATCTTTTGTGATGAAGCGCCTTTCTGCATCGTCAGGACATTTCTTGTTTGCGTAAAGTCTTTTGTTGATTAACCCTGAATTCTGGAAAGCCCCATGCCGAGATCCCGTCGTTCCTCCTCCCGTCCTTCTTCTGCGAAAACCTCTGACAGAGCTAAAGCGCCGATGGCTTCAGCCGGACGGAACCAGTTGCGGATCATTGCGGGAGAGTGGCGGGGGCGTAAGTTGCCTTTTCCTGATGGTGAAGGTCTGCGTCCTACTGGTGATCGTATGCGTGAAACCCTGTTCAACTGGCTGAGCTTTGATCTCTATGGCCGTCGGGTGCTGGATCTGTTTGCCGGTAGCGGTGCGTTGGGGCTGGAGGCGTTATCCCGAGGCGTTAAAAGTGCGGTGTTTCTGGATAACCATCCGGGTGTTGTTCGTCAGATGCGTGAAAATCTGACAACCCTGAAATGCCCGCAGGCAGAGGTTTTTCAGGGTGAGGCGTTAAGCTGGATCGCCAGTCATGAGGATGTTTTTGATCTGGTTTTTCTCGATCCGCCTTTTGGTAAAGGCTTGTTAGGCCCTGTTTGCCAGAAACTGGAAACTGAAAAACGCCTTTCTGATGGAGCGCTTGTCTATTTGGAAGCAGAGAAAGGTTTTGATTTTGCGGAGATTCCAACCAGCTGGGTACTGGAAAAAGAGAAGAAAGCGGGGCAGGTGATCTGCCGCCTCTACCGTAAGGCAGGGGCGGCATAAACAGGCTTACAGGAGACGACCTGAAGATATCAGGCCGCATTCGGTCCGTAAGTAGCCAGCAGTTGCTGAGTTTCTTCTTTTGTAGCTTCAGTCAGGTACGGCATTTCCAGATAGGTCATCTGATAGATCACCTGATTAAGCTGTTCCCGGGTGAGATTGTCTTCGGAGACACCCAGCGCGGTGCGAAGATAGGTAGTCCAGCTGGTGGCCAGGATCCAGATATTCAGTGCCAGTGGTTTAATCTGATCTTCCGGGATTGCCATAAAACCACTTTCGCACATTCTGCGATATACAATTTCAGTGCTTTTGATACCCTGAGTGGCAAAGGTTTTATAGCGTTCTTTCAGCTCGGTATCGTTGGCCAGCATGCCAACCAGATCCCGATGCATAAAACGGTATTCCCAGATCAGATCCAGTAATTTATCTGTTAGCCGGGCCCTGTCTTCCAGTGTAATGTCCCGGTCAGCTGGCAGTTCAAACAGTTCCGCTACAGCCTTTTCGTACTGGTCAAAAATCCGAGCAATGATGTCGGATTTGTTGCGGTAGTGATAGTAGAGGTTGCCCGGTGAAATCTTGATATGGGCAGCAATATGGTTGGTTGTTATAGAGCGTTCTCCATGGAGATTAAACAGCTCTAAAGATGCCTGAACAATTTTTTCTTTTGTTTTCACGGTCAATTCTCGGGGATCGCTTTTTATTAAATGCTGAACTCAGTATGGTCGTGTCTTCCTGTCTTCTGAGTGGACAGGTAAGCGGACCTCTGAGGCTCTGCCGAGTTCCTATCGGCCGGATTCATACCGACGGATAAAGAATTGCCGGAGAGCACAGCAATTTGGGCCTTTGAAGATTATATTACTAACGTAACAGTGTTTGCGAATATAGCACTTTTAGAGTAATAAATCTGTTTGGCAGATCATGTAAATGCAGCCCTTTTATAAGCCGTCATATTCCGGCAACAGCATCGAGGCAGCCTGAGATATCCTTAAGGAATGTGATGCTATTACAGCTTATTGCTTTTGGCTGCTTTGAATTAGCTATAACCTTATAGCGAGAGAAGTTTGTACCGGTGGGGCAATTTGTTTAACATTCTGCCTCTCTAAAATCCGCGCATAATCAGGAAAATGCGATGACGACGGTAGTTTATCCCGGAACGTTTGACCCTATTACCAACGGTCATACCGATTTGGTAGAGCGTGCCAGCAGGATTTTTGACAAGGTGATTCTGGCAATTGCGGCCAGTCCGCGCAAAAAGCCTTTATTGCCTCTGGAGCAGCGTGTTGCACTGGCTGAGTCTGTATTGTCTCAGTACAGCAATGTCGTGGTTTGTGGTTTTGACTGCCTGTTGACCGAATTTCTCGAGCAACATCAGGCCCGCGTGATTATCCGTGGCCTGCGGGCAGTATCTGATTTTGAATATGAGCTACAGCTTGCCAACCTGAACCGGGCGATGTCTCCTGATGTGGAGAGTATTTTTCTGACCCCGGAGGAGCGTAACTCATTTATCTCATCTACTTTGGTGAGAGAGATTGCCTGCCTGAATGGCGATGTCAGTAAGTTTGTACATCCGACCGTCAATCAGGCTTTGAAAGAACACTTTAAAAACGACTAAGCAAGATAGCTTTTGATGAGGTAAGCGTTATGGCTTTGATGATTACCGACGAATGCATCAACTGTGATGTATGTGAACCGGAATGTCCAAATGGTGCAATCTCTCAGGGTGACGAGATCTATGAGATTGATCCTAACCTGTGTACTGAATGTGTTGGTCACTATGATGAGCCTCAGTGTGTTTTGGTTTGTCCGGTAGAGTGTATTCCGGGTAACCCTGAGCATGTAGAGTCTCAGGAAGAACTGATGGAAAAGTACAAAATTATCCAGGCTTCTCTGGGTTAATTCTGTCTTTTCAGAAAAATGCAGCACCTTGGTGCTGCATTTTTTTTGCCTGAAATTTCTTTCGCTTATTTCTGTAGCTGCAGCATTATGGTTTTTTCAGGTGTTTTTTTGGGTTGTTTTTAAACGTTACCTCACCGCACTATCGTTTTTGCTGGAGTTGTTGTGGCCTTGCCTCCCCTTTATAAGCAAATTTTTGCGTTAGCCTTGCCAATTATTATCTCCAATATCAGCGTGCCCTTATTGGGGCTGGTAGATACCGCCGTTGTCGGACATCTGAGTGATGCGGCGTATCTGGCTGGCGTGACGCTGGGGGCAACTCTGTTTAGTTTTCTGTTCTGGGGTTTTGGTTTTTTACGCATGGGCACCACAGGTGCCGTTTCTCAGGCGGCTGGGGCGAAAGATTGGTCTGCGGTGATTCGCCTTCTGCAACAGGGCGTTTTGATGGCGTTGGCGATCGCACTGGTATTGCTGCTGTTTCAGGGTTGGCTGATTCCACAGGGACTGGCGTTACTGGCGGAATCCGGTGCGGCGAGAGATCAGGCGGCACTCTATGCCGGAGTGCGTATCTGGTCGGCACCCGCGGTGCTGATCAACTATGTGCTGATGGGCTGGTTTCTGGCGCAGAGGAACAGTGGCTTCGCTCTGCAGATGCTCTTGCTGGGTAATGGCATCAATATCCTGCTGGATCTGGTGTTTGTGGTCATATTGGGCTGGCAGGTGCAGGGTGTTGCTTTTGCCTCTCTGATCGCCGATTACAGTGTGCTTGTGGCGGGTGGTTGGCTGGCGCTGAAACGTATTCGTCAGTTGCAGCCGAGTTGGCAGCGGCAGCCCTGGGTGGCTGAAGAATTTAAAGCCCTTTTTCAGGTGAACCATCAGCTGATGGTGCGGACCTGGTTACTGCTGGGAAGTATGGCGTACTTTACTTCCCAGGGAGCGGCTTTCGGCAGTGAAACACTGGCAGCCAATGCGATTCTGATGCAGCTGATTATGATGGCGTCCTATGCGCTGGATGGGTATGCCCATGCCGTTGAAGCTTTGGTGGGGCAGGCGGAAGGCGCAAAAGATGAGCTGCTTCGTAACAGTATTGTCTCGGCGGGAGCGGTAATGAGCGGGTTGAGCGTTGGTCTGATTAGCGTGCTCTATGTTTTATGTGGGGATTATCTGATCGCAATGTTGACTGATCTGCCGAGGGTGCGCCTGTTAGCAGAAGATTACCTGCTTTGGGCTGTTTGGATTCCTTTGTTAGCGGCAGGCAGTTATCTGCTGGATGGCGTGTATATTGGCCTTATGCGAAGTGATGTTATGCGTAACGGCATGCTGATGGCGTTCAGCGTTTTTTTGCTGACTCAATGGGGGCTGTCTGATTTGGGGAATCAGGGATTATGGCTTTCGTTTGCAATCTTTATGCTGCTGCGATCCTTGGTTATGGCGCTGCATTACTGCTTCTGGTTGAGGCGTGCCCGTTAGGGGCCGGCGACGCTCCATCACATCTCGCGCGCGACCCCTTCGCAGTGGGGCAGAAAATTCGCCACAATAAAAAGCTCGCCTTCCCGGTGAATTGTCCCCTGAATAACGCCATTGGTGTCCGGATTAGGTGGCGGGTCAATATGCGCCTGTTCAAATCCGACAATGGCTTCCACATTATCCACCACGACCCCGCACAGGCCGTCATCGGTTTCAATAGAGATGATGCGGCTGTCTTCGGTTTGCGGATCTTCCGGTAAATCCATCAGCTTTCGGGCTGAAATTACTGTCAGGACTTCACCTCGGATATTCAGGATGCCATCAACATCGCTGGGAGCGCCGGGCACTGGTGAGGGTTCCTGATAGAGCAGCACTTCCTTAATGCTTGCTACGGGGTGGGCGTATTTTTCGCCCGCCAGAGAGAAACTGACCCATTGATCATTCATTGATTTAAGTCTCAGAGTAGTACAACAGTGCATTAATATAGTTAGTGAACTATATAATCTAGTGGCCCTAAAGGAAAGTTAAACTGACCTTTTGTGTCTTTATGTTGCTTGTTTGTGCGATTATTGCCGAATTATTGCAGCAGAAAGCCTCATTCGATGGTCGTGTTTAACAAATAAGATGTTTAGGGATATAATCTTTTTCGAATTGGGCAGACTTAGCCGTCTGTAAACAAAAACACAGTAAGGAGGCAGCTGCTTTTGTTATGGCCTTTGCGGGTCAGAAAGCTGAACCTAAACAATGAAAAGCCATACGGTAGAGAAGATCGGCGGTACGTCGATGAGTGATTACGCCGCAGTACGAGATAACATCATTTTTCACAAGCAAGCCGCGCGGGAAGGCTATCAGCGAATTTTTGTGGTATCTGCGTACGGCGGTGTAACCGACCTGCTTCTGGAGCATAAAAAGTCTGATAAAGCAGGGGTTTATGCCTCATTTGCTGGCGCTGAAGATGGCAGTGTATGGCGGGAAAAAATGTCCCGTCTGCGCGCAAAGCTGATATCGATTAACTACGAGCTGTTCGGTGAAACACCGCTTCGTCAGCTGGCGGACAAATTCATTGGTGATCGCCTCAATGAGGCCGAGCAGACTCTGAGCGATCTGGAAAGTGTTTGCCAGCACGGCCACTTTGATCTGAGCGACCACCTGATGACCGTTCGTGAAATGATGGCCAGTCTAGGTGAGGCTCACAGTGCCTGGAATATGGCGCAGCTGCTTAAACGTGATGGCATCAATGCGGTATTTGTTGATCTTACCGGTTGGAATGCTGAGAAACACTTGTCGTTGGATGAGCGAATCAATACAGCGTTTAAAGATATTGATCTCGCAAACTGCCTGCCAATCGCGACAGGTTACGCTCATTGTACTGAAGGCCTCATGCAAACCTTTGATCGGGGTTACAGTGAGATGGTGTTCAGTCGTGTTGCGGTATTGACGGAAGCCCGAGAGGCCATTATCCACAAAGAGTATCACCTGAGCAGCGCTGACCCACGTCTGGTCGGTGTGGATAATGCTGTGCCGATTGGTCGTACCAACTACGATGTAGCGGATCAGCTGGCAAATCTGGGTATGGAAGCGATTCACCCGAAAGCTGCTAAAGGCCTGCGTCAGCAATGTCTGCCGTTGCGGGTGATGAACACCTTTGAGCCTGATCATTCCGGTACTCTGATTACTGCAGAGTACGTGAGCGAGAAGCCGTGTGTTGAGATTATCGCGGGCCGTCAGAATGTCTATGCACTGGAGTTTTTTGATCAGGACATGATGGGCAGCATGAGTCGTTACGGCCGAGAGTTGTTGGCGATTATCGAGCGTTTTAAAGTGCCTTTGATCACTAAGGACAATAACGCGAATACGCTGACACACTACATGGCAGCCAACCTGAAAACCATTAAGCGTCTGCAGAGTGCTATTCAGGATCAGTTCCCCGGTTGTGAGATGAGCCTGAAGAAGGTGGCGATTGTTTCTGCTATCGGTAGTGATATGCAGGTACCGGGTATTCTGGCGCGCACCGTTAATGCTCTGGCTCAGGCGAATATTAGCGTGCTCGCTTTGCAGCAGTCGATGCGTCAGGTGGATATTCAGTTTATCGTATCTAATGATGATTACGATCTGGCGGTTCAGAGCCTGCACCGCAGTCTGATTGAAGTGCATAATCACGGCGAAGCGATCTGTGCAGCTTAATCGCTGAGCTGTCATTTGCCTGAATAAAACCGGCCCTTTGGCCGGTTTTTTTCTGCCTGTTCTGCAGCTTTTCTGTTGTCATATATGGTTTTTTGATATTGATGACAGACAATTTTGGCTTTTTTTGACGGGGTTCTGGGTGGGCGTGGCAAAAAGAGTTGCTTCAGAAATAAATAAAGTCTTTTTAATCATAAGGTTGAAGACGTTATTGGGGTTGAGTCATTTTTTGGCACCACCATTGCAATAGCAAGTATGAAAGCGTAATGCGCTGATTCTTATTGCAAAAGGAGTGACCGAAATGGCACATGCAGAATCTCATGATTATGAAACAATTGGTGTTGGTACTACCTTGCTTATGGCTGCGGCAGGTCTTGTGATTGGTATCTTACCGGTACTGACTCAGATCTGGTTATTGCTTGGCTAAAGGCATCTTCTGGCTTGAGTGCTGGCAATCTCATCGTCTTTTGCCAGTCTTGAGCGCTTATTGGTGGTTAAGAAATACCTCGTGCGATTTGCCCAACGGGGTATTTTTTTATCGGTTCGACAGTAAGAGAGTCTGCCGTCAAAGAGGTGCTGGAAGCGGTAACTAGAAGAAAAATTGATATACAAACAGGGAATTCGCTGCGATCTGAGTTAAGATTACAAAAAATAACATTTAGGAGCAGGGCGGATGGCAGAGGCCTCTGTAAAGCTTGGAATTCGGGCGAAGCTGGTCGCTCTGTTTCTGCTGATTAAAGTAATCCCACTGGTTCTGCTGGCGCTTTTGGCGTGGCAGGGTGTGGTTTATCTCGGCGAGCGGTTAAACGATGAAACCCGTCAGCTCAGTGAAGAGGTACGCCATACTGTTAAGGATATGGGGGATACCTTCAGCGAAGGCGCGGAGCGGGCGTTGAATGACCGGGCCCGGGAAGAACTTGAGCGTCTGACTACTGATACTGCGCGCAATGTTGCCAAGTTTCTTTACCAGCGGGATGAAGATCTTAAGCTGGCTGCGGCGCTGCCAATGAGTGAGGAAAGTCTGCGTGGCTTTATTTTGAATCGTAAAGGTCGCGTAACCGAAACGGGCGACTGGCGATTAGCGAAAGATGGTAGTCAGTGGCTGCCGGTCAATCCTCTGCAATCTGCGAGCGTCGACGTTCAGTCCTCCAACGACGAAAACAAGCAGGACTTTCACTATCGCCCGCCGGAAGTCGTTCAGCCCGGTCATCTTATTCCTCTTTATCACGAAATCAGCTTTATCGACCTTGATGGCCATGAGCGTATCAAGGTGCAGACCTCCGATCTGTTACCGAAAGCACTGAAAGACGTTTCCAGACCTGAAAATACCTATGCTAAAGCCGAGCATTATTTTGCTGAGCTGAAAAAGCTCAAACCCGGTGAGATCTATGTTTCCGATGTGATTGGCCCTTATGTGCCATCACGGATTCTTGGGCCAGCCACACCAAAGGCTGCTGAGAAGCGCAATATTCCTTTTCAGCCGGAGCAGGAAGCCTACGCTGGTCGGGAAAACCCGGTCGGTCAGAAATTCCGCGGCATCATCCGCTGGGCGACACCGGTCGAGCGTAACGGAAAAAAGATCGGCTATGTGACGCTCGCGCTGAATCATGATCATATTCTCTCCTTTACCGATAACCTTAAGCCCACCAATCAGCGTTACGATGTGATCGCTGATGCCAGCAGTGGCAACTACGCTTTTATGTGGGATTACAAAGACCGCAATATTGCCCATCCGCGCCATCATTCCATAGTTGGTTTTGATCCGGAAACCGGTGAGCGCGCGGTGCCCTGGCTGGAAGCATCTCTGTATCAGGGGTGGCAACAAAGCGGGCAACCCCTGCAGGAGTACCTGAGCACGATTGAAGACTTTGATCAGCAGACGCGCAGTAAGAAACCTGCCGCTGAGCTGATCAGGCAAGGGCAGCTTGGCCTTGATTGTCGTTATCTGAATTTTGCCCCTCAGTGCAAGGGTTGGAATGATCTGACGCATCGGGGCGGCTCAGGGTCTTTCCTGATCTACTGGACTGGAGTCTGGAAGCTCACGACTGCAGCAACCATTCCTTATTTTACCGGACATTATGGCGACAGCCCTCGCGGCTTTGGTTTTGTCACCATCGGTGCCAATATCGATGACTTTCAGCTGCCCGCGAAGGAAACTGCTGCGCGTATGGATGCCAAGCTCGAGGAGTTCACCGGTATTCTCGGTCAGCGTCAGACTGAGTTGAGCCAGCTGATTAATCAGATCATGGCAGATGTGGCGATGGAGCTGACGGTTTCAACTGTCATCATGATTATCGTTGTCGTGATTATTGCTGTCTGGATGGCTTCTATGCTAACCGGCCTGGTACGTTACTTTACCTCTGGCCTGCAGAAGATGGAGCAGGGGGATTACAGCTACCGCTTTGAGGCCCGGCGTAAAGATGAGCTGGGGCAGCTCAGCCACGCACTTAACCGCATGGCAGATAGCGTTGAAGCCTCTTTTACTGTCTCCGATAAAGCCCGGCGCGATGCAGAAAAAGCCAGTCAGATGAAAAGCGATTTCCTGGCTCGTATGTCCCACGAACTTCGCACCCCGCTGAATGGCATTATGGGTTTCGCTGAGATTCTGCAGCTGGATGAGAAAGACGAAGAGACCCGGGAATACGCCGATATCATTCACCAGAGTGGCAAGCACCTGTTGCGCTTAGTTGACGATATTCTGGATCTGGCCAAGATGGATGCCGGGCAGCTGATGCTAACGCCTCACGAGATCAAGCTGGAAAGCTGGCTGAAAAGTTTTGTTATCAGCCACCGGGGCTGTGCTTCGAAAAAAGGAGTTCAGCTACTGTTAAACACCAGTGGTCTAACGTCTGATTCTGCGCTCTATGTTGACGATACCCGCCTACGTCAGGTGCTGAATAATCTGGTTGAAAATGCCATCAAGTTCACCCGGCAGGGCAATGTTGAGCTGGTAGTAAGTGAGTCGGATAACGAGGTTATGTTTGATGTGCTTGATCAGGGGGAAGGTATCCCCGAGCAGGCTCATGAGCGCGTTTTTGAAGCCTTCCGTCAGGCTACCGAGTTTGTGAATCGTAGTCATGGCGGTACCGGGCTTGGCCTGAGTATCGTCAGAGAGCTTTGCCATGTCATGGGGGGGCGGGTACAGCTGATCAGCTCTGTTGAAGGCGAGGGCAGCCATTTCCGCGTAACGCTGCCAAAGCTGAGAGATCCTGAGGCGATGGCTGATGATTAGTTGCCGGGCTTGATCGAATAGCCGCTATCAAGAATAAGGCTGTTGCTCCGGTTTTTGGGGTTGGTCGTACAAGGCTGAACCCGCCCTGACAAACGGCTTAACCGAACTGGAGGCAATATGACCATCAGCCTTAAAATCCTGCAACAGCAGCCTGAGATTGAGAAAGTTATTATTCACTCACTGGACTGCGCGCTTTATCAGGTTTCTGTGCTTATCGAAGGGCAGGAGCTGTATCTCACAGATGAGCAGGGCAAGCTCCTGCGAAGCCACAACAAACTCAGCCTGCAGGCGCTGTTTGAAGGTCTGCCGTATAGCAAGATGGTGCTGCGACAGCAAAGCGCCTACGACGAGATGGTCGGCCAGCCCCTAAGAGAAGCAGATAACTTTCTGGAAGTGCCCATCGGTAATGGCGCTATGGGTGTGGTGGATCGGTAACGCTCCTGCCCGGTTAACCTCAGTGCTGCATCTGCCCGCGCAGCAGATTACACTGTGGCCTGATTTTTAAGCAGGCGGGAGCAACACAGTGAAGATTCTGATCGTAGGCGCAGGTGCAGTCGGTGTTTTGTTTGGCAGTCAGCTGCAGCAACAGGGTGTGGATATCTCATATCTGGTTCGCCCTAAGCGTGCTGATGAACTCAGGCAGCAACCGCTGGAGCTTTGTTTGCCGGAATCCACCATCAGTCTTTCCCCTGTCTGCCTGACCCAGTCTGAACTGGCGTCATCCCCAGCCTTTGATCTGATTATCCTGACCAATAAAGCCTATGGTCTGTCACAGGTGATCGAGGATATTGCCTCCGCTGTTACCGAAAACACGCTTCTTTTGCCGCTCTTGAACGGCCTTAAACATCTGGATCTGTTGGATAGCACCTTTGGTGCGGAACGGGTTTTGGGCGGCATCGCTAAAACCGTCGCTACCTTGAGTGCACCCTGGCAGGTGAAGGTAGCCAACGCCCATAACAGCATTACCGTGGGTGCCCGTGACTCTTCTCAGGAAGCCCGTGTGGCTGAGATAACCGAGTTGTTCCGCAATGCGGGGCTGATGGTGGAATCCGGTGATGCTGTTATCGCGCAGATGTGGGATAAGTTCTGTCGCATGGCAGGCTTAGGGGCGGTGAACTGCCTGCTGCAGGGTAATGTCGGAGAGTATATGAAGAGTGATCGCGGCGGCGAGATCGCCCTGCAGATCTTTGAGGAGTGTTGTCAGGTCGCCGCAGCCTCCGGTCATCCGCTGGCCGAGGATTCGGTTCAGAGCTTCCAGCGTATCCTCACCAACCCGAAATCCAGCTTTAACTCCTCCATGTACCGCGATATGCGTAACGGCCTGCCTATCGAGGGTGATCACCTCGTCGGTGATATGGTCGCCCGAGGCAAAGCCGTTGGAGTCGCCACCCCGATGCTCGAAATCGCCGAGGCGGTGCTGCAGGTTTATAGTCGGAAGTAGCGAGGACTGCTCACTATCCAGATTCTTAAGGGCGCAGCCTTTAGTGTCTGCGTTCCCCATCTTTCAGGTACTGACCGCGCTGCTCAAACCATAGGTTGATCAGCTCTGACAGCGTGTGTTTATCTTGCTTGCCCAAGTCATCCCAGTATTTACCAGAGTCGTGTTGAGCTATTGCCCAACGCTGAAAGCGTTCACACTCGCCCTTTGTGGGAAGCGCCCGAATCCGCTTTCCAACCTGAGTTAGATTTCCTGATCATGTGATGATATGAAATTACTATTTCTTTCAATTATAGGTAAAATATCTTGTAATGATTTCAATACTTCAAATGATATTTCAGAAAAAATACTCATTTCTTTAGTGTTTTTTAGGTCGTCATCAATATTATCTTCTGCGTATGTTTTATGCGTCATTTTAACCAGGTCAGAAATGTTTATCTGGTATTGGCTTATTGACTCTACTAGGTCAGTTTCAAGCTGTTTGCTTATTACCTTATCAGGGAGTCGCGGCAGTGTTTCATCCATTAATACTGTAATTTGTATGTTGCTAATTAATAGTTCAGCATGCTGGTGGATTGTCCCATTTTTTACTGTTCTTAATGATGCTTTAATTGTGTGTCCGTTTCTTGCGGCTAATACATCTTTTATATGTGTGTTTATTTGTCTTATTTTGTATAGTATTCTTGGTATCGTGTGTTTTTCTTCTTCTTCTAATGTTTTGTTGTCATGTTTTTCTTTCTCTAAGGCATAGTTAAATGCAAGAAAAAGTAAGCCTATTCCAGTGCTCACCCCGCCAAAGTAAGCCCCGAAATTAGCCCAGTCGCTTGAGTTTTGAGATAAAGCACCGTTGAATGTGTGGAAATAAGGGGTCAGTATTGCCCCTAACACTATGATACCTGTGGTTTTGGGATATTTGATTAGCATTATGGTTAATGGACCTTAAAATTCTGGGTTTCTTTATATTTATGATGTACTTCAAAGTCGAAAAAGTCGCTGGTGAAATACCCTCTGGATGACAGATGTAGCGATCAATCTCTTCTTTCTGAGGAATTCGGCTGATTTGGTAGTCATTCAGGCTTAAAAAGGGTCTTTTTGATCAGGTATTTTCCAATCATGGGCGTGTTCTCACCGACTAAGAGTGCGATATCTAAAAGTCCTATCATTTAGTCATTTCCTTGTGATGGCGTCAATTTGGTATTTTAAACTTTAATCGCAAATTTGAACGTTTTTAATAAGCTGCCTTACGTGTTCTGAGAAAAATTCACTGTCTATTATCTTGCTATGGTATTGATAGTATTCATCTCTAGATAGAATTGAATTTAATGTGTAGATTTCAATTTCTTTTTGAGCAATTGCTAAGCCTAGGTTTTGAGATAAAACTAAAATTGAAGATACAGTCTGATTTAATTCTTCTTTGTTTCGGTTTCTTAATTCTTCTGCAGTGTCTTCTAAAGTCTTTTTTATGCCTACTGATAATTGGAATAATTCTAATGCGTTGATTATTCCTATTACCTTTTTTGAATCAGTTAGACCCATTTTTGTATTTGGATTTTTAGGTATTTCTATCTCAGATAATTGAATCATTTTATCAGGTGATATGCTGTTTTTTATTTCGTTTATATGGTCTAAGGCATTTATTCCTATGTTAGCCATATCAGAGAAATTTGATATAGCCTTAGTTTTTACGCTATCTTGCAGTATTTCCTCGTTATAGCTAATTGCTGTTTTAAGTTGTTTGTAGGCCACCCAAACAGCAACAAAAGTCACAATTGGTGTTGCCATTCCTGAAAAGTAAGAAGCAAGGTCTTTCCATGACTCTGGTTTTGACCAATCTGAACCATCAACTGAAACCAAATAGAAAACCAAAATAATCAGACCGCATAGTGTAGGCCCAATCCAGATTAGGTTATTTTGGAAAGGCTGTTTCCATGCTTGATATATTCTTTTCAAGCCTTGTAGTGCATTCTTCAAGCCTTGATGGATAAACCCAACAACATGAACTGGTGCACTCAGCGCCACCCCTACCAAAATTAAGGTTGCCAGCTCATAAGAGCTTAACGCTTCCCAGATGCTCAAAATCTAACTCCCTGATAAATCAGCTTTTTCCTACAAGAATATAAGGTCTAACCAATCTGTTTCCTGCCGATACGCAAGAACCAGCGAAATAGCACTTTTGCTGCGATTACTCAGTTTTGAGTTGATCCGGTTGCAGCAGTTGACTAGCAATATTCTCGAATTATTTAAACGGAAAGGCTATCACATGAAAGGTTAATTTAGCCGTACAAAAACAAAAAAAGCCCAGCTGTTTCCAGCTGGGCTTTTGATGTTTGGTGGAGGTGGGGGGAGTTGAACCCCAGTCCCACAACGCAGGAATAGGGCTTTCCAAGTAATATCAATCACTTAAAGTTCTGGCTGTGATCGTTTATGCCCGTTTTTTGTCGTCTGTGTGGAAAGAATGTGGAGATTTGCCACTTAGCGGGTTAAAGCGGGTAGCGTCCTGCAGGTGATCCGGTGCCAGGTGGGCATAACGCATGGTCATCTTGATATCTGCGTGTCCGAGTATTCGCTGCAGGGTAAGAATACTGCCGCCATTCATCATAAAATGGCTGGCGAAGGTGTGACGCAAAACGTGTGCAGCCTGTCCCTTGGGTAGTTCAATATCAGTACGGGCCAGCGCCCTGCGGAAAGCACCTATCGAGCTGCTAAAGAGTGCCGATCGGTTAGGGTTATGGGCCTGCAGTCGATCATATAGCCACTGGGGAACAGGGACAGACCGATTCCGGCCATTCTTAGTATCAGTAAACGTCACCATGCCCTGATGCACCCGCTGCCGGGTTAGCCCTTCTGCTTCACCCCAGCGCGCACCTGTTGCCAGACAAACCAAAGTAATCAGCTCAACGTGTTGGTTTTCGGCCTGCTGGAGACTCGCCAGCAGCGTATCTATCTGGCTATCGGTTAAGTAGCTCAGTTCCCGCTCTGCAATCTTGATCGGTTCGGCATGGGTTAAAGGCGTGGGGTATTCGATATCGCCAGACTTATGCAGCTTGGTAAACAAGTTCTGCAGATAGCCTAGTTCATTATTCAGTGTCTTAGGGGAAATACCCGCTGCAGTGCGCTTGCTGCGGTATTGGTGCCACAGCTTTGCAGTCATTGAACGGGCAACAAGGTTTTGCATATCGTCACACAGCAGGCGCAGTTTAGAGCGCCTGCGTTCCCCGTCTTTCAGGTATTGGCCGTGCTGGTCAAACCAGAGGTTGATCAGCTCTGACAGCGTGCGTTTATCCTACTTGCCCGAGTCATCCCACGGTTTGCCTGAGTCGTGTTGAGCCATTGCCCAACGCTGGAAGCGTTCACATTCGCCCTTCGTGGGAAATACCCGGGTAATCCGTTTGCCGTTCCGGCCACCAATACGGAAGTCCACTTTCCAGCCACCAATACGGAAGTCCACTTTCCAGCCAGAATCAGACTTTTTTATAGCCACGGTAACTCCTTGTTTAGAGAGACAAAACGCCTTAAACGCCAACAAACGACCACAAAACCACCATAAATGACAAACTTCAGAGTTGGCTATTGTCGCTTATAGCCGATAAAATACTAACCAAAGGGTCAATAACGAACGGCCCGAATAGTAAACTCAAGGTAAACTAAGTGCCGCAAGGTGAAATACCTGCGGACAAAGGAGCATCGCATGAACGCGCATGTTGCTGAGCTGAAAAACAGCCCAAAGCAGGTACGCAAGCCTGTAAAAATGTTTGACCGTGACCGGGTTGAAAAGTCCCTGAACGGCAAAATCACCGAAATTCCAAAAGGGCTCTCTTTTGAGGAGTTCTGCGGCTTAGTTGAAAACGCTAAGTAATCCTGAAAATAGGTCTGTATGGGTACGAATTATCGTGCATCCTTTGGGGTGCAGTTTCAAAAGGAGTTTGTGAACTACCCGGTAGACCAAAAGAAAGCAGTCTATGAGTTCGTGCAGACTTATCAGGAGCATGGCCTTGACGATTTCAGTAAGTATCAGGGCAAGATAGCCCCTAGTTGGCGGAATGCCACACCAGCTGATGAAGCATACGCCAGAGAACACAACCTTTGGCATTATCACGTAGGGTTGCCGATATATGAGCAGTCCCCATACGGTGATTACATGACGTCAGACTGGCTACTCCACTTTAAGTGGGATAGCAACGAACACATTATTTTGGTTGATATCTTCCAGCACAGCCAAAGTAGCGGCAAATTCTATCTGCCCAGCCCCACATATCTGGCAACAGAATAAACCACCCCTCGGGGTGGTTTTTTTTACGCTAAGAAAATATCGGTATTTTAAGTCTTTCTGTTGAAAGCATTAATATTTCTTTGTTTTTTATTTTCATATCCGTTATCTGGCTTTTTATAGCATCATCAGATGACAAGTGGCTATTTTCTTCGATGAGGTAAGAGTATTTGAGAGACAATTTATGGGTGGCTTCTGCTATTTTTGATATATCCCATTCAATGTTGAATTTCTGATGATCTTTCATGGCTAACTCTTCAATTTCTATTATTTTTTTTAAGTTTGTTAGGCATTTTGTGACATATAGATCTAATATCGAAATTTTTATCAATGATCCGTAATAATCGTCTTCGCTGTTTGGTTTTCCGAATTTTTCTGCATTTTCCAATAAGAAGCAGTTGTTCTCGCCCACTGTGCTAATAGTATGGATTGCAAGTTTGTAGTTTGAATCAAGTCGCTCGGACTCCTGTGACCTGTAATAACTAATCCAACCAACAAAAATACCAATTGGCGTTAAAACCCCACCGAAATAACTGCCAAAATTAGCAAGTGTGCTTTGCTCAATCCCAAAGTGATTACTGAGCACGAACAGGAAGATAACAAAGAAAACGCCAATGCCTGCAAAGGTGGCGAGTGTGCTCATCCCTAAGTCTTTGGTTTTTTTCAATCTCAGATTCCCTAACAAATCTTAAAATTCTGCGTTTCTTTTTGTTTACTCTGTACTTCAAAATCAAAGTAAGGGCTTTCAAAATATCCCCGCGAATCAATCCAGATGCGGTCAGCCGACTCCTGCTCTGATATCCGTTTAACTTGGATTTCATTTAGCTGAATAACCAGGCTGATCTGACGCTCGTCCTTGTCGGCAACAGTGTGTTTATCCAGGTAAACCGTCTCAACAATAACTCCGTTAATGTTAAACCTGAAAAATAGACGATCAATCGTAACTGGGGCACGGTTCCGGTTTTTAATCGTGATGTACGCCCGCAGTGTAGGCGCGTTTTTATTCACCTCTATTGGTGTATCCGACAGGGTGAAATCAATATTTTCGGGTGCTTCTTTTGGGGTAAAAAACCACTTCTTCACGATCCACTTGCCAATCATTGGTGTATGCCTCAACAGACTTATAACTTCGCTAATTCCTATCATAAAAACATCCCTTAATCGTTAAAATCAATGATTGGTTTTCTATACGGCTTTTCAAATGCGGGGTTGATTCTGCCAACTCCCTGATAATCAGCTTTTTCCTACAAGAATATAAGCTCTAATTTAGAAATCACTGGCCGATACGCAGGAACCAGCGAAATAGCACTTTTGCTGCTAAGACCCAGTTTTGAGTTGATCCGGTTGCAGCAATTGACTAGCAATATTCTCGAATTATTTGAGAGGAAAGGCTATCACAGGAAAGGTTAATTTAGCCGTACAAAAACAAAAAAAGCCCAGCTGTTTTCAGCTGGGCTTTTGATGTTTGGTGGAGGTGGGGGGAGTCGAACCCCCGTCCGTCAGTCCTCTGCCATCGGCTCTACATGCTTAGTTTCGTCTTTTAGTTTAACGCTTGGCACTCCAACGAACAGGATTACCTAGCGCGAGTCTCGAAAAATTTTAGAAGCGCGGTCTGAGACGGACGTTGCTTCGAGCCTGTTTCGCGGGCTCATACCTCGTCTAGAAGATACAGGCATCTTCCGTCTGAGGGAGCAGCATTAAGCTGCTAGAGCGTAGTTTTCGTCGTTTGCGACTATTAAATTGTAACGCTGGATTTACGAGATACGTTACCCTCTCGACATGCACCTCAGGGTTTGAAACCGGCGTCGAAGCCATGTCACCCCCAAAGAAGTCGGGCATTCTAACAGACTTGCCCGGTGTTTGCCTAATTATCAGGCGGTGGCTAACTTAGCCTGCGTGCTCGCGAACGATACGCTGTTTCTGACGACCCCAGTCACGGTCTTTTTCCGTGGCACGTTTGTCGTGCAGTTTCTTACCGGTTACCAGTGCGATCTCGCATTTAACTTTGTTGTTTTTCCAGTACAGCGCCAGAGGTACACAGGTGTGACCTTTCTGCTGAATGGCAGCAAAGATTTTTGCGATCTCTTTCTTATGCAGTAAGAGTTTGCGATTGCGGGTTGGTTCCGCAAGTATGTGTGATGAAGCGCTGATAAGAGGGGTGATGTGCGCTCCCATCAGCCACACTTCACCTTTGTGCATGATAACGTAGCCCTCGGTAATCTGGACTTTACCTGCACGCAGACTCTTTACTTCCCAGCCAGCCAGAGACACCCCAGCCTCGAACTTTTCATTAACATGAAATTCGTGGCGGGCGCGCTTATTCAGGGCGATTGTGGGACTGGTAGATTTTGCTTTCTGTTTCTTAGCCATAGCGGCCATTATAAATCTAAGAAAGGCAAAGGGCTATCAGGTGAAACCGTTAAAAATCAAAATCATGCTACAATTCTGCCTTTAAGTGGGCAGCGCTATCGACGACTGTCCGGTTTTGCTACTGATTTGGCCTTTTACACTGCCCTGAGTTTTTTTGTGATGGGGTCAAGATAATGAGAGCGAGAGCGTCATAAATGACAACAGTGACCCGAAGCGCGCTGGTTATGCACTCTGCCCAAGAGATGTATGACCTGGTAAATGACTGTGAGTCCTATCCTCAATTTTTGCCTTGGTGCAGCAACGCGACCCTGATTGAATCTTCTGAGACGCATATGGTGGGCAAGCTGGAGATTTCTAAGGCGGGTATCAGGCACAGTTTTACAACCCGCAATACACTGCAAGCCCCTCACCATATTCATCTCCAATTAGTGGATGGTCCTTTTAAAAAGCTGGAAGGTGACTGGCATTTTGAGGCTTTATCAGAAGAAGCCTGTAAGGTTACTCTCACCATGGAGTTTGAGTTTGCCGGTAAATTATTGAGTATGGCGCTGGGCGGTGTCTTTAATCAGGCGGCCAATACGATGGTTGAAGCTTTCTGTAAGCGGGCGGATGAAGTTTATGGTCGATAATATGGATACCAAGCAGATTCGGGTTGAGGTGGTTTACGCTCTGCCCAAAGAGCAGAGAGTGGTGGAGCTGTTTGTACCTGAAGGCACGACCGTTCTGCAGGCTGCTGAAAAGTCTGGTTTGGATAAACACTATCCGGAGATTGATCTTGAGACGGCCTCATTGGGTGTCTTCAGCAAAATATCGAAGATGCCTGCTGAGCAGGTGTTAAGAGAGAATGATCGAGTTGAGATCTATCGTGCCCTGATTGCTGATCCCAAAAAGGTTCGTGCTAATCGGGCTGCGAAACAGAAAAAGGCCTGAGTTTATCTTTTATGGTAAGCGTGAGTGTCCACACAAAGAACTGCCCGCTGGGAGTGATCCCTGCGGGCAGTTTTATTCAGGCCTGAGCTTTATGGGGTTTTGGTGATTTCACTGAGACGATTGTTTTCGAATCTCAGGGAGACACGCTGCTGAGTCACTTTATCCCGCGGGGATTTTGACCAGTAGATATAATCCCAGCGGTTTTGATCCAGACTGGATGGGGTGAGTGGATTGCCCATAACAAAGGCAACCTGTTCACGGGTCAGGCCGGGTTGAAGTTGATTGATCATCTCATCGGTCATGACCTGACCTTGCTGCAGTTCCTTTTTATAAATACCAGGGAAAATACAGCCGGAAAGTGTGACTATCGACGAAAAGATGACTAAAATGATCAGTCTTTGCATATGAGAATATCTTTCACCTTGTTGTGCAAGTCTGGGATAATACCGGAAATTGGCACCGACTGCGAAGCGAGACCGGAAAAACATGGCAGATGAAAATCAGGAACTGAAAAAAGCAGGTCTGAAAGTAACCTTACCGCGTATTAAGATTCTTCAGCTGCTGGAAAGTGCCGACGCGCACCACATGAGCGCCGAAGATGTTTATAAAGCGCTGCTGGAGGCTGGAGAGGATGTTGGCCTGGCGACCGTGTATCGGGTGCTGACTCAGTTTGAGTCTGCAGGTCTGGTGGTTCGTCATAACTTTGATGGTGGCCATGCGGTATTTGAGCTGGCTAAAGATGAGCACCACGACCACATTGTTTGCGTGGACAGTGGTGAGGTTATCGAATTCTTTGACCCTGAGATTGAGCGTCGTCAGCATGAGATCGTAGCGGAGCACGGCTATGAGCTGGTGGATCACTCTCTGGTACTGTACGTACGTAAGAAAGAAGGTTGATTCCTGCTTTTGGCTGGTTTCACTATATAAGCACTTGTCGCAAAGCGACCGTTAAAAAGCGCTTATAAAATGAAGCCTCGGTAATGAAAAAAGCCTGCGCTAATAGTTCTTCGGCGCAGGCTTTTTTGTGTCTGTAGCATTTTGATAAATGCAGACGGAGAAATCAGGCCTCGGCTTTCTGGCGGCTGATCTTCAGCATCTCTGCAGCGTGAGCGAGGGTTTGTTCCGTCAGATCGACACCGCCCAGCATACGGGCCAGCTCTGTGGTTCTGTCCTGATCCGCAAGCCAGTTCATCTGGGACTTGGTGTTGTCCTTCGTGCTGTGCTTGCTGATATGCAGATGCTGATCCCCCTGGGCGGCGACCTGAGGCAGGTGAGTCACGGAGAGAATCTGGCCCTTCTTCGCCAGATTGTGCAGCAGCTTGCCGACGATCTCTGCAGTGCCGCCACTGATGCCCACATCCACCTCATCAAACACCAGTGTCGGGATGGTCGATGTTTGGGCGGTGACCACCTGAATCGCCAGACTGATGCGTGACAGCTCACCACCGGATGCGATCTTAATCATCGGCTTGGCCGGTTGCCCCGGGTTGGTGCTGATCAGAAACTCCACATCATCGGTGCCGGTCGGCAGGAAGCTTTCACTGTTTTTAATGGATACCTCAAAGCGGGCGTTGCTCATGCCCAGCTGAGCGAGCTGCTCGTTGATATTTTTGTTCAGTTTCTGGCCAAACTTCTGGCGCTTCTGATTCAGTTTTGCGGCGTGTTCACGATATTGAGTGGTCAGGGTGTCCAGCTGCTCAGCCAGTTGGTCGATGTTTTGTGGGCCGCTTTCGATATTGTCCAGTTCTTCACGCAGGGCAAGGCTGTGGCTGTACAGCTCTTCCGGTGTGATGTGGTGTTTGCGTGCAAGCTGATAAACAGAAGAAAGACGATCTTCAACAAACTGCAGGCGCTCCGGGTCGAGTTCACAGCGTTCAATAAAGTAGCTGAGTTCCCGGGAGGCTTCTTCCACCTGAATCAGGGCGTCGTTCAGCATCTGTCCGATATCCGCAAGGCGGGCATCCTGAGACGGAATCTGACTGAGTCGCTGGCAGGCGTGGTTCAGTGCCTGACGGGCTCCGCCATCATCACCGTCGCACAGGTCGAGAGTCGCCTGACCTTCTGAGATCAGGGTTTCGGCATTCGCCAGTTCCTGCTGTTCGTTTTCCAGTTCCTGCAGTTCACCTTCCTGTAAGCCCAGATGTTCCAGTTCTTCTACCTGATAACGCAGCAGTTCAAGGCGGGCCTGTTGTTCGCTGTCCTGGGTTTTCAGTTGCTCCAGCTGCTTACGAACCTGTTGCCACTCTTTATAGATGAGGCGCTGTTTATCCACATCCTGCGTCAGATGACCAAACTCATCCAGTAGCACCAGGTGGGTTTCTTTACGCAAAAGAGACTGGTGTTCATGCTGGCCGTGAATATCGATCAGATGGCTGCCCAGCTGCTTCAGTTGCTGGGCAGAGCAGGGCTGGCCATTGATCCAGGCTTTGGAGCGGCCGTTGGCATGAATCACACGGCGAAGTACGCATTCACACTCATGCTCTTCATCGGTCAGTTCCTGATCTTCGAGCCAGCTTTTTGCCTGAGGCAGCACGGTAATGTCGAAGTGAGCATGAATCTCAGCTTTGGTTGCACCGTGACGTACGCTGTCGGCATCGGCACGGTCGCCCAGAGCGAGCCCGAGGGCATCCAGCAGAATCGATTTACCGGCACCGGTTTCTCCGGTGATCACGGTCATGCCGGGTGGAAGATCCAGTTCCAGGTGTTCCACAATGGCCAGATTGGTGATCGCTAAATAAGTCAGCATCAGTGCATCCTCGCGCCGGTCGCTTCTGCCGGATAATAAACGGGTAATTGGGTTTTAGGATTCAGTAAGCCAGTGTAAATAACAGTGCAGTTAAAATATGCATGGGTATTTATACAGTATTTTAACGCTGAGGAGCAAATACAGAATGATGCCAAAAGTCACGTGTAGTGGCACGTGAAGAGAGACAGAGATAGCTTGGCTGCCTGTTTTTTAATCAAATACACACTTTGTATGGATTTACGGTGGGTTAAGGGTTGAAAAAAAAGTGGCTAGCCCAATATAGCCAAGCAATTGGTGATAACAGATCTGAAGCGAGAGATACAGACGCAATGACTACCGAAGAGCAGAAAAAGACCGCACAGGACGAGCTGGATCAGGCTCAGCAAGCTGCCGAAGACGCGCAGGCTGCCCAAGAGAATCTTGTTGAAGGTGATGTGGTAGAAGACGCCGCAGAGTCTGATGCTGTTGCCAGCGAAGTTGCTGCCCTTGAAGAGCAGCTGGCGCAGGCTAAGGATCAGGTGTTGCGCGCTCATGCTGATGCTCAGAATGCCCGTCGCCGTGCAGAACAGGATGTCGAAAAAGCGCATAAGTTTGCGCTGGAAAAATTCACCAAAGAGCTGCTGCCGGTTATCGACAGTCTTGAGCGTGCCATCGAAGCCTTCGACCAGAACGAAGCACCAGAGGCACTGCGCGAAGGCGTTGAGATGACCCTGAGCATGTTTGTCAGCACGCTGGATAAATTTAACGTGGAACAGCTGAATCCGCAGGGGGAACCCTTCGATCCTCAGTTCCATGAAGCGATGTCTATGGTGCCGAATCCTGAAGTGGAGCCGAACACCGTTATCGCTGTTATGCAGAAAGGTTACCTGCTGAACGGCCGCTTGGTTCGTCCGGCGATGGTAATGGTTTCCAAGGCGGCTTAAAGCCGGAAAGAAATCTGCAAAAAATTAAACGCCAGGCCTTGAAAGAAAATGTGAAGGCCGCATATAGCAGTTAAATGCAAAGAAAAGTGGCGAAAAGCACAGCTAAAGCCGCTAAGTCTACAGAATTAGATTGAAAGATCGGAGAAGATTATGGGCCGTATTATTGGTATTGACCTGGGTACAACCAACTCTTGTGTGGCTGTAATGGATGGCGACAAAGCTAAGGTGATTGAGAACGCTGAAGGCGATCGCACCACCCCATCGATTATCGCTTTCACTGAAGATAACGAGATTCTGGTTGGTCAGTCGGCAAAACGTCAGGCAGTAACTAACCCGAACAACACCCTGTTCGCGGTTAAGCGTCTGATCGGTCGTCGTTTTGAAGACGATGTGGTACAGAAAGACATCAAAATGGTGCCTTACTCCATCGTTAAAGCCGACAACGGCGACGCTTGGGTTGAAGTGAAAGGCGACAAGAAAGCCCCACCACAGATCTCTGCAGAAGTTCTGAAGAAAATGAAGAAAACTGCAGAAGACTACCTGGGTGAAGAGGTAACTGAAGCGGTAATTACTGTTCCGGCTTACTTCAATGACTCTCAGCGTCAGGCGACCAAAGATGCGGGTAAGATCGCAGGTCTGGACGTTAAGCGTATCATCAACGAGCCAACCGCTGCTGCACTGGCATACGGTATGGACAAAGCCCGTGGCGACCGCACTGTAGCGGTATACGACCTGGGTGGTGGTACTTTCGATATCTCTATCATCGAGATCGCTGAAGTCGACGGCGAGCACCAGTTTGAAGTGCTGGCGACTAACGGTGACACCTTCTTGGGTGGTGAGGACTTCGACCTGGCAGTAATCAACTACCTGGCTGACGAGTTCAAGAAAGAGTCCGGTATTGATCTGCACAACGATCCTCTGGCGCTGCAGCGTCTGAAAGAAGCGGGTGAGAAAGCGAAGATCGAACTGTCCAGCAGCCAGCAGACTGACGTGAACCTGCCGTACATCACTGCTGACGCGACTGGTCCTAAGCACCTGAACGTAAAACTGACCCGTGCGAAGCTGGAGTCTCTGGTTGAGGATCTGGTACAGCGCTCTCTGGCGCCATGTGAAATCGCTCTGAAAGATGCTGGCCTGTCCACTTCTGAGATCGACGATGTGATCCTGGTGGGTGGTCAGACCCGTATGCCTCAGGTTCAGGCTAAAGTTGCTGAGTTCTTCGGCAAAGAGCCACGTAAAGATGTTAACCCGGACGAAGCGGTAGCCATTGGTGCGTCTATTCAGGGTGGTGTACTGGCTGGTGACGTTAAAGACGTTCTGCTGCTGGACGTAACCCCTCTGACGCTGGGTATCGAAACTATGGGTGGCGTTGCGACTCCGGTTATCGATAAGAACACCACGATTCCTACTAAGAAATCTCAGGTGTTCTCAACCGCTGACGACAACCAGACTGCGGTAACCATTCACGTGGTTCAGGGTGAGCGTAAGCAAGCGACTCAGAACAAATCTCTGGGGCGTTTCGATCTGGCTGATATCCCACCTGCGCCACGCGGTGTGCCTCAGATCGAAGTAACCTTCGACATCGACGCGAACGGTATTCTGAACGTAAGCGCGAAAGACAAGGCGACTGGTAAAGAGCAGTCTATCGTAATTAAAGCGTCTTCCGGCCTGTCGGATGATGAAGTAGAACAAATGGTTCGTGACGCAGAAGCTAACGCTGAAGCGGATAAGAAGTTCGAAGAGCTGGTTCAGACCCGTAACCAAGGCGACACCATGCTGCACGCAACCAAGAAAACTCTGGAAGAAGCGGGCGACAAAGCCTCTGCTGAAGAGAAAGAGAAGATCGAAGCGGCGATCAACGATCTGGAAGAAGCCCTGAAAGGCGACGACGTAGAAGAGATCAAAGCTAAGACTAACGCTCTGACTGAGGCATCCGGTGAGCTGGCGCAGAAACTGTACGCTGAACAGGCGGCAGAAGCTCAGGCTCAGGGCGGCGAACAGGGTCAGGAGCAGGGTTCTGCTAAAGCTGACGACGTCGTTGACGCTGAGTTCGAAGAAGTTAAAGACGACAAGAAATAAGTCGCTTTAAGCTAAGGAATGCACGAACGCGGGAGGCTCTCCCGCGTTCTTGTATCCGAACCTTTTTCAGCTCCTTTCCTCTTTCATAACCTATGGTTAGCTAGCAATGTCAAAGCGTGATTACTACGAAGTTCTGGGTGTTTCCAAGAGCGATGATGAAAAAGCCATCAAGAAGGCTTACCGTCGCTTGGCGATGAAATACCACCCGGACCGTAACCCGGATGACGAAGAAGCCGCGGAAAAATTCCGTGAAGCAACCGAGGCTTACGACGTTCTGACCAGCTCAGACAAGCGTGCGGCCTATGACCAGTACGGTCATGCTGGTGTTGATGGTCAGGCCGGCTACGGCGGTGGTGGCTTCGGCGGCGGTGCCGGTGGTTTCGGTGATATTTTTGGTGATGTATTCGGCGATATCTTTGGTGGCGGTGGCCGTCAGCACGACCCGAATGCCCCGCAGCGCGGTTCCGATCTGAGATACCGTCTGGATCTGAATCTGGAAGAAGCGGTTCACGGTACAACCGTCAGCATTAAGGTGCCGACACTGGTTGAGTGTGATTCCTGTGATGGTACCGGTTCAGCCGATAACTCCAAGCCTGTGACCTGTTCCACCTGTGGTGGTCATGGTCAGGTGCGTATGCAGCAGGGCTTTTTCTCGGTGCAGCAAACCTGTCCAAGCTGTCACGGTCGTGGAACCCAGATTAAAAACCCGTGCCGCAAGTGTCATGGCGATGGTCGTGTTCAGGATCAGAAAACACTGTCCGTTAAGATTCCGCCTGGCGTCGATACCGGTGATCGTATTCGTCTGACCGGCGAGGGTGAAGCGGGTGCTAATGGCGGTCCTGCGGGCGATCTGTATGTTCAGGTTAGCGTGCGTCAGCACAGTATCTTTGAGCGTGATGGCCGGGATCTTTACTGCGAAGTGCCGGTATCTTTTGTGGATGCGGCGTTGGGTGGTGAGCTGGAAGTACCAACCCTTGATGGCCGTGTTAAGCTGAAGATTCCTGCGGAAACCCAGACCGGAAAACTGTTCCGTCTTCGGGGTAAAGGTGTGAAGCCGGTTCGTGGTGGTGTACAGGGTGATCTGTTATGCAAGGTGCTGGTAGAAACGCCGGTGAATCTGACGGAGCGTCAGAAAGAGCTGCTGCGTGAATTCCAGGACAGCATGGAAGATACTCAGGGTCATCACTCCCCGAAAAAGAACAGCTGGTTTGACTCCGTGAAAAAGTTCTTTGAAGAGTTCAAGAACTAAGCGTTAGAATCGGCAGTTAGCAGGAAGCCATGTCTGTTCATTGGTGTGATTTCATTGATGATGCAGGCGGCTTCCTGTTTTTATTTGTGAGCGGCATATTCATCCCTGTCATCAGGGGCTTAAAGAGGTGAGTTATGGCACCTGTTCCATTAGATACTCAGGCACTTTGGCGTGAGATTCAGGAAGAAGCCCGCTTAGAAGCGGAGCGTGAACCTTTTCTGGCAAGTTATTTTCACAGCACGATTATCGGCCATAATGATCTGGCCAGTGCGCTGTCTTATCTGTTGGCGGTTAAGCTGGCGGATGATGTAATGCCGGCGGTTAGCCTGCGTGAGCTGATCGAAGAGGCGTTTAACAGTGAATGTCAGATTATTCAGTCTACCTGTCAGGACATTGTCGCGGTTCGTGACCGTGACCCGGCGATTACTCAGCTTTCTACTGTGTTGCTCTATCTGAAAGGCTTTCATGCTCTGCAGGCATATCGTGTGGCGCATTGTATGTGGTGCCATGGCCGTCGTTCGATGGCGCTTTATCTGCAAAGCCGTATCAGTCAGGTGTTTCAGGTGGATATCCATCCGGCAGCTAAAATCGGGCGTGGCGTCATGTTTGACCACGCCACCGGTATCGTAATTGGTGAAACCTGTGTGATCGAAGATGATGTTTCTATTTTGCAGAACGTCACCCTCGGGGGAACCGGCAAAGAAAGCGGAGATCGACACCCGAAGATCCGCGAAGGTGTCCTGATCGCCGCTGGTGCCAAAATCTTCGGTAATATCGAGATTGGGGCGGGTGCCCGTATCGGTGGTGGTTCTGTGGTGTTGAGTGATGTGCCGCCGCATATGACCGCGGTGGGCGTTCCTGCAAAAATTGTTGGCAGCTCAGGTTGTGCAAAGCCTGCGCTGGATATGAATCAGCAGATCTCAAGCTCTGAAGGCTGAGTCTGAAGGAACCCTATAGGGCGCGTGTCGCCGTTTAAGTAAAGAATTAAAGGAAAGCAAAATGATCAAAGTAGCCGTAATCGGTGCTGCAGGCCGCATGGGCAAAACCAATATCGAGGCGATCACGCTTGCGGAAGGCGTTAAGCTGGGTGCTGCTATTGTTGAGCCGGACAGCAGTCTGATCGGAGCTGATGCCGGTGAAATGGCAGGCGTTGGCAAGCTGGGCGTTGCTGTTGTGGGTTCTCTGGAGGCGGCGAAAGATGATTTCGATGTGCTGATCGACTTCACTGCACCTCAGGTGACTTTGTCCAATCTCGCTTTCTGTGCGGAGCATGGCAAAAAAATCGTTATCGGTACGACCGGTCTGAACGACGATGAGAAAGCGCAGCTGGAATCGTTTGCTGACAAAGTCGCTATTATGTTTGCCCCTAACATGAGCGTGGGTGTGAACGTGACCCTGAAGTTGCTGGAAATGGCTGCCAGTGTTCTGGGTGATGATTACGATGTAGAAATTATCGAAGCGCATCACCGTCACAAGGTCGATTCTCCATCCGGTACGGCTCTGCGTATGGGTGAAGCGGTTGCCGGTGCGCTGGGTCGTGACCTGAAAGAGTGTGCGGTTTATGGTCGTGAAGGCCAGATCGGCCCTCGGACCCAGAAAGAGATCGGTTTCGAAACTATTCGTGCCGGTGATGTGGTGGGTGATCACACGGTTCTGTTCGCGACTGAGGGTGAGCGTGTGGAGATTACCCACAAGGCTTCCAGCCGTATGACCTTTGCTAAAGGTGCGGTTCGCGCCTGTAACTGGCTGGCGGATAAAGAATCCGGCTTGTTCGATATGCAGGATGTGCTGAATCTGAAGTAAAGTTTGATCCAACGCTAACTGGTTGTGAGGCCGATGTTTTCAGGCTTTGGCTGAAATTAGCCGAAGGAAGTCGTGGACGCAGCGGGCTAAATTGCCTAGAATACCGCGGATTACTGGCCAGACTCAGGCCAAATCACACCAAATTATAAAAAAGCGGGATGGAACTATGTTTCATCTCGCTTTTTTGCAGCTGTAGGTCGGGGTTTTTTCTGCAGAATGAACCCTTACAGTGCAGAGCTCATCAGATCAGAATCGCGCGACGGGAGGAGGTTGACTTGAACAGACCAGCCATATTGGCCCTTGAAGACGGCAGTGTATTTCAGGGTGTGGCCATTGGTAATGATGGCATCACCAGTGGTGAGGTGGTATTTAACACCTCAATGACCGGATATCAGGAAATCCTGACAGATCCATCCTATACCAAACAGATTGTTACCCTCACTTATCCTCATATCGGCAACACCGGCACCAATAGTGAAGATGTTGAATCCGACAGCGTTTGCGCTTCCGGTCTTATTATCCGTGATCTGCCTCTGATGGCCAGCAGCTTCCGTAATCAGAAGTCACTTGATGACTATCTGAAAGAGAACGGCATCGTTGCAATTGCAGATATCGACACCCGTCGTCTGACCCGCATTCTGCGCGAGAAAGGTTCCCTGCGTGGCGCGATTGTTGCCGGCAGTGATATCTCCGAAGCACAGGCTCTGGAAGCGGCTAACGCCTTCCCGGGACTGAAAGGCATGGATCTGGCCAAAGAAGTGACTACCCGTCAGTCATACCGCTGGAACCAGTCAAGCTGGGAGCTGGGTAAAGGCTACATCCATCGCGATGACAGTGAGCTGCCTTACCACGTGGTTGCTTACGATTATGGTGTGAAATACAACATTCTGCGTATGCTGGTTGAGCGCGGCTGCCAGTTGACTGTTGTGCCTGCTCAGACACCGGCAAGCGAAGTTCTGGCGCTGAATCCGGATGGTGTATTCCTGTCCAATGGCCCTGGTGATCCGGAGCCTTGTGACTACGCTATCGAGGCGATCAAAGAGATTCTGGAAACGGATATTCCTGTATTTGGTATCTGCCTGGGTCATCAGCTTCTGGCTCTGGCCAGTGGCGCGCAAACTGAGAAAATGAAGTTCGGTCACCATGGTGCTAACCACCCGGTGCAGAGCCTGGACGACAAAACGGTCATGATCACCAGCCAGAACCACGGTTTTGCGGTGAAAGAAGATGCGCTGCCAGCGAACCTGCGTGCGACTCATAAATCGCTGTTTGACGGTTCTCTGCAGGGTATTGAGCGTACCGACAAGAAAGCGTTCAGCTTCCAGGGGCACCCTGAAGCAAGCCCTGGCCCACGCGATGTAGCGCCTCTGTTTGATCGTTTTATCGACAACATCAAGGCCTACGTGGAAAAACGCGGTTAACAGTATCCGACACGACCCGGTAAGCCGGGTCAGCGATGCTGAACTGATACCAACCGAATTTTTAGTGTGTGAGTGACCATGCCAAAACGTACCGATATAGAAAGTATTCTGATTCTGGGCGCAGGCCCTATCATCATTGGTCAGGCCTGTGAGTTTGACTATTCCGGCGCACAGGCTTGTAAAGCCCTGCGTGAAGAGGGTTACCGCGTCATTCTGGTGAACTCTAACCCGGCAACCATTATGACTGACCCAGCGATGGCTGATGCGACCTACATCGAGCCGATCACCTGGCAGACTGTGGCTAAGATCATCGAAAAAGAGCGTCCGGATGCGGTTCTGCCGACTATGGGTGGCCAGACGGCACTGAACTGTGCGCTGGATCTGGAAAAACACGGCGTACTGAAAGAGTTCGGTGTTGAGATGATCGGTGCAAATGCCGACACCATCGACAAAGCGGAAAACCGTGAGCGCTTTGACCTGGCGATGAAAAACATCGGTCTGGAATGTCCGCGCGCTGAAATTGCACACACCATGGAAGAAGCCTGGGATGTGCAGTCCCGTCTGGGTTTCCCGTGCATTATCCGTCCTTCTTTCACCATGGGTGGTACCGGTGGCGGTATCGCGTATAACAAAGAAGAGTTTGAAGAGATCTGTACCCGTGGTCTGGACCTGTCTCCAACCAACGAGCTGCTGATCGACGAATCCCTGATCGGCTGGAAAGAGTACGAGATGGAAGTTGTTCGTGACAAAAACGACAACTGCATCATCGTTTGTGCCATCGAAAACTTCGATGCGATGGGTGTTCACACCGGTGACTCTATCACCGTTGCACCGGCACAGACTCTGACCGACAAAGAATACCAGATCATGCGTGACGCCTCTCTGGCGGTACTGCGCGAGATCGGCGTAGAGACCGGTGGTTCCAACGTACAGTTCGGTATGGATCCTAAGACCGGCCGTATGGTTGTGATCGAGATGAACCCGCGTGTATCCCGTTCTTCGGCGCTGGCATCCAAAGCAACCGGTTTTCCGATCGCTAAGATCGCAGCAAAACTGGCGGTGGGTTACACCCTGGATGAGCTGCAGAACGATATTACCGGTGGTCGTACTCCGGCGTCTTTCGAGCCGTCTATCGACTACGTGGTTACCAAGATTCCTCGTTTCACCTTCGAGAAATTCCCGCAGGCTAACGACCGTCTGACCACTCAGATGAAGTCCGTGGGTGAGGTGATGGCGATTGGCCGTACTCTGCAGGAATCGATGCAGAAAGCTCTGCGTGGTCTGGAAGTCGGCGCGACCGGTTTCGATCCGATTCTGGATACCGCTGAAGAAGGCTACATGGACAAGCTGAAAGGCGAACTGCAGAACCCGGGTGCTGACCGTATCTGGTTCATCGGTGACGCTTTCCGCCTGGGTATGAGCGTTGAAGAGCTGTACACCATTACCGGTGTTGATCCCTGGTTCCTGGTGCAGATCGAAGACATCATCAAAGATGAGCAGCGTGTTGCCAAAATGGGTATGGCTGAGCTGACTGAAGATGTGATCTTCCGTCTGAAACGTAAAGGTTTCTCCGATGCGCGTCTGGCTGATCTGCTGGATGTGTCTGAAAAAGAATTCCGCAAGCTGCGCCAGAAAATGGGTGTGCGCCCGGTTTATAAGCGCGTTGATACCTGTGCGGCAGAATTCGCCTCTGACACCGCTTACATGTACTCCACTTATGAAGAAGAGTGTGAGGCAGATCCGAGCGACCGTGAGAAGATCATGGTTATCGGTGGCGGCCCTAACCGTATCGGTCAGGGTATCGAGTTCGACTACTGCTGTGTACACGCAGCACTGGCCGCTCGTGAAGACGGTTACGAGACCATCATGGTGAACTGTAACCCTGAAACAGTTTCTACTGACTACGATACTTCTGATCGCCTGTTCTTCGAGCCGATCACTCTGGAAGACGTGCTGGAAATCGTTGATAAAGAGAAGCCTAAAGGCGTGATCGTACAGTTTGGTGGTCAGACACCACTGAAACTGGCCCGTGAACTGGAAGCTGCTGGTGTACCTATCATCGGGACCACGCCTGACGCGATCGACCGCGCAGAAGACCGTGAGCGTTTCCAGAAGATGATTGAGCGTCTGGAACTGAAACAGCCACCTAATGCGACGGCTCGTAGCCTGGACGAAGCGCTGCTGCTGGCTCAGAAGATTGGTTATCCGCTGGTTGTACGTCCGTCCTATGTTTTGGGTGGTCGTGCGATGGAAATCGTGTACAGCGATGAAGAGCTGAACCGCTACATGACCTCAGCAGTAAAGGTATCCAATGACAGCCCTGTTCTGCTGGATCACTTCCTGAACGCTGCGATCGAGATCGATATCGATGCGGTATCGGACGGTAAGCAGGTTGTTATCGGCAGCATCATGCAGCACATCGAGCAGGCGGGTGTTCACTCCGGTGACTCTGCGTGTTCTCTGCCTCCGTACAGCCTGCCATCTGACGTACAGGATCAGATGCGCGATCAGGTTAAGCGTATGGCGTTGGAACTGGGTGTTGTCGGTCTGATGAACGTTCAGCTGGCGTGGCAGGATGGTGAAATCTACGTGATCGAGGTTAACCCACGTGCATCCCGTACGGTTCCTTTCGTGTCCAAGTGTATCGGTACCTCTCTGGCTAAAGTGGCTGCGCGCTGCATGACCGGTATCTCTCTGGAAGAGCAGGGCTTCACCAAAGAGATCGTTCCGACACTGTACAACGTTAAAGAAGCGGTATTCCCGTTCAACAAGTTCCAGGGTGTGGACCCGATTCTGAGCCCTGAGATGAAGTCGACCGGTGAAGTGATGGGTACTGGTGAGACCTTTGCGGAAGCCTTCCTGAAGGCTCAGCAGGGAGCCGGTGAGCAGATGCCTCGGAACGGTGGTCGTGCGATCCTGAGTGTTCGTGAAGCAGATAAGGTTGCAGTTGTCGATGTTGCCCGTTCTCTGCAGAAGCTGGGCTTTGAACTGCTGGCCACCCGTGGCACAGCTAAGGTTCTGGAAGACGCGAACATCCCGGTTGAAGTGGTTAATAAAGTAAATGAAGGTCGTCCGCACTTGGTTGATATGATCAAGAATGACGAAATTGCCTACGTACTGAATACCACAGAAGGCCGTAAAGCGATTGCAGACTCCTCTACAATCCGTCGCTCTGCACTTCAGCATAAAGTGGCTTACACCACAACGATGGCTGCTGCTAAAGCAGTTTGTCTGGCGCTGGAGTATGGTGATGAGATCAATGTACGACGTCTGCAGGATATCCATTCAGGAGTTAATGCATGAGCATCAATCGTTTCCCAATGACTGTCGAAGGCGAACAGCGCCTTCGTGCAGAGCTGGATGATCTGAAAAGTGTTCAGCGCCCGCGGGTTATTGAGGCTATCGCGGAAGCTCGCGAACATGGCGATCTGAAAGAGAATGCTGAATACCATGCAGCCCGCGAGCAGCAGGGCTTTATTGAAGGTCGTATTCAGGAGCTGGAGGCTAAGTTGTCTACTGCTCAGGTGATCGATATCACGACCATTCCGAAAAGTGGCAAGGTGATCTTTGGTACCACGGTTGATCTGTACAACCTGGATACTGAGGCTGAAGTGCGCTACCAGATCGTTGGTGACGACGAGGCTGATATCAAGGCCGGAAAAATTTCGGTGAACTCGCCGATTGCCCGTGCCCTGATCGGCAAGGAAGAAGGTGACGTCGTGGTGGTTGTAACCCCCGGCGGTGAGGTGGAGTACGAGATCTCAGAAGTACACCACATCTAAAAAAATAAGGGGGCTTATGCCCCCTTATTTAATTTGTACCGTAGAACCCTTTGGCCGGATAACAAAATCAGGTAAGAGGTTCTTTTAGGCAGGCAGAGCTGCCGAGACCAAGAGATGCTAGCGGTTCAGGTAATGCTCATAACGAACCAAATTGGAGAGTTTAGCATTCTGCTCTTTGGCTTTACGGAAGAATACCGCCATTTTGCCAATGGTCTGAACCAGTTCTGCACCTGTTTCTTTGCGAATCTCTTCGATCAGCAACACTTTGCTTTCGCGGTCTGCAACGCTAACGCGAACTTTAATCAGTTCGTGATCGTTCAGTGCGCGATCTACTTCGGCCAGAAGCCCATCGCTCAGACCGTTTTCAGAAACGATCACCACAGGATCAAGATGATGGGCGATAGAACGGTACTGTTTTTTAACTGCAGATGTCAGGGACATAAAACTTCCAGAAGTGCTTGCCTTGAATTTGGCTTGAATAAAACCCACATTGTAGCTAAGTGCAGGGCGGATGGTAATCTCTGACCGACGTTTGTTTACAGGAAATTTGGTGACAGGATCAAAATTTCCGGCAGGTTGATTGAAAGAGTTCAGAAACCAGTTTAAAACCGTGATGACACAGACACCGGATGCCTCACGGGCAAGATCCAGAGAGGTTTATCTTCTCGAATAAGGATTTAAAGGCTAAACCCTGGTCGGATGGTTGAACCGATTAGAGTATAGTATTGTCTATTAAGGATCCTGAAATGCAGGCAATCAAAGCGATCAAACAGAGGGTGAGCCCTTGAACGATATGGCAAAAAATTTAATTCTGTGGCTGATTATCGCTGCAGTTTTATTAACAGTTTTTAATAATTTCAGTGTTGATTCCTCTCCACTGCGCATGAACTACACCGACTTTATCGAAGAGGTGCAGCGAGACCAGGTGCGCAAGGTTGTAGTGGACGGCTACGTTATTTCCGGCGAGCGTATCGACGGCAGTCGTTTTGAAACGATTCGTCCGGCGGTTCAGGATCCTAAATTGATGGATGATCTGATTCGCCATCAGGTAACGGTTGAGGGGCGTCAGCCGGAGCAGCAAAGCGTTTGGTCGCGTTTGCTAGTGGCCAGTTTTCCTATTCTGATCATCCTGGCGATTTTCTTTTTCTTTATGCGCCAGATGCAGGGCGGCGGCGGTGGCGGTAAAGGCCCGATGAGCTTTGGTAAGTCTAAGGCGCGCCTGCTGGCTCAGGATCAGATTAAAACCACTTTTGCTGATGTTGCTGGTGTGGACGAAGCGAAAGAGGAAGTGAAAGAGCTGGTGGACTTCCTGCGTGATCCGGGTAAGTTTCAGCGCCTGGGCGGTAAGATTCCACGTGGCGTATTGATGGTAGGTCAGCCAGGTACCGGTAAAACCATGCTGGCTAAAGCGATTGCCGGTGAAGCAAAAGTACCTTTCTTCACGATCTCCGGTTCCGACTTTGTTGAAATGTTTGTCGGTGTGGGGGCTTCCCGTGTTCGTGACATGTTCGAGCAGGCTAAGAAACAGGCACCGTGTATCATCTTTATTGATGAGATCGATGCCGTGGGTCGTCAGCGCGGTTCCGGTATGGGTGGTGGTCACGATGAGCGTGAGCAAACACTGAACCAGCTGCTGGTTGAAATGGATGGCTTTGAAGGTAACGAAGGCATCATCGTAATCGCAGCGACTAACCGTCCTGACGTTCTTGATGCTGCGCTGCTGCGTCCGGGTCGTTTTGACCGTCAGGTAACCGTAGGTTTGCCTGATATTCGTGGTCGTGAGCAGATTCTGAAAGTTCACATGCGCAAGGTGCCGATTGCTGATGATGTTGATCCGGCGATCATTGCGCGTGGTACACCGGGTTTCTCCGGTGCTGATCTTGCCAATCTGGTAAACGAGGCAGCTCTGTTTGCGGCCCGTAGCGACAGCCGACTGGTGCGCATGGTCGAATTTGATCTGGCAAAAGACAAGATCATCATGGGTACTGAACGTAAGACCATGGTGATGTCGGAAAAAGAAAAGCTGAATACCGCTTATCACGAAGCAGGGCACGCTATTGTGGGTCGTCTGGTGCCGGAACACGATCCTGTCTACAAGGTCAGTATTATCCCACGTGGTCGCGCCTTGGGTGTCACCATGTTCCTTCCGGAAGAGGATCGCTACAGTCAGAGTCGTACTGGTCTGCTGAGTCAGATTTGCAGCCTTTATGGTGGACGTATCGCTGAAGAGATGACGCTTGGCTTTGATGGTGTAACCACAGGCGCTGCGAACGATATTAAGCGTGCCACTGAGATTGCTCACAGTATGGTGACCAAGTGGGGTCTATCCCGCGAGTTGGGTCCTTTGATGTATAACGAGGATGAGTCGCATCAGTTCCTGGGTGGTCCGGGCGGTGGTGGTGCCGGTAAGTTCTCCTCCGCAGAGATCTCCAGCAAACTTGATAAAGAAGTGCGCAGCGTCATTGATGAGTGTTATGAGCGAGCCTACAAGCTGTTAACGGATAATCGTGACAAGTTGGATATGATGGCTCAGGCACTGATGAAATACGAGACAATCGACGTTAAGCAGATCGATGCCATTATGGAAGGCCGCGAACCTGAGCCACCTGAAGGTTGGGTGGAAAAAGGTCATGCTGCAGCTGAGTCTCAGGCAGAGACGTCTGCGTCATCGAAAGTTTCTCCAATTCGTCCTGAAACCGATAAGCATTCCGATGAACAGAAAGCTGATGATCAGGCTAAAGGCGATTTGGATACTGAGAAAGATGGCGATACAGAAGCTAAGAAAGACTCAGGTTCCGACGGAGAAAAACCGAAAGAATAGAGCGCTTTGATAAGCGGTTGAATCGCTTGCTTAACCGGAAGGGCGTGATTTAAAGTGTTTGATTTTAAAGCGGGAAAGCTTGATGTCGAACCTTGAATCACGCCCTTTTTCTTTTGCTCGTCACTCCCTGGATCTGGATGCTGTACAGGTTATGGGGATTCTGAACGTTACGCCTGACTCTTTTTCCGATGGTGGTCGTCATAACGCGTTAGATGCTGCCCTGCGGCATGCTGAGCGCATGATCAAAGCTGGCGCGTCGTTGATTGATGTGGGTGGTGAATCGACCCGTCCTGGCGCAGCAGTTGTAGCGGAACAGGAGGAGTTGGACCGGGTGGTTCCAGTGGTCGAAGCTCTGGTAAAAGAGTTTGATGCGCTGGTTTCGGTTGATACCAGTTCACCAGCTGTGATCACGGCGTCTGCGCAAGCCGGTGCTGGCTTGATCAACGATGTCCGCGCACTGGAAAAAGACGGGGCTTTACAGGCAGCGGCAGCTACAGGGTTGCCGGTATGTCTGATGCATATGCAGGGGCAGCCCCAGACAATGCAGCATGACCCTTCCTACGGTAATCTTCTCAGAGAGGTGTCTGGCTATCTGCTGGGACGTGTAGAAGCCTGTTTGCAGGCCGGTATCGGCAAAGAGAAGATTATTCTTGATCCGGGTTATGGTTTTGGAAAAAGTCTTGAGCATAATTGTAGCCTGATCAAGCACTTAAAAGATATTTCTGATTTGGGTTACCCCTTGCTAACGGGCACATCCCGTAAAAGTATGCTGGGTGCCATTACGGGTAAAGAAGTACCGGCTGAGCGTGTTGTAGCCAGTGTTGCCAGTGCGTTAATTTGCGCGCAGCAGGGCGCATGGATCTTAAGGGTTCATGATGTCGAAGAAACAATTGATGCACTGAAGGTTTATCAGGCGGTGCAGGGAGCAGAATAATAATGGGTCGTAAGTATTTCGGAACCGATGGAATTCGTGGACGTGTTGGTGAAGGTGCCGTAACTGCTGAGTTTATGCTTAAACTGGGCTGGGCGGCTGGCAAGGTGTTCAACCAGAAAGGTCACAACAAGATTCTGATCGGTAAAGACACCCGTATTTCAGGTTATATGTTTGAGTCTGCTCTTGAGGCGGGGCTTTCGGCAGCGGGTGTTGATGTCTACCTGTTAGGGCCGATGCCAACGCCAGGGATTGCTTATCTGACGCGCACTTTCCACGCGCAGGCGGGCATTGTGATCAGTGCCTCACACAACCCTTTTGAAGATAATGGTATTAAATTTTTCTCTGCGCAGGGCACTAAACTGCCGGATGATATCGAGGCTGCTATCGAAGCTCAGCTTGATGAGCCTATGGTCACGGTCAGTCCTGATAAGCTCGGCAAGGCCAAGCGTATTGAAGATGCTGCCGGTCGTTATATTGAGTTTTGCAAAAGCACCTTCCCTAATGAATACGACCTGAACGGCCTCAAGATCGTTCTGGATTGTGCTCATGGCGCAACCTATCACATTGCACCTTCTGTTTTTACTGAGCTCGGTGCAGAAGTTATTGCTATTGGTGCTAAGCCGGACGGCCTTAATATCAATAAAGAGGTAGGTTCCACCGCGCCTAAAGCTCTTCAGGCAGCAGTTCTGGAGCATGGAGCAGATTTGGGTATCGCCTTTGACGGTGATGGTGATCGTGTTGCCATGGTAGATAAGCAGGGCAATCTGCTTGATGGCGATGATCTGCTCTACATTATCGCGACGGATATGCAGCGTGAAGGCCTGTTGTGTGGCGGTGTGGTCGGTACGCTGATGAGTAACTTTGGCCTTGAAAAAGCCTTTGCGGAACTTGATATTCCGTTCACCCGTGCAAAAGTGGGCGACCGGTACGTAATGGCAGAACTGAAAGCGAATGACTGGCGCGTGGGTGGTGAAAACTCAGGCCATCTGGTTTGTCAGCATGTTCAGACAACCGGTGACGGCATTGTTTCAGCGTTGCAGGTTATGGCGGCAGTTGCCCGAAGTGGCAAGACACTGGAAGAGTTACTGGCGCCGCTGAATAAATTGCCTCAGGTGCTGGTAAATGTTCGACTCGGTGAGGCTTCTGCGGCTGAAATTCAACGGGCTGATGCTGTTAAAAGCAAAATCGCAGAGGTAGAGTCAGCGCTTAAAGGTCGTGGACGTCTGTTGCTCCGAGCCTCAGGGACTGAGCCTTTAATTCGGGTAATGACCGAAGGTGATGATAAAAAAGAAGTAGCCGCTTTGGCTGAAGAGCTCGCGGCAGTCATCGCTCAGGAGGTTAGAAAATAAGCAAGAAGTTGCCGGATAACGCGGCTTCACCTTGTCAGTCGGGTTGGCATGAAGTAATATTTTGCGCCCTGAAATACAGGAATTGTTATGCGTAAAAAAATTGTCGCAGGTAACTGGAAAATGAATGGCTCATATGAGCTTTTGAATACTCTGGTTCCTGCCTTGGCTGAAGAGGCCAAAGGGTCAAAAGCAGAGATTCTGATCTGTCCGCCTGCGCTGTTTCTGGCAGAGGCGCGCCGTCAGGCCGGCGATCAACTGCTGGTTGGGGCTCAAAACTGTCATGAAGCAGAGTCGGGTGCCTACACCGGTGAGATCTCTGCAGCAATGCTGGCTGAGGTGAATATGACTCATGTTCTCGTCGGCCATTCAGAGCGTCGCGCTTTTTATGGCGAAACAGATGATTTGATTGCGGATAAAACAAAGGCTGCAATTGCGGCGGGTCTGACAGCTGTTCTGTGTGTGGGTGAAACCCTTGAAGAACGCGATATTGGCCGCACTCTTGATGTGGTTCTTGGCCAGGTTAAGGCTGTGGTTGAGCAGTTAGAGCTGGCGGATTGGTCGAAACTGGTCGTAGCTTACGAGCCGGTTTGGGCTATTGGAACCGGTAAGACGGCAAGTAGTGAACAGGCGCAGGACGTTCATCGCGCCATTCGCGAGGCTCTGGCGGGTTATAGTCAGGAGCATGCTGATGCAATGCGTATCCTGTATGGTGGTAGCGTTAAAGCAGCGAATGCAGAAGAGCTGTTTGCTTGCCCTGATATCGATGGTGGCCTGGTTGGTGGCGCATCGTTGAACGTAGACGAATTTATTTCAATTTGCCGTGCGGCAAATTAAGCATAGGTCGAGATAATGGAAACTGTAATTCTGGCAGTACACGTAGTTCTGGCTATCGCTCTGGTGGGTCTGGTAATGATTCAACAGGGTAAAGGTGCCGAGGCGGGGGCTTCTTTTGGCGGCGGCGCATCACAAACTGTTTTTGGTAGTACAGGAAGTACTAGCTTTTTGGGGCGTCTTACCGCTATAATCGCGGCCTTGTTTTTTGCTACCAGTCTGGCTCTGGCATTTTATGCCAGCCAACAAGCGAAAAGTGCGACCCGATCTGCTGATACTGGTATCGTTACCGAGCAGGCTCAGAAAGAAGCTCAGGGTGGCCTTCCGGCTCTGGAAGAAACTGCTCCGGCACCTGCCGATAGTGATGTTCCTGCAGAGCGTTAATTGACTGGTTTGATTTAAAGCGCTGGAATTTACAGCGCTTACGCAAAGCTCGCTGTGGCTTTGTTAGTTCAGAATATGCCGAAGTGGTGGAATTGGTAGACACGCCATCTTGAGGGGGTGGTGACCTTATGGTCGTGCGGGTTCAAGTCCCGCTTTCGGCACCAAATTGCGCACAACAGTCTGCAGAGGCTGTATTTGTGGTTGCTGCAAAATAGTCGGTTGACTATTGTTGGTATTAGCCATAGAATGTGCACCTTCATTGATGCGGGGTGGAGCAGCCTGGTAGCTCGTCGGGCTCATAACCCGAAGGTCGTCGGTTCAAATCCGGCCCCCGCTACCAATTTTCTATAACAAAAAGCCCCTTTTATAGGGGCTTTTTGTTAGCTGCAAAAAAGTTCAGCTTTCTTATTTTTCAGGGTGATTAGATGGCAAAGAAAGAGACTTTGCTGATCGATCTGGTCAAGCCAGTTGTCGAAGCACTGGGGCTTGAGTTCTGGGGTTTGGAATATAAACCTCAGGGCAATCATTCTATGTTACGGGTATTTATCGATGGGCCGGATGGCGTCACAGTGGATAACTGTGCAGAAGTCAGTCGTCAGCTCAGCGGTGTTCTGGATGTAGAAGACCCGATCAGCAGTGAATATACGCTGGAAGTATCCTCGCCGGGTATGGATCGTCCTCTGTTTACTCTGGATCAGTTTGCTCGTTACAAAGGCTACAAGGTAGCTCTGAAACTGAACCTTGCGTATGAAGGAAGGCGTAAATTTTCCGGTATTTTGAACGGCATCGAAGAAGATGAGGTGCTGGTTGTAGTCGATCAGGAAGAATACTGTTTTCCAATCGAAAATATTGAGCAGGCTCGGATAGTGCCGCAGTTTGATAACTAAGGACTTTTTGTTGAGGCAATGGCATGAGTAAAGAGATTCTTCTGGTAGTAGATGCCGTTTCAAACGAGAAAGGCGTTTCCAAAGAAGTGATTTTTGAGGCGATCGAATTAGCTCTGGCTAGTGCCTCCAAAAAGCGTTTCGAAGACGAAGAGGCGGACGTCCGCGTAGCAATTGACCGTAAAACAGGTGACTACGATACTTATCGTCGCTGGACAATTGTTGAAGATATTGAGCTGGATGATGTGGATTATGAAATCTCGCTGACCAATGCTCAGAAGAAAGATCCGTCTCTGAATGTTGGTGATGTGATTGAAGAGCAGATCGAATCGATCGCTTTTGGTCGTATCGCTGCCCAGACCGCTAAGCAGGTTATCGTTCAGAAAGTTCGTGAAGCAGAGCGCGCAGAAATTGTGCGTCAGTACTCCGAACGTGAAGGCGAGATCGTTAACGGTACTGTTAAGAAAACAACACGTGATGGCGTTATTGTTGATCTCGGTAACAACGCAGAAGGTTTGTTGCCGCGTGATGAGATGATTGCCGGTGAAAAATACCGCATGAATGACCGCGTTCGCGCGCTTCTGGCTGAAGTTCGTCCGGACGCGCGTTCGGGTCAGCTGCTGTTGAGTCGTGCTCGTCCGCAGTTCCTGATTGAGCTGTTCCGCATCGAAGTTCCTGAGATTGCTGAGCAGTTAATTGAGATTCGTGGTGCTGCCCGCGATCCGGGTCTGCGTGCCAAGATCGCGGTTAAAACCAACGATAAGCGTATCGACCCTGTTGGTGCTTGTGTTGGTATGCGTGGTTCCCGTGTTCAGGCGGTTTCTTCTGAACTGGGTAACGAGCGTGTTGATATCGTTATGTGGGACGACAACCCTGCCCAGCTGGTAATCAATGCAATGGCTCCGGCCGAAGTAGCATCCATCATTGTTGATGAAGACAAGAATGAAATGGATGTTGCCGTTGATTCTGAAAACCTGGCACAAGCGATCGGCCGCAACGGTCAGAACGTTCGTCTGGCAAGTGAGCTGACGGGCTGGAAGATCAATGTCATGACCGAAGAGGAAGCGGAAGCCAAACAGGGCGAAGAGTTCGATAGCGTTGTTCAGATCTTTATCAACCACCTTGATGTTGATGAAGAGCTGGCTCGCGTGCTGGTGGAAGAAGGTTTCACCAGTCTGGAAGAAGTGGCCTATGTGCCAATTGATGAAATGTTAGCCATTGAAGGCTTTGATGAAGATTTAGTTAAAGAACTGCGCAGCCGTGCAAAAGATGAGCTGCTGAATCTGGCGATTGCTGATGAAGAGCAACTGGAAGATTCTGAACCAGCTGAAGATCTGTTGAATATGGAAGGTATCGATAAGCACCTTGCATATGTCCTGGCAAGTAAAGGTATTTGTACCATGGAAGATCTTGCTGAACAGTCCATTGACGACTTGCTTGATATTGATGGTATGTCTGAGGAAAAAGCCGGCCAGTTAATTATGACGGCCCGTGCACCTTGGTTTGAGGGCGGCGAGTAAGCGCAGCAAAGTCACAGGAGAAGAATGAATGGCAGAATCAACCGTAAAAGAGTTTGCTGAAAGTGTTGGCCGACCTGTGGAACGTTTGCTGGAGCAGATGAGCGAAGCAGGCCTGCCACACAAGAAAGCGGATCAGCCGGTTTCAGAGCAAGACAAGCAAACCCTACTGAACCACCTTAAAGCGAGTCACGGTGGTAAAGCGGGCGAGCCGGGTAAAATTACCCTGAAGCGTCGTACCACGACCAAGCTTAAAGCAGGTGCCGGCAAGAAAACCGTTAATATCGAAGTTCGTAAGAAGCGCACTTATGTGAAGCGTCCTGAAGTTGATCAGGCTGCTGAAGAAGAAGCGAAGAAAAAAGCGGAAGAAGAAGCAAAGCTGCAGGCAGAGCAGGAAGCGAAGCGTCAGGCAGAAGCCAAACGCAAAGCAGAAGAGCAAAAAGCTCAGCCAGTCGAAGCGCCACAGGTGGCTGTTGAGCCTGCGCCTGCACCTTCCGAAGCACCGGCCAAAAAGTTCCGTGATGAGAACACTGGCGGCGGTAACAAGCCAGGTAAAGGCAAGAAAACATCGGCTAAGCCAGAGTATGGCGAGCGCAAGAAAGAGAAAGAAAATGCCCCGCGTCGGGGGAAAAAAGAAGTGCGCAGTGCTAAGAAAAATGCACGTCGCGGTTCTGATAACCGTAACAACGGTCCTAAGCGCGAGCACGGCTTTGAAAAGCCAGCAGCTCCTATTGTGCGCGAAGTAGCGATCCCGGAAGCGATTACCGTTGCTGAACTGGCCGATAAAATGGCCGTTAAAGCAGCAGAAGTGATCAAGGTGATGTTTAAGATGGGCGCCATGGTTACGATTAACCAGGTGATCGATCAGGATACCGCACAGATCGTTGTTGAAGAGATGGGTCACAAGTTCAAGCTTCTTAACGACAATGCTCTTGAAGATGAAGTGCTGGACAACATCAGCTACGAAGGTAAAGAAGTAACCCGTGCACCGGTTGTTACCGTAATGGGTCACGTTGACCACGGTAAAACATCGCTGCTGGATTACATCCGTCGTGCCAAAGTTGCTTCCGGCGAGTCCGGTGGTATTACTCAGCATATCGGTGCTTACCACGTGGAAACCGGTCACGGCATGATCACCTTCCTGGATACTCCGGGACACGCGGCATTTACGGCAATGCGTGCTCGTGGTGCGAAAGCAACTGACGTTGTTATTCTGGTTGTGGCTGCAGATGATGGTGTAATGCCTCAGACAGAAGAGGCGATTCAGCACGCTAAAGCGGCTGGCGTCCCTATTGTTGTAGCCGTAAACAAAATTGATAAAGAGCAGGCAGACCCGGATCGGGTTAAGACGGAACTGGCAGCTAAAGATGTCATCCCTGAAGATTGGGGCGGTGATGTGCAGTTCGTACATGTATCTGCTAAATCCGGTCAGGGCATCGACGAACTGCTGGATGCGGTACTGCTGCAATCTGAAATTCTGGAACTGAAAGCGGTTCCTGAAGCACCGGGTAAAGGTGTGGTTGTAGAAGCCCGTCTGGATAAAGGTCGTGGTCCTGTTTCTACAGTTCTGATCCAGAACGGTACCCTGCGTAAGGGTGATATGGTTCTGGCAGGTCTGAACTACGGTCGTGTGCGTGCACTGATCGATGAGAACGGTAAGCCGATCGATGAAGCAGGTCCTGCAATCCCTGTTGAGATTCTGGGTCTGGATGGCACGCCTGATGCCGGTGACGAGTTCACTGTAGTACAGGATGAGCGTAAAGCCCGTGAAGTAGCGCTGTTCCGTCAGGGTAAATTCCGTGACGTGAAACTGGCTCGTCAGCAGGCCGCTAAGCTTGAGAACATGTTCGAGAACATGGGCAAAGGTGAAGTAGCTAACCTGAACATCGTACTGAAAACTGACGTACGTGGTTCTCTGGAAGCGATCACTGCAGCACTGCTGGATCTGTCTACTGACGAAGTGAAGGTGAACATCATCTCCTCTGGTGTAGGTGGTATTGCTGAAACTGATGCTAACCTGGCACTGGCTTCCAGCGCGATTCTGGTTGGTTTCAACGTCCGTGCAGATGCGACAGCCCGTAGCATTGTTGAACGTGAAGAGATTGATCTGCGTTACTACAGCGTGATCTATGAACTGATTGATCACGTTAAGTTGGCAATGACCGGTATGCTGGCTCCGGAATACAAAGAAGAGATCGTGGGTATCGCAGAAGTTCGCGATGTGTTCCGCTCTCCGAAGCTGGGTGCTATTGCTGGCTGTATGGTTGTTGAAGGTACCGTATTCCGTAACAAGAAGATCCGTGTACTGCGCGACAACGTTGTGATCTATGAAGGCGAGCTGGAATCCCTGCGCCGCTTTAAAGATGACGTGAACGAAGTTCGTAACGGCGTTGAATGTGGTATCGGTGTGAAGAACTACAACGATGTTAAGGTCGACGATAAGATCGAAGTCTTTGACAAAGTTAAAGTTGAGCGCACCCTGTAACTTTACTCTTTAGGCACTTAATTAAGAGCCGAGGAAAAAAGCTGAATGTCCCGTGAGTTCAAACGAACGGACCGAATTGCTGAGCAGCTCCAGAAGGAGCTTGCTCAGATAATTCAGTTTGAAATTAAAGACCCGCGTCTGGGAATGGTAACCGTGAACGATGTTCAGATCAGTCGTGATCTGAGCTTCGCTAATGTCTACATTACTGTTCTGGGTAAAGACAGTGCTGAAGAAGCGAAAGAAGACCTTGGGGTACTGAACCGTGCAGCAGGTTTTCTGCGTCGTGAAATCGGCAAGGCTGTTAAACTGCGTATCGTTCCTCAGCTGAAGTTTGATTATGACTCCAGCCTGGTACGTGGTCGTAAGCTGTCCAGCCTGATTGAAGAAGCTGTCGCTGCTGACAAGTCTCGCATCGCTCCTGATGCAGGCACACTTTCTGACAACAACGATTCATCGGAGGATTAATCTCCGGTGGCTCGTCGTGGTAAAGGCCGGAACATCTCCGGCGTCCTTCTGCTGAATAAACCCAAAGGTATTTCCAGTAACCGCGCCCTTCAGCGTGTGCGTGCCATGCTGAATGCCAGCAAGGCCGGTCATACGGGCAATCTTGACCCTATGGCAACCGGGCTGCTGCCTTTGTGTTTCGGAGAAGCGACTAAATTTTCAAGTTACCTGCTGGATGCCGACAAAGCCTATATCGCGACTGCCCGTTTGGGACAGGTGTCCGATACCGGTGATGCCGAAGGCACGATTATTCAGGAACGCCCGGTCCCTGAGCTTAATGAAGCTCAGATCAAAGAGGCTATGGCGCGTTTTCTGGGAGATATCGAGCAGGTGCCGCCAATGTATTCGGCACTTAAACAGAACGGTCAGCCGCTGTACAAGCTTGCCCGTGAAGGTAAGACGGTCGAGCGTAAGGCCCGCAGTGTCACCATTTTTGATCTTGAACTGATCGAATGGAACGCACCGGACCTGACTTTTTCTGTGCGCTGCTCCAAAGGCACCTATGTTCGCACCTTAGCAGAAGATATTGGTGAGACCTTAGGTTGTGGCGCGCATCTGGTAATGTTGCACCGTACTCATACCGGTGGCTTTACCCGTGATGAGATGCTGGAGTTTGATCGCCTACAGGCGGAAAGAGATCTGGAACAATCTCTTGACGGATATCTGCTGGACACCGACATTCTGGTGGCGCATTTCCCGAAGAAAGATTTGTCTGCGGAGGAAACTGCGCGTATCCTCCACGGCCAGGATATCCCCTGTGATCAGGTGTATGCCGATAAAGTTCGTTTGTACGATGATCAGGGCCGTTTTATCGGCCTTGCTGAATCGGCAGAAGCCGGTCGTCTGCAACCCAAACGACTGGTGGTGTTCGAAGAGCAGTGATCCTGCTTTAAGAACAGCAAACAAAGATTTCCATGTCCCGCCAATTCGGCCTGCGGACAGGACTGCTTCAATCAGAGGCAAAGTTAGGATAACTGTAAATATGCGCGGTTACCCTGAATTTATTATTCGCATATTTTATCAGGAGAAGCATCATGGCTTTAACTGCAGAAAAGAAAGCAGAAATCGTTAAAGAATACGCACGTGGCGAAGGCGACACTGGTTCCCCAGAGGTTCAGGTTGCTCTGCTGACGTTCAACATCAACGGTCTGCAGGATCACTTCAAAGCGAACAAACAGGATCACCACTCCCGTCGTGGTCTGATTCGCATGGTTAACCAGCGTCGTAAGCTGCTGGACTACCTGAAGAAGAAAGATCTGGGTCGTTACAGCGATCTGATCAAGAGCCTGGGTCTGCGTCGCTAATAGCGCCGTTGTCCGTAGGACTCTGGCAGTGTTTCAGGTCACTTTGTTGTGACTGATAAATGTTTGCCCTCTGAAGCCCGCTATCGCTTTGATAGCGGGCTTCTTTGTGTGAAAATAAGACACACATGAAAGCAATAGATATTGGAAGGAAATTACCGTGAATCCGGTTACAAAGACTTTTACTTACGGCAATCAGACCGTAACACTCGAAACGGGTCGTATCGCACGTCAGGCCACTGGTGCAGTTATGGTTACTATGGGCAGCACTTCCGTGCTGTGTACAGTTGTGGCTAAGAAGGATGTATCGCCGGACGCGGGATTTTTTCCATTGTCTGTTCACTACCAGGAAAAGACCTACGCTGTAGGTAAGATTCCAGGTGGGTACTTCAAGCGTGAAGGCCGTCCGACTGAAAACGAAACTCTGACGTCCCGTCTGATCGACCGTCCGATTCGCCCACTGTTTCCGAACGGCTTTATGAATGAAGTGCAGGTAATCTGTACGGTTATGTCTGCGGATAAGGACAACAATCCTGATATCGCTGCAATGATCGGTACCTCTGCTGCCCTGGCTGTTTCCGGTGTACCTTTCAGCGGGCCTCTGGGTGCTGCGCGCGTTGGCTTCACTGATGACGAAGGTTACATTCTGAACCCAAGCAACGAAAAACTGGAAGAGTCTCTTCTGGATATGGTTGTTGCCGGTACTGAAAGTGCGGTACTGATGGTTGAGTCTGAAGCCGAAGAGCTGACTGAAGACGAGATGCTGGGTGCGGTTCTGTTTGCTCATAAAGAGCTGCAGGCTGTGAACGTAGCAATCAAAGAGTTCGCTGCTGAGGTTGGCACTCCTGCGTGGGATTGGCAGCCGGCTGCAGAAGACACAGAGACCAAGCAACTGGTTTCTCTGGCTTACGCTGACAAGATTAAAGACGCGTACAAGATCACTGTTAAGCAGGATCGTTACGCTCAACTGGGCGAGCTGAAAGCGGAAGCGGTTGAAAAACTGGCTAATGAAGAAGGCCCGACTGCTGATGCGATCAAGTCTGCATTCGCAAGCATTGAAAAACAGATTGTTCGTCAGTCTGTGGTAAATGGCGAGCCACGTATCGACGGTCGTGATCAGGATACTGTTCGTGATATCCGCGTTGAAGTTGGCATGCTGCAGAAAACTCACGGCTCTGCGCTGTTCACCCGTGGTGAAACTCAGGCGATCGTTACTGCAACTCTGGGTACTGCCCGTGATGCACAGATCAGCGAGTCTCTGGCCGGTGAAGTTCGCGACCCGTTCATGCTGCACTACAACTTCCCTCCATACTCTGTCGGTGAAGCGGGCTTCATGGGTGGTCCTAAGCGTCGTGAAATCGGTCACGGTCGTCTGGCTCGTCGTGGTGTTCAGGCGGTTCTGCCGACTGAAGAAGAATTCCCGTACTCCATCCGTGTGGTATCCGAGATCACTGAATCCAACGGTTCCAGCTCCATGGCTTCCGTATGTGGTGCATCTCTGGCTCTGATGGACGCTGGTGTACCTCTGAAAGCACCGGTTGCCGGTATCGCAATGGGTCTGGTTAAAGAGGGCGAAGGCTTCGCTGTACTGACCGACATTCTGGGTGACGAAGATCATCTGGGTGATATGGACTTTAAAGTTGCCGGTACTGCTGAAGGTATCACTGCTCTGCAGATGGATATCAAGATCGAAGGTATCAACGAAGAGATCATGGAAGTGGCTCTGCAGCGCGCCAACAAAGCACGTCTGCACATCCTGGGTGAAATGAATAAAGTGATCAGCGAAGGTCGTGAAGATCTGTCTGAGAACGCACCTGCGATGACTACCATCAAGATTGATCCTGAGAAGATCCGTGATGTAATCGGTAAAGGCGGCGCAACCATCCGTTCACTGTGTGAGCGTACTGGCGCATCTATCGATATCGACGACACGGGTCTGGTTAAGATCTACGCAGAAAATAAAGCTGCAGCGCAGATGGCGATCAACGAAGTTGCTGGCATCACTGCTGAAGCTGAGATCGGTACTGTGTACAAAGGTAAGGTTGTTCGCCTGGCGGACTTCGGTGCCTTCGTTAACTTCCTGCCGGGTCAGGACGGTCTGGTGCACATCTCTCAGATTGCACAAGAGCGTGTTAACGCAGTGAGCGATTACCTGAAAGAAGGTGACATGGTTGCTGTTAAGGTTCTGGACGTGGACAACCGTGGCCGCGTTAAGCTGAGCATTAAAGAAGTAACCGACGAAGAGAAAGCAGCGACTCTGGCAGAAGCTGCAGAGTAAGGCTTGCTCTTGGTCTTCAGGCGTCTGTTTTTGATATCAAAGGCAGACACCTGATAAAAGAAAACCTCGCAAAGCTGATGCAGCCATTGCGAGGTTTTTTTATATCTGCTGTTTGTACCGCACAGCAACCTGCGGCTGGCAGGCTACTGTAAATGCAAAGTGTGATGCTTAGCGTTCAACCGCCAGCGCAACACCCTGACCACCACCGATACACAGAGTCGCCAGACCCTTCTTCGCATCGCGCTTGATCATTTCGTGAACCAGGCTAACCAGTACGCGACAGCCGGATGCACCAATCGGGTGACCCAAGGCGATAGCACCACCGTTCACGTTTACTTTACCGGTATCCCAGCCCAGCTCTTTATTTACACTCAGTGCCTGAGCAGCAAAAGCTTCGTTCGCTTCAACCAGATCCAGATCGTTAATATCCCAGCCTGCTTTTTCCAGACAGCGCTGAGTCGCAGGAACAGGACCAATACCCATGATCTTAGGATCAACACCTGCATTGGAGTAAGCAGAGATCTTGGCCAGAACCGGCAGACCCAGCTCTTCCGCTTTCTTAGCGCTGCACAGGATTACGGCCGCTGCACCGTCGTTCAGCGTAGATGCGTTACCAGCAGTTACGGTACCGTCTTTCTTGAATGCCGGACGCATAGCGGCCAGTTTTTCAGCAGTAGTACCGAAACGGGCGTTTTCGTCAGTGTCGAAAACAACCGGATCACCTTTGCGCTGTGGAATGGTTACTGGAATGATCTCGTCAGAAAAACGGCCGCCCTTGATTGCTTCTTCCGCTTTCTGCTGAGACTGAGCAGCAAATGCATCCTGCTCTTCACGGCTGATGGCGTATTTCTCTGCCAGATTTTCTGCAGTGATACCCATGTGAATATCGTTAAAGGCATCCCACAGGCCATCAACAATCATGCTGTCCTGCAGCGCCCAGTTTCCCATGCGCTGACCGTTACGGGAGTTAGGCAGAACGTGCGCAGACAAAGACATGTTCTCCATGCCGCCCGCGATGATCAGATCTGCATCACCACAACGGATTGCCTGAGTCGCTAGGTGCAGCGCTTTCAGACCAGAGCCACAAACCTTGTTGATTGTCATAGCAGGCGTTGCTTCGGTAAGACCGCCTTTGATTGCAGCCTGACGTGCAGGGTTCTGACCGCAGCCTGCTGTTAATACCTGACCCAGCAGCACTTCGTCGACCTGCTTAGGATCAATACCGGTTTTTTCTAACAGGCCCTTGATAACAGTGGCGCCCAGATCGCTGGCAGAAACAGAGCTCAGACCACCGTTAAAGCTGCCGATTGCTGTACGACCGGCGGCGACGATAACAACGTCTTGCATAGGTATTTCCTTTTTAATCAGATAGAGATCTTTTTGTGCTATGCAGCATAGCACTTTTTTGCAGTTCCAGAGACAGAATACGCCTAAATGATGACAAAAAAAAAGCTGACCTAAGGTCAGCTTTTTTCGTAATTCAGCAAGTATTGCCCTTAAGCAACCTGAACCGGAATCGCGTTACTGGTGTGGCTAACGTCGTTGCCTTCAGTCATGTAGATCAGGGCCGGTTTAAAGTTTGCCAGCTCAGCTTCAGTGTAATTCGCGTAGGCGCAAATGATGACACGATCGCCAACTTTGGCCTGGTGGGCCGCAGCACCATTAACAGAGATGATGCCGGAACCTTCTTCGCCACGGATTGCGTAGGTCGTAAAGCGCTGGCCACCTTCAATGTTGTAAATCTGAATTTGCTCGTATTCACGGATGCCGGCCATATCCAGCAAGTTGCCGTCAATAGCGCAAGAACCCTCATACTCCAGTACCGCGTGAGTGACACGAGCCTGATGCAGCTTTGCTTTAAGCATGATGGATTGCATGATGATTAACCTTTATTTCTTTCTGAAATGCTTTATTGAAAAGCACACTGGAAATGCTATAGAAGCATGCGCTTTTACTGCAAATGGCAGCAAAGTTACGCAGTATGCCGTAATGTTATTATTGATTCAACGCAAATGCGATGTTATCAATCAGTCGTGCTTTGCCCAGATGGGCTGCGGCCAGAATAACCAACTGGGCATCCTTACGGTCAGCGGTTTTCAGATCAGACTGGCGACGAACACTCAGATAATCGGGTGTAAAACCCTGTGAGCTCAGCTCAGCCTTGCCTAGCTGGCAGAGTTTATCAAAATCTGTCTCGCCAGCTTCAATCGATTGACGAATTTTGACTAATGTCTGATACAAAGCAGGTGCTTGTGCCAGCTCTTCCTGTGTCAGGTAGCCATTGCGAGAGCTCAGTGCCAGGCCGGATTCTGCACGTACCGTCGGTACACCCTTGATCTCAAGTGGCATGCAAAGATCCTGTGCCATCTTGCGGATAATCGCCAACTGCTGAAAATCCTTCTGGCCAAACAAAGCCACATCGGGCTGAACAATATTGAACAGCTTGCTGACCACGGTGGTAACACCGGTAAAGTGACCTGGGCGGGCAGCACCGCATAGCTCTTCACCCAGTTCAGGTACATTCACCTGCGTCTGGCTGTCCAGACCGTTAGGGTAGATTTCATTGGCAGACGGAGCAAAAAGAATGTGGCAACCAGCGGAAGCCAGCTTCTCGCTGTCAGCATCAAGAGTACGCGGATAAGAGTCCAGATCTTCATTGGGGCCGAACTGCATCGGATTCACAAAGATACTGCAAACCACAGTACTGCCTTCGTTATGGGCTTCGTGGATCAGATGAATATGGCCGGAGTGCAAATTGCCCATCGTTGGAACGAAGGCAACCTTGCCGCCCTCATTCCCACGACGCTCTGCAATAGCAGAACGAAGCTCAGCAATGGTGTGACACAAAATCATGAGAAACAGTGCTCCTCAGCAGGGAAGGTGTTGGCTTTCACTTCCTGATGATAGTTGCTCAGTGCCTCCTGAATGGTTGAGGCGTCGGTCATAAAGTTTTTCACAAACTTAGCGGTATGACCCAGAGTAATGCCGAGCATATCCTGAAGAACAAGAATCTGACCATCCGTGTGTGGGCCTGCACCGATTCCGATAACCGGCACGGATACCGCTTCAGTCACCAAACGACCTACTTCGGAGGGGACACACTCAAGAAGGATGGTACTGGCACCTGCATCCACCAGTTTTTGGCTGGCTTCAATAATCGCCTGGGCAGCCGCCTCGGTTTTGCCCTGCACTTTATAGCCGCCAAACTGATTGACCATCTGCGGCGTCAGCCCCAAATGTGCGCAAACCGGAACGCCGCGACGGGTCAGCTCTGTAATACCTTCTGCTAACCAGGCTTCGCCTTCGATTTTGACCATGTGCGCGCCGGCCTGCATAAGCTTGCCTGCGTTAAGTAGCATCTGTTCGGTTGACGCGTTACTCATAAAGGGCATGTCAGCCATTAAGAGCGCGCCTTTGTTACCACGGGCTACGCAGTGTGTGTGGTAAACTATATCGTCAACGCTTACCGGCAGTGTGCTGTTATGTCCCTGCAGAACCATACCCAGAGAGTCACCCACCAGAAGTACTTCGACTCCGGCTTGACTTGCTTGCCCTGAGAAAGTTGCATCATACGCAGTCAGGCAGCTGAATTTTTCACCAGCCTGTTTTAGCTTATTCAGTGTACTGATTGTCACTGTCTTCATTATTATGTTCCGCCATTACAATAACGCCCACGGCTTGTGGCGGTGGGCGTTTCGGAATGTGTTACTTTGACGTTACCTGCATCTAAAGGTAACAAGCTGCGGTAACTTTACTCTGACTTTGTCAGTATCTGCAAGTCATCTGTCGCGATATTAGACAGAATGTCTGTAATAGAACCTTTACCGGGGAGGGACAAATTGGGGCTGATTTCGGCCAGAGGTAACAGTACAAACCCCCGCTCATGCATGTGTGCATGGGGGACGATCAGGCGGGGATGAGAAATGATTTGGTCATCAAACAGTAACAGATCGAGGTCCAGTGTTCGTGGGCCCCAGTGGCGTTCACGAATCCGACGATGAGCCTGTTCCAGTCCCTGAAGTCGGTCCAGAAGTGCTAAGGGTTCAAGACGGGTTTGCAATTTGGCGACGGCATTAACAAAGTCCGGCTGATCCTGAGGACCAACCGGTTTACTGCTATATAAAGAAGATGCTTGAGTCAGGTGGGTATCGGGCAGCTGATCCAGTTCCTGTAGCGCGGTTTTTAGCTGTTGAACCGGATCTTCCAGATTGCTGCCCAGCCCGATATAAGCGGTATGAGTTACTGTCATGCTGCCACTTAGTCCTGAGATTTCCGAGGGCCGCTTGGGTGGCTACCCTTGCTGTTACTGCGGCGCCTGCGGCGGCGCTTGCGCGGAGCAGGTTTCTCATTCTGCTCGCTATGTTGAACTAGGTTGCGTCGGGAGTGGGTATCGCTCTCCTGAAAATCGGTCCACCATTGCGCCAGATCCTGGACATTTTCACCGGTCTCACCCCGTAGTACCAGAAAATCATAAGCAGCGCGGAAGCGCGGATGCTCTGCCGTCTGGAAGGCGCGTTTGCCCTGCCTGCGCTCAAGACGCAACTGGAATTCCCAAATCTCACGCATCGGCTGGCTGAAACGCTTAGGAATCGAGGTGAAGTCCACCTGAGCTGCCGTTGCCTGCTGTCCTGCTTGCTGCATGGCGGGAACAGGCGGGATACCAGATCGGATGATATCGCCAAAAGCTCGCTGAACCACTGGCCATAGCAAAGCAGCGAACAGGAAGGCCGGTGTGACCGGCTTATTCTGGCGAATGCGCTTATCGGTATTTTCCAGCGCGCGGATAATAAAGGCTTCCCGTTCAGGACTTTCTTGCAGCGCGTCTTCTGTATATGGGAAGAGCTGTCCAAACAGCTGGTATTCACGCAGCAGCTTAAAGGTTTCAACGCCCTGACCAGAGAGGAAAAGTTTCAACACCTCTTCAAATAAGCGGGCAGCGGGAATCTGGCGCAACAGATTAGCAGATGCGCGGATAGGTGCTTCAGTTGCGGGCTCGATTTGGAAGTCCAGCTTAGCGGCAAATCGAACCGCACGCAGCATACGAACCGGATCTTCCCGATAGCGGGTTTCCGGATCGCCGATCATACGGATCAGGCGTTGCTCGATATCGCGGATACCACCGGCATAATCATGGATCGAGAAGTCGCGGATATTGTAGTAGAGAGCATTGATGGTGAAGTCACGACGCATCGCGTCTTCTTCAATGGTGCCGAAAACATTATCGCGAACCAGAAGTCCCTGATCGGTCTGAGACGCATGGGACTTGGCATCCGACGTATCATGAGGTGCCCGAAAAGTAGTCACTTCAATAATTTCGCGACCATAGCGAACATGTACAATGCGGAAGCGGCGGCCAATAATGCGGGCATTATGGAATAGACTGTTGACCTGTTCCGGGGTTGCATTGGTGGCTACATCAAAATCTTTCGGGTGCAGATCCAAAAGCGCATCACGAACGCAGCCGCCTACAAGAAAGGCATCATAATTTGCTTTTTTCAGGCGATAGAGCACTTTCAAAGCGCTTTCTGAAATGCCGGAGCGGCTGATGGGGTGTTCGTCACGGGAAACGATGCGCAATTCGTGTTTTTCGGATTGCTTTGGCCGCTCTGATTTAAGCAGCTGCCGAATTGAATCACCGGGACGCTTTAGAAAAGAAGGAATTCCTTTTAGCATCGCTGGGTCTTGAATCTCTGAATAGGAGAGGGGAGTGTACCCTAAAAATAAAAGCGGGGCCAAATTGGCCCCGCCGGAACTGTCCACATCCATGCGGACGGTATGTCAGACTTCGGTAAATCGCTCTGAATACGCAATGACAGTCTATCGGTGACAAACCTTGGTGGCTGATGCCTTGTTATTTTTGTTTTCCAATGCGAAGTATCACTACTTCTGGTTTGGACCGCCTCGTATTCAAAACAATTAATCCAAGGATTTTTCTCAGCCCGGATTTTATTTTTGTTGTTCGGGCTGGCATCTTAAAGCGCCGCTTTTTTATTGTTGTTGCGGGCCTGAGATGCACGAGTTCGCTGAGGTTAACTTTGACCTGATTTATTGTTGTTGTTTCAGGTTTGGCATTTAACGGATATTTATTGTTGTTGTTTCCGGTGATGCCTGATTTTTTTCCGCTCTGATTTTTATTTTTGTTTTGGAGCGTTACAAAATCTGCCAGTTATTATTTTTATTGAGTTGGCTGTTAGTTAACCGTGTTCTTGTTGTTCTTGCCCGTATAGATTGCACTTGGTGTGCCATCTTTTTTAAATACATTTAAAATCAATAGGTTACGTATTACTGGCAAAAGTTCGCCTGAGACCAAACAGAAGATTGTTACCGGTGAAACCATTATTTGGCCCGGTGTCTGTGTGTTACGGTAACACTATGAAATTGTCACCCTGACGTGCTGGTCATAGGGGCTTTGACGAAGATCAATAAAAAAGAGCGGGTTTTACCCGCTCTTTTTGGTTGCTGCTTTTTTTCTTGGAATTCCGAGGCGTTGGCGTCGCTCCCAGAGGCACTTCCGACTGATGCCCAAGCGTTGTGCAAGTTCGGTTTCGCTCATCTGATCCTGGTGCTCCAGGACAAAATGTTGGAAGTAATCTTCCAGTGACAGATCTTCAGGTGCCTTGGTGCCGTCATTTCGGCCAGCAGAACGTTGAGGGGCTGGTGCCATGCTCACAGACGGTAATGCTGACTGAGCCTGAGGTGGCATACGCATCGGTGCGACAACTTCGGGCACAATACCCATATCATCGCTGTGGATCAGATTGCCTTCCGCCAGAATAACGCCACGCTCGATAGCATTTTCCAGCTCACGTACGTTACCCGGCCAGTCATGCTGCATGATGGCATCGGTAGCATGCTTGCTGAAACGCAGGTTAGGGCGATCCATACGTTTGCAGGCTTCACCGAGCAGGAATTCGGCAATTTCGAGAATGTCATCGCCACGCTCACGCAGTGCGGGCAGAGCAATCTCCATAACATTCAGTCGATAATAGAGATCAAGACGAAACTCGCCTTCGCTGGAGAGCTTTTTCAGATTGCGGTGAGTTGCGGCGACAAGGCGCACATTAACCTTCTTCGACTGTACCGAACCGATACGGCGGATTTCACCTTCCTGCAGCACACGCAACAGACGTGCCTGAGCCTCTAAAGGCAGCTCGCCAATCTCATCAAGGAACAGAGTGCCGCCATCGGCAGCTTCCACCAGACCGCTGCGGTTGGTGTTTGCGCCGGTAAATGCCCCTTTTTCATAACCGAACAGTTCGGATTCGATCAGGGTTTCAGGAATGGCGGCACAGTTTACCGAGATCATGGGCTCGCCCTTACGGCGACTATGGTTGTGGATCGCTTTGGCGACCAGTTCTTTACCGGTACCGGATTCACCCTGAACCAGAACGGTCGCTTCTGTCGGCGCAACTTTGCGGATGCGCTGATAAACCACCTGCATTGGAGCGCAGTGGCCGATCATTCCCATAGTGCCCGCTTCAGTAGAAGCGGCTTCGGTTTCTTCAACAAGGCTTTGAGCCGGTTGCTCGGATTGGCGCTGCATCAGAATCCGGTTGACCGTTTCCAGCATCTCGTCATGATCAAACGGCTTAGCGATATAATCCACTGCGCCCTGTTTCATGGCATCCACGGCGGAGCGCATGCTGGCGTAGCTGGTCATAATCAGAACCGGCGTACCTTCAGCCAGTTCAATCAGGTCGGTTCCCGGTGCTTTTGGCAGGCGCAGGTCGGAAATCACCAGATCATAGCGGTTACTTTTCAGATGGCTCAGGGCGTCATCGACGGATCCGGCCTCGTTGACATCGAAATTATGTCGTTCCAGCAAACGTTTCAGAGCGGAACGGATAATATCTTCGTCTTCAACTATCAGAATCTTGCTCATTTAGTCATTCCACGCGGATTCGCTTTTGGCTTCAGCATGGTAGAGAGGCAAGGTGATGGTAACCTCTGTCCCAAGACCTTGCGTCCGGTCTGCAGGGCTGCTGATCTGAATATGGCCATAGTGTTCTTCTATGATGCTGTAGACCAGTGCTAAGCCGAGACCGGTTCCTTCTCCGGGATCTTTGGTGGTGAAGAAGGGCTCAAAAATATGCTCTAACTGTTCTTCAGGGATACCGCAGCCACGATCGGTAACGCTTACCTGGGCGGTATTGTCCTGAACGGTAGCAGTTATAGTAACACTATCCCCCGCATCTGAGGCATCTCTTGCGTTACCTAATAGGTTAACAAAAACCTGAATCAGCTTTTGGATGTCACCGATCACGTAGAGATCGTTCGGGCACTGGTTGTCAAAAGCGATATCTTTTCCCTTAGAACTCAAGGAGATAAGGTTTACGGCTTCATCTACAGCATGACTGATCAGCAAGGGTTCTTGCGTTGCCTGGCTGGAATGGCGACCCGCATGGGCAAAACTCACCAGCGAGTGCACGATACGTGTTACCCGTTTAGTCAGCTGCAGAATCTGATCGGCGGTTTCTGAGATCACTTCCGGATTATCGGTTTCGTATTTGAGGTTCTGTACCAGAGACGAAATACCGGTAATCGGATTACCAATCTCATGGGCGACACCGGCCGCTAAGCGCCCAATACTCGCCAGGCGCTCGCTGTGCACCAGCTCCTCCTCTAACTGCTGGGTTTCGGTGTGATCTTCCAGAAGGATCACCGAGCCACCCATATGGGAGAGAGGTTCTTCAATATGGGCTTTGTGCAGCGAGAACCATCGTGGTTTGCCATTGTCTTGCTGAACTTTCTGAAACAGATGAGGAGCCTGACTACTGACGAACTCACCGAGCAAGCCTTTCCAGGGCTCCGGAAGACTGTCAAAGCGGGAGCCGACGACCTGATCCATCGGAATACCGGTGAGTTCCGACATAGTGTTGTTCCACATCAGAATCTCAAAGTCGTTACCCAGCGAGCAGACGCCAATAGGCAGGTACTGCAGGGTTTGCCGATGATAACGGCGCAGGGAATCCAGTTCCTTCGCCAGCCCGGTCAGCTGATAGCGGTAGTTCTCAAGCCGGGTCTCAACAAAGTGAATATCTTCCGAGTTATGACTGCTGCCATTTGCCTGATAGGGCAGGTACTGATCAACAATTTCCTGAGCGATTGCAGGCCCCATTAGGCCGGAAAGATTGGCCTGAATCCGGTCGCGCAGGCGTCGGAGTGAATAGGGCCGGCCATCTTCCGGTGCCAGCTGCAGATCCCGGAGTGCATTATGCACTTCCCGTTCTGCAGTCATCTTGCCAAGAGGGATCGCCAGAAACCCGATAAAGTCTTCACAGGTACGGGCATTCAGCTGTAACCGGTGTGGTCGGGATAATGCATCAACAGAACAGGAGCTGGCGCCTGCTTTCTCTTCATCGCTGGGCTGTAAAAAAAGCGAAGTGAAGATAAAGACCACAATGTTGAGGATGATGGAGGTCAGGGCGACCTCATACCAGCCATCGCCGCCGGAGTGGAATACCAGATTGGTTGCCGGCAGTGTGACCTGTTCAATGTTGTAGAGCAGCGGGATCACCTGGCCAAAAATCCAGATGCCGATACCTGCGCAGAGACCCGCGATCAGGCCGATCCGGTTTGCGGTTGGCCAGTAGAGCACCGCCAGAATTCCCGGCAGAAACTGCAGAATGCCGACAAAGGAGGTCAGGCCAAGGCTGGCCAGATCATGCTTCACCCCGAGAGTACGGTAGAAGAGGTAAGCCGCGAGAATAATCAGGCCGATCAGCAGACGACGGAACCAGAGCAGCCAGTTGTAGATATCAAACTTGGCACCGGGCTGATAAACCGCCAGCACCAGGTGGTTCAGGGTCATCGCCGCCAGTGCCAGTGTGACCAGAATGATGGTGCCACTTGCCGCCGAGAGACCAGCGATAAAAGCAAAGATACCCACCCAGTTTTCTGCACCGTTGATGCCGATACCCAGCACCATGTATTCCGGTTTCAGCGGGTTGCCTTCCGCCATGCCTGCCCAGAGAATCAGCGGCACCGGCAGACTGAGTAGTAACAGATAAAGAGGCACCGCCCAGCTGGAGCGGAACAGCACATCGGTGGACTGGTTCTCCGTAAAGATAATGTGAAACATGTGTGGCATTGCCACCGCTGCGGCAAAAAAGAGCAGCAGCATGGTACGCCACTGACCCGCTTCTAACGGTTTTTGCAGTTCCTGCAACTGATCTGCATGGGCCGTCAGCCAGATATCCAGTCCCTGAAAACCGCCAAAAATCTCAAACAGCACGTAAGCGCCAATCGCCAGCATCAGCACCAGCTTGATGATGGACTCAAAGGCGATCGCCACCACCAGACTTTCATGTTTTTCCCGTAGGGAGGTGTGTCGGGCACCAAACAGAATGGCGAAGAGGATCATCACCATACAGAAGCCGAGAGCCAGTGTGTGGGGTGAGGCTTCGTTAGTCAGGATATAGATGGAATCAGCTACCGCCTGAATCTGCAGGGCTAATAAAGGCAGTGCCCCCATCAGCATAAAGACGGTGACAAGACTTCCGATCCAGCGGCTTCGGAAGCGGAAGGCAAAAAGATCGGCCAGTGATGACAGCTGATAGGTTCGGGTAATCCTGAGTATGGGCACTAACAGCACAGGAGCCAGCACGAAGGCTCCGGCAACACCCAGATAATAGGACAGGAAACCGTAACCGTATTGATTGGCCAAACCGACTGAGCCATAAACCGCCCAGGCACTGGCATAAACCCCCAGCGACAGCACATAAACCAGAGGATGGCGGGTCAGTTTGCGCGGTAACCAACGGCGTTCCGTAGCGTAAGCAGCGGTAAACAGAAACAGCAGGTAGCCAACGCCGATGGCGGAAACCTGCCCGAGACTGAAACTAAAGTTCATCAAGTTTTCTCTTCTGCTCAAGCCAGATGGAGATGCCGATCAGTGCCCCCCAGACCAGGTAGGGACGATACCAGCTGCCATTGTTATCACCCCACCAGTCCATCAGAACCGGGGAGAAAAGGTAGCCGGCAAATACCAGAAAGAGAATCAAGCGGTACATATACATGACGATTTCGCTATTTTGTTCTTATTGATTGAGTGGCGCTTGCCGACTTATAGGCCGGTAGAAGACAGCCTGTAAGCTTCAGATCGATTACAGCAGATCCGCTTCCGGAATCTCCTGCTTCATGGCTAACCGGGATGGATCCCACTGATCAGCAGCCCAGAGAAGAATATCAGAGTAGGCGCAGGCCTGTATCTCCTGCTCCGGAAAAATCTGCAGTGCAGCCAGTGCCCGAAGCAGCAGCTGATGCTTCTCTTTGCTGTTGATGGCCGGTGCCAGATTCTGTTTGCTCAGCTTTTGGCCATTGGCCTGTACGATCACCGGAATATGGGCATAGGTCGGCGGTGCCAGATTCAGGTGTTTCAGCAACTGCAGCTGGCGCGGGGTGCTTTCCAGAATATCGTAGCCCCGAACCACCTGATTGATGCCCTGCTCATGATCATCCAGTACCACTGCCAGCTGATAAGCAAAAAGTTTATCCCGGCGCTGAATAATAAAGTCACCCACCTGATCCATCGGCCATTGGCAGTGACCCTGAATTCTGTCCTCAATGCTGAAAACGCCCTCTGTTTTGAGGCGAATGGCACAGTCAGCCTCCGCAGGAGGTGGATTTTTACGACAGCTGTTCGGATATACAGTATGTGCTTTTAGCTGCTTTCGGCTGCACTGGCAGCGGTAAGCCAGCCCCTGATTAAGAAGCTGATTGACCTGATACTGATAGCGCTCATTCTGCTGACTCTGATACATCACCTTTCCATCCCAGAAAAGCTCAAAAGCTTCCAGAGCCCTGAGGATGGAATCGCTGGCACCGGGTTGTTCTCTTGGGGGGTCGATATCTTCAATCCGCATTAGCCAAAGCCCCTTATGGACTTTGGCGTCCAGATAGCTGGCAAGGGCAGCCACCAGAGAACCAAAATGCAGTGGACCGGAAGGCGTGGGAGCAAAGCGACCGACGTAAGGCGTTTCTGATGCGGAAGATGCTGCTGGTGTCATGGTATTTGTTTGGGTCAGTATCCGGTGGTGATTCTTATGAGTCTGTCGTGTATCGGCTTTATCAAACAGAGAGATTACGCAAACAACAGGCATAAAAAAACCAGCCGAAGCTGGTTCTTTTATCTCAGAGTCGGGGCTTAGCCACCGATCTGGCGCTCTTTGATTTCCGCCAGAGTCTTGCAGTCCACACACAGGGTTGCGGTTGGACGTGCTTCAAGACGACGAATACCAATTTCGATGCCGCAGGATTCGCAGTAACCGTAGTCACCTTCATCGATATCACTCAGGGCTTCGTTGATCTTTTTGATCAGTTTGCGCTCGCGGTCACGGGTACGAAGTTCCAGACTGAACTCTTCTTCCTGAGTCGCGCGGTCAGCAGGGTCGGCAAAGTTGTTCGCATCTTCCTGAAGGTGCTGAACCGTACGGTCAACCTCTTCCATCAACTCTTGTTTCCACTTCAGCAGAATCTGGCGGAAATGCTCCAGCTGCTCATCATTCATATACTCTTCGCCGTCCGCCATCTCGTACGGCACGAATGATTTCAGCTCGTTGTTGTTGGTTGCATTGTCTGGCATACGACTGCCCCATCATATTGTGTTATTGGTGGTCTGGGGGATGCCCGCCGATAAATAGTCCATCATTGGCACCCTCAGCAACGGACAAAACCTGTCACGTTTTTGAAAGCCTTGCTTATTTAGCGGAAAAGTGCGGAAAAAGCAAATTTTGCGCCCATTTTTTCATCTTTTTTTACAGGCTTAGTCACTGTTTTTGTGCTGAAAAGAGGCTTTGATACAGGCAAAGCTGCAACTTGGTTTACTTTTCTCTATGATGTTCGGCTTCATTAAAGTGGCTGTGCGGCTGAAAGTGACTGTATTCAGTTTGAGCCTTTCAGCTTTCTTCAGTTCCAGGCTTCATTTTAGGAGTTTCTATGTCGCTGTCGGATTTCCAGTGGGCGAACCGTGTTGCGGATATTGCGCCTTTTCATGTTATGGCTTTATTAGCCCGTGCCCGTCAGTTACAGGCAGAAGGTCGTGATGTTATCCACATGGAAATTGGTGAGCCGGATTTCACTTCGCCACCTCAGGTGATTGAAGCAGGCCATCAGGCATTGCGGGATGGTCATACCGGCTATACACCGGCGGCAGGTATTCCTGAGCTGAGAGAGGCGATCGCCGGACATTATCAGACCGCATACGGCGTGAATGTCGATCCGGCTCGGATTCTGGTCACGCCCGGTGCTTCCGGTGCGCTGCTACTGTTGGCGGCTCTTTTAGTGAACCCCGGTGATCAGGTGATGATGGCCGACCCAACTTATCCCTGTAACCGCAATTTTATGCGCCTGTTTGAAGGTCAGTCTCAGCTGATACCTGTGGGGGCCGACAGTCACTTTCAGCTCAGCGCTGCCCATATTGAGCAGCACTGGAATGATAAAACCCGTGCCGCCATGCTGGCGACGCCATCGAACCCCACCGGTACGCTGGTGAACCTGGAGCAACTGGCGGAGATCTCTCAGGCGGTGAGCGCGAAAAAAGGGGCGCTGATCTGTGATGAGATCTATCAGGGGCTGACCTACGGTGTGGAAGCGCAAACGGCACTGGCAGTGAATGATGACGCCTTTGTCATCAACAGCTTCTCGAAATACTTTGGCATGACCGGCTGGCGTCTGGGTTGGCTGGTGGCACCTGAGTGCGCCATGCCGGAACTGGAAAAGCTGGCGCAGAATGTCTTCCTGTCCGCAACAACGCCATCCCAATATGCGGCTCTGGCGGCGTTCCAGCCGGATACCATCGCTCTGCTGGAAGAACGTCGGGCTGAGTTTGCCCGTCGCCGCGATTATCTGTTACCGGCACTGCGGGAGCTGGGTATGTCGATTCCGGTCACACCTGAGGGTGCGTTTTATATCTACGCCGGTATCGACCATCTGACCGATGACAGTTTCCAGTGGTGTCAGGATCTGCTGGAGGAAGAGGGCGTGGCGACGACTCCGGGGCTGGATTTCGGCATTGAAGGTGCCCGTACCACGGTGCGTTTTGCCTACGCTGCCAGCATCGACAAGCTGGAAGAAGCGGTAACCCGTATCGGACGCTTTATCCAGAAGAGCGCTTAAGCAGATATAAAGATCGGAGAGTACAGCAATGCGTTGGTCCTCACCTCTGCAGCCCGCCACCCTGATAAAACGCTATAAGCGCTTTATGGCGGATGTCGTGCCTGAATTGGTACCAGAGCAGTTATCGGGGGCGGTATCGGAATCCGGACAGATCACTCTGCATTGTCCCAATACCGGCTCAATGAAAAACTGTATGGGTGAGGGCTGGCGCGTTTGGTATTCCGACTCGGGTAACCCTAAACGCAAATATCCCTGCACCTGGGAGCTGTCAGAAACCCCTGAGGGGGATCTGATCTGCGTAAACACGGCGCAGGCCAACCGCATCGTTAAAGAAGCACTGGAGCAGAAGGTTGTTACTGAACTGGCGGCTTACGATTCTGTTAAAGCAGAAGTGAAATACGGTACGGAAAACAGCCGCATCGATTTCCTGCTGACACAGGATGGCCTTCCGGACTGTTACGTCGAAGTGAAAAGCGCCACCCTGCTGGATGAGTCATTCGGTAAAGGCCGGGGTTTTTTCCCGGATGCGGTAACCGCTAGGGGGCAGAAGCACCTGCGCGAACTTCAGCAGATGGTGGCTGAAGGTCATCGTGCCGTGTTGCTGTTTTGCGTTAACCACACCGGCATCGAGCAGGTTTCCGTGGCGGATCATATCGATGCCGCCTACGGCGAGGTGCTGAGAGAGGCTCTTGTCAGCGGTGTTGAAGTGCTGGCTTATAAAGCGGATATCGATGCCGAGGCTATCACCCTGCATCAGTCCATCCCTGTCGTGATCGCTTAAAATATTTTGATCCGTTTTGCTGGTTCAGGCGGTCTGGGAGCGACTTACACTGTCCGCTGTACTCAGCATCACTTCACCCTGATCATTGATCTCGAATGGGATCGCCCTCAGTTTCTGACCGGCACAGGGGCCGTGAATACACTTACCACTATCGATCAGAAACTGAGCGCCATGCATGGCGCATTGAATCAGCTGTTTGCTGCTGTCCAGAAACTGATCCGGCTGCCATTCCAGATTGACACCTAAGTGCGGACACTCATTAGCGTAGAGGTAAAGCTGATCCTTTTTCTTTACCGCAAAAAGCGGGCCTATGGGCGTCTGAAAACCCTTGCTGCTTTTGTTTTCGATCTCATCCAGAGTGCAGAGTATATACATGGTTTCTCTCTTTAAGCTGCTCTCGAGGTACATATTCAAGGCTGGCCTTTGTATCGAAGAAATCGATGACCGCTGGTTTGGGAGGTTTGTCTCGTAGGTCATCTCTAAAACAACGAGACGTAAAAAAGCCGTTTGCAAAGCAAACGGCTGAAAAAGCGGTTAGTTTCCTAACCTCGAACACTATAACCCCTGTTCGGACAACGCCATCTTAAAAGCAGGTTGTGACGTTAATATGACAGGGGCCGATTGTTTGAAGACAACCCATGGCCTGTTGTTACGGTGCTCGAGGTTACGCTGTTCATTGGTCTCTTCAGCCGCGGTCATAGCGCAGGCGAGTACCGTGATTCAGTGACATTACCAGCTCATCTGCCGAAATCTCTTTCGGAAACAGACAACCGGAGATATTGGCCTGAGCAATGCTGGCACCTTCAAGGCGGGTATGGCTGAAATCAATACCGCGCAAGTCTGCACCGCGGAAATAGGCGTTGCTCATATCCAATCCGTGGGCGTCCAGATCTCGGAGATCAAGGCCGCGAAAATCACCGCTTCTCAGATCGGCTGTTTCACCGCCCGCACGGGCGCGGTTAAAGCCGTCAATATCCTCGTCCCGTAGCATTTTGTACAGGACGTTATCTAACAGATGTGGCTTCTGGCTCATAACCGGCTCCTTAGGCAAGCTGTGCCGCTTTTAGTGCTGCAGACCGAACTGGCGACGGATGCTGAGCAGCAGCTTGGTGCTGGCGTCATCCTCGTCGGTATTCACGATGATAGTATAGTCGGCTTCTTCCTGTGCAATCGCTTCCTGATCGGCCAGTTGCTTGTGCAGAACCGCCAGATCGGCTTCAGAGGCATCGTTACCGGCTGCGTGGCGTTTCTTGACACGGCGTTCCAGGGTTTCCTGACAAGCGGTAAAAGACAGAGTAAGAGCCGGTACGCCCAGCTGTTCCGCCTTATCGCGCAGGGCATCACGCTGCCAGCGCTTCAGGTTCGTCGCATCAATAATTACCGGAGTTGCTGAGTGAATGACGCAATCGGCCAGTTCCGCCAGTTTCTCATACGTTTTCTGAGTGGCTTCCGGGGTATAGATACCTTCATTCAGCTCAGAGTGACTGTCCTGATCGGCAGTCAGACCAAACAGACGCTTACGTTCAACATCGGAACGGATGCGGATCACGCCCATTTCTTTAATCACACCGCGACTGACGGAGCTTTTGCCGGAACCGGAAACACCATGGGTGATCAGCATGAAAGGCTGTTCAAATACGGTGTAGGACTCGGCCAGATCGATATAGCTCTGGTAGTCTGCTTCCAGTTTTGCACGACCGGCTTCATCAATAGACGGGTCCAGCAGCATAAAGCGGGTTACTTTGGCGCGCACCATGGCGCGGTAGGCTTTGTAGAACGGCAGCAGCTGAATGCCTTCGTAGTCGCCGGTCAGTTCCAGATACAGGTTGATAAAGTGGCGGGCCAGTTCTTTCTCACCACGGGCTTCCAGGTCCATCACTAGGAAACCGGCATCGGAGATGACATCGATCCAGCGGAACTCGTCGTTAAATTCGATACAGTCGAACAGAGTAACTTTGTCCTCGCCATCCTGCTGGATCAAAGCTACGTTACCCAGGTGGATATCACCGTGACACTCACGCACCATGCCGGAGTTTTTGCGCTTGGTAAACAGGGGCTCCAGGCGGGTAAAGGTATCCTGCATCCAGCCTTCAAGCTGGGCCAGCTGATCCAGTTGCGGCTTCTGGCTCAGCATCTCGCGAATCTGGTCAAAGTTCTGCTGTGCCGGAGCCAATACTTCGGCCGGGCTTCCCAGAACCATACTGTCATCCGCCTGACGGATACCGGCGTGGAAATCGGCGATCTGATGGGCAAGGGAATCGATATGAGCTGAGGTCACCAGCCCTTCTGCCTGCAGGTTGCTCAGCAAACGGTCACCGTCAAACTGCTTCATGCGGATGGCGTATTCAAAGGGAGCGGAATCATCACCTAAGAGAGGTGCGTCTTCGCTACCGGAGATCGGCAGGACATCCAGATACAGATCCGGAGCCAGACGCTTGTTCAGCTTCACTTCCTGTTCGCAGAAGAACTTACGTTTTTCCAGTGTGGTGAAGTTCAGAAAGCCGAAATCCATCGGCTTTTTGATTTTGTAGGCGTAATCGCCTGTAAGCAGCACCCAGGAGATATGGGTTTGATACAGTTTAAATTCCCCGGTGTCATGGTTAAACAGAGCAGGGTTCTGAAGTGCCTCAATCAGCTGTTGGCTCACAGGCGATCTCCTTAAAATTCAGTATTCGGGGCTGAAGGCTCCGTCTGACTCATTTGAAAGCCAGAGTGATGTCAGATGACATAGTGCGGGTTTTATCCCCGCCGGAGCAATCAGCTTTAGGTCTGACGAAATACCTTCATCAGACCTCTCATTAATCCGTAAGGTAACGGATTAGCTCAGTGCCGCAAATGCTTTACGTGCAGCAGCCAGGGTTTTCTCGATATCTTCATCCGTGTGGGCAGAAGAGACAAAGCCCGCTTCGTAAGAAGCCGGAGCCAGATAAACGCCCTCTTCCAGCATGGTGTGGAAGAACTTGTTGAAGTGATCGTTGTTGCATTCCATCACATCTGCGAAACCGGTTACAGCAGGTTTATCCGTGAAGAAGACACCGAACATGCCACCGGCTTTCTGGGTGATAAAAGGTACACCGGCTTCTTTTGCGGCGGCTTCAAGGCCTGCACACAGCTTGTCGACTTTCGCAAACAGCGCATCATGGAAGCCCGGCTCGCTGATGCTGTCCAGCAGAGCAATACCGGCAGCCATCGCCAGAGGGTTACCGGACAGAGTACCTGCCTGATAAACCGGGCCCAGCGGCGAGATATGGTACATGATCTCTTTCTTACCACCGAAAGCACCAACCGGCATACCGCCACCGATGATTTTGCCCAGTGTGGTCAGGTCAGGTTTGATATTGAAACGCTCCTGAGCTCCGCCCAGAGATACACGGAAACCTGTCATCACCTCATCAAAGATCAGAACAGTGCCGTGTTCATCACACACTTCACGCAGGCATTCCAAAAAGCCCGGCTGCGGTGGGATGCAGTTCATGTTACCGGCAACAGGTTCTACGATAATGCAGGCGATCTGATCACCAATCTGCTTGAAGCACTCGCGTACGTTATCGATATCGTTGTAGGTCAGGGTGATGGTGTGTTCTGCCAGCGCTTTCGGAACGCCCGGAGAGTTTGGCTCACCGAATGTCAGAGCACCGGAACCGGCTTTTACTAGCAGGGAGTCAGAGTGGCCGTGGTAGCAACCTTCAAACTTAACGATTTTGTCACGGCCGGTGTAACCCCGGGCCAGTCGGATCGCACTCATGGTCGCTTCGGTACCTGAGTTCACCATGCGTACCATTTCGATGTTCGGCATGATTTCGCAGATACGTTGGGCCATGGTGGTTTCGATCGCGGTCGGTGCGCCAAAGCTCATACCGTCATCCAGGCGATCTTTAACTGCCTGCAGTACTTTGTCGTTGGCGTGACCTGTGATCATAGGGCCCCATGAACCCACATAGTCGATGTACTGTTTGCCATCTTCATCAAACAGGTAAGCACCTTTGGCGCGCTTGATAAATACCGGAGTACCACCAACGCCTTTAAATGCACGTACCGGAGAGTTAACGCCACCCGGGATGACGGTCTGGGCGCTGGCAAAAAGCTTTTCTGACGTAGACATAGGATTCCCTATAGCTGTTGTTACTGATAGTTGTTACTAATAAACAGTGACTGATAATTAGATACTGAAATTGTTACTGGAAATGATGTCCAGAAATGGGCTCATCATACCTAGGCAAGGCGAGGTGATACAGCTTTGCCTGCTGTTATTCACATTGAGCGTGATTAAACATTGATCCGGTACGAGAAAACTCCCGACATGGTACTCAGCGTTGTGGAAAAGCGGCTAAGGCATCTGCCGGATTGTCATCGGCAAACAGGCTGTTAACCACGGCGATCATGTCCGCCCCCTGAGCAAAAACGACGTCGGCATTGCTCTGATCAATCCCGCCAATCACAACGATAGGGCGCTGAAAACGGGCTTTGGCTTCAGCGATCAGTTCCAGCGGTGCCGGTGGTGCATCGGGTTTGGTGGCCGAGGGAAAGAAACGACCAAAGGCCAGATAATCCGCCCCGGCATCCTGAGCCTGTTGTGCGAGCTCCAGAGACGCATGACAAGTCGCACCCAATATTTTATCCACACCCAGTCGTGCACGGGCGTCAGTGAGTGAACCGTCACTCTGTCCCAGATGTACGCCATCAGCATCGATCTCAAGGGCCAGTTCCAGATCATCATTGATAATCAGTGGGGTGTTATATTGGCGGCATAGCGTGAGCAAGCGCTCTGCGCGCTGTTTCTTTTCCACCGGGTCAGCGCTTTTTTCACGATACTGCAGGCAGCCGATGCCCGCTTTAAGCGCCGCTTCGGCTTTCTCGAACAGAAGCTCGCCGGGCATCAGTTTGCTGTCGGTAATGGCGTAAATGGCAGAGGTGTTCAGTGCCTGAAGAAATCGGTCAGAGTGTGATGTTGTCATGGCGTGTGAGGCGGTCATGGATTGACTGGTGTCCTGAAGCTAGATGTTCTGAAAGTAAGAAAGAGAAGCCAGCGTCAGCTTTGCCCGCTCCAGAAAAAACGGTTGGGCAGATGCTGGCCATCGCTTAGTTTGTGCGCCTGTTCAAGGCTCTTCCAGGTGAAGTTCTGGGCCATCTCCACAGCGTTGCAGATATCCGCGCCCTGAGCGATCAGAGCAGCACAGCCGGAGGCAAAGGTGCAGCCGCTGCCGTGGTATTCACCGGCTAATCTCGGCCAGTTTTTGCTCTGCATTTCACCATGGCTGCCGAAGAGCTTGTTAATCACATCCTGAGTGTCGGCATGAGTGCCGGTAACCGCCACATGTTGGCAGCCCTGACTGATCAGGTGATGGGCCTGAGCGGCAACGGAGTCAGCATTGGGGCTGAGCTGTTTCAGCTCCTGAGTATTGGGCGTCAGCAGTGTGGTATGAGGCAGTAACAGGTCACTCACGGCGGCAACCATCTCCTGAGTGGTCAGGTTTTTACCGCCACCGGCTCGAAGAATCGGATCAAAAACCACCGGCAGTTGAGGATAATCTCTCAGCAGGGTGTGGATCGCTTCGATATTGTCGATGCTGCCCAAAAGGCCGATTTTGATGGCGGCGATGGGCAGGTCATCCAGAATCATACGCGCCTGGGTGATCAGATCATTGGCATTCACCGGATGAATGCCCTGAACGTTGTGGGTGTTCTGCGTGGTGGTGGCGGTAATAACGGTTGCCGCATAACCGCCCAGCGATCGGATGGTTTCAATATCGGCCTGAATACCGGCACCGCCGGAAGGGTCATGTCCTGCCAGAACCAGAGTGACAGCTGGGCTGGTTTTATCCACCGTAATTGAATTCATCATCGCACTCCCATTAACTTTTCCACCGCGAACTTCTCCACCGCAAACTTCTCGATATGGCCTGAGGGGCTTTGCTGATCAGCCCGCGAAAGGTTTGACGACTACCAGAATGATAATGCCGATCAGGGCAAATACCGGCAGTTCGTTGAAGACTCGGTAGAACTTATGGCTGCGGGTATTTTTGTCTTCAGCGAACAACTTGCGGTAATGGCCACAGGCAAAATGATAACCAATCAGTAGCACTACAAGAGTCAGTTTAGCGTGCATCCAGGGTTGGGACAGGTAATAAGCGGGATTCATGCTCAGCAACCACGCACCTAGCGCGACCACAACAATCATCGAAGGCGTAGTGATGCCGCGATAAAGCTTACGTTCCATAATTTTAAAACGTTCGTTGCCGGCTTCATCAGTAGTTTCGGCGTGATAAACATAAAGTCTGGGCAGATAAAACAGACCACTGAACCAGGTGACAATTGCCATCAGGTGAAAAGCTTTAACCCATAAAAAGTCCATGTTTGCTCCTTACATCAGCCGTCTTTGACGGTGTATTTGCTATCGGTAAAAAGATTCGATCATTTCCGGTGTGACAATCCCGATCACTTCGCCATTCGTACCTGTGATGTAGAGGGCATCGGTGCGCATATCGGCAACCCGGGACTGAGCTTCAGCCAGTGTTGCGGTTTGCGGCAGAGGGCTAGCGCTGATCCTGTCTTCTGAAGGGACATCGTTCAAATGAATCTGGCTGGGTTCTTCTTTGCCTTCCTGGATGCGCAAATAAAGGTGATTAGCGAGATCAGCGGTAGGCAAGAGCACAAAATGATTGTTGTCGTCTTCATGGATCAGCAGCCATCGGGGTTTCGCCGCCAGAATTGTTTTTGCCAGCCCCAGGCTCATCCGGTTGGTACAGCGTTTAAAATCACGACTCATAACTGCGCTGATACCCGTGCGGCTCAGTATCTGAGACAGGGCCGGATCGTGCAGTTTCAGCCCTTTCAGCTCCAGCGCGTATTGGAAGATAGAGGGGTGGTCCGGTAGCAGATAGCGGCTGGTGAGTGTTGCGGAAACCACCGCCAGCATGCCTGGCATAATGATATGGGGATTGGCGGTCAGTTCCATTAGTGCCATCAGGGCCGCAAGAGGAGCCTGCAGGCAGGCAGCCATCATACTGGCCATGCCGATCATCGCGTAGATGCTGATGTCTGATATCTGTGTTCCCGCCAGGAAAGCTCCGATATGGCCTGTTGCGGCACCAAACAGACCACCGGCAACCATGATGGGGCCGATAATGCCGATGGGTACCCCAAGGCCAAAGGTTGTTGCTGTCAGCAGTAGTTTGCAGATCGCCAGAAAGAGTAAGAGTCCAAGGCCCAGCTCGCCATCAAAGGAAAGATTAACCAGATCAAAGCCGCTACCCATAAGTGCCGGTAGAAAAGCGGCAAATATGGCCGTAAGAAGGCCAGCTAACAGAAAGCGTACTTCTACCGGCCAATGATGAGTTCGGAACAACAGGCCGGAATAACTGATAAAGAGCGCGGCAAATATGCCAACAATAATCCCGCTGGCAGAAACCCATGGAAGCTCTGCCAGCGTGTATAGGGCTTGGGGCGTTGCATCAAACAGGCTTTCACCACCGAGTAACCATTGGCTTAATGCGGTGCCGGTTACTGAGGCGAGAATAATCGGAGTAAAGCCCACGAGGGTGTATTCCGCCATGATCACTTCCATGGCAAAAATAACACCGGCGATCGGCGTGTTAAAAGAGGCACCAATGGCTGCCGCAGAGCCGCAGCCTACCAGCAAACGTATACTATTGTTGGGTAACTTCAGATGAACGCCCATCAGACTGCTGATACTGGCGCCCATATGCACTGCAGGACCTTCACGGCCCGCTGAAAGACCACTGCCAAGAGCAACGATCGCATTAAAAAACTGACTAATAGCATTAGACCAGGGCATATGCCCCTGATTAAAGGTAAAGCGTTCGATGACATGGCCGACGCCGGAAGCCCGCCACCTTTTCTTTGACAGCCTGAAAATAAGAGCCAGCAGCAGGCAGCCCATAATCGGTGACAAAACACGGGTGATCAGAGGCAGCGCCTCATGGTTTTCGGGTTCAATTCCCAGCAAAAGCTCTGTCAGGGTATTCAGGCTGATGATAAAAGCCACCATGACGCCGCCTGTTGCGATACCGGATATCAGTCCGAGCAGTGCTAATTGAGGTAGCGCATCCAGATGAGCCAAGCGCTCGCGGAAGTGCTGTAATGTCAGGCGTTGAAAAAACGCTTTCCGGAACAGGTTATTAGCCAAAATGACGTCCAATGATCAAGTGGGGTAGCATACATAAGCCCTGAGTTTTGTGTATTATACCGGGATTCGATTCAAGAGTTCGATCCAGGACTGAACAGTGGAGAGCGACAGTGATTAAAGTCGGTATTGTTGGCGGAACCGGTTACACCGGAGTTGAGTTATTACGTTTGTTAGCGCAACACCCTGAAGCTCAGGTTGAAGTGATCACTTCACGATCTGAAGAGGGGCTTGCCGTCGCTGATATGTACCCGAATCTGCGTGGGCATTATGATCTGCAATTCACTGTGCCGGATGCGGATGCTTTGTCTGCCTGCGATGTCGTCTTCTTTGCAACACCTCATGGTGTTGCGCATAGTCTTGCGGGGGATATTCTAGAACGTGGTGGACGTGTAATCGACCTCTCTGCTGATTTCCGTATCCGTGATCCGGAGCTTTGGTCGCAGTGGTATGGTCAGCCTCATGGTGCACCTGAGCTTTTGAAGGAAGCGGTGTACGGCCTGCCGGAAACTCAGCGTGAAAAAATCAGGTCTGCGCGCCTGATTGCAGTTCCGGGTTGTTATCCGACAGCAGTTCAGCTGGCGGCTTTGCCTCTGCTGGAGGCTGGCATTGTTAAGCCCGAGATCGTAGCGGATTGTAAGTCCGGTGTTAGTGGTGCGGGGCGTGGTGCTAAAGTGGGCTCTTTGCTGTGTGAAACCAGTGAGTCCGTAATGGCTTACGGTGCATCCGGCCATCGTCATCTTCCGGAGATCTCTCAGGAGCTGAATCGTGGCGCGGGCAAAGAAGTTGGTCTGACGTTTGTGCCGCATCTGATGCCAATGATACGTGGTATTCATGCCACGGTTTATGCGGATTTGCTGGATGGACAGGATGCTGATCTTCAGAAACTCTATGAAGATCGCTACAGGGATGAGCCTTTTGTAGACGTAATGCCTGCCGGTTCTCATCCGGCAACCCGGAGTGTAAGGGGTGTAAATATGTGTAGAATTTCGTTGCACAGGCCCCAGAATGGCAACAAGGTTGTGGTATTATCCGTGATCGATAATTTGGTTAAGGGTGCTTCCGGACAGGCCATTCAGAATATGAACCTCATGTTCGGTCTTGAGGAGAAAGCGGGTCTCAACCAGGTGGGTTTGATGCCTTAACCATAACAATAATGAGTTACCAGGTATGACAATGGTCAAAGGAAGTAAACAGGATCAGTTAGAAATTGTCTCATATAGCCCAATGGAGCGCTTTGTACGCCGTACGGCTTTTTTGCTTTTTCTGATCGTGATTGTTCTTGCCGGGTTTGGTTACGGCCAATACCAGGGTTGGGAAGAGCGCCGTTCCGCCGTAATCGAGCGTGATGAATTGCGCGATACTCTGACAGAGTTAGAGAAAGAAAACGAAACATTGCGTCAAAAAGTTGCCGTACTTTCCCGTGGCAACCAAATTGACCAGAAAACTTATGCAGAAGTCCGTAACACCATAACGGAGCTTAATGCCCGAATTGCTCAGCTTGAAAACGAAGTTACCTTCTACAAGCGGGTAATGGCTCCCAGCAGCGAAGATAAAGGCCTAAGGGTCGAAAGCTGGGCTGTGGCTAAAACTCTGAACCCGTCACGTTTCAGCTTTAAGTTGGTGCTGACTCAGGTCGCGGACAACAATAACTATATCGAAGGGCGTGCATTGGTAAGCGTGGTTGGTCTTCAGGGGACGACTCGTCGAGTATTGCCACTGCGTGATCTGTCACCGGACGTAAAAGATCTGGGGGTTCGGTTCCGTTTTCGCTTCTTTCAGAACGTAAGTGGCGAAATGGTTCTGCCGAAAGGTTTTAAACCAGAAAAAATTGAAGTGATTCTGCAGTCTACTGGCCGTAAGGCGATGCGGGTTGAAAAGAATTATGAATGGTCAGTTCAGGAGGCCGTTTAGGCATGTTTGGAAATAACAGCAAACCAAGTACTCATCACTTTGATACTTTGGTGTCAGGAAAAGCAGAAATCGTTGGTGATCTCCACTTCAGCGGTGGTTTACATATTGATGGCAAGGTGTTTGGTAATATCATTGCCGATGATGATTCAAAGGCGGTTGTCCGTATCAGCGAAAAAGGTGTGGTTGTTGGTGAAATCTCCGCGCCTCACGTCATTGTAAATGGACAGGTATCCGGTGATATCCACTCCTGCGAGCACATTGAACTGGCTTCCCGTGCTGCAGTGAAAGGTAATATCTTCTACAACATGATTGAGATGGTTATGGGGTCCCAGGTAAGCGGTAACCTGATGCATCGCTATCGTGGTAAGCCGGAGAATCGTCCTGCTATGCCAAAGAATGTGACCCACGAAAAGCCAGCGTTCGAAGAGGGCAGTATCACTAAAGAAGTCGATACGAAAGCCAAGCCGGCAGCAGACGCTAAGCCTGCTGTGAAGGCGGTAGGTGCCACTCCGGTTGCCGCTGCTCAGGACAAAAAAGCGGAAGCGACTTCGGGCAACAAAGCCTGAGTCTTTCTCCGTAAAGGGCCCGTATCTGGAGACAGGTGCGGGCTTTTTTGCTTCTGGTTTTGATTTGCCGGTTCAAAAGCTATAGTAGTTGACTGTTTTGGTGGGTTAAGCTGATAATTCACTTTGATTGATTTTTTCGGAGCGAACAATGACGGCGGACGTATATATTCCCCAGGCCATGACATTAACTGATTCGGCGGCTAACAAAGTTCGTGAATTGATTGAAGCTGAGCAGAATCCCAGCCTTAAGTTGCGTGTGTATGTGACAGGTGGCGGTTGTTCGGGTTTTCAGTACGGATTTGATTTTGATGAAAGCGACCAGGAAGATGATACCGTCATTGAGAATGATGGTGTCAAAATGGTTGTGGATCCTATGAGCTATCCTTATCTCGTTGGCTCAGTTGTGGATTACCAGGAGGGTTTGCAGGGCGCTCAGTTCCTTGTGCAAAATCCAAATGCCACGACGACCTGCGGCTGTGGATCTTCATTCACCGTATAAAAAACAGTGGCAGTATGAATTAAAAAGGCAGCTCATTGAGCTGCCTTTTTTGTTTTCGATTCTGCGAAGCTACGCTGATCAGGCGGGATAGATGGCGCCAAGGATACGTTCGCCAGCCGCGCCAGTCGCCGTTGGGAGGTTTCCGGGTAGTCCGAGAAGAGTTTGACGGGCAAGCCAGGCGAAAGCAGCGGCTTCAATCCAGTCGGGAGCAATGCCCAGGTCTGACGTAGTCTTAAGGCTGACCGCTGGTGCGTACTGTTGGATCTGTTCCAGTAAGAGATTGTTATGGCTGCCGCCACCGCAAATATAGGCTTCACAGCACTCATAATTATTGAGCTGATCGGCAATCACTTTCGCTGTCAGAGCTGTAAGGGTGAAGCTGATGTCATGCCAGCTATAACTCTTGTCTTGAAGATAAGAGTCCAGCCACTGTTGGTTAAAATATTCCCTGCCGGTACTTTTGGGTACTGGCGCAGAGAAGTAGCGTTCTTCAATCATTCCGTTGAAAAGCTCAGGGGCTAACTTGCCCAGCCGAGCGGTATTGCCAGATGCATCGTAGTTTTCGCCAGTGTGACGGTGATGCCAGTAATCAATCAGGCAGTTGCCCGGCCCACAGTCATAACCGAGACCTTTCTTGAGGAGGGTGATATTGCTGATGCCGCCAATATTGATAAAAGCCTTTTCCGCATCATGGCAGTTTTGGCCGGAAGCGTTAAACAACCAGCGGTGAAAAGCCGGAACCAAAGGAGCACCCTGACCGCCAGCGGCAACGTCTCGTGTCCTGAAGTCGCAGACGACCGTAATACCGGTTTTCTCGGTGAGGCGGGCGTGGTCTGCAATCTGGAAGGTATAGGGCAAAGGGTTGTTGGGGGCGTGATCAATAGTATGGCCGTGGCTACCAATCGCTGTAATCTGAGCCGGTGATATAGCGCTTAAATTCAGGAGCTGATGGACCGCTGAAGCAAAAAGATCTGCCAGTTCAACGCTGATGGTAGCCAGTTCTGCTTTTGAGCAGGCATCATTAAGAGCCAGCGCCAGAATACGCTTTCTGAACTCTGGTTGATAAGGGATATCGATGGCGTGATGAATGCGGAAAGTAGCGTCTTTAAATTCAACCAGTGCTGCGTCTATACCGTCAGCACTGGTTCCGGACATAAGCCCAATATAGAGATTACTCATTGCCCAATTGAGCCAGTTGGCGTTTTGGATAATTCTCAAGGTTACTCAATAGGTTGCTGGCATATTGATCAAAGCGCTCGCGCTCTTTTTTGGCAATAGGCTCCACGTCCGGGAATTTAATGGTCACAGGGTTCTTATGGATACCGTTTACACGAAATTCATAATGAAGGTGCGGCCCGCTGGCTAAGCCCGTACTGCCAACATAGCCAATAATTTGTCCCTGTTTAACGCTGCGGCCTTCTTTGATACCCCGGCCGTACTTGCTCATATGGGCATAAAGCGTGGTATAGCGACTGCCGTGCTTCAAGACTACATGATTGCCGTAGCTGCGACTGAAACGGGATTTGATGATTTTGCCGTCACCTGTTGCACGGATCGGTGTACCAGTACGGGCCGCATAGTCCGTTCCACGGTGAGAGCGGAATCGATTCAGAACCGGGTGGAAGCGTCGCTTGGTGAAGTGAGAGCTAATGCGGGTAAAGTCTACTGGAGAGCGCAGGAATTGTTTACGCATGCTGCGGCCATCCGGAGAGTAGTAATCGCTTTTACCAGACTGATCGGTGTAGCGCACAGCTTTATGGGTTTGTCCCTGAGTGGTGAATTCCGCAGCAAGGATGTCGCCGTCACGGAAGCGAACACCATCCAGATATTCCTGATAATAAAGAACTTTAAAGCTGTCGCCCGGGCGGATATCCAGAGAGAAGTCGATATCCCAACCGAAGATGTTCGCCAGCGCCATAATCGTTTGCTGGCTCATGGCGGCATTTTCGCCCGCAGTGAAGAAAGCACCTTTAATCTCACCTTCGGAATAGCGCAGCACTTTCTCCGGTTCCCGGCTCAGTTTCTCTTCGATGAAGTCACCCTGGTCATTACGCTTAAAGAGAGATAGAGAGAGGGGAGAAGTATCAAGGCGTACAGAGATCAGATTCTTGTTCTGGTCGTGCATAAAATGGATGTTCTGCCCCGGCATAAGTAAAGAGAGGTCTGTTTTTACCTCTTTACTGTGCAGTATTTTGTAAAGCTCGGATGCGGGTACGTTAGCACGAGAGAAAAGTTCAGAAAGGGTTTCTCCTTTCTGAACGGTATAAGATTTCCAGTCATCGGTGAGGCGCGGCCATGTCTGCGCGCGTTCTTCTATGCTCAGATCAAGAGGAATATCAATACGTTTAGCGGACACGTCCTGGCTGGAAATAAGAGCGATCACAACAGCTAAAAGAATGATCAAGCCTAAAATAATATGGTGTTTTAATTGTTGTGCGCGTCTAAGCATAAGAAATAAAACCAGAAACTATGGGTGAAATCGTTGGGTAACGGTACCTGAATGCTATAATGTATGCCATTTTTTCCAAGTTACAATTGGTGAAAAACATTCGATATATGTTGCCGAAATTGACATAGGGTAGATAGATGACTTCCGTTGCAGAAGCTTTGGCGCTGATTAAGCGTGGTACAGAAGAGATATTGGTAGAAGAAGAACTGGTCAAGAAGCTGGAAAGTGGCCGGGTACTGCGTATTAAAGCGGGTTTTGATCCAACCGCGCCTGATCTGCATCTGGGCCATACTGTTCTTATTAATAAGCTGCGTCACTTTCAGGATTTGGGTCACCATGTGATGTTTCTGATTGGTGACTTTACCGGTCGAATCGGCGATCCGACTGGTAAGAACGTTACCCGCAAGCCGCTTACTGAAGAAGAAGTTGCGCAGAACGCTAAGACTTACACAGAGCAGGTGTTTAAGATTCTTGATCCGGAGAAGACAGAAGTCTGCTTTAACTCCGACTGGATGGGCAAGATGTCTGCCTCTGAAATGATTCAGCTGGCGGCACAACAAACCGTTGCCCGTATGCTGGAACGTGATGATTTCAGCAAGCGCTATAAAGGTAATCAGTCGATCTCAATTCATGAGTTCCTTTATCCGCTGGTACAGGGTTATGACTCTGTTGCCATGAAGGCGGATGTTGAGCTTGGTGGTACGGACCAGAAGTTCAACCTGCTAATGGGACGTGAGTTGCAGAAAGGAGTCGGTCAGGAACCGCAGATCTGTATTACTGTTCCAATCCTTGAAGGTCTGGATGGTGTGCAGAAGATGTCTAAATCGCTGGGCAACTATGTTGGTATCAATGATGCCCCTGGTGAGATGTTCGGCAAAATCGTGTCTATGCCGGATTCGCTGATGTGGCGTTACTTTGAGCTGCTGAGTTTCCGTCCGATGAGCGAGATTGAAGAACTGCGTCGCTCGGTAGAAGAAGAGGGAGCAAATCCTCGCGATATTAAAATGGAGCTGGCCCGTGAGCTGGTGGCGCGTTTCCATGATGAAGAAGCGGCTGCCAATGCCCATAAAGGTGCCGGCAACCGTCTGAAGGATGGCGAGCTGCCGGAAGATCTTCCGGAAGTGACCGTTGATTTCGAAGGTCAGGAAGAGGTGCCTGTATCTGCGGTAATCAATAAAGCAGGTCTGACCAAGAACTCTAAGGCTGCGCGCGATATGCTGACCGCGGGTAGTGTTAAGGTAGATGGTGAAGTTGCCGATCCGGCAATGAAACTGCAGAAAGGTAAAACCTATGTCTGCCAGGCAGGTAAAAAGCAGTTCGCGAAAGTGACGTTGGCTTAAATCTGGCTGCAGTGCTGTGATGGCGACCGGTATCTTTGGGTAATTGGCATTCACAGTCACAAGCACCGTCGCAAATATAAGGGTCTGTTAAGTGGAGATAAGTCTCTCTGCTTGGCGGGCCTTTTTTGTATTGTGGTGGTGCTCACTGCGTGTGAGGGATGGAGGATATGGTTTAGCGCAGGGGTAATCAATTTATCTCCTAACGCGAATGCCTTGTCATCCGTGGCCTGCAGGCCAGTGTTTGTAGTTAATTTACAAAAAATGCCATTTATTTGTAATTAAGGGTTGTACTACCTTCGGATGTGCGTATAATTCGCCCTCGTTGTCACAGAGCAAGTCTCTCAGCAACGGTTAACACTCTGTTTTCAAAGCACTTTTTCTTCTGTTGAGATTGACGCTTCGAAAACAAATTGAAAATAAGTGTTGACATCGAGGATTGCTTCTGTAAAATACGCAGCCTCGGTTGAGCAAGTCGAACGATTCATCGCTCCTTGATCTCAACAAGCTCTTTAAAAATTCAGTCAGATAATTCGTGTGGGCGCTTGCCGGGATGATCTTGGAAAAGTCACAAGA
>JBLWSY010000020.1:0-75890 GCA_048270425.1 Oceanospirillum sp.
CCTGAGTCCAGTTGAATATCGAACTCAGGCCATGGCAGCCGGATAATAAAGTGTCCAACTTTATGGGGTCACTTCATCAGCGATACCGGCTTTTTGGTTCCCGGAAAAAGATCAGACAGCGGACTTAGTTTCAACGCCCTCATCACCCTCATCGTCTTCATCACCCTCATAAGTCCCTTCCGGTTCATCATTATCTTTATAGTAGTCATGAAGATGCCGCAACAAGACCATTACCACAGCAGCAACCGGCAGTGCGATTAAAACGCCCACAAATCCCGCCAGCTGACCACCTGCCATAATAGCGAAAATAACAGTGACCGGATGCAGACCGATTTTATCCCCCACCAGCAAAGGAGTCAGGGCAAAACTCTCCAGCAACTGCCCCACACCAAATACCATCGCGATCCAAACCAACGGCAACCAGTCGCCAAACTGAAACCAGCCCGCCAGCAAACCTGCACCGATACCAATAATAGCCCCCAGATAAGGAACAATACTGGCTAACCCTGCTATCAGACCGACCAATAAAGCCAGCTTAAGCCCCACCAACCACAGGCCCGTCGCGTAGATCACACTCAGGCAAAGCATTACCAACAGCTGCCCCTTAATGAAAGCCCCTAAAACCTCATCACATTCCGTGGCAAGAGCCTCTGTCCAGGATTGATAGCGGCGAGGAAAAAGATTTAATACCTTCAGTTTCAAATGATCCCAGTCCAGCAACAGGTAAAAAGTAACTACCGGAATAAGACCAATATTCACAACAGCACCAATCAGTGCCATACCGGACTGTCCTACTTCTTTCAGAACAAAACCTGCAATGGAACCAGCTTGCTGCAGATGCCCGGTAATCGCTTTCTGAACTGCATCTAATTCAAAAGAACTCGCTTCAATACCGGTATACCGCTCCATAAGTGGCATTGCTGTGGACTTAAACCAGTTAACAGCAACAGGAATAAATTCCTGAATTAAGCTCAACTGCCGACCCAGCAAAGGAATAAGGAACAGGAGAAAAAGGGCAAAAAAGAGCGATAACGAAACAAACACCAAAACAACGGAAAATCTTCGTGATAACCCACGGTCCTCAAGCCAGTCCGCCAGAGGATCGCCCATATAAGCCAGAAACATCCCCGCAAGGAATGGCATCAAAATCGGTTGCAGAAGATATAAAAAAACAACTGCCGCAACCAACGCAACTGCAATAATCCGTTGCTGAATACTACCCATAAAAATCACCTTTCATGACAAGCTCCATCAGCCAATATAACAACCGATCCCATAAAAAAAGCCGATGACGGCACCGGCTTCACAACACAAACAATCCTGGAACACTCAAGGTCGCCAGAAGAAGCTCTGCTCAACACCTTCAAAACCTGAGTTATCCGGCTCAAGATAGGAATCAAGTGCTAATACAGAAAGAAACTGCTCGACAGCGCCTTTCAGGGCTACACGATAAGCCACGCCCGTTTCATCAACACGGGCAACCTCAACACGACCAACAACCTGAAGACTGTTCAGATAATGATTCAGCTTAGCGTAATCTTCAACGGACTTAAGACCCACCACTTTAAAGGCGTAATCACCAGAACTGGTTCCACTAACAACAACGGCATATTTTTCAGCCAGAACCTCAGCCAGAGCATCAACGGATTTGGCAAACAGCTCCCTAACCTCATCCGCCTGCAGCTCTATCGCCTGTCGCTGACTACCAATCTGCACTAACCAATAAGCGCGCCATCCGGAACCAGAACGATAAAAGCGACCACTGTAAACAGCATCCGACGAGTAACGGACAGACGCCGCACTGATCCGATCACTGAACTGCCCCCAAATATCACTCACACTAACCAGCTGTTCATCTTCCAGATCCATCAGTGGCAACAAAATAGGAACACCACGACGCTTAGCCTCAGCGTCCAAAACCTCCGCCAGCAAGGGGTTATTTTCACTGTTTACCACAAACCGGCCATTAGGCCCCTGGATAGCAAGCCAGACCAAAACACTGGGGCGATTGCTTCCCCACACAGAAAGCTGAGCGTCACTCAGGACCTTGATTAAAGATGGTCCGTCAAAACGCATACTCAGCAGGAATGCAGGCTGATCAGAGCCTGCAGCTTTATCATTTGTCCGATAAGAGAACTGGGCCAGATAGCGCTCAGCCCGATCAAGCAGCGACTGAACAGCGTCATGCTCAAGTGTTCGCTCATGCCCGGAAACCCGAACCAGCACATCCGCCAGGCCAGCTTTGACGGCAGCAGTCCTCTGCTCAGCAGACTGATCCGAAACCAAACGCTCGCTTTCAAATAAACCTTCAATCTGCACAGCCATCGCCGGTAACGATATCAGCAGTCCCAGCCCAACAGCGATCAAGCTGCGAATCCAACCCTTAAACATGCAAACCCCTTTTAACTTGGCACTCCGGTTGGGGAACATTCTACCCGAAGCAGACCAACAGCACAGCCCGGAGCAAAAAAGAATCAGAGTCATTCATTCGGCAGAGCGAGATAAAAGAACAGCAACGATACAGACCGGCAAAAAAAAGGCCGCTTTTCCTAAAGGCGAGTGACCCTTGCGATGAGGTAGGGTACAATCCCGCGCTGATTATCCTATAGCGATTCCACAGGATCCTTCATGAGCACCGACACGCAAAAATCGATTAGTTATAAAGACGCTGGCGTTGATATCGACGCGGGCAACGCCCTGGTTGAACGTATAAAAGGTACAGCCAAACGCACACGCCGCCCTGAAGTACTGGGCGGACTGGGTGGCTTTGGCGCACTTTGCGAACTGCCAAGCCGCTACCGCGAGCCTGTTCTGGTTTCCGGAACCGACGGTGTAGGCACCAAACTACGTCTGGCGATGGACCTGAATAAACACGACACCATCGGTATTGATCTGGTTGCTATGTGTGTGAATGATCTGGTGGTTTGCGGCGCAGAGCCTCTGTTCTTCCTGGATTACTACGCAACGGGCAAACTGAACGTCGATATTGCAGCAGACGTTGTAAACGGCATCGGTGAAGGCTGCCTGCAGGCAGGTGCAGCTCTGGTTGGCGGTGAAACCGCCGAAATGCCAGGCATGTACGAAGGCGAAGATTACGATCTGGCCGGTTTCTGCGTGGGTGTTGCTGAAAAGAGCGAAGTGATCGACGGCTCTAAAGTTAAACCGGGTCAGGCACTGATCGGTCTGGCGTCCAGCGGCCCTCACTCCAATGGTTACTCTCTGATCCGCAAGATCATTGAAGTCACCAATGCCGACCTGAATGAAGAAGTTGACGGCCAGCCTCTGGCAGACGCCCTGATGGCTCCGACCCGCATCTACGTGAAGCCGGTTCTGAAGCTGATCGAAACCCTGCCTGTTCATGCAATCTCTCACATTACCGGTGGCGGCCTGCAGGAAAACCTGCCGCGCGTACTGCCCGAAAACGCAAAAGCCGTTGTTGATCTGAACAGCTGGCAGCGCCCGGAAGTGTTCAACTGGCTGCAGCGTGGCGGCAATGTTGACGAGTACGAGATGTACCGCACCCTGAACTGCGGCGTTGGTATGATCATCGTGGTTGATCAGGAACAAGCTCAGGCAGCCATCGACTTGCTGAATGCTGAAGGCGAAAAAGCATGGCAGATCGGCCACATTGCCGAAGCCTCTTCCGACGAAGAACAGGTAGAACTGCAGGGCCTTAAAAAGTAATGTCCGGCTCAATCGTTATCCTGATCTCAGGTAGTGGCAGCAACATGCAGGCGATCATCGACGCTGTAGACAGCGGCGAGATCCCTGGCCACATCAGTGCGGTTATCAGTAACCGCCCTGATGCGTTTGGTCTGGAGCGCGCTCAGGCTGCGGGCATACTAACCGAAGTTGTTGATCACACCGAATTCAAAAGTCGCGAAATTTTCGACCTGAACCTGATCCGAAAGATTGATGAGTTTGAACCCGACCTGGTCATTCTGGCGGGCTTTATGCGCATCCTTACTCCGGATTTTGTTCGTCGCTACAGCGGCAAACTGATCAACATTCACCCCTCACTTCTGCCAAAGTACCAAGGGCTTCACACCCACAGACGTGCCATTGAGGCCGGTGATTCCGAGCATGGTGCCAGCGTGCACTTTGTCACCGAAGAACTGGATGGCGGCCCCGCCTTTATTCAGGCATCCGTGCCGGTTAAAGAAGGTGACACACCTGAACTATTGGCCAAGCGGGTTCTGATTCAGGAACATAAGATCTTCCCGATTGCAGTAAAGTGGTTTATGGAAGGTCGCGTTCAACTGGAAAACGGCATTCCACATATGGATGGCGTATCCTTAGAGGGCAGAATCCCTCGCCTGCAATCAGAACCATCAGAAGAGTAAGCTCTGAAAACAAAGAGCATATTCTGAAATCAGTGAAACATAATGCACCAAAGGAGGCGTGCAATGCTGAAATGGATACTACTTTTAACCCTAGGGCTATTTGCAGTTCCCAGCTTCGCGCTTCCGCCCCTTAAGCCCTATCAGGCCACCTATAAAACCACATACGAGCTTGGCTTCAGCATCGATGTAGAAGCCAAACGCACGCTATCCCAACAGAGTAACGGCCAATGGGTGCTCGATTTCCGGGCTAAAAACTGGTTTGCACGCATCCAGCAAACCAGCACCTTCCTGCTTGACCCTGATCACCAGTTAAAACCTCTGCTTTATCGCCGCTACCAAAAGGTTTTTGGAAAGAGCGAAGAGCAGAAAGTGATCTTTCACTGGGATCAGCAAAGAGTCACCAATGATATTGATAACAAACCCTGGAAGATGGATATCCCTGTTAACGCTCAGGACCTGCTCAGTTATCAGCTCAAGCTTCGTTACGACCTGATGCAAAACCCGGAACAAAAGAAGTTTCAGTATCCGGTTGCTGATGGCGGAAAAATAAAATATTTCACCTTCCGGGTTGTTGGTGAGGAGATTCTGAAAACCCCTATGGGTCGCCTTAACACTATCAAACTGGAAAGCCTGCGCCACTCCAAAATGGATGTCGAACATATTGTCTGGCTGGCGAAAGACTGGGATAACTTACTGGTGCGCATCGAGCCCGTTCGTAACCGCGATGATGAAGAGCCCGTTGTTCTGGTCAAAGCCACACTGGCGGGCAAAAAGGTAAAAGGCCTTTGAGACAGACTTTCAGACCGTGATAAGCGCTTAAGCTAAAATAACGCTGGAACAAGACTATCGTTCGCGTCTCTTCCAACCGTTTTCCCGTAAAAAACAAAGTTACAGGATCAGCCTCACTAGAAATATTTGCAGGGTATCGCACATCAAAACTAACAGGTATATGCCCTCTTCCGGGCACAAAAAAAGCACCTTAAAGGTGCTTTTTTTGCGCCTAATCGCAATCAGGTCTTAGGCAACGTCACGCCCGTTTGCCCCTGATATTTACCGCCGCGATCTTTGTAAGAGGTCTCACACACCTCATCGGATTCAAAGAACAACATCTGAGCAACACCTTCATTGGCATAGATCTTCGCCGGAAGGTTAGTTGTGTTTGAGAATTCCAGTGTTACGTGGCCTTCCCACTCAGGCTCCAGCGGCGTTACGTTTACGATAATACCGCAGCGGGCATAGGTGGACTTACCCAGACAAACCGTCAGCACATTACGGGGAATGCGGAAATACTCAACGGTACGCGCCAAAGCAAAAGAGTTCGGCGGAATAATACAAACATCACTTTTGATATCAACAAAGCTGTTTTCGTCGAAGTTTTTCGGATCAACCGTCGCAGAGTGAATATTGGTAAATACCTTAAACTCATCCGCACAACGCACGTCGTAGCCATAGCTGGAGGTGCCGAAAGAGATCACACGCTGACCATCAACATAACGTACCTGCTCAGACTCAAACGGTTCGATCATAGCGTCAGATTCTGCCATGCGGCGAATCCACTTATCAGACTTAATGGCCATAAACTTCCTACGTGTTAGATTGAAAAAAGCGTTTGAATGATACAGGGTTGAATGCCAATGCAAAAGCATCAAGTATCTGGCTTCCCGTATCAGAACAGCCACCTACACTCTAGCGGGCGTAGCGCACTGGATTCAAGCCAGCTTACGGAACTGAAACAAAAAGTACCGCTCACACTATCGACGACTATTACTGCGACACAAGGATTCATCATGCGTATCGATTTTGACACCCTAAGCCCGAATCAGGCTTACCATCTGATGACTCAAACCATTATTCCCCGCCCGGTAGCCTGGGTACTGACCGCCAACGAAACCTCCGGCTACAATCTGGCACCTTTTTCCTTCTTCAACGCCATCTGCAGCAATCCACCACTGGTGATGTTTTCTGCCGGTAAAAAGCCGGATGGCACCCTGAAAGATACCCGACACAATTTGGGTCAAAGCAAACAACTGGTGATCCACATCCCTTCTGTTGATCAGGCAGAAGAAGTGACTGAAACCGCACGCACACTGGACTACGGCGATTCCGAGCTTTATAAAATCCGTCATCCACTGGTCAATGAACCGGGATGGGATCTGCCTCGCCTCGAAAACGCACCGGTTGCCATGTTGGCAGAACTGAGCGATCTGCATGAAGTCGGCCCCAACAAACAGGCGATCTTCTACTGCGAGATTAAAGCGCTGTATGTAAGAGATGATCTGGTGGAAAAAGATGCTAAAGGCCGCACCCGAATCGATGCCTCTAAAATGCAACCTCTGGCACGGCTGGGCGGTGGTGAATACGCCACTTTCGGGGAAGTCTTTAAACTGGATCGCCCAGCCTAAGACTCTCATCTGCACATAAAAACCAGCTGCACATAAAAACCAGCTGCACATAAAAACCAGCTGCGCATATAAAAACCAGCTGCGCATATAAAAACGGGGCAGCTGAATCGACTTCAGCTGCCCCGTTTCTCTTTTATCGTATTAAGACTCAGATATCGCATTACGATTCAGAGCCTTAACCGATCAGATCACTCACCAAAGGTGATGGTCGGTACTTCCTGCTCCGCCTTCTCAAGCTGAACAATCACATTGTCTGCAATATCAGAGAAGAAGCCGGCAATCGCACCCTCAGGCTCAGCCACAACAGATGGCTTACCGCTGTCTGCCTGCTCACGAATGGTTGAGGTCAGCGGCAGCTGGCCCAGAAGGACAGTATCGTATTCTTTTGCGATGCGATCACCACCGCCTTCACCAAATACCGGCTCCGTGTGACCACATTCGCTACAGGTGTGCAGGCTCATGTTCTCCACCACACCCAGCACAGGAATCTTCACTTTGCGGAACATCTCGACGCCTTTTTTGGCATCCAGCAGCGCAATATCCTGCGGCGTGGTAACGATAACCGCGCCACTGACCTGAACCTTCTGTGCCAGTGTCAGCTGAATATCACCGGTACCCGGCGGCATATCGATAAACAGATAATCCAGCTCAGGCCAGTCGGTCTGAGTCAGCATCTGCTGGAAAGCACCACTCACCATAGGCCCACGCCATACCATAGGCGTCTTCTCGGTAACCAGATACGCCATCGACATGGTGTACAGGCCCAGAGCTTCAATCGGACCAAAGTTATTGCCATGGGTCGTCTGAGGGCGAACGCCATCGGCCACACCCAGCATCAGCGCCTGACTCGGACCGTAAACGTCGGCATCCAAAAGACCGACTTTAAAACCTTTAGCCGCCATCGCCAGCGCAAGGTTCGCGGTAACCGTAGATTTACCAACACCACCCTTACCGGATGCCACCGCAATAATTTTTTTCACATTTTCCAGCATAGCGACCTCTGAATCTGAATCTGTTATGAGAAAGCCTGAACCTTAGAACTCAGGATCTGGCTCAGATCGCAAACCTTTGTTAAAAACAAGGTGTTAGATCTCGTATTAAGAATTCCTTTTAGCTTACCACAGGCAATAACCCAGTACAGCAGTTGGTTAATAGACCAGAATTTTTACTCAGGAAAAATCTTTACTGCGTTTTCGCCCTCAAAAAGCAATACAGAGATGAAAATTGTCCTCTCAGTCGCTATAGTAACCGGATTATATTTTCACTGGCTGCCCGGCCTGTCTAAGCCTGATCTTTGACAACAAAAGAAAGCATCAGCCACAGATTTTAAGAAGGCAAGCCCTATCCCGTTCAACACAGAAGCGTAAAGAGACACCATGTCATCAGCTCGTAAAATCCTAGTGACCAGCGCACTCCCTTATGCCAACGGCTCCATTCACCTGGGACACCTGCTGGAATATATCCAGACCGATATCTGGGTTCGTTTTCAGAAACAACGTGGCCACATGTGCTCCTACGTTTGTGCCGATGACGCACACGGTACGGCTATCATGCTGCGCGCTGAGCAGGAAGGCATTACCTCTCAGCAACTGATCGACAAAGTGAACGAAGAGCACCGTGCTGACTTTGACCGTTTCCTGGTCAACTTCGACAACTACTACTCCACGCATTCTGAAGAGAACCGCTATTTCTCTGAACTTATCTACGAGCGCCTGCGTGATGCCGGTCATATTGCAACCCGCAACATCACTCAGATGTTCGATCCGGACAAAGGCCTGTTCCTGGCGGATCGCTTCATCAAGGGCACCTGCCCGAAATGTAAAGCCGACGACCAGTACGGCGACAACTGCGAAGCCTGTGGTGCAACCTACACCCCTGCTGAACTGATTGATCCTAAATCAGCGATCTCAGGCGCGACACCGGTTGAGAAAGAGTCCGAGCACTACTTCTTCAGGCTGCAGGATTTCCAGACCATGCTCGCTGAGTGGACCCAAAGCGGTACACTGCACGAACAGATCGCCAACAAGCTGAAAGAGTGGTTAGATGCCGGTCTGCATGAGTGGGATATCAGCCGTGATGCGCCTTACTTCGGTTTTGAGATTCCTGATGCACCGGGCAAATACTTCTACGTATGGCTGGATGCACCTATCGGCTACATGGCGAGCTTCAAAAACCTGTGCGCCCGCCGTGACGATCTGGAATTTGATGACTACTGGAACAAAGATTCCGAAGCCGAGCTGTACCACTTTATCGGTAAAGACATCATCAACTTTCATGCCCTGTTCTGGCCGGCGATGCTGGACGGTTCCGGCTTCCGCAGACCTACAGCGGTTAATGCCCACGGCTTCCTGACCGTTAACGGCCAGAAAATGTCCAAATCCCGTGGCACTTTTATTAAGGCGCAGACCTTCGCTGAGTTCCTGAATCCGGAATACCTGCGTTACTACTTTGCCGCCAAACTGACCAGCCGCCCCGAAGATCTGGACCTGAACTTTGAAGACTTCACCGCCCGCGTCAACTCTGACCTGATCGGTAAAGTAGTTAACATCGCCAGTCGTTGTGCCGGTTTTGTTAAGAAATCCGGTGGCAAGCTGTCTGACACCTGCGCAGAACAGGCGATGCTGGACGAAGCAGTCGCACTGGGCGACCAGATCGCAGAACACTATGAAAATCGTGACTTTGGCCGAGCGATTCGCCTGATTATGGAGCTTGCCGACACTGCCAATGCCTATATCGCTGACAAAGCCCCCTGGTCTCTGGCAAAAGAAGAAGGCAAAGAGCAGGAAGTACTGGATGTTTGCTCCGTGGGTATCAACCTGTTCCGTCAGCTGATCACCTATCTGGCACCGGTTCTGCCGGTTATGAGCGAACAGGCAGCGGCCTTCCTGAATGTTGAAAATCTGGACTGGAATGCCCGCAAAGAACTGCTGCTGGGCCATGAGATCAACAAGTTCAAGCCGCTGATGACCCGTGTTGAAAGCGACAAGATCGATGCCATGATCGAAGCCTCTAAAGAGGTTTTGGCAGAAGAGCAGAAACTGAAAGAGCAGCCTACCGGCCCTCTGGCAGAAGACCCGATCAGCGATGAGATCGAGTTCGATGACTTCGCCAAGCTGGATCTGCGTGTAGCAACCATCGTTGCTGCCGACCACGTTAAAGGTGCCGACAAACTGATCCAACTGACGCTGGATCTGGGTGGCGTCACCAAAAACGTTTTTGCTGGTATCAAGTCTGCCTACAACCCGGAAGATCTGGTGGGTCGCCAGACCATTATGGTTGCCAATCTGAAGCCTCGTAAGATGCGCTTTGGACTGTCCGAGGGCATGGTGATGGCCGCAGGCCCCGGCGGTGAAGATATCTTCCTGCTGACGCCAGATAAAGGTGCTGAAAACGGAATGCGCGTTAAATAAGGCAGCAGCCAACGCGCTTTCGAAAAACACCATAAAAAACAGGGGCATAAGCCCCTGTTTTTTTATCATCGACAAGGAACATGTATCATTTACTTATAACTATTCCCTATAAGCAAGGCCGCCATTTTTCTTGTAGGTAATAACATAAAAATTGATAATAGTGCCGCTTTAGACTCAGATCGGTACGTTCGAAACCGGGGGCTGATACGTGTCAGAGCAACCAACGCAATAAAGCTTTATAATAATGCCCCCTGATAACCCCTAACTCCTGACGAAGATAAGTGATGACTGAATACATCCTGCTCCTGATCAGTACGATTCTGGTGAACAACTTTGTTCTGGTTCAGTTTCTGGGCCTGTGTCCTTTTATGGGTGTCTCCAACAAACTGGAATCCGCCATGGGCATGTCGCTGGCAACCACCTTTGTACTGACCCTGTCCTCCTCCAGCAGTTATCTTGTATACCACTTTGTACTGGAGCCTCTGGGTATCGAATATCTGAAGACCATCGCCTTTATTATGATGATCGCGGTGGTGGTGCAGTTCACCGAAATGGTGGTGCGCAAAACCAGCCCGCTGTTGTACCGCGTATTGGGTATCTTTCTGCCGCTGATTACCACCAACTGTGCGGTGTTGGGGGTGGCACTGCTAAGCCTGAACCGCAACAGTGGCTTTGTAGAAGCGACCATTTATGGTTTCGGTGCTTCCGTGGGTTTCTCTCTGGTTCTGGTACTCTTTGCCGCCATGCGAGAGCGCATTGCCGTTGCCGATGTACCGGCACCTTTTAAAGGTTCCTCCATCGCCATGGTGACCGCGGGCCTGATGTCTCTGGCCTTTCTGGGCTTCAGTGGACTGGTTCAGCTTTAAATTCGTCCCGAACAATCTTTTTAGTTGAGTTAACGGTTAACAGGCAAAGCCAGCGTTTTGCACTGAACCCTCTAATCGAATGAGCGATACCGGACAAACAGATGACTGAGTTTCTTTCACAACATCCTGTTTTAGCTGCTGTAATCGGACTGCTGACCCTAGCAGCCCTCTTCGGCGCCATGCTGGGTTACGCCTCCATCCGCTTTAAGGTGGAAGGAAACCCGATTGTTGACCAAATCGACAGCCTGCTGCCGCAAACTCAGTGCGGTCAGTGTGGTCATCCCGGCTGCCGTCCTTATGCCGAAGCGATCGCCAATGGCGACGATATCAACAAGTGCCCTCCCGGTGGCGAAAGTACCATGGAAGCCCTGGCGGACCTGATGGGCCGTGATCCTATGCCGCTGGATGCGGATCCGGACACCATCGGTGTGAAAAAAGTCGCTTATATCCGCGAAGATGAGTGTATCGGCTGTACCAAATGCATCATGGCCTGCCCGGTGGATGCCATTGTCGGTGCCACCAAGCTGATGCACACGGTTATTGAATCTGAATGTACCGGCTGCGACCTCTGTGTTGAGCCCTGTCCTGTAGACTGTATCGATATGCTGCCTGTAGAAACCACAGTGAAAAACTGGGGCTGGAACCGCCCAGAGGGCCCGAATGCCCGCTTTGAAAATCAGGTTTTTGCCACCAGTTCCGACACCTCTGTCAGCGGAGGAGCGGTTTAATGCGCACACTTTGGGATTTCCACGGTGGTATTCACCCGGACGAAAACAAGCAGCAGTCAGTGCAGCAACCTCTGGTTCAGGCACCGCTGCCAAGCAAGGTTATTCTGCCCCTGCAACAGCATATCGGCGCTCCGGCTGAAGCTCTGGTTGCCGTTGGCGATCAGGTTAAAACCGGTCAATTGATCGCAAAAGCCGATGGTTTTATCAGCGCCAATATTCACGCCTCGATTTCCGGCACCGTAACCGCTATCGGCGAGCATCCGATCCCCCACGCCTCCGGCATGAACGACCTCTGCATCACCATCGAATCCGACGGCAAAGATGAGTGGGCGATGCTGGAGCCGGTGAGTGACTGGCAGAATGCCGAGGTTGATACCCTGCTGAGCGCCATCTCTAGAGCCGGTATCGTGGGTATGGGCGGCGCAGGCTTCCCGACTGCGGTAAAAGCAAAAACCCGTGAGCGCCACGCCATTGATACTCTGGTGATTAACGCTGCTGAGTGTGAGCCTTATATCACCGCCGACGATATGACGATGCGTACCTACCCGCAACAGCTGGTACTGGGTGCACAGATCCTCTGCAAACTGGTTGATCCGAGTAGCTGTCTTATCGGTATCGAAGACAACAAACCGGAAGCGATCAAAGTCCTGCAGGAAGCTACCAAGGGCACCCATATTGATGTGGTCGTGGTCCCAACCAAATACCCGTCCGGGGGTGAGAAGCAGCTGATTAAAATTCTGACCGGCCGTGAAGTTCCGTCCGGCGGCCTGCCTGCAGATATCGGTGTCGTGTGTCAGAACGTCGGCACCGCCATCGCTATCGCCAAAGCAGTGACACTGGGCGAGCCTCTGGTCAGCCGTATCACCACCCTGACCGGCAACGCTATGGCCCGCCGTCAGAACGTGGAAGTGCGCCTTGGCACCCCGATTCGTGAACTACTGGACTATGCAGGCTTTGACGCATCTCTGGCCAGCCGTCTGATTATGGGCGGCCCTATGATGGGCTTTACCCTGACCGGTGATCAGCTGCCTGTGGTGAAAACCACCAACTGCCTGCTGGCCCCGACCCATCAGGAATTCCCTGATCCGGAACCGGAAAATCCGTGCATCCGTTGCGGTATGTGCGAACAGGCCTGCCCGGCAGAACTTCTGCCCCAGCAGCTGCACTGGTTTGCCAAAGCGGAAGAGTTTGAGAAAGCCCAGCTATTCAACCTGTTTGACTGTATCGAATGTGGTGCCTGTGCCTATGTTTGCCCAAGCAGCATTCCGCTGGTGCAGTACTACCGCTTTGCCAAAACCGAGATCCGGAACGAACAGGAAGAAGCGAAAAAAGCAGAGCGCGCCAAGATTCGCTTTGAACAGCGTCAGGCGCGCCTGGAACGTGAAGAAGCTGAGAAGATTGCTGCCCGTAATGCCCGTATGGCTGCAGCGGCGGCTAAATCACCAGCCAGTTCAGCCTCTGCTGCAACGCCTTCACCGACACCTGCCGCTAACGGCCTGGATGAAGCGGCCGCTAAGAAGCTGAAAATTCAGCGCGCAGCCGCAAGCGTCGCCCTGAAGAAAGCGGAAAAAGCACTGGCGGAAGCCACTGACGAGAACCGCAGCAAGCTGGAAGCGGAGCTTAAAGCGGCACAGGACAAGGTTGCCTCTATTGATGCCCAACTGGGTGGTACCTCAGCCAGCGCAGTGCATACTGGCTCAGCTCCTGCAGCAACAGCTGCACAAGCAACCAATCCGAACGGTCTGGATGAAGCAGCACTGAAAAAGCTGAAGATTCAGCGCGCAGCCGCCAGCGTAGCCCTGAAGAAAGCGGAAAAAGCGCTTGCCGAAGCCACTGATGAGGACAAGTCCAAGCTGGAAACCGATCTGAAAGCCGCTCAGGACAAGGTTGCCGATATCGAGAAACAGCTGGGCATCGCTGCTGCTCCCTCTGCGACAGCAGAGGCATCAGCTCAGGCAGCACCAACTGCAGCTAACGAAGCGCAGGAAAAAGCCCTGAAGCAGGCCAAGATCGCTGTTGCCGCCAGTAAGGCCGCCATCAAGAAGGCTGAAAAAGCGCTGGTACATGCCCAGCGAGATAATGACCCGGACGAAGTGGCCGCCAAAGAAGCCGCTATCGTGACCGCGAAAGCCAATGCGGTAAAAGCGGAAGAGAAACTGAAGGCGCTGGAAGAAACGGCTAAATCAGCTCCGGCTGCCTCCCCAGCGCAAGGAGCACCTGCGGCTGATTCCGCTGATCAGGAAAAAGCCCTGAAGCAGGCTAAGATCGCCGCCGCTGCCAGCAAAGCCGCTATCAAGAAAGCAGAGAAAGAGCTGACTGCAGCGCAGGATTCCGGCGATGCCGAACAGATCACCGCCTGCGAAGCCAAGCTGACCACCGCTAAAGAGAAAGCTCAGCAGGCAGCGGATAAACTGACCGCTCTGCAGAATGCTGCGTCTCAGCCAAAGGCAGAAGCACCGGCTGCGAGCTCTGGTGACGATGCGGTTGCTGATCAGGAAAAAGCACTGAAACAGGCTAAGATTGCCGCCGCAGCCAGCAAAGCCGCCATCAAAAAGGCGGAGAAAGAGCTGACCGCCGCTCAGGATTCGGACAATGCGGATGAGATCGTAGCCTGTGAAACCAAGCTCCGTACCATCAAAGAAAAAGCCCAGCAGGCCGCGGATAAATTAGCAGCTCTGCAGAATAGCACAGCAATTAGCCCTAAAGCAGAAGCCACACAAACCGCTCCTTCCAGTGAGGCTGCAGATAACGAGGCTAAGGAAAAGGCACTCAAACAGGCGAAAATTATCGCTGCAGCGACTAAGACTGCGCTGAAGAAAGCGGAAAAGGTGCTGGCTGAAGCAGAAGCCTCCGGCGATGCCCAGGCGATCAGTGATCAGCAAGCCGTCGTTGAACGTTGTAAAAACAAATTCGCCGATGCCGAGCAGAAACTGGCTCAGCTAACCGGCACTGAAGTGTGTTAAGGGTCTGAACGATTATGGCATTTATTCGGGTTTCATCCCCCCACCTGCACCGTCCCCTCAGCACCAGCAAGGTGATGCAGACGGTCATTCTGGCAACCCTTCCGGGGCTTGCGGCACTGACCTGGCTGTTTGGCTGGGGTTCGATCATCAATGTGCTGATCGCATCGGTTTCCGGCCTGCTGTTTGAGGCACTGATCCTTAAGATGCGCAGCCGCAATCCGCTGCCGGCACTGAAAGACAACAGCGCCCTGCTGACCTGTGTGCTGCTGGGTATCGCACTGCCGCCACTGGCTCCCTGGTGGTTGGTGGTAACCGGTACCTTTGTGGCGATTGTGATTGCCAAACAGCTCTACGGCGGTCTGGGTAACAACCCCTTCAACCCGGCGATGGTGGCCTATGCCTTGCTGCTGATCTCCTTTCCGGTTGAGATGACCCAATGGATGGCTCCGGCAGCTCTGCTGGATAGCGGTGTTTCCCTGACTCAGAGCCTGTCAGCCGTGTTTGGTGGTGCGGTTAATGCGCCTGATGCCTTTACCATGGCGACCCCGCTGGATGGCTTTAAGCACAAAGGCGCGCTGATGGCCGATGAGTACTGGGTACAGAACGGCTTCCAACCGGAGAAAGTTTGGGAAGCCTGGGCGACCGCGTCTATCGCCTTTATGGTGGGCGGCCTTTACCTGCTCTGGAAACGCATTTTCACCTGGCACACGCCGGTAGCTATGCTGGGCACCCTGTTCGTATTGTCGCTGCTGTTCTACGGTACCGATGCCAGCAACTACGCCTCGCCGATGGTGCATCTGTTGTCCGGCGCAACCATGTTCGGTGCTTTCTTTATCGCTACCGACCCAGTGACAGCTGCCACCAGTAACAAGGGCAAAATCTGGTTTGGTATCGGTATCGGTGTGCTGGTCTATGCGATCCGTACCTGGGGTAACTACCCCGATGCTGTGGCCTTCTCAGTATTGCTGATGAACTTTGCCGCCCCCTTTATCGACTACTACACTCAGCCCCGCAGCTTTGGTCACAACAAAGCGCGCAAAGGCATTAAGAACGAGAAGTAAGGATTTTCAATGCAACACACAGTACCTGAACCTCAGCAACCAGACGATCAGAATGACGATCAGGCAGCGGAAACCACTCTGCTGCAGTCGGTGATCCGCAGCAGTATCGGCCTTGGCATCTTTGCCATTGTAACGGCGGGTGTGATCGCGGTGACTCAGATCAGTACCAAAGAGAGCATTGCGGAAAACATCCGTCAGTCCCAGACCCGCAGCCTGTATGAGATTCTGCCTGCGGATCAGATCGACAATGACCTTCTGAACGACACCCTGACACTGGCATCAAGCCCGATTCTGGGTAACAAAGAGCCACTGCAGATTTATGTCGGCCGCAAGCAAGGTCAGACCGTGGCGCTGCTGTTCCCCGTGAGCAACCCTAATGGCTACAGCGGCAATATTGATCTGTTAGTTGGTGTTAAGCGTAACGGCGAACTGGCCGGTGTGCGGGTTCTGAACCACAAAGAAACACCGGGGCTGGGTGATAAAGTTGAAACCGCCAAGTCTGACTGGATTCTGGGCTTTGCCGGTATGTCTCTGGAAAATCCGGGACCGGATGCCTGGAAAGTGAAAAAAGATGGCGGCCAGATCGACCAGTTTACCGGCGCGACCATTACTCCCCGTGCGGTTGTGAATCAGACCCGCGCGGTGCTGGAATACTTTGCCAAACATAAAGACCGTTTGCTGGAGACGACGCCAGCCAACACTGAAATTCTGCAGGAAACTGCTGGTAATCAACAATAAGCAGCTTTTGCTTAAACCGAACAGCTTGGGCTTAAATCAATCATTTTTTGCCTGAACTAATCAGCAGCCCTGAATTGAGAGTCAAAACCATGAGCGCAACAAAAAGCTATCAGGAAATTACCGCTGACGGTCTCTGGAATAACAACCCGGCGCTGGTTCAGCTACTGGGTCTTTGCCCGCTGCTGGCGGTAACCGGTTCTGTCGTTAACGCACTGGGTCTGGGTGTCGCTACTATTTTAGTACTGGCGGGCTCTAACCTGTCGGTGTCCATGATCCGTAACTTTGTGCCGGAGCAGGTGCGTCTGCCCGCCTTTGTGATGATCATCGCTTCCTTCGTGACCTGTGCCGAGCTGCTGATGCAGGCCTTCACCTACGAGCTGTATCTGATTCTGGGTATCTTTATTCCGCTGATCGTAACCAACTGTGTGATTCTGGGTCGTGCGGATGCTTTTGCCAGTAAGAACCCGATTCTGCCTGCGGTCACCGATGGTTTTATGATGGGTATCGGCTTTACTGTGGTACTGGTACTGCTGGGCGGTATGCGCGAGCTGATCGGTCAGGGCACCCTGTTCGAAAATATGCAGCTGCTGTTTGGCCCTATGGCCGCTAACTGGAAGATCGTCGTGTTTGAAGACTACAGCTTCCTGTTTGCCATTCTGCCACCGGGTGCATTTGTGGGTATGGGTCTGCTGATCGCCCTGAAAAACATCGTGGACGGTCACCTGAAAGCCCGTGCCGAGCGCAACAAGGTTGATGAGCCAAAACCCACCGTTGACCGCCGCGTGCGCGTTACGGGTTAAAACGAAAGAACAAGGTCAGGTACGCTGATGCCACAGCTGTTTATGGTCTACCTCGGCGGTCGTGCCGGTCAGTGTCATATCGAAGTACACGATGTGCGCTTTGTAGTTGGCGAGCGCATTGAAGACACCTATCAGGCCCTGATACAGCAGTGGTATGGCCACAAAAACAACCTGCATCTGGACAGCTATCATATCGTCGATACCGTACCCGGTGCCGATGGCCGCAGTTATCAGGTTTCCCTTTCTGCCGAACCTGTCGCATCGGATCTGAAACTCTACTTCGTCAATCTGGGGGGTTATCAGCCGGATCAGATGGCAGAACAACACGCCTTCGGTCTCTTCGCCTGCCGCAACGATGAAGAAGCCAAGCAGATGGCAAAACGTCATCTGCTGACCACCGCCAGCCATCAGCATAAAGACAATCTGCACGATGTGGATGACTGCCTGCCGATCTCTCTGCTGGAGAACTGGCATATTCAGCTGACTGCCACCGAAAAACCGGTTAAGCCCCTGCGCCCGGACTGGTTCGGTTATGAGGTGATTGGCTAAGCCTCTCTCTATTTTACGTCCTCTCTTACATCCTCTTTACGATCTCTTTATCGGCTTCCAAACAGTGTTAGACTGCGTTACTTGGTAATCCTCAAGCCATAGTCACCGTCAAACATCGACAAGGAAGCTAAGATGCCAGCATCAAAGAAAAACAAATCTCAAGTCACCGCTAATCAACAACGCCAGCAGCTGATCCATCAGGAGCTGGAACGGGTCGACTTTAAAGATCCGGCTTTGGGCTGCGCCAAACATATCAAGATGGCCACCAACCCCTTTGTCTTTCTACGGGGCTCAGCACAGCTGTTTTATGCCGATCTGGCCAAAGGCAATCTGAAGCTGCCGGAAGCGCTGCTGACAACGCCTCTGACCACCATTATGGGCGACTGCCATACCTCTAACTTCGGCTTTCTGAGCGAGGAAGGAGCCCACGGCGAAAGCGTGATCTTTGCCCCTAATGATTTTGATGATGCCTGCGTCGGCCATGCCGCGTGGGATCTGGCGCGTTTCTGTACCAGTCTGGCCTTATGTGTGGATTTTGCCGAAGGGGCTCTGGCAGGCCGCTATGCCTTAGAGGAAGCCCTTGATGATGATCAGGCCGTAAGTGCGGCTCAAAGTCACACGGCGATGACCGCCTTTCTGGAGCAGTATCTGGCAACCTGTCAGCAGTGTGCTGACGATGCCGACAACCGCAATCAGGTGCTGGATGGCTTTAAAAAGAAACATATTCTGAAAGCCCCATACAAGAAGGCCAAGAAACGTATTTGGGGCGGGAAGAAGTTTATGGAGAAAAGCTCACTGGCAAAAGAGGTTGATATCAGCCAGCAACCGCTTCGCTTCCGTGATCGTCCGGAGCGCTTTAAACCCCTTTCTGCCCAAGAAGCACAAGAGCTTATCCAGCACTTTGAACCCTATATGGATGACAGCATCCTTGATATTACCGAGCGCCTGAATGCAGGCACCGGCTCGGTAAATATGCGTCGCTTCTACTGTCTTGTGGGGCCGAAGGATTTTACCTCTGAGGATGATCTGGAACTCTGCCATCTGGTGGAGATCAAGCGCCAGCGCCATGCTGCACCTCTGTATCATTTTCCGGAACTGAGTGCGGTGAACCGCCTGAATCCTGCCCACCTGACCGTACACTGCCAGCAGCGTATGCAACGCAAACCGGATCTGGTACTGGATGAAGCCAAATGGCAGGACGCCCACTGGCTGATCCGCTCCCGTCATCACGCCCGCGTGGGGATTGATCCTGAGGATATTGTCTTTGGCGAACAGGCGGTGAACGGCGGTTTTGAACAATACGCAGCGACCTGCGGGCAGGCCCTCGCCCTCGCACACTGTCGCGGCGACCGCCGCTCCACCCGCTTTGAACAGGCGATGTCAGCAGTTCTCCCCGATCAGATCGAAGCCCTGATCAACGCCTGTGAAGGTTACGCGGAACAGGTAAAAGAGGATTGCGGGTATTTGCGGGGGTTGTATTTGGGTGAGTAATTATATGAACCTGACACTTCGTTATTAGTGAATATCTTGTGAGAATTAAAACTGAACGGAATCATTTTTCATGGCAAAAATTAGTTTAAATGAAATTTATCAACGCAAAATCAACTTTCTAATAGGTTCAGGAGCATCTTTCGGTCTCTTCCCAACCCTGCAATTGTCAATAAAAGACTCAGAAGATGATACAAAATGTGAAACGATTGAGACACTTGCAACAAGGCTACATGCTTTATCTGAGGAAACTCCTAGATTCAAAAGGCATCACACTCTTCTCTTCATGTATTACTACAATGAGATTATAAAGCCTATTCTCAACTTCGAAATCACTAAAAATACAGAAAATCATGAATGCACGAACAATTCAGATTGTCCGTCGTGCAAAAAAGAAGAAACAATCAATAATTATGAAACATTCATTGAGTCAATCATCTTACTTTTGCAACATAAAAAAAACTTTGAGAAGCGATGCAACCTATTCACTACAAACTATGATGGGTGCATTCCACTAGTTGCAGACAAAATTATTAAAAAGGGAACCATTGACTTCCATATCAACGATGGGAGCAGTGGATTCCTAGCCAAAAAATTATCCGCGAGGAATTTCAGCAGATATATATCTCAAGCAGGGGTATTTGGAAAAAACTCTTCAGATATACCCCAGATAAATTTTATCAACCTTCATGGATCTGCATATTGGTATAGCTCAGAAGATACAATCATTGTTGATTACAATAGATCTAATCGTGACATCACTATCTCCAAGCCATTATCATCACAGTTAAAGGCATTCAAAGAAATCATAGATAATGACAAAAACAATACAGATGATCTATTAAAATCTGAATTTGACATATCTGAAGAAGATGCAAATATTTTTTGGCGCGAATATAAAAAACTACCAATAGTCAACCCTACAAAGTGGAAGTTCCATGAAACTGTTTTCGAGGAACACTACTACCAAATGTTAAGACTTCTAAGCTATAGCTTAGAAGAGCAAAACTCTGTCCTAATAAGTTTCGCATTTTCCTTTGCCGACGAGCACATCAGAAACCTAGTAAAGAGATCACTATCTAACCCATCACTGCAAGTATTTATCTGCTGTTTTAGCAACCAAGAAAAAGAAATTATGGATGGTCACTTTGGCACATACAGAAATATTGAACTTATTCATTTCGAGAATGAATATTTGGACTTCAGTAGATTTAACAAAGAGGTTTTTAATGCAGACTCATTGAGAGGTGAAGATCAATGAGTGTTAGTGTTGGAGAGGTCATCGGCGTCAGAGGCACTCAAATAACTCTAAAGATTTTCGATGAGTCAAGCCTAGAAACAATATTCTATGACGGTAAGAAATACAAAGGTGTATCCATAAGGGAATATATAGGGATAAAACGCGGCTTCTCCCTTATTGTCTGTATTATTGAAGGTGAATACTTAGACGAAAAACGGTTTGAATTCGAAGATAACAAAATACAGTATATTCGGAAGGTAGAGGCTAAACCTATTGGATATTTCGAACAGTCTAATTTCAAGGAAGGCATTAAGTTAATGCCTATGATAAAGGATGAGGCTTACCTTCTAAGCGAAAAACAAGTAATAAAAATATTCAGCCAAACAAATGATGGTCGATTTAAAATTGGCACAATGTTAAAGGAAGAGCTTCCTGTATCTCTTCCTTGGGAAAAGATATTCAACAGCCATATTGGTATATTCGGAAACACCGGCAGCGGAAAGTCAAATACTCTCACTAAACTTTACTCTGAGCTTTTCAGAAATTTCGAAGACCAATTGATAGGAAAAAGCCAATTTATTCTAATAGACTTCAATGGCGAATACACTGGCAACCAGCTAATAAGAAACCCTAAAAACAAAAAAACATTCAGCCTTAGCACTGGTCGAAAAATAGGAGATAAGCTACCAATTTCTAGCGACCATATATGGAACACAGAGATACTTGCTCTATTATTCCAAGCCACAGCAAATACACAAACACCATTTATCAACAGAGTCGTAGAAGGTCGAAAAAAATTTGCAAACAAACCTGACAGTCTGAAAAACTATATAACAAAGACTTTTGAAACGTGCTTAGCATCACCTGTGCAAAGTAAAGACTCGCTTATCTATTTAAAAAAAATAGCAAGAACAACTCAAAACTCAGAACTTGAAAAAACGCTTAACTCCTTTAACTGGATAAACAACTGTTTTGTAATGGGAAAACAACCTAACTCGGTATGGTTCGGAAAACAGGATACTTTTGACAAGCATATAAAACCAATAATAGATAGTCACTGTATAAAAAACATAGGACAATTTGACGAGCTAACAATAAGAATAAACATACAGCTGGTCAGAGACCTATTACTAGGATATATTCAGTTCGAGCACATACAACCATTATTAAAAAGAATAGAAAGCACTATCCACGACCTTAGAAAGGTTTTAACAATAAAAGACAGCATCAAGGATGAGTTCAGTTCACTAACAGTTATTTCTCTTAGATCTTGCAATCAATTCACGAAAAAAATCATCCCTTTGATACTTGCAAAAATGCACTATCAAAACCACCGTAACAAAGTTGAAAAAGAGGTCAATCAAACTTTACACTTCATTATTGATGAGGCTCATAACATTCTTTCTCAGCAATCAAGTCGTGAACACGAGATTTGGAAAGACTATCGGCTAGAAATGTTTGAAGAAATCATCAAGGAAGGGCGCAAATTTGGGATGTTCCTCACATTAGCTAGCCAAAGACCTGCTGATATATCACCGACAATCATGTCCCAGCTCCATAACTTTTTCATTCATAGGCTAGTTAACGACAGAGACTTGTTTTTAATTGATAACACGATAAGCACACTTGATAGCATGTCGAAAAGCCTAATACCCAACCTTTCCAAAGGTGCCTGTATCATCACAGGTACTGCATTCGATTTACCTATTGTGCTGCAGGTGGATTACATCAAAGAAAAAGAGAACCGCCCAGCGAGTGATGATGTGGATTTGGTTACGCTATGGCAAACAGATCACATAAGCACCGACCAGCCATCAACTGATTGACCATTAAAAAAGCCCCGACATTTGTCGGGGCAAGTCCACAATTCGGTCATACCAGACAGTACTTACACCGCCGCTATCACCAAACTCACTGCAACCGACCACATCATCAGGCAGACGGCGGCGTCTAGTACCCGCCATGCGATCGGTTTCTGGAACAGAGGGGCTAACCAACGTGCCCCGAGGCTGATGCCGAAGAACCAGATAAACGAGAAGCTGATTGCGCCGAAGCCAAACCAGAAGCGCTCGCCTTCCGGATACTGGCCACCGATACTGCCGATCAGCACCACGGTATCCAGATAGGCATGGGGGTTCAGCAAAGTCACCGCAAGCGTGGTCAGCAGGGCCTTTTTCAGACTGCTTGCGCCTTTACGATCCGCCTCAAGGCTCTGATCTTTTAATGCCGAGCGCAGCGCGCCAAACCCGTACCAAAACAGAAAGGCCGCCCCACCCCAGCGGGCAACACTCAGCCAGAGTTCGTTCTGGCTGATCAGCGCGCCCATACCGGCTACACCCAGGGTAATTAACACCGCATCAAAAAAGCTGCATACACCGGCAATCGGCCAGTGATACTGTCGTTTCAGCCCCTGTGACAGAACAAAGGCGTTCTGCGCGCCGATGGCCATAATCAGGCCTGCGCTGGTTCCCAGCCCCTTAATCAGGGCCCATAGATAAAGACTTGCTGCCGCACTCATCACACACTCCAAAAGAAAACATCGTCTTGCATAAACGCCGGTGCACCTGCCCCGGCAAACGTTCTACTGACAACGGCCGTATCAATAGAGTGCATCTTGCCCCTGAGCTAAAATTAAGTAAAACTAATGATTTTAATTGATCATTAAAATATCTAATTAAAATAACTGTAGTCTGCATAGACTCGTAAGGGACAACACCATGAGCCTGTCACTGGACCCGAAACAACTCAGCGCTTTGCATGCGGTTATCGAGGAACAAAGCTTCGATAAAGCCGCCAAGCGCCTGCATGTCACTCAATCCGCCATCTCCCAGCGGATACGCCAGCTGGAGGAGAAACTCGGACAGGCGGTGATTATCCGCAGTACGCCACTGGTGCCTACGGCGACAGGTCAGCGGGTGCTGAAGTTTTACCATCAGCTGTCGTTACTGGAAGGGGAGCTAAGCCTGAGTCTTGATCAGGCCACGGAACAGGGATTCAGCCGTATGCCGGTGGCGGTTAACGCCGACAGTCTGGATACCTGGTTTCCCGAGGCGCTGGCACCTCTGGTGGATCAGCATCCCTGGGTGCTGGATATTAAGATCGATGATCAGGAGCAGACCCATCATCTGCTGAAAACCGGCGAGGTGCTGGGTTGTGTCAGCGCCTCGGCTCAGGCGATGCAGGGTTGCGATTGCTTCCCCTTGGGGGTGATGCGCTATCGGGCACTGGCAACACCGGGTTATATCGCCCGTTATTTCCCGGAAGGCGTTACGGAAGAGGCCGTTGGGGAAGCTCCCGTGGTGGAGTTCAACCATAAAGACGAGCTGCAGAACCACTTTCTGCGCCATATCGGACTGGACGGCGCGCTGTATCCGAAGCACAGAATTCCCGCCACCGGCCCCTACTTTCATCTGATTCGTTTAGGACTCGGTTGGGGCATGGTGCCGGATCAGCAGAGCCAACCCTATCTGGATCTGAACGATCCGGAGAACTCAACCGTAGCCGAGCTGGTGCCGGGGCAAACCATTAATGTGCCCCTTTACTGGCATGTGTGGAACCTGAAATCAGAAAGCCTGAAGTTACTGACCAAAGCAGTGATCAAGGGCGCAGAAGAAAATCTGACTCAGATGAAATAGTGGGCCGTTTAAAGGTAAGAAAGCTAACCTTTCTCAGAAATTAATCCGTTGATAACATCATGTCTTTGCTGAACAATGTTGCCATCATCGGCCTAAAAACAGATCAAACCTATGCCACTCAAATTCGTACAGATCAAACCCATGCCGGCCAGTCACATAACACTGAGCCCGATAACACTAAAGACTATTTTATCGGTCAGAAAACTGCTTTGTCTGCTTTCACTGTCCGCAGTAGCCGCCTTTCCTTCAACGCTACTGGCCGAAGGCCCCAACACCAGCACGCCTTTTGCCTTTAACCACTTCCAGCAGCAGTTGGGTTCCGGCATGTTCGGTGCTGGAGAACAAAGTAGCTTTAAGGGCATTTTCCACAGTTACGACAACGTGAATTACGGTGGCATTTCGTTAAATAAACGTTCGGCCAATGGTCTTGAGCAATCCGGCAAGGGTGCTGTTTTTAACTACGGCTTTTCGATCACCGAAAACAGTGAAGATTATAAGTGGCAGCTGGATAGCTACCTCAGCGCCAGCTACGAACTGGCTTTAAGCAGTAACACTCAGGCAAGCCTTGGTATCAGTCTGAGCGTAAATGGTCTGCCGTACCGAATCTTCTTCAATGATGATGACAACAAAGTAGCCACCGCTTATTCCGTTGGTCCGTTAGTGGGTATTCGCCATCAGATTCGGCTGGCACAAGGCCAGACTCTGACGCCCTTTGGCCACTACTTCTACAGCAGCCAGTCGATCTCAAGCCGATCCCTGTGGAATATCTTTGCGGATGCATTTACCGATCCCGAAAAAGACCGTTCAGTACATGATTATCAGGATGTAATTGTATTGGGGGCGACAGCGGATCTGCACAGATTTCTGATCACGCCAGCTTATGTGAAAAATGATGCCAACGAGAGCTGGCACATCGGTATTGGGGTTAGCTACTAACGGATCTGATCCGAACTAAAAAGAGAGTCATTAACAGGGAGCCATTAATAATGACTCCCCTATCTGTTTTCGACTTACTCTTTTCTGGCCAGATGATAAACCAGAAGGCCAGCCACCAGTCCCCAGAAAGCACTGCCCAGCCCTCCAAGAACAATACCGGAAGCAGTCACCAGAAAAGTCAGCAGGGCAGCTTCACGTTCAGCAGGATCTGCCAAAGCTGCAGCCAAACTGTTACCGATAGTGCCCAGCAGCGCTAAACCGGCAATTGCCATAATCAGAGCTTGGGGGAAGGCGGCAAAAACAGCCGCGACGCTGGCCCCAAAGATCCCCGTCATCAGATAAAACAACCCCGCCCAGACCGATGCCTGATAGCGCTTATCCGGGTCCGGTCCTGCTTCTTTACCCATACAGATGGCAGCAGTAATCGCGGCCAGATTGAAGGAGAAGCCGCCAAAAGGAGCCAGCACGACTCCGGTCAATCCGGTTGCCGTCATTAACGGTGAAACCGGCGTCTGATAGCCATTGCCTCTGAGTACAGCAACCCCCGGCATATTCTGAGATGCCATAGTGACAATAAACAACGGGATACCAACCCCCAGCATGCCCTGCAGACTGACCTCAGGCATCATGAGCACGGGTTCTGCCAGTTGCCAATCGATATGACTGAAGGTCAGTTGCCCCTGAATCGCAGCAACCACCATGCCCACCAACAGCACAGACGGGATCACGTAGCGGGGTAAAAGATGTTTAATCAGAATATAAGCCAGCACCATAAGGCCGACTAACAGCAGATCATTTTCAAGAGATCGGAAAGCATTAAGACCAAACTGAAGCAACACACCCGCCAACATAGCCCCGGCAAGGGATTGAGGTACGTGCTTCATCAGGCGGTCAAAAAAACCAGTCAGACCACAAATTAAAATCAGTGCCGAACTGAACAGGAAGATACCAATCGCCTGTTCGATACTGAATCCCGGCAGAGAGGTCACCAGCAGCGCGGCACCCGGCGTAGACCAGGCGGTCAGAATAGGCGTTTTAAACCATAACGAAAGTCCGGCACTGGTAACACCCATACCGACCCCAAGAGCCCATAGCCAGGAACTGATCTGCGCCCCGCTTGCACCAGCCGCTTCTGCCGCCTGAAAAATAATCACTGCAGAACTGGTATATCCCACCAGTACTGCAACAAAACCTGCTGAGATATAAGAGAGACTAAAGAAGCCTGCCAAGCCGCCTCTTTCTGTCATCGCTGCTTTCATGAGAAATCCTGCTTGTACCGAAAAATACTGAAAATAATGTGCGCTATAACGCACAGGCAAAAATAACACCTTGAGCGCTATAACGCACAAACTTTTTTTATATAATGCCCAGCTGATTGGCAAACCTTTCACCAAGGAACTTAAAAGCTATGCAGGAAATTAACCAGCATCTGGCTGAGACCCTGAAAGCCGAACGAAAAATACGCGGCTGGAGTCTGGATAAAGCAGCGGAACAAACAGGTGTCAGTAAGGCGATGCTGGGGCAGATCGAGCGTGGAGAGTCCAGCCCTACGGTAGCAACACTCTGGAAGATTGCCGGAGGTTTTAACTGTTCACTTTCAACCTTTATCCAACCTCATGACGACAAAAGCACGAACCAGTACAGTACAGGCCGCACCTCTCATGAGCCTCAGATCCGCTCTGCCGATCAGATTCGGCATCAGCCTGCTAAAGATCCTATGCTGGTTGCGCCTCTGTTTCCTTTTGACCCTCAGATGGGGTTTGAGATTTTTGAGTTGAGCCTTCTTCCCGGATACGAGCGGGTATCAGAACCCCATGCAACCGGTGTCACCGAGTTTGTTCTGGTAATCGAAGGGACTATGGAGGTTCTGATAGAAGGTCGATGGCGTAGTTTGGAGAAAGGAATGAGCATTCGGTTCTCAGCAGACAGATCTCACGGTTATCGCAACCTAAGCGATAGTACTGCTCGCTTTCACAATATTATTCATTACCCTGATCGCAGTGAGTAAATAGCCGTAGTGATCTGAAAAATAATCTCTGTCACAAAACAAAAAACCGGCCAGGGCCGGTTCTTTGTTGATACATGTTCTGAGTAACCTGATGTTAACTCCAGCGCTGTCCACCTAAAGCATAACGACCTGCTCCGGTGTAAAGAATCGCGATACCGGCAAAGAAGAACACCATAATATGCTCGACCGCCCAGGCACCGGTTTTAGGGTTCAGTGCGGCAATATTACCCGGCCCTGTCATCAGCCAGGCAACAATCATGGTGAAAGAGAAAATCAGTGCGGAAGGGCGGGTCAGAATGCCCAGAATCATCAGCACAGGCGCAACCACTTCACCCACATAAACACCGTAGGCGATAAACGCAGGTAAGCCCTGGGCCTGTAGCATGCCTTCGATACCACCCACGCCGGCCATCAGTTTGTGAACACCGTGGAACAGCATCATTCCCGCAAAAGCCACCCGAAGAAGTAAAAGACCAAAGTCAGGCTTGTCGAACATCCGGTTAAATCGATCTACTAACTGCAACATATTCAGCTCCCAGCCTCGAAAGGTTTCATCCTATAGATGGAGCTACTATCTCAGATCAGCAGGAAAAAGTATTCATTTAAGAAGTTCCCGTATGTATCTGTTTTTACAGGAATGTTATAAACACCGGCACAGATCAAATTGGGCATTTGACCGATTGGCTTATTAATTTTTACCGGATGAAAATATCAGAATGAAGAGCCGGGCTGCTGCAAAAATTCCAGCTCTTCAGGAGTGGAATCCCGGCCCAGAATACTGTTTCGGTGCGGGTAGCGACCAAAACGGTCTATGATCGCCTTGTGTTTGCGTTCATATTCCAGATTCTCCTCAAGCCCCAGAGCACTGAATACCTCTAGGGCGATCTCATGCATTTCCGGCTCTTCACTGTGCATCAGTGGCATGTAGAGAAATAAGCGCTCCTTTTGAGTCAGTGACCGATCATCACCCGCCTCAATTGCCGCTAGTGTCAGCTGAAGCGCAAAGTCATCGGCTGCAAATGCCTGAGGAGTATCACGATAGATGTTACGGGAGAACTGGTCCAATACAATGATCTCAGCCAGACGCCCCCGGGGCTGATAGCGCCACTCTGCCAGTCGGCGCAGTTTGGCTTCAATCAGGGTGGGTTCAAAACGTGCTTTGATCGTCTGGTCCAGCGCATCATCTTTAACCCACCACTGTTTTGGGCTCAGTTCGTTAAACCAAAATTCGATAACCGGTTGCCATAACATAGATCTGCCCTGTTTTTATTGATGTTTTCTGACTATAAGAGCTTAAGCGGCAGATTGCCAATTCCCACTCTTATTGTCAGATATGCCATCAATATTCAATCGGCACGATATGCTCGGAATAGAGCGTGTAGCCCGCCAGGGCTAACTCGGTATCTTCGGAATCAATGGATAAGCGCCCGCTGACCCAAATCGCGTCTTCCAGCAGGGATTCCGCAATGGGGATCTGGGTTTTCACATAAATAATCTGATTAGAAGGCGGTGGTGGCGTATGGATACAGGCGCCAAAATAAGGCACCAACAGGAACTCCGTCACGCCTTCCGGCGTAATCTCCAGCGGTGCGATATAACCGCCAAGACGTACCGGCATACCATCCAATTTGCCCAGCACAGGCGCAGACTGATAGGCTTCCTGCAGTTTCTCCATGATCTCGATAATCAGTGGATCATCATCAGTCAGCATGGCGATCTTCTCCGGATCATATTGATCCAGAATGGCATCAGCACGAAAACCTTCCGGAATCAGGTCCTCCCAACTCAGATCCAGCAAACCATCCTCATCATTCCAGCGAGACTGCACCAGAGGCGACAACTGATCAAAGCCCTCCGGCTTACCCGCTGCCTGGGCAACCGGCAGCGTCAGACTGAATGCGATAGTAAGCATTAACCACTTGGTCAGTTTTGCGAGCTGTTTCACCACGCCTTTATCCTTTTTCAGAACAAAATCAGATTCGTTTATGTCTTGGCAAGGCCATCAAAGCCTTACCGAAAGACCTTCTGCCAGCGAGATGCGGTACGCCCGCATGCCCGGCCAGAGTCCGACTAACAACCCGGCAAACGCGATGATGCTAAGAAGTTGCAGCTCGGTCAAACTAAAACCAGCCACCGGAAGCCAGATTCCCCAAATTTCGTACACCCAGGGCGCGGCTACCAGCAACAACAGATAGAAAACACCGGCACCCAGTAACAAACCCAGCAAGGTCAGAATAAAGGCCTCTGCCACCAGCAATAACATCACCTGCATGGGACGCGCGCCAATAGCCCGTAGGATAGCAATCTCACGGCGGCGCTCGTTAAGCCCCGTCAGGATGACCGACATCAGCCCCACAAGACCACTGATTACCACAAAGCCTGCGACAACCAGCAGCGCATTTTCCGCCACCCCGACCAGTTTCCAGAGTTGCTGCAGGGCAACCGCAGGCATCACTGCCTGTAAGGGTTCACTCACAACCTTAAGCCCTTGTCCGCCCTCGTTAATCCGGCGCTGGAGTTTAAACAGCTGGGTTTTCTTTTTCACACCAACAAGGAGTGCCGTGATCGCTTCCGGCTGCAGAGCTTCTGCGTCGGGTGGAGCTGTTGATCCCTGTTTTTCTGCAAAACGGGCACGAATATCACTCAGGGCAGGTTTGCCCCAACCGATATGAATCGCCTCAATACTCTGCAAACTGACCAACACGGAACGATCCACTGGTGTACCGGTTCGCTCCAGCACGCCTACGAGAGTGAAAGGTTTATCATCGTGCTCTTTAAAGCTGTGCTTGCCCATGCCGTGAGCGATCACTAGCTTGTCGCCCACCTTGTAACCCAGCTTCTGAGCCACTTCAGCACCAATAACGGCCTGATAAAGGTCGGCAAAAGGCTCGCCGCTGGCAAAACTCAGAGGTTGCTTACGACCATATTTGTAAAGATCAAAATAAGCCGCATCCGTACCCATCACCCGATAGCCTTTGTGGGAGTCCCCCAGCGCCAGCGGCAGTGTCCAGGCCACTTCCGGCATAGCAGCAATCTCTTGCGCTGCTTTCCAGCTCATATTCGCGCTGGCATTACCCAGCTGGAAAACCGAATACAGTAGCAGCTGAATATCACCACTGGGCGCACCAACAATCAGATCGGTACCGGAAATGGTCTGATTAAAACTGGTACGGGCTTCGGTTCTGACCCGCTCAACGGTCAACAGCAGGGCGACACTGAAGGCAATGGTCAGTACCGAAAGAAAAACCGTCAGACGACGATTAAGCAAACTTTTAAAAGAGAGCCGTAGCAGGGTTGGCAGATTAAGTGTCATTGGCTTGCCTCCTGCTGAGTGGTCGCATCGGAAGATAACGCCTGATTGAGGCTTGGCAGATGCAGATGGCGATCAAAGTGTGCTTTCAGGCCGTCATCGTGGCTGACAAAAACCAAGGAACTTCCGCTCTGCTCTGTCTCTGCCATTAACAGCTGCAAAAACTCATCCCTACTGTCACGATCCAGGGCAGAGGTTGGCTCATCAGCAATAATCAGATCCGGGGAACCGATCAGCGCCCGGGCTACCGCAACACGCTGTTGCTGGCCGATACTCAGGTTCATTACCGATTGCGTCCAAAGAGCTTCCGGCAGTAATAAGCGGCTCAGCAGACGTTTAGCTTCGTCCAGTGCACTGACCTTGGCAGACTTTAGATTGGCCGTCCGCTTGCGGGAAAAGTCACAGGCAAGCGTAACGTCATCCAGCACATTCAGATAGGGCAGCAGATTGAACTGCTGGAACACCAGCCCGATATGATCAGCGCGAAAATGATCCCGCCTGGCGGCACTTAAGCCTTCTATTTGCTGACCAGCAATAGCGATATGACCTGTTTGCGGCACCACAACACCTGCCAGCAAGGACAGCAGCGTACTCTTACCGCAGCCACTTGGGCCATAAACGAAGAGACGCTCTCCGGCATTAAGCCGGAAAGCGTCAATCTTCAATGCAGGCTGGCTCTGATTTGGCCAGGCAAAACTCAGTTGCTGCAGATCGATAATGGCGCGATCCTTAGACATCTCACCATTCAATTCTTCATCAATTAAGCTCTTACCAGTCAAGAGAACCATCCCCTTCTCGTTCGGTTACCACAACAGTCCGTTCAGAGACCGCTTCAATGCGCAGCAGTTCCAGATAAGGCAGCTGGCTGAACAGTTTCAGCTCCAGCGGTGACGCCTGATCACTATCACAATGGAAGGTATAGCTGGCCTCAACATCAACGTGACCGCCTTCTTCGTGTTCATGATCATGTTCATTGTCGTGCTCATCATGATCGTGAGCCGCGTGCTCTTTTTTGTCATGGTCATGTTCGTCGTGTCCATGCTCTTCATGCGCATCGTCATCATGCTCTTTATGTCCGTCGTGCTCATCAGCATGATGGCGCTCTTTGTGGCCGTCCGCAGACAGGAATGGCAAGGAGACCTCGCGCTCTTCAAGCTTGCAACTAACCGGCAGAGCCAACCATTTTTCAGGATGATAAAGAACCTCCTCCGCATGATGCAAAGCTTCCACCTCTTTATCATTACCTGGAGCATGTTCATATCCGATCACGCTATCAGCCGCAGCAGTAAAACTCACAGTGATCTCTTTGCCGTCCTGAGCCAGTGCAAGATTCGCAACACCATGCTCATGGGCACTCAGGTCTGCAGCCACGACAGGAGTTGATAACCAGAAAACAGACAGAATTGGCAGCGCCGCTTTAAGAGGCAGCGAACCTTTGCGGCTAAATGGAGATCGTTTTTTGAGAGCAACAGGTTTCATAGTTCATCCTTTGAAGGCCATCAGCCCAGACTGCAAGAGCGCGAGGGTATAAAATTCAGGCCCTGATTGACAGTGAGTTATCGATACAGGTTGTTAAGGGCTGAGAGTTATAATAGAAAAAATGCAATGTTACAACATAACATTTAATCAGATATCGCACTCCACCTCATCAAACCACCAAACATGGCCTTAACTTGGCAATCTCTGATCAGGCTGAAATAATACTCGCGCTTTACTCTTTAAGGTCGACTTCACGAGCTTTAAAGGCGACTAATCCATAACCCAGACCACCATAACAACTGACAAGCCACCGGAACACCATCTGCTATGAATGCTGAAAAACGCTACGAGATCTTCTCCCGCCTTCGGGATAACAACCCGAATCCGACGACTGAGCTGAACTACTCCAGTCCGTTTGAACTGCTGATCGCAGTTTTGCTGTCGGCACAGGCGACGGATGTTGGCGTTAACAAGGCGACAGATAAACTTTATCCCGTAGCCAACACCCCTCAGGCGATCTATGACCTGGGTGTTGAGGGTCTGAAGGAGTACATCAAAACCATCGGCCTGTTTAACAGCAAAGCAGAAAACACCATCAAGACCTGTCGTATTCTGCTGGATAAGCACAACGGCGAAGTACCGCAAAACCGCAAAGACCTTGAAGCCCTGCCCGGTGTTGGCCGTAAAACCGCTAACGTGGTACTGAACACGGCTTTTGGACAACCGACCATCGCTGTGGATACCCATATCTTCCGGGTCTCTAACCGGACCGGTATCGCTAAAGGTAAAAATGTGGACGAGGTGGAGCAAAAGCTACTGCGCCACGTACCAAAGGAGTTCAAGCTGGATATCCACCACTGGCTGATCCTGCATGGCCGATACACCTGTGTTGCCCGCAAGCCCCGTTGCGGCTCCTGCATTATTGAAGACCTGTGCGAGTTTAAAGAGAAAACCGAGATCTGATCACGCCATAGCCCGAGCCATTCCCCCTATCTTTCGGACTGGCGGTTCGGGCTACATCAGCAAGCTGCCTCATCAACCAGCTGACTCATCAACAACCTCAAAAATCCCCCCCAAACCCTGCATGTCATAAAACTGTCATTTGACCTTCTATGGGCCAAAACGTATCGTCTTTGTATATACATTGCATATCACAACGATATTCAATCGAAGCACAGGCTGGGCTCGAAATGCCGTCAGAAAAAAAGAAGAAGAAAAACAGCCAACTGATTATTCGGATTAATCAGGAAGAACGGGATGAATTTGTCTCCCTGTGCGATGAGCTGGACACCAGCGCTGCACGGGAAGTCCGACGTTTTATACGCAGTTTTCTGGCGGAGCATAAAACCAATGACGATCAGGCTTAGACCTGATCGCCTTTGATGCTCTGCAATACAATCGCTCTGGCTTTTCCGTTAATCGGATGGTTCAGAGGCGTTTTAAAAAGTGCGCAGCCTATGCGGCACTTCAATCTGAAAGGAGCAATACCATGGCTAAGGTAGCTAAGAAGAAAGAAGTTAAAAAAGAGATCAAAGCACGCGAAGCTAAGATCGAGAAGCATGAAGGCAAAGTTAAAAAACTGAAAAAAGCGCTGAAAAAAGCCAAGTAAGTTTTAGCTGAATGCTCGTAAAAGCGCTTTAAAAAAACGGCCTGCGGGCCGTTTTTTTATGCCCGGGATTCGTCCGGCTTCCTCCCCTAAACCTTCCACTTTCTCCTCCACCCTCCTCTGCTTTCTGTGCAGCCTGGCTATTAACTTGATAAACTTGCCCCCCTGCCGCTGACTAAAGAATGGATCTTTTCGTGAACCCGAGCCATCGCACATTCCGCACCGCCTTATTCACTCTCGTGATCGCCATGGGGTTACAACTGAGCTTTCAAACGCCTGCCGAGGCCTCTGCCATTCAGGTTGTCGATGATCAGAACCGGACGCTAACCCTGCCACAGCCCGCCAAACGCATTATCAGCCTGGCACCCAGTGTGACAGAGCTACTTTACAGCGCCGGAGCCGGAGACAAGGTTGTGGCTGTGGTGCAGTACAGTGACTACCCGGAAGCGGCCAAGGCTCTGCCCAGAGTCGGTGGTTATACCCAACTGGATATTGAGCGTATTCTGTCCCTGCAGCCCGATCTGGTGATTGGCTGGCAGAGCGGCAATCAACCAGAAGCGCTGGATAAGCTGCGCCAGCTGGGTATTCCGGTGTACATCACAGAAACCCGTTTTCTGGAACAGATCCCGGATACGCTGGAGCGTTTTGGCCGGATGGCCGGCACCTTTGAAACCGCAGCCCATGAAGCCACGCAGTTCCGTAACACCCTTGATAAGCTGAAAAACGAGTATCAGGATAAAGGCACCGTGAAGGTGTTTTATCAGGTCTGGAATCAGCCGCTGATCACCATCAACAAACAGAACCTGATCAATCAGGTGATTGAAGCCTGCGGTGGTCAGAATGTCTTTGCCGAACTGAACACCATTGCCCCGCGCATCGACGTTGAAGCGGTATTAAAAGCAAATCCCGATGCCATCGTTGCCAGCGGCATGGGTGTTGAGCGTCCGGAATGGCTGGATGAGTGGCTGAAATGGCCATCGATCAATGCGGTAAAAAACGATCAACTACACTTTATTCCCCCTGGTCATATCCAGCGTCAGACGGTACGTGTGCTGCTCGGTGCCGAACGCCTGTGCCGACAACTGGATCAGACCCGAACCCTGATGGCCGCTGAAAATCAGCAGGGTTCCGCTCAGTGACAACTCAGCTCTTCGAACAAAGCCGCAGCTACAGCCAGCAGCAAAAACTGAAAGTCGCTCTTTGGCTGGGCGGGCTGGCTCTGGCCTGTATCGTCAGTCTGGCACTGGCGTTGCTGACCGGCAGTATCAAGGTCAGCGGTAACGAGCTCTGGCAGCTGGTTCAGTTTCAGCTTGGCCTCAGTGACCAACCCGCAAATACGCTATCTGCAACCGTAGTTACTGAACTGCGTCTGCCGCGCGCCCTTTCCGCCCTTGTGGTTGGTGCGGAACTGGCCCTTGCCGGTTGCCTGATGCAGGTGCTTTTACGTAACCCGCTGGCAGATCCTTATGTACTGGGTGTTTCCGGTGGTGCGGCGGTGGGTGCACTTTTAAGCATCATGGCAGGGCTCGGCAGTTTCTGGGTTTCCGGCAGCGCTTTTGTGGGTGCGTTAACGAACCTGTTACTGGTGTTTGGTTTGTCTCACGCCAGTGGTGTCTGGTCGCCTTCCCGACTGCTGTTAACCGGTGTGGTTACCGCTGCCGGTTGGGGGGCTGTTATCAGCTTTATGCTCTCTATCGGCGAAGATAACCAACTGCGTGGCATGCTGTTCTGGCTGATGGGCGATCTGAGCCGCGCCAGCCTGCCCGGTTGGCACGGCCTGTTTCTGCTGATGAGCCTGGCGCTAAGTGCGCTTTTAGCCCGCCCACTGAATATGATGTTGCGGGGTGAGCTGCAGGCCAAAGCCCTTGGCGTTGCGGTTTACCCGCTGCAGATCGCCCTGTATCTGCTGGCCTCTGTGCTGACGGCATCAGCGGTAACACAGGCGGGCAGTGTGGGTTTTCTGGGGCTTGTGGTGCCCCATATTCTGCGTCTGAGTATCGGCTCTGATCACCGCCTGCTGTTACCGGCAACGGCACTGGCCGGTGCCTGCCTGCTGTTGCTGGCGGATACTCTCGCCCGCACCCTGATCGCCCCGCAACAACTACCGGTTGGTGTGATTACCGCCTTTATCGGTGTTCCGGTTTTCCTCTGGGTACTGCAGAAAAGTAACCGGAGTACCGTATGATTCAAAGTATCGAACCGAAAACCTTGTTAGCCTGCCAAGATCTGACCGTCAGCATCGGCGGCAAAACCCTGTGTCAGAACTGGCAACTGGAACTCAGACCCGGAGAGATCTGGGGCATTCTGGGCGGCAACGGTGCCGGTAAAACCACCCTGCTGCATACACTGGCCGGATTGCGGGAAACAGATCAGGGCGAGGTTCTGTTGCGGGGCAAACCGCTGCAACAGCTGAAAAACCGTCAGCGCGCCCAACAACTGGGTTTTCTGCTGCAGGATGACAGCACCGCATTTCCGGCAACCGTGCTGGAAACCGCTCTGCAGGGACGACACCCGCACATGGGGCTGTTCAGCTGGGAAAGTGCAGAAGATGAGGCCATTGCCATGGCAGCGCTTGAGCAGGTCGGCCTGAGCGATTACTGCCAGCGCAATATCGACCAGCTCTCCGGCGGCGAACGCCAGCGCCTTAAGATCGCTACCCTGATGGTGCAGCAGCCCAAGGTCTGGCTGCTGGATGAACCCGCCAATCACCTGGACCTTCACCATCAGGTCAGCCTGCTGGAACAACTGATCGGCTCTGTTAAAGATCAGTCCGGCAGCCTGCTGATGAGCCTGCATGATCTGAATCTGGCTCAGCGTTTCTGTGACAAACTGATTCTTCTTTTCCCAACCGACGAAAACGGTAACGGGCCTGAGATGGGCGATAAAGGGGAACTGCTGACGGAAGAAAAACTCCAACGCCTCTATCAGCATCCGATCCGCCGATTGGAAACCGATGCCGGACCGGTTTTTATCCCGGCCTGATCACCGTTTTAACGGTTAACCTGGACACCTTTTGATGAAATCAAGCACCCCTCGCAGTCATTATCCGAACCCTCTGAACCTGACCAAAGCACTGTGCGTAACCCTTGTAGCTGCCTTTTCACTGGTTCTGCTGCTGGCAACCGGCAATGCACAGGCGGCCTGGTGGTCTCTGGGTGGCGATGATGACAGCGATCAGCAGCGGGGCTATCAGGCAGCGTTTCCGGTCAATGAAAACTACCGGTTTGAGTGCGGTGCCTGCCATATCGCCTATCCGCCCCAGGTTTTACCTAAGGCCAGCTGGCAAAACCTGTTTGCCAGTCTGAATGATCACTTTGGTGAAGCCGCAGCACCGGATCAGCATCAGGCAGAAATCCTCAGCTACCTGAAGAACTACGCCAGTGACAGCGACAATGCCGGTAAATTTAAAGACTTCACCAAGCGCTTACAGAACCCGGCTCCGGTGCGAATTACCGAGCTGAATTTCTGGCGGCTGAAGCACGATAAGGTGCTGAAAAAAGAAGCCCGTTTTATTACCAATAACCCCGATGTTGGCAGCGCCAGCCGCTGTAACGCCTGCCATGAGGATGCAGAGCAAGGCCTGTTCCAGAAACACACGGTGTTAATCCCTAATGTTGAGAAGCGGGAATACAAATAAGCCAGTCCTTTATAAAACAGGTGATAACCGACTGATTAATTACTGTCAGCGGCCTGCGTTGTAATCTGAGGCCTTAACCCCCACCTTGTTCAGCATTAAGACAGCTTGAATGCTGACTGTTTGAACCTGACCGATTAGCGGAGAAATTATGCGTTTACTACACACCATGCTGCGGGTGGGCGACCTGCAGAAGTCCATCGATTTTTACACCAATGTGATGGGCATGAAGCTGCTGCGTCAGTCTGAAAATGAAGAGTACAAATACACCCTGGCGTTTCTGGGTTACGGCGATGAATCCGACACCACGGTGATTGAGCTGACCTACAACTGGGGCACTACCGAGTACGACATGGGTAGCGGCTTTGGTCATCTGGCTATTGAGGTGGACGATGTGTATAGCGCCTGCGATAAGATCCGCGCAGCCGGTGGCACCATCACCCGCGAACCGGGTCCGGTCAAAGGCGGCACTACGGAGATCGCTTTTGTCCGTGACCCCGACGGTTACGCCATTGAGCTGATCGCCAGTAAGTTTGCCGGAAAAGGTCTGGGTAAAGACTGATCCGAGTAATTTGCAATGCGGGTACTACTGACAATACAGGTAATACCAGCAATACAGGCTAGATTTAACGGCAGCGGGTGTCTCTGATTCCCGCTGCCGTTTTAGTTTTAGCTTCATTTACAGGTACAGGAATCGATCTGAATTCCGACAATATTAAGGACTACGCCATGACAAGGAAGCCGAGCACAGCAGCACTCCTGAGCCTGCTTTTACTCACCCTGCCAACACTGAGTCAGGCTGCAAATAAGAGTTCGACCTGCTTTGGCACCACCGCCAATGGCCGACTGGAAAACGGTGTTGAACTACCCGCCAACGGTCATAACTTTGAAAGCTACAGCAGGCTTGCCCGATTTGCCGGACGCACCTATGTACATTCGGAAGTGCATGCCATTTTGTTGGACGCCTACCGAGATTTAGAAAGCGAGCAGCCCGACAAGGTCTACAAATATGCAGAAACAGGTTTTGAGGAAGGTGGTAAATTCTCTCCCCATAAAACCCATCGCAACGGCCTGTCAGTAGACTTTATGACGCCAATGCAGGACTCAGAAGGGACTTCAGTTCATCTGCCGACACATCCATTCAATAAACTGGGTTACAACATAGAACTGGATTCCAAAGGCCGCTATGAAGATCTCAGTATCGACTACGAGGCACTGGCCGCTCACATCGTGATGCTGGACAAATCCGCTAAAAAGAAAGGGCATAAAATCTGGCGGGTCATTTTCGATCCTAAGCTGCAGCCCCCTCTTTTTGATACCCAATATGGTGACTACCTGCGTGAAAATATCCTGTTTTCCAAAAAGCGCTCCTGGGTACGTCATGATGAACACTATCACGTCGACTTTATCGTTCCCTGCAAAACACTATAGATCAGGACACATCCCTCCAGCTGGAATTCAGATAACCAATATCACCAGACAGTAATCAATCTCTCCGGACTGACCGTTCTGACGAATGCCAAGCAGGAAACCGATCCCTGCTTGAGCTATTTTCAAACAGGTGTTTAAATGCTTTCAGAATCAGTTTCGGAGCTCACTTAAGGAAGTGTACTCAAAGCAAGCCTCCTGAGATTCCGTCTGAAGCCCAAATAAATACAATACCGAGGGATTTATGTCTGACACTACACGGATCGCCTTTGAGCGCTCAGGCCACACTGCCATCGTACGCTTTAACCGCCCGGCAAAAATGAATGCGCTGGACATGGCAACCTTTGCCGAGATTCTGAAAATCCAACAGGAGATCGCGGCAGACAACTCTGTTCGCGTTGTGGTTCTGACTGCTGCCGGCGATAACTTCTGCGCCGGGCTTGATGTTCAGGGTGTGATGACCGACCCAAAAGCCGTAGAAACCCTACTCAGCCGGCCAGAGGATTACCAACTGGCAGACGCCAAAGCCCTGGGCAACTATGTGCAACAGGTGGTGGTTGGCTGGCAACAGCTTAAAGTGCCCGTGATTGCAGCATTGAACGGATATGTCTTTGGTGGAGGCCTGCAGATCGCATTAGGTGCAGACTTCCGCATCGCACATCCGGAAAGTCAGCTGTCGGTCATGGAGATCCGCTGGGGTATTATCCCGGATATGGGCATATCCGTTGTCGCACCTTCTGTTATCGCCCGCGACCAACTGAAACTACTGGCGATGACCGGCGATCGTATTTCAGGCGCACGTGCTCTGGAGCTGGGTCTGGTCACTCAGGTTGAAGCATCTCCGGAAGACGCCGCGTTAACCCTTGCTGAGACACTGAATGATAAAAATCCCCAGGCTGTCCAAAGCATCAAACAGCTTTTCAACAGCGAAAATCTGTCAGCGGCTGAACGTCTCGCATTGGAAGAAAAGCTGCAGCGCCAGATTCTGTTCAGTCCGAATCAGGTCGAGGCGGTTCAGGCACACCTGCAAAAGCGCAAGCCCCAGTTCGGCTGACAGACCACTGGCAGATCGGAAACTTAAAGGACTTAAGTCACTTCTTGCACCTGCGGGCTTTGCCGGAAGATAAAGCCCAGCAGGTGAAAACAGATCCAGACTAACGGATAAGTACTGATCAGGGTTGTCAGGATATCGGCAAAGGTATGGTAACCAAGCTGCATCATTAGAATGCCATATCCAATTCCGGAAACCAGCGCGACTATAAGTGCCATAAAGGCCTTGACGGATAACCGCACGGAACCTTTATCAGAGCTATCGCGCACTGGCAGCAAAGGCAGAATCAGCAACATCTGGTAGAAGGGCAGTAATACCGCTGTATGTGTGCTGTAATCCAGTCCCCAGCTGTGCCAGAAACCAAACTTGAACTCCAGAGCACTAAAAGCAAAAACCAACGCAATATTTACCAGCAGCATTACGAATGCAGGCTTCAGATAATGCCTCTGATATGCCACCCAGCAAACCAAAAGCGCCAGCAATGGCGTATAGAGATCAGCAATCAACGGCCACATAGAAAGCTCCTTTTAGGGTTTATCTCCGCAAGAAGATATGCAGTGACATTTATCCAACAAAACACGTCTTGTAAAACTTTATCTACAAATCAATATGTTAGAACAGCTTTACCCGCTTTACCTTTACCGTTAGTCTAGCCGCCTGTAAACCAGCCTGAAAGAAAGGGCTGCTCTTTAGCGACTAGGGCAGCGTGTATCTGATTTTGTTCCGACGGGGGAATCCGGAGTTCCTGATATGGATCCATTAAGCAAAAATATTACCGAGCGGGCTCGTCAGCTGACCCGCGACCTGCTGGAGCCTCATACAGCAGTTTTCAAGGGTGCTGCAGAGCTAACTGCAAGCGGCTCTCAGGCTTTGGGCATCGTCAATTCTGAACTGAATCGCCTGGCATTAAGCTGTCCGTCATCAGAGGAGAAAAAAGCGGTTATCGAAGGTTTTTCCCGCGCGCTCGCCCAACTGAAATGGAATGCGGAAGATGCAGCCTATCTGGTACGCAGCCTTGAAAAACAGCTTCTTCCTCGTGCGACATCTAAACAGCCAAATACTCCTTCCCAATCATAACATTGGCCTCAGAACACTTTACAGACTGAGCCAAACAGAAAAGGCTCAGAGATCTGAGCCTTTTTGCTTTTAAACCACTTATAATCACGCCTCTTAAATCCAGACCTTTCAAACCAAAGCATTTTAAAGATCACACAGATCGCGCATTGCCTCGTGGGTACTCAGGTAGACCTGACCCGGCGCCAGATGCTGCAGGAAATGGGTCTGTTTCAGCTGATCCATGACAGGCCCCTTCACATCAGCCAGATGCAGGGTGATACCGGATTCCCGCAGGTTTTCGATCATCATCTCCAGAGTCTCCAGCGCGCTGGCATCAATAAAGCTGATACCGTTACAGATCAGCACCAAATGCTGCAACTGAGGTTGCTCAGAGACAATCGCCATCACTTCATCTTCTATATAACGGGTATTGGCAAAATAAAGATTTTCGTCAATACGCAGCCCCAGACAGCAGGGATTCGTTTTTACCTCAAAGCGTTTAACATTGCGGAAATGCTCACTGTCACCGACGCGGCCAACAACAGCAATATGGGGTTTACTGGTCCGTTGCAGCAGCAAGGCAACCGATAGCACCATCCCGGCCAACAGTCCCGCTTCGACCCCTGCAATCAACACAGTGCCGAACGTCACCGCCAATGTCAGCGCATCCGCACGGTTAAAGTTCCAGGTTCGCTTAATACCAGACAGGTCAATAAGCGGTAAAACCGCCATAATCACAATGACACCCAGCACAGCTTTTGGCAGGTAATAAAACCATGGCGTGAAATAAAGCACCGTCAGTGCCAGACCTGAAGCCGTAATTACTGAAGCCACCGTGGTCTGAGCACCCGAGGCATCATTCACCATAGAGCGTCCAAAACCACCGGCCACCGGGTAGGCACCACCAAAAGCAGCGCCAATATTGGCAAATCCGAGAGCGATCAGCTCTTTGTCCGGCATAATGCGCTCACGCCGCTTACTGGCGAGGGCCGTTCCCACAGAAACACTCTCAAGAAAACCCACTAAAGCGATCAGGAGTGCTGCAGGCAATAGCCCTATCCACCAGTCCATTTCGAAAGGTAACAGAGAAACCGAAGGCAAACCGGCAGGAATTTCTCCGACGATTTTCACGCCATAAGAAGTATTAAGATCAAAGATGACCACCAGGCCTACTCCCGCCAGAATGGCAAACATAGGACCTGCCTTGGCCATAGATCCAGCCATCAGCGAAGAAGCGCCCAGCTTTTTCAACATCCCGGCCAGATGGACTTTACTGAACCACATAATAAAGAAAGCCGTTACGCCCACCCCTAAAGTAGCAGGGTTAAAGCCCGGCAAATTTGTCGTCAGATTGTTCAGGGTTTCATAGAAGTGATGGCCACGGGGAAATTCCAACCCAAAAACATACTTCAACTGACTGAAGGCGATCATAAGGGCTGCAGCACTGGTAAAGCCGGTAATAACGGAGTGACTGAGGAAGTTCACCAGACTGCCTAAACGCAGAATAAACATCAGCAGAAGAACGCCCCCCACTAACAACGCCAACACCATCGCTGTAGTGATATAGAGATCAGTACCGGGCTGGGCGTGCTGAGATACCGCTTCGCCAACCATCAGGGATGCAATCGCTACAGGTCCGACCGCAAGGCTTCGGCTACTGCCAAGCAAGGCATATATAAAAAGAGGGATAATACCGGCATAAAGCCCCATCTGAGGAGGCAGCCCTGCCAAAAAGGCATAGGCCATTCCTTGAGGCACCAACATGATCGCCACGATAATACCGGCCAAACCATCATTAACCAGCGTTTCTCGACGATACCTGGATAACCACCCAAGAATCGGAAAAATACGCTGCAGAAGCGTTGGCTTGGATTTAGCGACAGATGTTTGTTCTGGTGAAGATCTTTTTGCGGAAGATGCCATAGATCGATGACCTTACCGTTAAAACTTTTTGGAATATTGTTATCATAAATGATTATATGCTAATATTCCATCAAATCGAGCCATCAGCTTTAAGGCACCCGTCAATCGCATACAGTGCCACGAACAGGCTGAGAGAAGCAAAGAACTTAAACGGTAACAGCTCACGGGCTTATCCGCATGTGCTGGCTGCTTAAAGGAGATACCAGATGAACGCTCAAATTAAAGCTTTCTTCCATGAAGCAACCTCAACCTTTACCTATGTGGTGCACGATGGCCAAAACCCCCAGTGTGCAGTTATCGACCCGGTACTGGATTTTGACTACAAATCTGGCAATACCAGCACGGAATCGGCTGATGAGGTTATTCTGTGGATCAAAGACCACCAGCTGACGCCGGAGTGGATCCTGGAAACCCATGCCCATGCCGACCATATCAGTGGCGCTAAACACATTCAGGCGCAGCTTGGCGGTAAAATTGCTATCGGTGAGCACATCACTCTGGTTCAGGGTGTATTCAAAAAAGTATTTAACTATGGCGATGAGTTTGTTACTGACGGCCATCACTTTGATAATCTGATGGTAGCTGGCAGCGGGTTCAAAATTGGTGACCTGGATGCCAAAGTACTGCATACACCCGGTCATACACCGGCCTGTGTCACCTACGATATCGCCGGTAAGCTCTTCGTTGGTGACACTCTCTTTATGCCGGATGTGGGTACTGCCCGCTGCGACTTCCCTGGTGGTGATGCAGAGACCCTGTATGATTCCATTCATACCCTACTAAGCTATCCGGAAGAGACCGAACTCTATATGTGTCACGACTACCCACCGGAAGGTCGCGACATTCGACATGTCTGTACTGTTGCAGAACAGAAAGAGAGCAATATTCATGTCGGCAAGGGTGCCAGCAAAGCTGACTTTGTTAAAATGCGCTCAACCCGCGACGCGACTCTGGAAATGCCCAACCTGATTCTACCCTCTATTCAGATCAATATCCGTGCAGGCGAGCTGCCGACTGCAGAAAACAACGGTGTATCCTATCTGAAACTGCCGCTGAACCAGTTCAAGTAGTAAAAAGAACAGAAGAGAGAAAATGAATTGGCATACCCCGCCATAAGCCCTATTAACGCCAGCCAACAGCTCTGTTAGCTAAACCGAAATAAGGGCACAAAAAAACCGCTGAGATTCAGAATCTCAGCGGTTTTATTTTTACTGTTTTGCGAGTCTGAAGTGCCGATGTTATATCAGCACTTCAGCAGACTAACAGTCATTAGAGCTGGCTGCGGCCTTTCTGAGCAGCAATACGCATACGCAGTGCGTTCAGCTTGATAAAGCCTTCCGCGTCTTTCTGGTCGTATGCGCCGGCATCGTCTTCGAAAGTTACGATGTTGCCATCGTACAGACTGTCTGCAGACTCACGACCCACAACGATAACGTTGCCTTTGTACAGTTTCACACGTACCACACCGTTCACGTATTCCTGAGACTCATCGATCATGGTCTGCAGCATCTTACGCTCTGCACTCCACCAGTAACCGTTGTAGATCAGCTCAGCGTATTTCGGCATCAGGCTGTCTTTCAGGTGAGCTGCTTCACGGTCCAGAGTGATGGACTCGATCGCACGGTGCGCTTTCAGGATGATGGTGCCCCCCGGAGTTTCGTAGCAACCACGGGCTTTCATACCCACGTAACGGTTTTCTACGATGTCTACACGGCCGATACCGTTCTCGCCACCTACTTTGTTCAGGTAGGTCAGAACAGTGGCAGGGCTCATCTCTTCACCGTTAATCGCAACGATGTCACCTTTCTTGAAGGTCAGATCCAGATAAGTTGCTTCGTCCGGAGCACGCTCAGGGCTCACAGACCAACGCCACATATCTTCTTCCGGCTCAGCCATAGGATCTTCCAGAATGCCGCCTTCGTAAGAGATGTGCAGCAGGTTAGCATCCATGGAGTAAGGCGACTTCTTCTTGTTAGAAGAGAAATCAACCGGAATGTTGTGGTCTTCACAGTACTTCATCAGGGTGTCACGGGAAGTCAGATCCCACTCACGCCAAGGCGCGATCACTTTAACACCTGGTTTCAGAGCGTAAGCACCCATTTCGAAACGAACCTGGTCGTTACCTTTACCGGTTGCACCGTGAGCAATCGCGTCAGCACCTGTTTCGTTAGCGATCTCAACCAGACGCTTAGCGATCAGAGGGCGTGCGATAGAGGTACCCAGCAGGTACTCACCTTCATAGATGGTGTTAGCACGGAACATAGGGAATACGAAATCACGAACGTACTCTTCACGTACGTCTTCGATGTAGATCTCTTTAACACCCAGAGCTTCAGCTTTGGCACGTGCTGGCTCTACTTCTTCACCCTGACCCAGGTCAGCAGTAAATGTCACTACTTCGGCGTTATATTCGTCCTGTAACCAGCGCACGATTACAGAAGTATCCAGGCCACCAGAATAGGCCAGTACTACTTTTTTAATGTCTGACATTGGATGCTCCACGCTGACTAAAACGGCCAGAGACCTCTCTGACCCTATCAATTTTCTCAATGATCAATCCGGCAGAACAACGATAAACGGCTATCACTGGGATAGCCGTTTCAGGTATTTCGTCTGCCTGAAGAAATTCTTGCGCAATAGTATATACGAGTTGAAGAAAAGTTACGATTTGAGAAAAAGCGACACCTCAAAATAAACTTTTTCTCTGACGACCTGCCCCTACAGGCTCAAACCTTTCCCGTTATCAGAAGGATTATTGCAGCTCGCCGTTAAACTCACCGGTATATTCAGGCTCTGCATTCGGATCACCCGGTGCCAGACCTTCACGCTCTAAGCGGATCGTCACACGACGGTTCTTCGCACGATTTGCCTTGGTGGTATTCGGCACAATCGGATAACGCTCACCGTGATAGCGGGCTGTGACCATGGTCTCATCCAGGCCAACGTCCAACAGATAGTTAAGCACAGTATCGGTTCGCTGCTTGGACAGCTTACGGTTGTCGCGGCGACTACCATAGCTATCGGAATGACCATCCAGGAATACGAACTTAACCGAAGGATCGGCCTTTATATAGCGCACAATGAGACTGAGTAGCTCTTTGTCTTCGGCCGTAATATCAAAGCCGCCGCCGGGAAACGTAATAGCAGAGCGGGCAATCTGGTCAAAATTAACCGGTAACAGCTCACCCCGACAGGCGATGTAGTCAAAGTAAGCCGGCTTGAAATTCAGCGCACTCAAATGGCCACGCACCGGCGCATACCGAGAGTCTTTCGGGGTCTGCATAAAGGTAGGGTTCAGACCGCGATTCAGAGATTCAATCATCAGATGCGCCTGAGGTGAATCCACATGTACCCCATCCTCCCCTTCGCCAACCATTACGCGCCCCAGATCCAGAGGCGCATCACCCGGCTTCCACTCAGGTGGCAGAGCCATAAGATCGGCCCGGCCTTTTCGCAACGGCTGGCCAAGAGGCTCCAGGAAAAACTTGAGATCCTCACCGGAACGATGCTTGAAACGGGCAACACCCATTTCAGGAATAGGGTGAGTGAGTTCGCAATACAGCGGAGAAGGCTCAGTTGCCTTCCATTCACTGTTACCAATACCGGCGCCATAATCTGCTGCCATCAGCACAGGCGACAACAAAAGGCCCGAAGCGATAGCCAGCCAGTGTATTCCCCGTGACGTTTTCGCCAGTGACCGAGTAAGCGGCATCAGTTGCAATCTCCTTGATTTTTAAGAACTCTCATTTTGCCCTGATCGGCCTGCAAACTCAAAACTTTAGCCTATATCTGACGGTTTGAATCAGTTAACATCTGTCCATCGCACTATTGACCAAACTGGACTAGGGAGCAAAAGGTCTTGGATTCTTTCACATCTGCAGAAGAGCATTTTGGCGACAAACACCCAATGGCCTACCGCTTCCGCGGCTTTCTGCCAGTGGTGGTCGATGTTGAAACCGCCGGTTTTAACGCCAAAACCGACGCCCTGCTGGAGATTGCAGCAGTAACACTGATGATGGATGAAGACGGGTATCTGCACCCTTACAACACCTACTCCTGTCATGTTGAGCCTTTTGAAGGTGCCAATATTGAACAGGCCGCGCTGGACTTTACCAAGATAGATCTGGACAACCCGATCCGTAAAAGCATGGCGAAGAGTGAACAGCAGGCGCTAGGTGATATTTTTAAGCCTGTGCGTAAAGCCCTGAAAGAGTTCGACTGCACCCGCGCGGTTCTGGTGGGTCATAATGCCAGTTTTGATCAGGGATTCGTTAATGCTGCCGTTGAGCGTAGCGGCATTAAGCGCAACCCGTTCCACCCCTTCTCAAGCTTTGATACTGCAACACTATCTGGTTTAGCCTATGGTCAAACAGTACTGGCAAAAGCGTGCAAAGTTGCAGGTATCAACTTCGATAACAGTCAGGCACATTCTGCACGTTACGACACAGAAAAAACTGCTGAACTGTTCTGCTCCATCGTCAACCGCTGGAAAGAACTGGGTGGCTGGGAACTTGCCGCAGAAGAGCAGCATCGCCTGAGAGACTAAACTCGGATTAGGCCTGAACATTTGCCCGCCTCTGAGACATAAAAAATCCCCGACATGTAAAACATGGTCAGGGATTTTTTTATGGTTAAGCTTACAAGCCTTTCAAATCGTAAGCTTCACCGCTGTTTTCCGAAAAGGGAAATTACAGCTTGCCAGCTTCGTCAGCCAGGTAAGAAGCAACACCTTCAGGAGATGCAGTCATACCTTTGTCACCTTTGTTCCAGCCAGCTGGGCAAACTTCGCCGTGCTCTTCGGTGAACTGCAGCGCGTCAACCAGACGGATCAGCTCGTCCATGTTACGGCCCAGAGGCAGGTCGTTAACGATCTGAGAACGTACGTTACCTTCCTGGTCGATCAGGAAAGCGCCACGGAAGGCAACGCCACCGTCAGCTTCAACATCATACGCCTGGCAAATTTCGTGTTTAACGTCAGCAACCATGGTGTATTTAACAGGACCGATACCGCCATCGTTGATAGCAGTGTTACGCCATGCGTTGTGAGTGAACTGAGAATCGATAGATACTGCTACAACTTCAACGTTACGAGCTTTGAACTCGTCCATGCGGTGATCCAGAGCGATCAGCTCAGATGGGCAAACGAACGTGAAGTCCAGTGGGTAGAAGAAAACCAGACCATATTTGCCTTTCAGCGCTTCAGTCAGGTTATAGTTTTCAACGATTTCGCCATTACCCAGTACAGCTGCTGCAGTAAAGTCAGGAGCTTTTTTTCCAACCAATACGCCCATTTTAATTCTCCAATTTTTGGGTTGTTTTAATCACAAATCTAAAGCAAAAAAATTCTGACACCCAGAGGTGTCAGAATAAAAAAACAATATCCACATAGCGTAGATATAGGCATAAATCAGACATTCAAGCCTGATTTATAGACTCAAATGAACAACTATCCAGTTATCCAATTGAGCGGATAATCAGGATGCTGCTGCTTCAGAGATCAGCTTTTTCAGCTCACCGGACTGATACATCTCGATGATAATATCGCAACCGCCAACCAGCTCGCCTTTAACCCACAGCTGCGGGAACGTCGGCCAGTTTGCATACTTAGGCAGCTCAGCGCGGATATCCGGGTTATCCAAAATATTAACAAAAGCGAATTTTTCTTCACAGGCCATCAGTGCCTGAACAGCCTGAGAGGAGAAACCGCACTGTGGCATCTGAGGATTACCCTTCATGTACAGCAGGATAGGGTTGTTTTCGATCTGTTCTTTGATGGTATCTAAAGTGGTGCTCATGTGCGTTCCTTAAAAACAGGGAAAAGCATTTACGGTATTAACCGACTAATACGGTCAATTTTACAGTGCTTCATTCAAAAATACAGCCTCAATAGAGGTTATTCTATTAATCCGACACAGCAGCAGCGTTATCACATTCGTTTTTTCTAAAGCCAATCGTTTTTTAAAATGCGACTTTATTGACAGCGACAAATTTTGCCTTTAGTTTTACTCTTTTGGTCATCTTCCCGGCAGCAATTCGCTGCCGTTTTCTGTTTTGGGGCTGCGTTTTTTTTGATCCTTGCTTTCTTTTCCGAGGATAACTGAGCTACCAGAGCCTGCAAATATCTTGCGCGTGATTGAGAAGGCCGAGAAAAAACGACTTCAGTTACGGGCAACCGTCCGGGCTTCAGGCCTATACCTCCGTCTGAACAAGTACAGACATGGTCCTGAAAGAAAACAAGCTAAAACTGATTTATCAGGACGCCAATCTTAAATTCCGGTGTCCGTGAACTCTTTTATTGGAATTAGAGAAAATGGCAAGACACTTTTTAACCCTGCTGGATCTGTCTCCGGAAGAACTCAACTATGTTATCGAGCGGGCGATCACCATTAAAAAAGGCCTGAAGGCTGGTGAAATCTATGAACCGCTGAAAAATAAAGTTTTGGGTATGATTTTTGAAAAATCGTCCACCCGAACCCGAGTATCTTTCGAAGCAGGTATGACCCAGTTTGGTGGCAGTGCTATTTTCCTTTCTCCGCGGGATACCCAACTGGGCCGTGGTGAGCCGGTTGAAGACAGCGCTCGCGTACTGTCTGAAATGGTTGATGCGGTAATGATCCGTACCTTTGATCACGCACTGGTTGAGCGCTTTGCGGAGTATTCCAGCGTTCCAGTGATCAACGCGCTAACCGACGACTACCATCCTTGCCAGCTGCTGGCGGATGTGCAGACTTTTGTAGAGCTGCGCGGCAGCATTCAGGGCAAAACTGTGACTTGGGTGGGGGATGGCAACAACATGTGCAACTCCTATATCAACGCAGCTCAACAATTTGATTTCCAGTTGAATATCGCTTGTCCGGAAGGTTTCGAGCCTATGCCAGAGCTGCTGGAAGCTAACAAAGACCGCATCAAAATCTTCCGCAAGCCTGAAGAAGCTGTTGCCGGTTCCCATCTGGTTGTGACCGATGTCTGGGCCTCCATGGGTCAGGAAGAGGAACAGAAAGAACGCGAGAAAGCCTTTGCCGGTTATCAGGTAACCACTGATATGATGAATCTGGCGGATAAAGACGCGCTGTTCATGCACTGCCTGCCAGCACATCGTGGCGAAGAAGTCAGCGCCGAGCTGATGGATGATGACCGCGCCGTAATCTGGCAGGAAGCAGGCAACCGTCTGCATGCACAGAAAGCCTTGCTAGAATTCCTGATTCTGGGCAAAATTGAGAATAACTCTTAATTGCTTTTGCACGGCAGATTCACAAAAGCCCGGGAGTCATTTCCGGGCTTTTTCATTTCAAGCCAAAGCTTATCTGTCCTCTGCCACCCTGTAAGGAACCCTGAATGAGCACTCTGCTTCAGGTCGACAATATTGAATGCCGCTACGATCAGCTGGTTATCACCCAAGAGATCAGCTTTGCCTTAAATCAGGGCGATATCTGCTGCCTTCTTGGTCCCAGCGGCTGCGGTAAGACGACACTTTTACGTACCATCGCAGGTTTCGACCCTGTTTATACGGGCTCTATTACTCTGAATGGTGAAACCATCTCCGCGCCGGGCTTTATGGTGCAGCCGGAAGAACGCCGTATCGGTATGGTCTTTCAGGATTATGCTCTTTTTCCGCACCTGACACTGGCTGAAAACGTTGCCTTTGGTCTGCGCAAATTCAGCGATTCCGAGCGCAAGCAGCGCGTCGCTGAGATGCTGGATCTGGTTAATATGAGCGATCTGGGTCATCGCTACCCCCACGAACTCTCCGGTGGTCAGCAGCAGCGTGTTGCACTGGCCCGGGCACTGGCTCCCCGTCCGCAGATGATCCTGCTGGATGAGCCTTTCTCGAATCTGGATTTTGAACTGCGTAAGCATTTGGGACTGGAAGTACGACGTATTCTGAAAAGCCTGAACATCAGCGCCATTCTGGTAACTCATGATCAGACAGAAGCTTTTGCGATGGCAGATTATGTCGGTGTACTGAATCAGGGACGTATGCAGCAGTGGGATACCCCCTACAACCTGTATCACGAGCCCCAGAATCGTTTTGTCGCCAACTTCGTGGGTCAGGGCTACTTTATCCCCGGCAAACTGCAGAATCACTGCAATGTCACCACCGAGATCGGCACCATCGAAGGCAACCGCGCCTACCCGTGGCAGGACGGGACACCGGTTGACGTCCTGCTTCGCCCGGATGACATCATTCATAACCCTCAGGGGCCGATTGAGGCTACAGTGGAGCAGTTCACCTTTACCGGCTCAGCAACACTGTATCGACTGAAGCTGCCATCCGGCCAGGTGGTGGAATCCATGTTCAACAGCCATGCGGAATTCAATATCGGCGATACCGTACACCTGGAGGTTAAAGCGGATCACCTGATTCTTTTCCCTCAGCCCGGTGCAGAAATTTCTGAACCTTCTGCAGCCCTGGCTAAAGCAAGCTAATTCTGCTCAGCCGCTACTTACTGCATCAGCAGAAACAAAAAACCACTCATATCTCAAATGGATTGAGTGGTTTTTTATCATTCGGGAACACACTTCGGGCACTAAGCCCCTGCCTGCTCGGTGACTTTTTCAGCCTTATCAGCTGATTCAGATTTCTGACCAGATGTCGTTTCGCGCTTTCGGCGAATATAAAGGGTTCGCATCACACGAGCCACCAACTCACCCGACTCATCCAGGATCTTAACCTCAAATTCCGGCAGGTATTTCTCCCCAGAAGCCGTCTTCTGACGGATATCCACCAGCATCGTCTGAGAAACCCTGAACTCAGCACGTACTGTTGAACGCCCCGGTTTAATGTAGTCGATATGCGCAGATTTATCCCAGACCACATAATCCCGCCCTAAGCTTTCTGACAACATCAGCATGTAGAAAGGGTCAGTCATCGAATAAAGAGAGCCACCGTAGTGCACGCCAACGTAATTGCGGTTGTACCAGCGTAATTTCATCCGGATACGGGCGTAGGAGAAGTCCTTTGCTAATACTTCCACTTTGACCCCAGCACCCAACAGAGGTGGCCAAAGGGAGATCCCCCATTTCAAAAATCCAGCTCTCACGATATAAAACCTTCTGCGAAAATACCCAAAGCGTGCCACGACACGAATTCAAACGAACGTTTGATATTAATACAGCGATAAAAAAAGGAAGGCAAGGCCTTCCTTTTAAGATTCAGAAAAACAATTGATCAGCTTTTAATATCCAAGAGGTTACCCAGGGATTCCTGATTGGTACGAACTTCCGCCTGCTTGCGTAGCAGATCATTCGCCTGATCCTGAATACTGCTGTAAGTGCTCTGCTGCTCAGTAGTCTGAGCAGTCTGTCCAACCTGATCACTTGGAGCAGAGCTGATAGGTACTGCGCCTTTAACCGCATCCGCTGAAATACCCGCACTGGAGGTTGGCTGCGTTGTGCCGGACTCCTCCTGGCGACTTTCGCTGGCAGCATCCAGACGCTGCTGTGCCTGATTGTTAGTACCGGCGGCCTGACGGTTAATCAGCGATACCTGTGAAACGGACGATTCAATCATATTAGCCTCCAGGAAAAATTAAACCCATGTCGTATCAGGTAAGACAACTGATACAAACATGGGTTCAATATAGTCTCTAACGGTCGCTTCGGAAAGAAAGCAACTGTAAAAATTACTGCTTAGGCTTATCGTTTTTGATGAAGTAGATCAGACCACCAAAGAATACCAAAGCACCACCGATTACCAGAAGGCTGGCAAATACCGCATCATCCATATACATAGTCATCACCTCAGAGGGTTTGTTGCATCATTTAACAAATCGCTGGGATCAGATTATCAGGGAGCCAAGGGGGCAAACCCTGCCCCAGATCAAACTAATTAGTCACTTTGTATATAGCTGCAGCCCGCATGTGACAAGGGTCAATAAATCAACCCTGTTACTCCGCAAGATGTTGAATGAAAGTACCGATAGCCTCTAGTTCAGCCACACAAACTTCATGTGCCATCGGATACGGATGCCACTGGGATTCCCCCGCCAGCTCTTCGGTCAGGGTTGCGGCCTTGCGCCCCATGGCAAAAGGCACTACATCATCCTGAGAGCCATGGCCGTGCCAGAACACCATCTCCTTAAGTTGCGGATGAGCGTCCTCGACAGGTAACGCCTGGTAAGTTGAGAGCGCCAGGGTTGCCGCTGGTTTAATCGCTTCACCTTGCTCATCCGCATAACGGGCACCATTCAGAGAAGCCTCTAACACAACAGCACCACCCTGAGAAAAACCGATCCAAAAGATACGATCTGCCGGGATGCCATCCGCAATCTGTTGTCGGCTCAGATCATGCAAACCTTTGGCAGCCGCCTTAAGATGTTCTGGCACAATCTCACGCTCAGGCAGCATCTTCAGGATGTCATACCAGGCAGGCATCTCCCAGCCAACGTTAATTGTCACCGGACGATTGGGTGCCTGAGGAAACAAAAAACGCACCTTGGCAGTTTCCGGAAATTTCAGATAAGGCACCGCCGGAATAAAGTCATCGGCCCCAGCGCCTAAACCATGCAACCAGATCACACAGATATCCGGTTGGGGTGAAGTTTCTATCTTTTTCATGCCTTGGGTAAACGTCATCATCAATTCTCTGTATCCGTTGATCTGTTGTGAATTTGCAGCGAATAAGGGTGGATTTTGCTCTTTTATCTCACTATTTTTAAGATATCTTTGAAAACAGACCGTAATTTCTTTATGCTGCCGACCGTCTCCACCTATCCATCTCAACCAGATTTTACGCCATGCCGAAGCTGTTTTTGATTATAACCGCTCTTGTCGGAAGCCTTTTGCTCTCTGCATGCAGCAGCTCGCCTTATGGTTCTGCCACCAGCAAGGTGCATCTGGTCAAACCCGGCGAGACCTTTTACAGCATCGCCCGACGCTACGAGGTCGATCTGGAAACGCTTTCCCGCTACAACCCTAAGGTTGTTCCTCACCGATTGAAAGCTGGGACAGAGCTTCAGATCCCGGTTGATGGCACCGATATACAAACCCCGAGCATTCAATATACTGTTCAGAGGGGTGATACGCTTAGCAGCATCGCCGATCACTTTGCCGTTCCCCTTAGCAGCCTTAAACAGAGCAACCCCGGCATTGATCACGACCGCCTCTTCCCGGGACAAAAACTCATTGTGGGTGTCGCTCCCCGAAGAGCTGCCACAGGCTATATCTGGCCGATCTCCAATCCCAAGCTGATCAATGGCTTTGGTGAAGAGAACTGGGGACTTCAGAAAGGTGTTAACCTACAGGCGCAACCGGGACAGACTGTATTCGCATCCAAAGAGGGCACAGTCAGTTTCGCTGGTGAGATGCGCAGTTTGGGCAAAGTGATCATTATTCAGCACCCCGGCGATCAGCAAACCGTTTACGCCAGCTGCGAGGCCTTAGTGGTCAAAGCCGGGGACTCCGTCCAGAAACGTCAGCCTATCGCAACCGTCGGTTTTAATACTCTGGTCAACAGAGCCGCCCTGCATTTTCAGTTCCGGGACCGCGGCGCTCCTCTGCCACCGGAAAACTACCTGCCGATTATCGAGTAGCTTCTGGCTTGACCAGTAAAAACATAAAGATAACGAATGAAAAACCGCAGCCTTAGCTGCGGTTTTTACGTTTGGTGATGGCATCCTGCAGAAAACCCGCCGGCATCGCTTTTGATTCATTGGCAAAGTCCGTCCGCGCACCGGTTTCATCCACCCAGCAACTGATAAGACGAGCGGGCGTGACATCAAAGTAAATATTGCGCGCCCGGACAAAATCGATCGCCGGTAGCTGCAGTTCATCTTCAGCCATCTCTTCCAGCTCAATCTCATCGGCTCGGCGATGGCTGTGCTTAAAGCTTTCTGCTGCAACAAATACAGGTACACCATGATCCTTCGCGGCCAGCGCTACCAGATAAGTCCCTGCCTTATTCACCACAGAGCCATCTTCCAGCACGCTGTCAGCTCCCAGCAGAACGACATCTGCATAATCGATAAAACACCCCAACTGAGCTTCCGCAATATAGGTGGTTTCGATCTTCATCTCAGACAGGGCCCGTGCCAAACGACGCCCTTCAATACCCGGACGGGCTTCTGTCATAATGACTTTGCAGTCAGCAGTTTGCATCGTTTCCAGCACCGCCAGAACAGTCGTACTATAACTGTGAGTCAGTATGACACTACCAGGAGGAATCTGAGGACTCAGCGCCTGAACAATGCCTCGCCCCGCCTGAACCGACATCTGCTGCAACGACTCTGCCTGCTCCATCGCGTACTGCCGTGCATTCTCCATCGCATCTTCCGGCATAGCTGACAGCTGATCGATCCAGCGCTGCATCATATTCCAGAGCACCGCCATACTCGGACGAACCAGCTGCATCTGCATAGCCAGATCTAACAATTCACTTTTGAGATCAGCCGGGCTCTCAGCATCACAGCTGTTGGCATACTCCTTCAGGTCTTCCAGAGCACTGCGGGAAAGCTCGCTTCCGCCTTTCCGAACGTCCTCTTTTACCGCACGGATTCGACGCTCTTTGAACTGATCATTATTGATATACATGAAGGGAATAATCCTTTTTCAGGTCCTGATCTTTTTGTTTTGATTTTAACTATGTGTCATTTAGCTTTGCTGTCCGAGCGCCTTTTGCAGCTCAGTAAGACAACCCACTACCGCCTGCCGATCATTATCAGCAAGGGCCTGTGGCATTACCAGCCAGCTTCCACCCACCACAGGCACGTTACTCAGCGCCAGATAGTCCATCATATTGTTCAGATTGACGCCGCCTGTTGGACAGAAACGAATATCCTGTAAAGGAGCCCCCATCGCTTTCAGCAGGGATATCCCTCCAGCGGCCTCAGCCGGGAATAACTTCTGCAACCCAAAGCCATAGTCACGGGCACGCATCGCTTCCGACGGTGTCATCACTCCAGGTACAAAAGGCACAGGACAATCCTGCGCGGCTTCCAGCAATTTATCGGTAGCGCCAGGAGAGACAATAAAACAAGCTCCCGCATCCACAGAAGACCTTATCTGATGGGTATTGAGCACAGTGCCGGCACCAACGGCAAGCTCAGGAAAATATCGGTTCAGGTGCTCAATCACCTGTAGTGCTTTTGACGTTCTGAGAGTGACTTCAAGGTGCTTAAAACCAGCTTCAACAAAACACCCCGCCACCCAATCAGCCTGCTCTGCAGACTCAAGCACTAATACAGGAAGCACTTTCTGATGGCTCAGTTGAGACAGAAACATAATAATTCCTCAGCATCTCGGGGCGTATTTGGGGCGCTAATCAGGGCCACATTGGAAGCGTAATATACCTCTTATACGACCGGTCTGCGATCCAGTTTCCGCTTCAGCCACCACATCATAACCGGTTGAGCCAACACGAAAATCATGGTGATACTGCTTAACAGCACCATCCCCTGCAGAGCCCCCGTCTCATCTGCGGTCAGCACCCAGGAACTCCCCACCGCGGCAATACCGGTAGACACATGCTGAAAAGCAAACTGAGCCGAAGTATAAGCTGCCCGCTCATGCCCCTCCGGCGTCATACTGGTCAGAGCGTTCTGTGTTACCCGCCGAGCCGATGAGAACACCATAAAACCAGCGAAGATATAAGGCACCCAAAGCACTGACGGCTGATGCATAAAGCCATACCAGAGCACCAACGCAAGCCCCAGACAAACAACTGTTCCCGTGCCTAAGCTACCAAAGCGGTCGGTCAGATAACCCGTAACCTGCATCCCTACCAAAGACGCAACACCGCCTATCATATACAGTTCGCCAACGCGCTCCCTGGGGAAACCCAGATTAAACTGAATATAGGCAGACAAGTTGGGAATCAGCAGGAAGTTACCAAACATGGAAACCACCACCAGCATCAGTGCCCATCGGGTCAGAGACTTATTCAGCAGCGAGAACACGCCTACCGCAGGCTTACCCTCATGCTTACCCTTATGGCTGTCCATCTTCGGTAACAGGAGGTAAATCGCCAGCAGTACAGTCACGCCACAAAGGGCAATGGCATAGAAGGGTGTTTGCCAACCGTGCCAGTTAGCCAGTTCTAGTCCAAAAGGGATACCGGCAATCGCTGCGACGGAGAAAGACCCCATCGCAATCGCCATCGCCCGCCCCCGTCGCTGGGGCGGCACCACATCAATAATCATCGCCATACCAATGGCCGAAGCTGGCCCGCCAAAAGCACCAGCACAGATTCTGGCGACCAGAAGTGTCATCTGATCAACCGCCAGAGTTGCCGCAAAGGTACTGACTGAAAGACCTGCCATGGCCACAATGGCAATCGCCCTGCGATCAAACCGGTCCAGATGACGACTCAGGAAAAAACCGGATGCCGCCGCGGCAAAGGTGTAGCTACCTCCGATCAGCCCCAGGTCTGACATGGGGATATTCAAATCCCGGGCGAAATCCGGCCCCAGGGGCATCACCATCATAAAATCGACGATATTAATAAACTGAATCAGGGTAACCAGAATCACCACCCGCCATTCGCCGGGGAAGTTCCCGGAAGACAAATCCTGGGGTTGCAGATTGGACGGCATCAGAACTCCTTTGCAGAAAGGGATGTATCACCGGAGCTAAAAAAGAATAAACGAAAAAAGGGGCTGAAAGCCCCTCTAAACTAGTCAAGTATAACGCGATTTAACGGCTATCCCGACAGCCATTGATAAAATAATTGGTCAATCAAAGCTACGAACTAAAAACCGCTACCATTTATTGCTGAAGAAAACGCTGCACATGAGCCAGAAAATCCAGTGGCTTTTCAGCATGCAGCCAGTGACCGCAGCCAGCCATAGTGATCACTTGGTTTTGAGGGAACAGCGCTTCAATCTGAGGCAAATAACTGTCTTCCACATAATGAGACACTTCACCACGAATAAAGAGTGAAGGCTTGGCGAACGGATTACCGGAAGGCGCTTTAACGACGGAGTCGTAATCGGCGTTGATCTGATCCAGTCCCACGCGCCAGCCAAGCTTACCATTCTCTTTCTTCTCAAGGTTGGTGTTCAGGAACTGGCGCACACCCAGAGTATCCAGATGCTCTGCCATCATCGCATCCGCCTCTTTACGGCTTTCAGCCCCACCGGCGTTCTGCACCGCATAAAGAGCCGCCAGCACATCATCATGGCCGTGACCGTATTCGACCGGCGCGATATCCGCCACGATCAGTTTCTCAACACGCTCCGGCTGGTTCAGCGCCAGCTGCATCGCTACCTTGCCGCCCATGGAGTGGCCCAGAATATGAGCTTTCTCAAGCCCCAGCTTATCCATCAGCGCCAGCACATCGGCGGCCATCGCTTCGTAGCTCATACCCTCGATATGAGGTGAACGGCCGTGGTTGCGCAGATCCAGTGCGATAACCCGATAGGTTTCCGCAAACTTCTTGCTGAGGGTGCGCCAGTTATCCGCAGAACCGAACAGACCATGAATAATCATCAGCGGGAAACCTTCCCCCTGTTCGGTATAAAACAGCTCTGCGTTGCCGGACATAAGCACCTCGAAATCGTCGTGTCGCTATCATCGATCAATAGCATTGGATAAACAAAAAAATTCAGCGCCGTATTATGCAATGCGTAAACCGCTTCTTCCAGCATAGCTACCGTTCAGCACTGAAAGTCACAAAGAATTCACCCTGTCTTAATATCGCAACGCAGCATAAGTAGACTCCCCCCAAACCATCAGGGTTTATCATCCTCACTGAAAATGCTTGCTGATTAATCAGGCGATCATTAACGTAGATGCATCAGCGCTCTTGCATATTGATATGCCAAATATGCGCTAACCTGAACCCGAAGATGGTATTTCAAGAAGTCACAGGAGTGTGTTGCATGAGTATTGACCGACTGGAGCTGGTCTATCGGCTGGCAAAGCAGAAAGATGCCGTTCCGGTATTGTTTGTTCACGGTATTTTCAGCGGTGCCTGGATCTGGGAGGAGCACTTTCTGGACTGGTTTGCCAACCATGGCTATCACGCTTATGCCGTTAGTCTGCGCGGCCATGGTCGCTCATCAACACCGGACCCCACCGGACAATACAGCCTGAAAGATTACGCTCAGGATCTGGAAGATGCGATTCGCACCATCGAGCAAATCCATAAACAACCTCCGTTGCTGGTGGGTCACTCTATGGGCGGTATGGTGGTTCAGCGTTTTCTGACTCAGCATGTGGGCCGAGGTGCCGTACTTCTCTGCAGCATTCCCCCGCAAGGCATGATGCCACTGTCGATCCAGAGTCTCTGGTGCAATCCCTTTACCACCCTTGAGATGACTCAAACCTATATGATGCCGGAGCAGGCAACGCCCGCTCAGCTGCAGCGCTATATGTTCTCTGGCCCCGTGGATCAGAAGCAGCTGGATAAATGGCTACAGTATATGGTGCCGGAATCCCAGCGTCTGATCTGGGATATGAGCTGGAACGATCTGCCCAACCCTTTTGAAGTGGCGAAAACCCCTATCATGGTAATCGGTGCCAAACAGGATCAGCTGGTACCTCAGTTGACAGTAACCCTGACGGCTGCCACCTACGGCTGTAAAGCACACTGGATAAATTCCGGCCATGGTGTGATGCTGGATCATAACTGGCAGGAGGGAGCAGCCACCGTTGCGGCAGCCCTTACCGAGCTGCTGCATCAGGAAGAAGATCGGTATCAGGAAGAAGAGTCGCAGTCTCAGGTATCAGCCTGCGCCTGAAAGATTATCGAGTTAGCCTCCTTAAAATACCAACCATAAAAAACCCTGGCAGTCCGGACTGCCAGGGTTCTTTTTTTGACGTTGCAGCTTACCGGGCCTAATCAGGCCGCTTTTAGCTGGTAACGACTCACCTCATCAACCGCAGCCCCCAACATACCCTGCTCCCGCAGCACCTTGCGGAATTCACAAAGGCTTGGCAGCTGATCAAAACGGAAGAAGTGACCATGGCACTGACAATCCGTTGCCCCCAGATCTTTCACTGGCACCTGAGAACCCGGCAGACTTGCCAGTACACCGGCCCAGTCATGCTCTCGGGGCTCAGTATCTTCAGTAATCCATAGTGAGAGAAAATGCATCGCAGGACGAATATAGTCCAGATGCCAATGGCAGCGTTCACTGATACTCAGATGGTGCCTTAGCCGGGCATGCAGGCCGCCAGGTCCAAAAGCGCTGCCCACATAGGCATAGAAGCCAGCAGCAAACTCAGTTTCGGCAAGCTTGCCAACGCGGATGGTTTTAGCATGTTTCATCTCGAAAAAGAGCAGATACGTACCCTTTTCTTTCGGTAGCTGACGGGTCAGTTCAGCAATATCGAGACGTGACAGGTCTTTTATTTTTTTCATAGGATCCCTGTTAGCGTTCTTTAGTCTGTGTTTCTATAATGGTTCAGGCGAGTTTTTGTTATTTGGTTACCTGACCAATGTGTAATTGTTATAGATCATTTGGCTGCAAGCAGCATCAATGATCTTTTTTTCGCAAGCATAAAGGAGTCAGACATGGATCTATCTACCCACAATATGACCAACCTGTTTAACCAGCTTGGCTTACCCAGTGACGAAGCATCTATCCAGCAATTTATCAAAGATAATGGCCCTATCCCTGCCGACCAGCCCATCTACGAAGCCAGTTGCTTCACAGACGTACAGGCGGCTTTTCTGGCACAAGGTCTGGATGAAGACTCCGACTGGAGCGAAGTGATCGACACCCTGCACAGCGCTATGACAGAGCCGGCAGAATAAAATTGACCAGACCCAAACGATACAAAATTAGGGCTGCAGTTTCAATTTACGAAACATAAAATCGACTAATTTACGTACTTTTTGTTTGAATTTAAGTACTTAGTATCTGAAATTGGGCATCTTGCGTCTGGCCGGGGTAAAAAATACACCCCGTCCGGACACTCAACCATTAGCGTTTCTGCTATATTGCATCGGGTTTATTTCCTGTTATCCTCCTGATTTGGTTTAACAATTCTGAAATTGTATCGATGGTATATGACTGCTAACAGCGAACCTCCCAGTTGCCACTTGGCAACTCTTTCTGAAAGCCTCCTTTGTACGGCTTGTAACCTGCCCCGACTCTGTCACTGTGCAGGGCAATCCGTTACCCTGCAGAACAGTATCCGGCAATCGCTCCCCCTTCTGCCAGCATCTGACACTCACCCTCTTTCGGAATGGGGAACAGATGGCATGATTTACCGGTCACAGGATTTTCAGCAAGTGAGGCAGCATTGATGCGAATTCATGTTTTTCAGCATGTACCCTATGAAGGACCAGGTAGTATTGCACGCTGGGCCGAAAAAAATGGCCACTCGCTGACCACAACCCGCTTCCATGAAGGCGACCCTCTGCCATCCCACGATGATTATGATCTGCTGATGATTCTTGGCGGCCCCATGAGCGCCAATGATGATTTCAATGTCGACTGGATGCAGGCTGAGAAACGCTTTATCCGCGAAGCGATCGATCAGGATAAGATGCTGCTGGGAATCTGCCTTGGGTCGCAGCTGATCGCACGGGTGCTGGGCGCTACAATCAGCCGCAATGAAGATCGTGAAATCGGCTGGTTCCCGATTACCGCTACACCAAACGCTATGGTATTGGGTCTGCCTCAACAGTTTCAGGCATTCCACTGGCACGGCGATACCTTCACCCTTCCTGAAGGCGCTAAGTCTATTGGCAGCAGTGAAGGTTGCGATCAGCAAGGCTTTATCTACCAGGATCGGATTGTTGCCCTGCAGTTCCATCTTGAGACAACACCGGATGCTGCCCGTGAACTGGTCGATGCCTGCCGTCACGAGATTGAAGAGGATGGCCCCCATACGCAGCCCGTTGAAGCGATGCTGGTGGATCTTGAACTTTTCTCCGAAGCCAACCAACGTATGGAACAAATTATGAGTTACATGCGGGCCCAGCTTGAGGCGACAGCAACCGCCAGCTAAGACGCTTCAGGCAAGATGATGACGACACTCAAGGGAAAGTCGTAAAAACCAAACGCCAGATGCCAAAAAGCCGGAATCTATCACTGATAAATTCCGGCTTTTTTGTGCGAGCGGTAAACACCGCAAATTAAAATCTGCGTGGTTTACCGCTCTCAAGAAACCTTAAAGAGGCTCAAGATCCTTATAGCGTTTCTAAAACCTTAGCCAGGCGCTTCAGACCTTCTTCCATATCTTCCGGCGTCATCTGGCTGAAGCTCAGACGCAGCGCTTTACCGGCTGACTTCTCAACTTCAAACGGCGTACCCGGCAGAGGAACAACCTTAGCTTCGATACCTTTCGGCAGAACTTCACGGGTATCGGTTTCCAGCTCCAGCCAGAAGAACATACCGCCCGCAGGCAGCTTCCACGTCACAGACGCCGGCAGGTACTCTTTCAGCAGTTTCTGCATCAGGTCGCGCTTAACACGGTAGTGGTTCTGCAGACGCTCAATGTGGGCTGGCAGGCTACCGGCTGCTAAAAAGTCACCAATGATCTTCTGTCCCAAACGGTTAGAGTGCAGATCCGTCGCCTGCTTAGCACGCAGAATCCAAGGGTACAGATCAGGATGCGAAACCACATAACCGGTACGCAGACCCGGCCACAGCATCTTGGAGAAAGACCCCATGTACATCCAGGTCGCTTTCTTCAGATAAGAGCAGATCGGACGGGTGAAGGCGTTATCGTAGTTCAGAACGCGGTACGGGTCGTCTTCGATCAGCGTCACATCGTAGCGGTCGATCAGTTCAGCAACAGCGATACGCTCGGCTTCGGTGTAGCTGTAACCGGTAGGGTTCTGGAAGGTCGGAATCAGATAAACCATACGCGGGTTATTATCTTTCAGCTGCTTCTCCAGAGACTCCAGATCAACACCGTTCTCGCCCAGATCAAATGACAGCAGATCAGCACCCAGACCACGCAGTACCTGCAGCATCGCCAGATAGGTCGGATCTTCAACCACAACCTGAGTACCGGCATCAACCAGAATACGCGCGGCCAGATCCAGACCCTGCTGAGAACCGGATGTAATCAGAATCTGATCTTCGGTGCAGGTCAGGCCTTCGCCACCCAGCCACTTAACCAGCTCCTGTTTCACCAGAGCTTCACCGTCAGAGGTGCCGTATTGTTTAATGCTGGTCAGGTCGCCCAGTTCTGGCATCTCTGGCATAACAGAGGCATCGGGCAGGCCACCGGCAAAAGAGATCATGCCCGGTTGTTGGCTGACCGACAGAATCTCACGCACAGGAGAACCCGGCAGACGGTTAGCGTAAGCGGACAGTTTCAATTCCGGTGAGGGGCTGGACATAGAGTGATCCTTTTTTGCAAATGATGATATTTGTTGTCACTGAGACTCACCCAGAAGCGGTGAAAATGATTTCGTGAGGCTTCGGCTATTCTCAGGTTTTATGGTGACATTATGGAAATGGAAGGGGCACACAGAAAAGATACAGTTTGCTAAAACAGCCCCATACAGACCAAAATAACTGATACACAGTTTGCCGAAATTTTACCATAACGATAAAAAGCCACAAACAGATGTCTGAGCCCTATGCCTGAAAAGCAAAAACCTGAACTGAACAACCCGCCGGAACAGCCGCTGTATCAGCAGGTGGGACGTAAGCTTTATCAGCAGGTGATCCGTCACGCCAATCCGGAACAGAAGCTGCCCAGCCTGCGCCTGGTGGCCGAGCAGTTTGATATCAGCCTGAGCAGCGCACAAAGCGCCTATCAGTATCTGATCGATCAGGGATTGGTTGTTGTGCGCCCCCGCTCCGGCTATTATCTTGCAGGGAGTCCCTCATCAGCCAAGGGTAATCAGCGGCTGCAGCCTCAGATTCCACCGGCAAACCCGGCAGCTGAACGGGTTAAGGTCAGCGATCTGGTGATCCGTATGCTATCCCTTGGTCGGGAGCATCCGCTGATCAATCTGGGCACAGCGGTACCGGAACCAGCACTTTTACCGCTGGAGGCACTGGCGAAGATTCAACGCCAGATCAGCCGCAAACCTCAATGGGCTTATGGTGGCTACAGTCCTTCCGGTGGCGAGCCTCTGCTGCAACAGGCGCTGTCTCAGCATCTCAGCCATCAGGGCGTACAGTGTGCGCCGGATGATCTGCTAATCACCAACGGCTGCACCGAAGCCCTGCGCATCGCCCTGACCGAATGCACCAAACCCGGCGATGTGGTGGCGATTGAGTCCCCCACCTACTTCACTATTTTGCAGCAGCTGGAAAGCCTCGGCCTTAAGGCGCTGGAGATTCCTACCTCACCGGAAACCGGTATCGATCTGGATCATCTCGCCACCATGATGTCTGCGATCAAGGTCAACGCCTGTGTGGTCAATCCGGTGGGGCATAACCCGCTGGGGTTTGTGATGCAGGAGCAGCAGAAAACAGACCTGATCGAACTCTGCTACCGACACGGCACCCGCCTTATTGAGGATGTGATCTGTCTGGATCTGGCCTATGCCGATCGTCCGGTGCGCTCTTTGCGTTCGATGGATCCCTATGGTGTCGTCAGCCAGTGCGGTTCTTTCTCCAAAAGCATGTCGCCCTCGTTGCGGGTGGGCTGGTTGTTACCCGCTGGAGATACCGCTTCAGCCACCGCCCGTAAGTTTCAGAACAATGTCAGCGTCAGCACCCCTTGCCAGCTGAGTGTCGCCTATATGCTGGAACAGGGTTTGTATCAGCGCTCGGTGCGCAAGATCGCCAGCCAGCACAAACTGCGGGTGCATCAGACCCGTGAATGGGTACTCAGGTATTTTCCCGAAGGCACACGGGTTTCTTTGCCGGAGGCGGGTTTTGTTCTCTGGGTGGAACTGCCGGAGCCTTTTATGGCGATGCCGCTGCACCAGAAAGCGCTGGAGAAAGGCGTGATGTTTCTGCCGGGGGATGTGCTCTCCCCCACCAGCGACCTGTACAGCCGTTACCTGAGAATCAATTGCTGCGCCTGCCCGGAGGAGGAAGTGCTGGAAGGGATCAAACGCATCGGGCGCTGCTTTTAAGCGCCCGACCAGAGTTTCACAAGGCTCTTCTACGGCTACTCATCAGGAAGAACAACCGATTTTAAGACGAACAGCCGGTTTTAAGACGAGCAACTGAGATGCGAGACGCCACCCGCACCAAAAGCTTCTATCGGTTTCTGGTGATCGAAGCGTTCGGCGATTTCCTCTGACTGCTCATCGTAAGGCTGGGTCATCACAGCTTGCAGCTCATGGATCAGGCGGTAATCACTCTGCGCGGCTGCCTGATAGGCCGGAGCCAGCAACCATTCCCTTAGGGTATATTTCGGGTTAGCCACTTTCATTCCGGTGCGAACTTCTGCTTCTGAACGCGGGGTTTCGCCGCGTTCATCCGCAGCAACCGCCTCACGCATCAGCGCTTCACGCCAATGGCTTAACCACTGCGCCCAACGGCGATCCATCTCGGCATGATCCAGATCGTATCTTGGGTGCAGGGCGACTGCTTCGTAACCTTCACCGTTATAGAAACTGGCTTTCAGGGTATTGAGATCATTCGCCAGCGCTTCAGCAGAGAAGTCTGAGAATGAAAGCTCTGACAGAATACGGAAGAAACGGGTGTAATCCACTGGGGTCAGCATCATCAGCATTTCAAGGTGACGGAACAGCTCAGTGTCGAACTGGCTTAAACCGAGTTTTGCCGCCCACATCGCTTCCATCTCTGCCTGCATGGCATTATCAAAATCGCGCTCGATCTCATGCAGCTGGCGTAACGCCTCCGGCTCATCTGCCAGTAACGGCTGCAGCGCCTTGCAGAAACTGCCGAAGTTTTTACCCGCCGCCACCGGCTGATTCATAAAGGCGAAGTGCTGACCGCCCCCCGTCCACGGCTGGTAATGGGGGTTAAAGGCATCGATAAAACCGAAGGGGCCGTAATCCAGTGTGTAGCCACCAGCGGCACAGTTATCACTGTTAAAGTTGCCCTGGCAGTAACCGACTCTGATCCAGTTCGCCACCAGCTGGGTCAGCCGACCACGGAAGGCTTTGGCTAAAGCCAGAATGCTTTCCGGCAGGCTCAGGTCCGTTTGAATTTCATCAGAGTATTCTCGCTGAATCAGATGGCGCACCAGCTGTTCCAGTTCAGCCAAAGCACCGGGTTGCTGCTTACGGGCACGACGGCCAAACAGCTCCAGCTGACCGACACGGATAAACGAGGGCGCAACACGGGTGGTGATCGCTACGGGTTCTGCCACCATACGATCCGGGTCCATGGAGCGAGAACCTTCGGAATACCAGGGGCGCTTCACCGCATCGCTTCTGGACACATACAGGGTTAAGGAACGACTCGTTGGCACACCTAACGCGTGCATGTGCTCCTGCGCCAGAAACTCCCGCACGCTGGAACGCAGCACCGCACGGCCATCACCACCACGGCAATAGGGCGTGCGGCCACCACCTTTCAGCTGCATCTCCCAGCGCTGGTTGCCCAGCACCGCTTCCACCACAGACACCGCACGACCATCGCCATAACCGTTACCGGTCTGAAACGGGCACTGCTGGGTGTATTCCGTACCGTAGATCGACAGAGCATAGCCCGTCGCCCAGCCGGTTTTGCGAAAGCCTTCCGGTTGGTTCGACAGATCGCCACTGAACAGACGGGTAAAGTCTTTATCCTGCGCGAGATAGTCGCTCAGCCCCAGCTCACGGAAGAAGGTCGGGCTATGGGCGATATAGTCCGGCTGCCCGATAGGCGTTGGCGCAACCGGCACATAGTGCCCACTGAACACCTGACGGGGGTTATGGTCAGCGCCGTCGTCCGTGGCATCAGGATCAGGGGTTAGCGTGTCCATCAGGGAGTAATCGAGGCAGTTCGCCAGATCATCCAGAGAGTTGATGGTTGCGGTGGATTCTGTAGAGGTTTTCACGATAACGCCTGCGCCTTTGATATACAGGGGATGGGTTCGGTGTCTTTAATGTGGGGATTATAGGTAGTACGGCGGCAGGCAAACAACGGGACACAAGGTAGGGTTATTTCTTTGGGCTTTTGCTGCAGGGAGTAGATGAGTTTGTAGGTTGCCGATAATGACTTTTAGCGGCAACCTTACCGCCTTGGTTAAGCTCGATAGCTTCCTGCAAACCTTGAACAAGGCTTTTCTTGAAAGCTTTGATCTCATTGAGACCATCAAGGATTTCAGCGCCAAGATCTCTGTCAGCCATTTTTGATTGCCTTGTTATGTCTTGTCACTTACTCATCTTCCCATGGCATTTCAGGTAATTTTTCCAAATTACGGTCGTACCTTTCAGGATCAAATTTTTCTGATTTTTGTAAGGCACCAAATATTTCGACCGACAATGCACAAGAGATATGTTTTAAGGCCTCTTCGCGGTCAATCCCTAGGTTCAACAATCGGTCTAGAGTTTCTCGTACCTTCGGTGGATTATTCACTCTGAGCTGGTTCTCCACGGCTTCAATGATAGCTTCGCCTGCCTTGGAAGGGTCATTTGGACTCATTGCACGACCTCCATCTAGAAACATAAGGAGCCTGTAGAAAAACCTGTTTTCAACCAGCTTTTCCTCCAACAACTCGCTCTTTTCTGTTTATTTTGGATTGCTGATTTTTTAACGATGACACCTTGGTTGATTCTGTATTTCCAGATTTTCAGAGATCTGATAATGCAGAGCATGCTCAAAAGTACCCGGCTGCAACTGATCCTGATAGTTAATGACCACCATCGTCGTTTGGTTGTAGTCATAGTGTCTGAATCGAGCCATCACCGCCTCCTGCGCTTCAAAACCCGATCAGAGCATAGTCCGGGTGGTTTTTCTGCAGCCTGACGCCGCATTAAGGTGTGAGCAACGCTACCAACGAACCTCCACAATTGCACCGTAAACACTAAACCCAACATTAACACCGAAAGTGCCTAGCGTTGGGAATCACTCTTAAATGCTTTGTTAAAACGCAGTTTTACACATCATCTTCCGACAATATTTGACGACAATTACGAACTGTTAGTACGCGGATTTCATGACTTAAGCTGTAGATAATACGATAGTGACCAAAAATAATTTCACGGTAATTCGTATGGGGCATTTCAGGAACAAAACGCCCCATTTCAGGCATACTGCCAAGTAGTTCAGTTTTATCAAAAACTTCGTTTACCCACTTTTCTGCCGCAGATGGGTTATCCAAAGAAATAAACTCCGCTGCATCGCCTAACTTTTGAAGCGCTAATGGAGACCAAACTACTTTCATTTTTTAATGCGCCCCAGAACTTGAGCACGCGCATCATCATTGGAAACGCCAAGACCTGAAGCTAATTGAGCTTCCGCTGTCCACATTTCTTCCAATAATTCGATTTTCTCTTGCATTGCTTCATACTCGGCAACATCAAGAACAACAGCAACACCTTTGCCACGTTGTGTAATTACCAATGGACGGCGAGTCTCATTGATTTGTTTGATGTAAGAAGCCACGCCTGCGCGAAACTCAGACAACGGCTGAATATCTTGATCGAAATGAATACGACTCATATTGAACTCCAAATGGTACAAAATAACGTACAAATAATAGTTCAACTAACCGTTATGAGCAAGAAGTTGATTCTGCGTTATAACGCCTCAAGCAGCTGGCGGCGAAGCCGTCTGCTGCCTTGAATGGTTATACGTTTGATTCAACATTTGTTTTAAGCCACTTTATAAAGTTAGAAGCATCGTAATTTCCAACTACCTTGAATTCATAGGGCTCTTTTGAGGCCCAAAACTCTTCCTTCGAAGGATAGTGTGGATGTCTCGATTTGTCCCAGTATAGTGATGTTGCCTCATAGTCATGAAGTCTAAAAGCTGATCCTGAATTACCTTCAAATACATATATGCCCGACACTTTGAAATTATCAGCTTCAGATGGAATGCCAAACTTTTTAACGCCCAACAACACTGGACCGAAAAAGCGCAGCTTTTTGGGGTCCAGTGCTTGTTTTTGTTAGGGATTTATTTACTCGGACGATTAACATTGTGCTTTGTTTCCATTTTTCCAACCAAATACATTTCGAGCGCATATGCTAAATACGACTGCCCTGGTTCGAAACCGATTGTCACCATACCACCAGCATCAATTAGGCGAGGATCAGTTGGAACATGCCTACCATCTTCAACCTTAGTGTATGATTGAAATCGCTTGCCAAGGCCGTGGCCAGCGTAGCGCCCAGTACCATTAGAAGAGGCGCCTACCCCAATGTATGTAACTTCACAATTTTTCACGAAAGCGTACACTCCCTGCTTATCATAATTTGGGAGTGATCCATGAAAATCATAGAGTTCTGACCACGCAGGGCGTGGTGAATTTATAAGCTCAGGATTCCAATGCTTGGAAAAGAAGTCTTCAGTTAGAGCTTTCAAATTTTCTACAGTAGCTAATTCCATGTAAATATCCTAATTCCCTAACATCTATGGACGCCCCTATTTTGGCAAGTAGTTTCCGATAACATAAAAAGGTTTGCAGCCATCTATTCGGATTTTAATCGGGAGTTCACCCTATCCCTGATGAGCTTCGCTGATCTGGTTCTAATCATTTTAGCGTTCTCTTATCGGAACGATGTTAGGGCCAGAGTGCCCAGATCACGGTTCAACCTGTCGTGTCATCTTTGATACTACCTGCGCAAAATCAGGCTTCCTGTATTTGCTGATAACGAACGCCTTTGGCCAATAAAGCCCAGGCTATCCGCGCTAACTTATTCGCCAATGCAACAATCACTTTGTTTTTGTGCATTCGGCTTTCCAAACTCTGTATCCAGTTATACCAAGGACTGCCGGGCTTTGAATGACGGATAACCGCTCTTGCCCCATGAATAAGAAGTCGCCTCAGATACACATCACCACGTTTGCTGATACCTTGCAGTGTCTGCTTTCCTCCACTGGAATACTGCTTGGGCACAATACCCAGCCATGCCGAAAGTTGTCGGCCTGATTTAAATGCCTTGGCATCACCAACTGTGGCGACCAGAGCCGAAGACGTTAAACGCCCAATCCCCGGCACTTCCAGTAAACGTTTACATTCGGCATTACGGCCACTTTGTCGATCAATCTCTGTCTCCAGCCGTTGTATCTCACTTTCTTTCTGATGTAAGCGATTCATCATAAAGACAATGTGTTGTTGTAACAGCTGCGGTAGTTTGGGTTCGAACTTGCCGTACTCTGCTAAAAACCAGTTTTTAAATCGGCTTCTTCCTGCTGGAATCACAATCCCAAATTCAGAGAGTGATGCTCTAATACGGCTAATCAATGCAGTTCTTTCTTTGACCAGCCCATCCCGCTCCCGATGGATCAAAAGCAGTGTTTGTTGCTCGATACTTTTTACCGAAACGAATCGCATATTAGGTCGAGTTACGGCCTCACTAATAGCTTCAGCATCCGCTTCATCATTCTTATTGGTTTTTACGTATGGCTTTACATACTGCGGTGGCATTAAACGAACATCATGCCCTAAAGCAGTGAGCTCCCTAGCCCAGTAGTGAGAACTGCCGCAAGCTTCCATACCGATAAGACAGGGCTCTGTTCGTGCAAAAAACTTAAGCATCTGTGAACGTCGAAGCATCTTTTTCAAAACGCATCGACCTTGCTTATCGATACCATGAAGTTGAAAAACATTTTAGGCTAAATCAATGCCAATCACTGCGAGCTGCCCCATAACATATCCTCCACCGATGTTTGAATTCAGTATAGGCGGGGCGTCCATCTCATTATTTTAATATCAGGCATGCGCGTTTTGACGATTTCAATATACCGCCAAGAACTCCGGAAAGGCTTTGATAAGAAAGGAAAAATCCATTTTCTGATCTGACTGCTTCCCTGCTAAACGCGCATGCGCGTTATCACGCTCTTTAATTCTAGAGCAGCCGTGCGCCTGTGCTCTTAAAAAATAAAGGGCGGTCACGATTTCCATAATTCATTGATTTTGCAGCTTATCCAATTCCCGCGCACTGGTAAACCGAGCATTAAGTCGGGCAAACCGAGCACATTTTTCTGTAAAAAACAAAATATACTGTATATTTAACCATGAAATCATAAATATCACATGGAGGGTGATTCATGGCTAAAAGTCCATTTTTGGAAGGTGTCAGATCAGAGATTCGGCTGCGCGGCTACAGTATGCGAACGGAGAAGACGTATATTCACTGGATTAAGCGCTTTATATTTTTTCATCAAAAACGCCATCCACAATCGTTGGGGCAGAAGAAGTCTGGAGCTTTCTGACATCATTAGCGGTTCAGGGCAATGTTGCCATTAATACCCAAAAGACAGCATTGAATGCTTTGGCATTTCTGTATAACCAAATCCTCAATCAACCATTGGGAGACCTGGGCTTTCAACAAGCCAGTAAATCCAGAAATTTACCCCATGTGCTAAATAAGCATGAAGTTGGCCGGATTCTGGAAGCTTTAGATGGTAAATACAGACTGATTTTCTCAATCCTTTACGGCAGCGGATTGAGGATCAGTGAGTGCTTACGATTAAGAGTAATGGATGTAGATCTTGATCGCGCGTCGCTAACCGTCAGAGATGGAAAGGGAAACAAAGACCGGCAAACAATCCTCCCGAGAGCGGTTGTCAGTCAACTGGCAACAGCCATCGATGAGGCGGTACACATTCAACAAGCAGATAATCGTCAGGAAATCGGCCCTTCTCTGCCATTTGCGCTGGAACCAGTAGCCCACTAGACCTGCTTTAACCTTATTTCAAACACGCCTTTAAACCTGCCTCTAGCTTCTCAGACTCCTCAAACGGTTGTGGGCCGATCAGTTCAAAACGGGAGTCCCGCAGGTAGGCAATATACAGAATACTTATTGACGTTGCGCAACTCCCCGAACGGGTTAAGGCGTTTTAAAAAACAATGCCAGAGAAAATGTGAGTTGTACGAGTACAATACTCTTTACTTATAAATCATCTATTGATTAATTATTATTTTAAAACACCCGTTTTTGTATAAACTTCTTATTGTCTCATTTTATAAACCGCGTTAGGGTGCTTTTTTTTGCCGACTAGGCCCAAGTTGTAAGGCAGCATTAAATAAGGATATACAAATGGAAACCATAACAGGACTCATCGAAAAATTTGGCACCAACCTGAAGGAAAATAAAAAAAAGCATGGCATGCAGTTAGGGGATTTTGTATCTCTGCCTATGAATACAGTAAAAGCCTTACCGGAAGATATTGAGCAGACTGAAGCTAAGCTTTCTATCAGGATACCGGATGAGCTCAGGAATTATTATCTGAATGAAGCGAATGGTAACAAGGTCAACGTTACTGACCACCAGCTTATTGATGGTGGTCTGGATATTTTCTCGCATCAGAAAATTTTTGGTGTCTACGACTATTTTGACTTCTACTGGAGTGTTCTTTACGAAGGTTACGGTATAGAACTCATGGATGAGCAGTTATCGGATTCTGAAATGGAGTTCGTTTTAGAGAAAAATAAAGAGTTCTTCGTATGTGCCGCAGATTGGAGTGATAACTTTATCGAAACGTTCGTCTTCGATAAAGAGGGTAACTTTTACAGATTTTATTTCGATCAGGACCTGCACATATTCGAGTATATTCAAGATATGCTCAGTAACCATCATAGTATCAATAAGAGCCACTCCTTTAGCAAGCTGCTAAGCGAGTACCTGGACAAGATAAAAGGTGATTCTTGATAATCATTAATGTAATCAGGTTTAGCTTATAACGTTTCTGATCTTTATAGTTGTGCGGTGCTGTTTACTTTTTAAACAACACCCGACAACAAACTTAAAGTTTTGGCGGCAGAATTATTCCTGTGGCGTTATCTGGACGCCCCCTGCCAGAAGCAACCGGGATTAGTGGAATTAAGTGATAGGCTCCGTTTTTCAGTTTTCCGCTGGCGGGCAAAATCACAAATGCTTTTGAATCTCTCTTCTGACGGCTTGCGATAAATCTGCATCATCCACCAGCTCGGTAACGCCTTTCAATCCTTTGACACCACAGCTCTCAGAAGCAATAACAGGAATACCACTAGCAACCGCACGCAACAATGGACGAGGCTGATGTTCGACAAAAGCAGGTAAGACGACTAAATCGACCTTTTCCGGCCAATTAGACGGAGCTTGCTGGGTTTCAATGCCGTCCCAAAAATCCGTGCCTTCAATATTCTTACCGAGCAGCAGTAATCTGACATCAAGATCACGAATCGCTTCCCGTAATTCGTAGCACCCCTTACGTCCCACGGTTGAAGCCGGAAAAAGGATAGTGAACTTGTCATCTCGGTGGCTGACAGACGAAACACCGGGAAACTGCCAATCTAACAATTCAACTTTATCGGCAAATAATGTAGCGATTGCGGTATGACTGGTGATGATTTTATCAGCTGCCTGCAAAGCGTCTGACTCAGCTTGCAGTAACTGGTTATCTACTCGGAAATCAGATAACGTGCGGCTATTCGGGTGGAGCGCTAAGGCGCTATCAAGGCGTAGCTGAATCTCAGACATAGGAAGGGAATCCATAAGTACATCATAACGCCTTCCGCCCAGCACGCCCCTTTGCCATAGAAAAGGTAATAAACTTTGTTGAACAACAAGATGCAAATCATCATAAGCTAATTTTTCTTCATAACTTGCCGCCAGTTTTTCCGACATTGCCAATAAGTTTTTTTGCCTTGCTGCTCCTTGTTCCGCTAGGTTTCGGGACCGGTAAGAGCGTTCCAAAGTGACCCAAAAGCTCTGCATTGTCTTAGCAAACCCCTCGGTATTCCAGGCATAGCCAGCCTTCCTGAAGTACTTGCCATTCAGAGGAATGAGGAGCTTATCTTTAGCAGATTTGGTTTTCTGAATATAGGCATCAAATTCAGGTGTATAGGCATCCAACAGAAAGGCGGTATTACCAAACGCTTGCTCAGGATCGATCTTTAAACTGCGGAAGCACGCGTCTACCCCGCAGCTTGCGCAGGAGTTTACTTTATCTGCAGCTTTCGCTTTCGGCTCAGTAATAGCCGTAGAATAAATGTCCTTTGACAAGCCTTCATTACTGCGTAGCCGGACATAAAAATGATCTTTTGTTAAAAAAGCTTCTATACGAAAAGCGTGTTGGGCGTAAAAACGTAGGTCTATATGGTTCCAAAAGACGGTAGCATCCCGGCCTATTTCGGCCAATGAGCCTTTAATCACTTTTGAATGTGCATGACGTTCAACAATGTCAAAATTCGCTTTTAGCGCAGCATCATAAAGCGCATTTGAAACCTGGCACAATCCACCGCCAACGCTAGGAATGATACAACCTTCACGCAGCTCACGCCCAACCACATAACCTTTAGCACGGGTCGCCTTGCCAATAGCTTGCCAAAAGCTAAAAACCTCCCCGGCAGTCAATTCCAGCCCGTTCAATCGATAGGCAGCAATGCGTAAATTATGAATTTTACCAGCTATCAAAAACTGCTCTTCTGTCGAACCATAGGTCCAAAGGGGGCTTTTGGATTCAGCGATAACAGGAGCCTTTTTTAAGGCATTAGAAAACTTATGTGGCTGTAGCCCGGCATTGCTTATATTCTCTATAGCCCGCTTTAATTGCAGGAAAAAAACTTTAACCCGAAAAATAAAGGCCTGTTTTCGTGTATGAATAGTTCTTGAATAACTTGAACCCATTAATTAAATTCTTTATTTAAATAAACTATTTATGCGAAACTATTCAGCAATTACAAACACCCAATTATAATTTATTACTAAAGTAATTTTCATTATTTTCTACAGATTCAGATACACTATCAGATGGATAATGTGCCAGGTCCCGTACATTTTTCTGGACTGCTACAGATGCAAAAATACTGAGAATAAATGACATCGCATAGAACCCTTTTTCACTGGATTCCAGCGAAGCATTCCAAAGACCTATAACAAGCAGCATTATGGCTGCAGCCAATGAAAACCAACAAATATAATAATAGATATTCGTCACTTTAATGCCTTCAAGCCGATCCCTGACAGATTTCTGAAGCGACACTGATGCAAATAAACCAAATAGAATAACCGATAAATAATAGCCCTGTTCATTCAACTGCATATCAGAGTTCCACAAACCTATTAGGTAAGCTGACAAGCCAATCAATAGCGCAATCCAGGATGCATTGACAAATGCAGGCGTCGGTTTTTGGGAATTATTATTCAATTTAAACTCCTTTTATAATCTAATAAAATTAATAGCAGATATATGCCGTTTGCCAACGGCAATCAGTCGGCAAAAACAGAAAAGGCAGAAGCAAGAGTTTCATTTTCAGATCTGACCGCTTCCCTGCTGCACATAATCATATGATCAACACTCTCAACCGTGACAGCGCTGGTCGTCCTCATAATTTAAAACAGATTATGATGCGCGAGCATGATGATGCATCAGCTCGCAGACTATCCAATTTATACATAAGGGTAAAGAGACAGCATTGATGATCGTATCAGGTATTTTTCTTTTTCGGATACTGCCAGTAACCCATGCTCGTTTCGTTTTCAGCAAGATCCTCCAGCTCAGAGCCTATTCCCGGAAACTCGTTTTCAATGAGTTCGTTAATCAGCGTCCTGGCCTGAGAAAATTTTTTGCAGTTTTCCGGGGAGAAATAGTCATCAAGCGCCTTCAAAGCTGCTTGCTTTCCGTTATCAATTTCATAGCTGCCGATCCGATCAAGCGACACTACTAGAGATTCCAGAGATGACCAAATTGCTATCAGTTTATCTTTTTCCAAAACCCTACTCCCGAATTAACGAGTCCGATATATAGCAAATATCAGCAGACATATAAAAATGCTGTGTTAACTAAAAGCAAGGCCCCATAATTTTTCACTGCCATTTTAATATGTTAACCCCGCCTACTGACTCATCTGAAAATAGCTCGCAGCTGCAGCCCGGATGAGATCCACGCTAACCCTTTTGAGCGCATCGCTTGCAGCCAGTCGTCCCGATCGATATCAAGCCGCTACAGAGTCCATTGGCGGTGATGCCGATAGGAAATAGGGCCCACTGAACACCTGACGGGGGTTATGGTCAGCGCCGTCTGCTGTGGCATCCGGATCAGGAGTCAGCGTGTCCATCAGGGAGTAATCGAGGCAATTCGCCAGATCATCCAGAGAGTTGATGGTTGCGGTGGTTTCTGTAGAGGTTTTCACGATAACGCCTGCCAGTTGGTTGGTTCGGTGTCTTTAATGTAGGGATTATAGGTAGTACGGAGGCAGGCTAACAACGGGACACAAGGTAGGGTTATTTTTTAGGCAGGATTTTGGGTGTCTAGTCCTGATATAAGTTGACACTTTTTTACAGCGCCCGATGAACCTCATCGGGCGTTTTGTATTTCAGGGAA
>JBLWSY010000021.1:0-62643 GCA_048270425.1 Oceanospirillum sp.
AAAACCGGGCGCACAACCCCTGAAATGAAAATAAAGTGAAAAAGTTTCAAAAATGCGGAATATTTTCAAAATGATGCACCGAAGCCCTTCCAAACACTGGGCTCACGACGCAGTAAACGACGGACACAAAAAAGCCTGACACCATGCGGTAGCGGGCTTTCAGCTTGTTCAGCTACAGAAACCGATCAGCTACGCTGGGCGTATGCATCAATTAGCGTTTCCTGTGCACTGATCTCTTCAGCTTCATCCTGACGGTTAGCTGCTGCGGAAACATAAGCACCATCAGTTTGCAGCAACCAGCTTTGACAGTTATCCAACAGATAGGTTTCAAGGTCGTTGATCACCCGCTGCGCCAGCTTTTTAGCCGTGATCGGAAAACAAGTTTCCACTCGCTTATAGAGATTCCTCTCCATAAGGTCGGCACTGGCGCAATAGACCTCTTCTTCACCGCCGTTCTCAAAATAGTAAACACGGGTATGCTCAAGAAAACGCCCTACAATAGAACGTACAGTTATATTATCTGAGACACCCTCAATACCGGGACGCAGGCAGCACATACCACGAATAATCAGATCGCACTGAACACCAGCCTGTGATGCTTTGTATAGCGCCTTAATCATTTTCGGATCGGTCAGAGAGTTGCATTTGAAGATAAGACGTCCGCCTTTGCCCTTTTCAGCCAGCTCTGCTTCCCGCTCGATTTTCTCGACCAGTGTTTTCTGTAAGGTGAAAGGGGCATGCAACAGCTTTTTCATATTCAGGGTTTTACCCATACCCGAAAGCTGTAAAAACACTTTATGCACATCATCACAAAGCGCCGGATCACTGGTCAGAAGACTGTAATCGGTGTAAAGCTTGGCAGTCTTTGCATGGTAATTACCGGTACCAAGATGAGCGTAGTGGCGAATCTTATTTCCTTCGCGACGGACGATATGCATCATTTTGGCGTGCGTCTTATAAGCGACAACACCATAGATCACCACCGCTCCAGCTTCCTGCAATCGACTGGCAAGCTGTAGGTTATCGGCCTCATCAAAGCGAGCCCGGAGCTCAATAACCACGGTCACTTCTTTGTTATTACGGGCAGCATCAACCAGGGCATCTACAATTTGTGAATCCGCACCGGTGCGATACAGCGTCTGTTTGATTGCCAGCACATCCGGATCACGAGCGGCTTCACGCAGCAGATCAATAATTGGTGTAAAGGATTCAAAAGGGTGCTGCAGCAGAATATCATTTTGCTGCATCGCTTCAATAATACTGTTACCACGACGCAAAGGCTTGGCTGTGCCCGGTGTAAAGAGGGGGTACATCAATCCCGGACGATCCAGCTCACCCATTACTGCCATCAGGCGCGTTAGGTTTACCGGGCCATTAACCTTGTATAATTCCTGCTCGGTCAGACCAAACTGCAACAAGAGCACATCGATCAGTTCCTGAGGACAGTTATCCACTACCTCCAACCTAACCGCATCCCCGTAGCGACGGGATAGCAACTCACCCCTCAAAGCACTGGCCAGATCACTCACTTCTTCAGGATCAACAATCAGGTCTGCATTTCGGGTCAGACGGAACTGGAAACAGCCTTTGACTTTCATCCCCGGAAAGAGCTCTTCCGCATGGGCGTGAATCATTGAAGAGAGGAAAACAAAGTTATCACCGTCATCTCCAATTTCATCCGGAACACGAATCAGGCGCGGCAAAGAACGCGGCGCAGGAATAATTGCCAGACCACCTTCACGCCCAAAAGCATCTTTACCTTCAAGAGAGACGATGAAGTTCAGACTCTTATTGACCAGTCGCGGAAACGGGTGAGATGGATCCAAACCGATCGGGCTGATAACCGGCTGAATCTGATCACGGAAAAACTCTTTAACCCATTCCGCCTGTTTCTTATTCCAGCTATCACGACGCAGGAAGCGAATGCCTTCGTTCTCCATTTCAGGAATCAGCTGATCATTCAGGATACTGTACTGGCGCTCAACCTGCTCATGACAGATCTCGCTGACCTGACGAATGACCTCTTGCGGCATCATGCCATCAGCATCACTTTTTTCCCGGCTAAAGGCGACCTGACGCTTAAGACCTGCAACACGAATCTCAAAAAACTCATCCAGATTACTACTGAAAATCAGCAGGAACATCAGGCGATTAAGAATAGGGTGCGAGGTATCCAGCGCCTGCTCAAGAACGCGGATATTAAACTGAAGGTGACTCAGTTCCCGATTAATATAAAGCTCAGGGCTATCCAGATTTATGACGTTATCGGTATCTTCCGCCGTTTTACCACGGGTACCGCTGTCAGAACGATTGATTCTCAAAATAGGCCGTCCTGTACCGCCATCCTGGCCGTATGATTCCTCTGACGAGGGTGGAACAGTTTGATTCGATTGGTCCATGGAATACTCTCCGTAGTTTTCACTGAGCCACCCTCGTTTCAGTTATTTCTGCAGCAATATTGCAGCGCGTTTGGCGAAGTAAGTAAGAATACCGTCTGCACCAGAACGCTTAATGCACATTAGAGACTCAAGCGTAACCGCCTCTTCGGACAGCCAGCCATTCTGGAAAGCCGCCATATGCATCGCATACTCACCGCTGACCTGATAAACAAAGGTCGGCACTTTTAATTCTGTTTTAACGCGATGGACTATGTCCAGGTAAGGCATACCCGGTTTAACCATCACCATATCCGCACCTTCCGCCAGATCCAGAGCCACTTCATGCAGAGCCTCATCGGAGTTGGCCGGATCCATCTGGTAGCTGTACTTGTTACCGGCACCCAGATTGCCTGCAGAACCGACTGCATCGCGGAAAGGGCCATAATAGGCCGACGCATACTTAGCGGCGTACGCCAGGATGCGCGTGTTCACGAGATTTTCCTGCTCCAGCACTGATCGAATCGAACCGATACGGCCATCCATCATGTCGGACGGCGCAACGACGTCAGCTCCCGCCTCCGCATGAGAAAGCGCCTGCTTAACCAGCGTCTCAACGGTGCGATCATTCAGCACATAACCGTTGGCATCCAAAATGCCGTCCTGACCGTGAATGGTGTATGGGTCAAGGGCAACATCGGTAATGATGCCTAGTTCAGGATGCTGGTCTTTCAATGCTTTTACAGCACGCTGAACCAAACCATTTGCGTTAAAAGCTTCTTCTGCAAACTCACTTTTAACGTCCTGAGACAAAACAGGGAACAGAGCGATCGCAGGGATACCAAGAGCAACTAACTCTCTGGCTTCTTTCAGCAGCAGATCAAGACTTAGACGCTCTACACCCGGCATTGAAGCAACTGCTTCGCGACGATTTTCACCATCCAGGACAAAAACAGGGTAGATAAGATCATCAACACTCAGATGGTTTTCACGCATTAAACGTCGGGAAAAATCATCGGCACGCATACGGCGCATGCGTGTTGCCGGAAAAGAACGTTGGCTGGCATTAAACACTGTGTATCACACTCCACTAAAAAGGAGAATCACCTGCCTCTTTAAAGTATCCATTATCAAGATGACAAAAATATTTCAAAAAAGCAGAGTCCAAAATTAACTTATTCGATCAATGGTCACGTGCAGCCGCTATAAAATCAAGTAAGTAAATTCATAGCCTGATCGTGGAACCCTATTGATCAATAAAAATCATACATAAGACAACCCTAAACCCGATATGATTCCTTGCTGCACACTGATGATCTGTCATTATAGTTATCGACCCTAAAGCCAATGTTTCCAGGGGAAACCTATGGATGAATCTACAATCCGACTCACCGTATTTTTAAGCCTGATACTGATACTTGGCATTGCTCAGAAGCTTTTCCCACGCAGAAAACCGTCTTACCCGACACCAAAGCGCTGGCTAACCAATTTCGGACTGGTGATCATCGACAGTCTGATTGTTCGATTTGCCTTGGGTACATTACTCCCTGTAGTGATGGCTAATTGGGCACTGGAAAACAACATCGGCTTGTTTAATGTAACAGGCATCCCCTGGTTACTGGCTGTAATTGCATCAGTAATTATTCTGGATGGCCTGATCTACTGGCAGCACCGTATTTTCCATCAGGTGCCAGTACTGTGGCGATTGCATCGGGTTCATCATTACGATGCCGACTACGATCTTTCTACCGCACTGCGCTTTCACCCAGTAGAAATTGTGCTCTCTGTGCTGATCAAAAATTTTGCAATCCTGCTGCTGGGCGTGCCGGCAATAGCCGTTATAATTTTTGAAGTTTTACTAAATGGCATGGCACTTTTTAACCATTCAAACCTTGCCCTACCTGAAAAAGCGGATCGATTGATCCGTCGTCTTTTTGTTACGCCCGATATGCATCGGGTTCATCACTCCATCTATCCAAGAGAGATGCACAGCAACTTTGGTTTTAACCTAAGTATCTGGGATCGCATATTTTCCAGTTATGTGGCGCAACCTAAAGATGGCCATGCCGAGATGCAGATAGGCCAGCCCAATGCTGGGAAATTACCGACGAACAACCTACTCTGGTTATTAGGGCCGGCCCTTAAGCAAAAAACAAGAAACTGATCGAAACAACTTTCCTCACAGCCCGTTGTCCTATTGTTTATGCCAGCATTCTGTTTTATTTAATGCCTAAGAGTGAATTGTAAGCCCTATGGTAAATCTGTAGCGTCAGTGCAAATCTGACCTGAAGGAGACAACTATGAAAACAAAAAAAGTTGCAGTTATTCTTTCTGGTTGCGGCGTGTTTGATGGCGCGGAAATTTTTGAAACCACGCTAACACTGCTGCACTTGGATCGACATAACGCCAATATTAGCTGCTTTGCCCCCGATATCGATCAGCACCATGTCATTGACCACCGCAGTGGTGAGCCAATGAATGAAACCCGCAATGTGCTGACAGAGGCAAGTCGTATCAACCGAGGGGACGTCTCACCTTTACAGGAAGCCAACCCGAATGACTTTGATGCTCTCATTGTCCCGGGTGGTTTTGGCGTCGCCAAAAACCTCTCAGATTTTGCCCTAAAGGCAGGAGACTGCGAGATCTACGAGCCCTTTGCCGAACTGTTAAGAGGCTTTCACGAGCAGCGCAAGCCTATTGGCATGATCTGTATAGCCCCAGTTCTGATTCCCAAAATTTTGGGCAAAGGTATCAGCTGCACCGTAGGCCATAATGCCGCTGCTTCCGGCGAAATAGACAGCATGGGCGGCGTGCACATTGGTTGCAATGTAGACGGTATTGTCGTGGATTTCGAACACAGAGTTATCACCACACCGGCTTACATGGAAGCCAAGCGCATATCCGATGCGGAAAAAGGAATTGCCGCCTTAGTGGAGAAAGTGATCAGCATGAGCTGATCACAGTACCCGTTTTTTCTGCACCTGAAGCGCCTGAATCCCCCAAAGGGTTGCCGGATTTACGGCAACCTGATCTTTCTGGCTACAGGTCGACCGAATCGTAAACTCCCGAATACCAGTATTTCGGCGACGCGGGCTTAAAAAGATATTGCCATCCGCTTTACGCACACTGGCTACCAAAGGTTCTTTCGGGCTTTGAGTCCGGCCTACAACAACGGCCAACTCGCCATTCTGCAGCTTTACGTACACTCCAGGCGGATACAACCCAAGCTCATGCACAAAGATAGTGGTCAGACGCTCATCCACACTTTGACCTCGCTGCACAAACAGCTCACGCAACGTAGCCTTGTAAGAAACCGGCTCCCGATAGGGGCGCGGTGTCACCATCGCACAATAAACATCAGACAACGCAATAATCTTTGCCTCAATTGGTAACGCTTCCGCTTTCAATCCCCGCGGGTAACCGCTTCCATCGGGACGTTCATGATGGCACTTCACCAGCTTGATCCAGTAGTCATCCGTGACATTCACTGACTCCAGCATGGCTGCACTCACTTCCGGGTGCTTTTCAATCACTTCACGTTGCTGTTCAGTCAAAGGCTTGCGCTGCTGGTGCAGTTTTACCTGGTAGGCATTCATTGCAATATTGCCCGTCAGAGCTGCGGCCAGCATAGGGAGCTTTTTCTCCTGCTCAATCTCTAGCCGTAAGGCGATAACTTCAGACAAAACAGCGCACTGAACCGGATGCAGAATATGGTACGGAAAGCTATCGATAAGGTGTACCGCACCTATCATGGCATCGGCATCATGAGCGACCAACCCCTGAAGGTAGGTAACAATCCCCATGGTACGCTTATAGACAGCATCTTCCGGCGGATTTTCCTTTTTTTCGATATACTGAAAAAGCTCTGAAAGCCTCAGACAGAGATCTTCAAATTCAGCAAATGGATTAACCGCCCGATTAAAGGTGACCGGCTTGAGTACTTTATCTTCTTCGTCATCATCACCAATTTCACGGGCGTAAAGGCCCACGCGCATCAGAATATCTCGCTGACGTTCCGTGCGTATCACAGAGCCTTTCGCCATCAGCAATTTACCGAACTCATCATAAACCGGCCAAGGCACCGGCTGATTCACCACAAGTTCATCTGCTGAGATTGAGCTGAGCTCAAAATCCTTCATGATCATAGGCTTACTTCCTGCCAGACAACTGGCTTACTAAAAGCGTTCATCCCTGTAGATCTGTTCAATATAATCACCGCCACAACGCAGCTCACTAAACCAACCCAGAAAGCGTTCGATCTGATTTTCCGGGAAAATTGAACCGTGCTGAGGAACAATCATCTTGATATCAAGCTGTCGCACCTGCTCTACCCAGCGGGCACAGACCTGATTACTGTGCATATACCGCTTATGGAAGCCTTCCATAAAGGGAAGATGGGCATCAAAATCTTCAACAAACATAGTACGTTTTCCCGGTGGGAAAATAGCAGCACCGATATCGCCCGAAAAAAGAATCTTGGAACGACTGTCATAGATACTGAAGTTCCCCTCACTGTGCAAAAAGTGAGCAGGAATCATCGCGATATAATCCCCCGTATCCAGACTGATTCGACCACCACCATCGGGTACTGCGACCACACGCTCAACATCTTCCATACCAAAGTGCGACACAAAGTGCAGCCAAAGGCGAGAGATCAGAAGATCCGCGTCAGTGGTTTTCATCCAATACGGGATTGAAGAACAGACATCGGGGTCCTGATGGGTCGCAAACAGATAACGAATCTGGCGCGGGTTGATAACCCGCATAATATTCTCCAGTACGTGATGGAAAACATAGGTACCACCGGGATCAAAAAAATAACCCTTATCGTTATTCACCACCAGACACTGATTGGTCTGAACAAAAGAGTCTGCACCCTCCTGTTCCTCCCAACCAAACCAGACCACCTGATGCTCATCGTCTTCAAACAGAATCTTACTTTCATCTACTCGGGTAATCTGTTCAGACATCGCTCACCTCATTTCTTATTGTTTTCCATCTGATTGCCCATCAGGACAGCGCATTGTCGTAGATCTGATCAATCAGGTCGGTGCCGCACTCAAGCTGCTCCAACCAATCAAAAAACTGGTTCACATGTTCTTTGGGGATAATGGCACCGTGCTGCGGCACAATACGATCAATCTCAAGATCACGCACACTGGCAACCCAACGCCGGGTAGCGACATTGTTGCCCATATAGCGTTTATGAAAACCTTCCATGTATTTAAGGTGCGTTTCCCAGTCATCCACCTCAAGATAACGCTCACCCGTCGGAAAGACTGCCGCTCCAATATCTCCGGAAAACAGTGTTTTTGACCGGGTGTCATAGAAGCAGAAATTCCCTTCACTGTGCAGAAAGTGAGCCGGAAGCAATTTGATGTACTCATCATCCTGTAAACGGATCTGCTTACCACTGTCTTCAATGGCAACCAAGCGGGAGTTATCGCTGAAACCAAAGTGAGAGACAAAACGAATCCAGAGACGGGAAACCAGCAATCGGGCGCTGGTCGCTTTCAGCCACAGCGTAATTGACGAGAGGACATCAGGGTCCTGGTGAGTCGCCAAAATGTAACGGATCTGGCTCAGTGGTACATACTTATTCACTTCAGCAGCCACATCGGCAAAGATAAAGGCACCGCCCGGATCAAGCAGATAAGCGTTATCCGCGTTAATAATCAGCAACTGGTTGGATTGAACGAGGGATTCATGCTCATGATCCTCCCAACCAAACCAAATCACCTGATGGTCATCGTCTTCGTAGAGGATTTTGCTCTGATCAACCATGATCAAAATTATCCTTATCAGCAATTTAGAAAGGACCAGCCAGAAGGCAAAGAAACGCCCTAAAAACAAAAGACTGGTTAAAGCCGCGACAAGTGAAAAAAGAGAAGGGTAACTGCCGCAGCCGTCTATTTAAGACCAGATACAAACAAATTTACTTGATCTGAAACAAGAGTCTTGAGCTATCAGAGATCTCTTACATTTGTAAGTCAGAACACCTACACAGGGAAGGGCTATTACTGAGCTTTCGCGCAGAGACTGAATAAAAAAAGAGCCGCTTATTGCGACTCTTCTTCGGAAGTTTCTTTGGCCTTTTCAGCAGATCGTTTCACCAGCCTGGACATGAGGATCCCCAGCTCAAACAACAACCACATAGGCACCGCCAAAAGCGTTTGAGAGATCACATCCGGCGGCGTCAGCAGCATGCCGATGACAAAACAGAAAATCACCACATAAGGTCGCTTCTCAGACAAAGCTTCCACTGTGGTAATGCCGGTCCAGACCAGAATAAAGGTCGCTACCGGAATCTCAAAGGCAACCCCAAAAGCAAAGAATAGTTTGAGGACAAAATTCAGGTACGAATTAATATCCGTCATCACTGCAATATCGGTCGGCCCCGCTGAGGTAAAGAAAGCAAAGATCAGAGGGAAAACAACGTAGTAGGCAAAAACTGCACCGGAATAGAACAGGATCACACTGGATGCCAGCAGCGGCATCGCGATCTTCTTCTCATGCTGATACAGGCCTGGTGCGATAAAACTCCACACCTGATACAGCACATAGGGAATCGCTGCAAAAAGCGCTGTTACCAGTGTCAGCTTAAAAGGCGCAAGAAAGGGGGATGCAACTTCCGTTGCGATCATCTGAGTTCCCGGCGGCAACAGGGCGCGCAAGGGTTCAGAGACAATCAGATATAGTTCATTGGAGAAGGGATACAGAGCCAAAAAAGCTACCAGAATCACCACCACCGAGCGCAGGAGTTTTCCTCTCAGCTCGATCAGGTGTTCAATCAGAGGCGCATGCTTGCCTTCCTCAGGAGTAACCGGTGGAAGCTGCGGCGGTTCTTTCTGACTCATAACTAACCTTTGTGATCGGAAGAGGAAGGCTTATCGGAAAGGTCCCCAGACGATTTAGACGTCACCGGGGTGGTGCCAAATGGCCCTTCGTCTTCAGGTCGTACCTGAGCAACAGGTGTATCCTGCCCATCTGATGAAGCTGTTTTGGATTCTACAGCCTCCCCGGACGCTGGCTGAGGACCAGAACTTTCGGAGATCATCTGCTCCTGTTTGCGCAACGTTTCTTCCAGCTTACGACGATTTTCCTCGAGCTGACGCTGCATCTCTTCCATGTGTAACTGCTGATTCACTTCCTGTTGAATCGAGCTGAACCCCTGTTTGATACGGCCGACCCACATACCTGCGGTACGAGCAGCTGTCGGCAAACGCTCCGGCCCCAGCACTAACAGTGCCAGAATACCGATGACGATAAGTTCAAAGAAACCAATATCAAACATGTGCGGGGCTCACCCAGTTACTTTTTCTGTTCAGTTTTTTCAGCAGTGCTGTCGATGACAGAGTCCGCTTCTTTTTTCTCGATAGAAGCCTGATCCTCTTTTTTCTCGCCATCTTTTTCCGGGTTGTTTACCGCTTCTTTAAAGCCTTTTACGGCGCCACCCAGATCACTGCCGACATTACGCAGTTTCTTCGTTCCGAAAATCAGGATAATAATGCCCAGAACAATCAGTAACTGCCAAATGCTGATACCACCTAACATAGTGTTTACTCCCGTAAGTTCAAAACCAACGCCTTGGCGTCAGCCACTGAAATCAGTGTTTATTCTTGTCTCTTTCCTGCAGTATTCCTGCCATCTTATTCAGGCCCGGAATAGGTCAGAAGCTCAGGACTTCTGGCGGGATGCTTTCTCTTCAATACCGGACATGCCGAAACGGCGCGCCAACTCATCCAGAACCGCCTGCGGTGACTGACCAAGGTGGGACAGTGCAACCAGACTGTGGAACCAAAGATCCGCGGTTTCATAAACCACATCGCTGACATCACCGGAGCGTTCCGCATCTTTTGCCGCGATAATGGTTTCCGTGGCTTCTTCGCCCACCTTTTCCAGAATTTTGTTCAGGCCTTTATGGTGAAGCTGGGCAACATAAGAGGTGTCCGGATCTGCATTACGACGCTCCGCTAAAATATCACCTAATTGTTGCAGTACTTCACTCATCAGTATCAGCCTTATCTTGCATGTTGATAGGAAACGGCAGCGCTAAATCTACCGTACCGGAATAAGCCGTTTAATAAATAATATCGCTCTAAACAACTGTTTTCTAAAGGTTGTTCTGAACCTGCCAGTCGAGCAGGCTGACGCCCAAGCATAATAGAATTTTCCATCACGCACCATGCCTAAAAAATAAGCAAAAATATCCTGAATTATCGGCGCACTAAAAAGAAGACTCCCAGCGCCATAAGGGCCTGAGCCTCCGCCGGCAACTGCTGCAACCAGGGCAAACCATCACTGGCGACAAACACGCCAGATAACAGCAACAACCAACCCAGCGAAGAGGACTTCTTCTTGCTGCGGGTTTTAGAGCTGTCTACCAGCTCCTGCAGCAAAGCTTCCTGACGCTGCTGACGCTCTTCGGCTTTACGGATCTGATCCAGTGCACCATACAACAGATTCGGCAGTTCAGGTGCCTGCTCCATCCACTCCGGGAACTGGCTGCGGATATTTTTCCACACCCCTTTTGGCCCCATGCGCTGCTTCATCCAGTTTTCCAGATAAGGCTTGGCGGTGCTCCAGAGATCCAGATCCGGATACAGCTGGCGACCCAGACCTTCAATATTGAGCAGGGTTTTCTGCAATAGTACCAGCTGCGGCTGTACTTCCATGTTGAAACGACGGGCAGTCTGGAACAACCCCAGCAACACCTGACCGAAGGAGATCTCTTTCAGCGGCTTCTCAAAAATCGGCTCACAGACAGCACGGATCGCGGTGGCAAATTCATTGACCCGCGTACCCTCACCAACCCAGCCGGATTCGATATGCAAACGGGCGACTTCGTAATAGTCCTGACGAAAAAACGCCAACAGATTACGGGCAAGATAGTGCTGATCTTCTTCCGACAGGCTGCCGACAATACCGCAATCGATACCGATATATTGCGGGTCATGGGGATGCTTATCAGAGATAAAAATATTGCCGGGATGCATGTCCGCATGGAAGAAGTTGTCGCGGAACACCTGAGTAAAGAACACCTCTACTCCACGTTCTGCCAGCTTTTTCATATCGGTACCGTTGGCGATCAGAGCATCCACCTCTGCCACCGGAATACCGTAGATACGCTCCTGAACCATCACATTACGGCGGGTCAGCTCCCAATAAACCTGAGGCACATAAAGTGCAGGTGAACCTTCAAAGTTGCGACGCAGCTGGGAGGTATTAGCGGCTTCTTTCTGCAGATCCAGCTCATCAAACAGGGTGGATTCGTAATCTTTAACAATCGCCACCGGATGCAGACGGCGGGCTTCCGGCACCCAGTAATTCAGGGTGTAAGCCAGCGTGTAGAGCAACTTAACATCTTTTTTCAGAACCTTGCGAATACCGGGGCGAATCACCTTAACGACAACCTGTTCACCGGTGTTCAGCTGGGCAGCGTGCACCTGAGCCATCGATGCCGAGGCCATAGGGTCGCGTTCAAAGCTCTTGAAGAGTTCATCCACCGACATGCCCAGCGCTGATTCAATCTCTTTTACCGCTACATCACTGGCAAAGGGAGGCACCTGATCCTGAAGCCTTTTCAATTCATCAGCAACATCATCCGGCAAAAGGTCGCGGCGGGTAGACAGCATCTGCCCGAACTTAATAAAGATAGGGCCGAGTTCTTCCAACGCCAGACGCAGACGCTCACCACGACTCTTTTTACCCACAGGCAAAAGACGCATCGGGTTAAGACGTAGCAACAGCACTGCAAACCAAGGCAGGCGATCTTCCGGAATCAGACTGTCTAAGCGGTAACGGCTGAAGACAAAAATGATTTTAAACAGACGAAGCAGACGGGACACGGTGACTCCGGATTATTGATCAGATTCTGACGGCGAAGAGGTTTCCGCAGATGAAGACGGTGTTGATGAACTTGACGATGATGCCAACGAAAGCGAAGCAACCTGTTGTTGCAGGCGTTCGATGCGGGCATTCAGGCGATCCACACTGCGCCGGGTATTGAGCACGCCATCGCTGTAGCCTTTCAGCTCGGCTTCTGCCGGTAATAACACCAGCTCATGCTGCAGATATTCCTGCCAGTCCTGCATTGCGGTTTTACCGAGTCCCGCTCGCCAACGAGCAAAACCCGCCAAAGGAGCAGATAACAGCGCAGTCGGTACCACACCGATCAGCTTTTCGCTGACGGAGGCCAAATCAAGATCCAGTGTCGAGGTCACCTTCTGCAGTTTGCGCACCAGGCCGGTATCGCCCCGCAGGGTCAGCGCGCCTTCAAACAGCAGGGCTTCCCGACGGTCTCCCGCCAACATAAAGCGGGCAAAATCATTCAGACGGCCTTCCACCTCAGCATCAACCGGCAAGGGTTGATCGACCTGATCAGCACGGACGGAAGCATCCAGTTCCAGATGCAAACCCAGCTCTGACGGCCAGATCAGAATCGCAACCTCTGGTTGTGTGCAATGAACGCGAATCACGGTTCCGGCGATTGCACCCAGCTGTGAAAGCGCAGACGCATCACGTTTCAGCAGAGGATTGATCAGCTGCTCCGCGCTTTCCAGCGCACCATGGAGCAACATTCCGGTGGGCAGACTGATGGTCATATCAGAGTTTTACACCACGGTGCAGGGCAACGATGCCACTGGTCATGTTGTGATATTCCACACGGGACAGACCCGCATCTTCCATCATGCCCTTCAGGGTTTCCTGATCCGGGTGCATACGGATCGACTCAGCCAGATAGCGGTAGCTTTCGGAGTCATTAGTCACCAGCTTGCCCATAAACGGCAGCGCGGTGAAGGAGTAAGTATCGTAGATCTTGCTCATCACCGGATTGGTCGGTTTGGAGAATTCCAGTACCAGCAGACGACCGCCCGGCTTCAGAATACGTGCCATGGAGCGCAGCGCTTTGTCTTTGTCGGTAACGTTACGCAGACCAAAAGCGATGGTGATGCAGTCAAAGGTGTTATCCGGGAACGGCAGGCATTCAGCGTTCGCCTGAACAAATTCCACGTTACCGCTACAGCCTTTGTCCAGCAGCTTGTCACGACCCACTTTCAGCATGGAGTCATTGATATCAGCCAGAACCACACGACCGTCTTTACCCACCAGACGGGAGAACTTCAGCGTCAGGTCACCGGTACCACCGGCAATATCCAGTACGCTGTTACCCTGACGTACACCACTCATTTCGATGGTCATACGCTTCCACAGGCGGTGAATCCCCATGGACATCAGGTCATTCATCAGGTCATATTTTGCGGCTACTGAGTGGAAAACCTCAGCTACTTTACCCGCCTTCTCTTCAACACCAACCTGCTGATAACCAAAGTGGGTGGTTTGATTTTCCTTTTCTGACTCGGACATGACACAACCTTTGCTTTCAAAATTGGCGACATTGTAAACCGGTCCGCACGCTTTGTCTTTGCCTGACGGTTCGATGCCGGACGCTAAGAATCAAACCCTTACAATTGTTTGATAGAGATCAGCGAGGGTTCACGGCTTGCACCCGCCTCTTCCATGCGGCGCAGATAATCTTTCCAGAACGCCTCTTTATGACGACCCAGTTCATAGAGGTATTCCCAGGCATAAAGACCGGAATCGTGGCCGTCATCAAAACAGATCTTAATGGCATAACTGCCGGAAGGCTGGATATCCAGAACACGCACTTCCTTTTTACCCGTCTGCAGGGTTTCCTGACCGGCACCGTGGCCACGGACTTCTGCTGATGGCGAATAAACCCGCAGCAACTCCGCTTCCAGCTCAAGCTTCGTGCCGTCGGCATAGCTCAGCTCCAGCATATTGGCTGATTTACGGTAGTTGATATTGGAAGGAACCTGCGATTTTGGGGTTTGCGAATCTTTGAGGCTCATTTTCTTTCCTCCGCATCAGTGTGAGACCGATGCTCGACGTATACGACGGCTAAACACAAAAAAGCCGGTTGCGGACAACCGGCTTATGCTCAGATCAGAACTTACAGGATGAAGCGGCTCAGATCCTCATCCATCGCCAGATCATTCAGCTGTTTGTTCACATAATCGGTATCGATTGTGACCTTGTTCTGAATATCAGCAGCTTCGAAGGAGATACTCTCCAGCAGACGCTCCATGACCGTATGCAGACGGCGGGCACCGATATTTTCTGTGCCTTCGTTCACCTGATAGGCGATCTCTGCGATACGGCTGATACCATCTTCGGTGAATTCGATATCCAGACCTTCAGTTTTCATCAGCTCCTGATACTGAACCGTCAGCGCCGCTTTAGGCTCGGTCAGAATACGCTTGAAATCATCCGGGGTCAGAGCGCTCAGTTCAACACGGATCGGCAGACGGCCCTGCAGCTCAGGAATCAGATCCGACGGCTTGCTCAGATGGAAGGCACCGGAAGCGATAAACAGAATGTGATCCGTTTTCACCATACCGTGCTTGGTAGAAACCGTACTGCCTTCAATCAGCGGCAGCAGGTCGCGCTGCACACCTTCACGGGACACATCGGCACCACCAGATTCGCCACGCTTGGCTACTTTATCGATCTCATCGATAAAGACGATACCGTTCTGCTCAACCGTATCCACAACCTGAGACTTCAGCTCGTCTTCATTAACCAGCTTAGCGGCTTCTTCGTCTGTCGCCTGACGCAGCGCATCTTTAACCTTCAGCTTACGCTTTTTGGTACGCTCGTTAGACAGGTTAGAGAACATGCTCTGCAGCTGGCTGGTCATCTCTTCCATGCCCGGAGGTGCCATAATCTCAACACCAACCTGAGGCGCGGCTACATCGATTTCGATCTCTTTATCATCCAGGTCGCCTTCGCGCAGTTTCTTACGGAAGATCTGGCGGGTAGAACTATCGCGGGCAGGCTCTTCTTCACCAAAACCAGCACGAGCAGGTGGCAGCAAGGCATCCAGAATACGCTCTTCCGCAGCCTCTTCAGCACGGTAACGCACGCGCTTCATCTCCTGCTCACGCAGCATCTTCATCGCCATATCGGTCAGATCGCGGATGATGGTTTCCACATCACGACCGACATAACCCACCTCGGTGAACTTAGTTGCTTCAACCTTAATAAAAGGAGCATTAGCCAGCTTCGCCAATCGACGGGCGATCTCGGTTTTACCAACACCGGTCGGGCCGATCATCAGAATGTTCTTAGGGGTTACTTCAGTACGCAGCTCAGGATCCAGCTGCATACGGCGCCAGCGGTTACGCAGGGCAATCGCCACAGCGCGCTTGGCATCAGCCTGACCGACAATAAAGCGGTCCAGTTCAGAAACAATTTCACGAGGTGTCATCTGAGACATAACATCTACTCTTTAAATTTTTAAGATTCAGATTTCAGGACAACCCTGCTGCCGGTGACGCAGGCTACCTTCAGGGCGATCCGCTTTCAGCGCTTAATAATCAGCAATGATTACCAGGACAGCTCTTCGATAGTTGGCGAATGATTGGTGAAGACACAGATATCACCAGCCATCTGCAGGCTCTTCTCAACAATTTCCTGCGCACTCATATCAGTGTTTTCGTGCAGGGCACGACCTGCGGCCAGGGCAAAGTTACCGCCGGAACCGATAGAAACTACGCCATGCTCCGGCTCAACCACATCACCGGTACCTGAAATCACCAGTGTTGCCGTGTGATCCGCCACAATCAGCATCGCTTCCAGACGACGCAGCGCACGGTCGGTTCGCCAGTCTTTCGCCATCTCAACTGCGGCACGGGTCAACTGACCGGAGTGCTTCTCCAGCTGTGACTCAAAACGTTCGAACAGAGTAAACGCATCTGCTGTACCACCGGCAAAACCAGCCAGTACCTGATTGCGATACAGGCGACGCACTTTACGTGCATTACCCTTCATTACGGTATTGCCCAGCGAAACCTGACCGTCACCGCCCAGTACCACCTGATTGTCACGACGTACAGCTACAATCGTAGTCATCTGCTACTCCAAATAGATTTGATAAGACCTGGATCTTTTATATTCAGCCCTTATTCAGAAACACGTGTTGGCTTCCCGCTTCCCTACAAACTGATACCGCTTACCTGAGCGGGAAACCAACCTGAAAACGGTTGGAATGGCGTTCCGCCTTCCGAAGAATTTTAGATGGTGGTAAGCCCTGAATATTTCAAGCTTTTACCTGCCTGAAACGCAAAAAGCCGTTAATTGACTCTGTTCAGTGCAATTAACGGCTTTTCTAAAGCGGGAGACTCCGATCATTTCTAACAGATCAGAGCATCACTGCTGAGGCGGCAAACGGATCAGCAGCGACTGAATGTTCTGGCGCGCCATCGCATCCTGAGCCATGTTCAGCTTACGACGATCCTTAAAAGGACCGATACGCACCCGATGCCAGGTTCCGCTTTCAGTATCGATACTGGCGATACTGGCCTCATAGCCATCAGCTTTAAGACGAGCTGCCAGGCGATCGGCATCCGTCATGGCACGGAAAGAACCTACCTGCAGGATATATTCCGGCAGGTTTTCAGCATCACGCGGTGTCGATTTATACTCTTCCACCGGATCAGTCGTTACTTCCTGCTGAGGCAAAAGGTTGTAAAAATCGAAACGCTTACGCTCAGCATCCTGCGGGGTTTCAGCTTCAGGAGCAGTCTGGGCAGAGGCGGCAGGCACCGCTGCCATTCGTGGAGCAGGGGCTACCGGGTCTTCGTCCAGCCATTCTGACAAACCAAAGCCCAGCACTACGCCAAAAATCAGCCAGCTCCATGCAGGCAATTCACGACGCTGAGTGACCACTTCCTCTTCCTGACGGGGTGAAGCGCCACCGCGCTTAGGTGATTTTTGGGCAAAATCCCTGCTCATAATGCTTACATCTCCTCAGGTGCACTCACACCTAACAGACCCAGACCGTTTGCCAGCACCTGACGCACCGCCTCACTCAGTGCCAGACGGGCATTACGGATCTCTGCATCCTCTTCCAGTACTTTCAACGCGTTGTACCAGGTGTGGAAATCAGAGGCCAGCTCCTTCAGGAACTGGGCCATCACGTGTGGCTCATAGCTCAGGGCACAGTTTTCCAGTACCTCAGGATAACGTGCCAGCGCCACCATCAGATCTTTTTCATAATCGCTGTCCAGTTTCTCCAGAGCCGCCAGCCCTGCAGCCTGATCAAAGCTCCAGCCGTGCTCAGCCAACTTGCGCATTACACTGCAAACACGGGCGTGGGCGTACTGGATGTAGTAAACCGGGTTGTCTTTGGACTGTGACTTCGCCAGATCCAGATCGAAATCCATGTGCTGATCAGACTTACGGCTCACGTAGAAGAAACGCGCCGCATCGTTACCGACTTCGCCACGCAGTTCGCGCAGGGTCACGAAAGAACCGGAACGGGTAGACATCTGAACACGCTCAGAGCCCCGGTACAGAATCGCGAACTGAACCAGACGAAAATCCAGCTTCTCCAGCGGGTAACCCAGCGCCTGACATACCGCTTTCAGACGAGGCAGGTAGCCATGGTGGTCAGCACCGAATACGTACAGCAGCTTGTCGTAACCACGTTCAAACTTGTTGTGCATGTAAGCGATATCGGATGCGAAGTAAGTGGTCATGCCGTTATCACGTACAACGCAACGATCTTTGTCATCACCGAAGGCAGTGGAACGGAACCACTGGGCACCATTTTCCACATAGATGTGACCGGCATCGGTCAGCTTTTTCAGTGCGGTTTCAACGTCTCCGCCACGGGTCAGAGAGCGCTCTGAGAACCACTGTTGATACTGAACACCAAACTCACCCAGATCCTGCTCGATATCACTACGGATATCTTCCAGCGCGATATCAAATACCTGCTCATAGGTTTCTGCACCCAGCAGCGCCTTCGCCTGAGCGATCAGACCATCAATATGAGCTTCTTTATCGCCACCTTGTGGCTCATCCGCAGCTACACCGGCAAAGACATCCGCCGCATCACGAATCAGACTGTCTGCAAACTGATCCTGAACCTTTTTCGAGATATCCAGAATGTAGCCACCTTTGTAGCCGTTGCTTGGGAAGTCAAAGGCAACGCCGTTTGCTTCCAGATAACGCAACCACACGCTCGTAGCCAGAATATCCATCTGACGACCAGCATCGTTCACATAGTATTCACGGTGAACATCAAAGCCTGCTGCAGCCAGAAAATCGGAAACCGTTGCGCCGTAAGCAGCGCCGCGACCATGGCCTACGTGCAGAGGACCGGTCGGGTTAGCAGAAACAAACTCAACCTGAATCTTCTGATTGCCGCCGGCTTTGCTCAGACCGAAGGCGTCTTTCTGGGTCAGAACATCGCCAACAACCGCCGTGATGGTCGCTGCGCTGGCAAAGAAGTTGATAAAGCCGGGACCTGCGATATCCACCTGAGTCACATTGCTGCTCTGTGGCAGAGCATCTACCAGCTTCTGTGCCAGATCACGCGGGGCGCAACCGGCTGGTTTAGCCAGCATTAGAGCGATATTGGTAGCAAAGTCACCATGCGCCTTATCTTTGGTGTTTTCCACCATGATTCGGGGTGACAGATCAGCAGGCAGGATCTCCTGCTGTTTCAGAGAGTCAATGGCGGCACCAATTAATTCAGCAATATGTTCTTTCATTTCAATCCGGATCTGCTAACCAATAAATTTACTGTGCGAAGCCACTCTCGGCTTCGACCCACTTATAATCAATAACCCGACATTATCATCTTTATTCGGGCGTCTGTTAACCACAAAACCATGCTTTTACGTAATAAAAGTTAAACGACGGATCAGTGCCTCAGATCAGTTCCTGAGGATCCACATCCAGCGACCAGCGTACTTTGCGGCTCATCGGATGACGGTTGATCAGTTCCAGCAGACAAGCAATACCCTGGTGCAAAGGTGCGCGACGATCACACAGCAACCAGATCTGCATGTGATAACGACCAAATCGACGCTCCATAGGGGATGGTAGCGGACCGGTGACTTCCAAGCCTTCAATCTGTGAAGTAACCGGCTGTGCCGCCTGAACCACCTCCGTCAGAAAGTTGATCACCAGATCACTGTGATTGGCTTCCGCACGGATAATCGCCATAAAGGAATAGGGCGGCAGCAGCGCCTCTTTGCGCTCTTCCAGCAAGCAACGGGAAAACTGGCTGTAATCATGCTGAGCCAGGAGCTTTAACAGAGGATCATCAGGGCGATGGGTCTGCACCACAACTTTACCTTTACGGCTTTCACGACCAGCGCGACCTGCAACCTGCGTCAGCAGTTGCCCCATGCGTTCTAAGCCGCGAAAATCAGAGCTGTAAAAGCCACCGTCAGCATCCAGCACAACAACCAGTGTCACCGCCGGGAAATGGTGTCCCTTGGCCAGCATCTGAGTTCCTACCAGCACACAGGGCTCTTCTTTATGGATGGTTTCCAGCAGCCTTTCCATCATGCCTTTCTTGCTGACGGTATCTCTGTCTACCCGAAACACCGGCCAGTCTTTAAAAGCATTTTCCAGTGTTTCCTCCATGCGCTCCGTTCCGGACCCCACAGGTTTCAGCTCTGAAGCAAAACATTTCGGACACTGATGGGGAATTGGACTGACACTATCGCAATGATGGCAATGCAGACGAGGTGGTTCCCGGTGCAGCGTCATGCGGGCATCGCAATAGGGACAATCAGAAACCCAGCCGCAGTCGTGACACATTAAGGCCGGGGCAAAGCCACGACGGTTAATAAAGGCCAGCACCTGCCCGCCCTGTTGAAGGTGAGTGCGCATCACCTGCAACAGACCACCATCGATACCGTTGGTCAGCTTTTTATTCTGGATATCGTGCAGATAGATATCCGGCAACTGAACACTGGCACCGGCCCGCTGGGTCAGTTTCAGCCAGTGATAGCGTTTTTCTGTGGCGTTATGCAGAGTTTCCAGCGACGGGGTAGCAGAACCCAGCACCACAGGGCAGGACAACATCTTGCCCCGCACCACAGCCAGATCCCGCGCAGAATAACGGATACCATCACCCTGCTTATAAGAGGCGTCATGCTCTTCATCAACAACGATCAGGGCGAGGTCTTTAAAAGGCGTCACTGCCGCAGAGCGGGTACCGATCAGCACACCGGCACGACCATCCCGGGCCAGTAACCAGGCATCCAGACGCTCTTTATCATTAAGGCCGGAGTGCAGCGTCATCACAGGCACCGAAAAGCGCTTTTTAAACCGGTTTACTGTTTGAGGGGCAAGGCCGATCTCCGGCACCAGCACCAGCACCTGTCTCCCCTGCTTTAATACTGCTTCTATTATCTGCAGATAAACTTCAGTTTTGCCGCTGCCGGTAATCCCTTCCAGCAGAAACACGTCCGACTGACCCAGTCTGTCGGTGATCTCAGTAACCGCCGTCTTCTGATCATCATTTAATTGCAGGGGAATTTCGGCAAGTACGGGGCGGGCGTCATCATCACGCCCTTCCAGATGACGGGATTGCTGGTAGCGCTCCGCAAGACCTTTATCTTCCAGAGCCGCCATCTGAGCAGAGGTGAACCCCAGAGAGCGCAGCATGGTGGCAGCCACAGGCTGCTGATGTTTCTGCAACGCCCGCAGCAGCTCCGCCTGCTTAGGTGCACGGCTCATTTTCTCCGGCTCAAGCGCACGGCCACTTTGGGTCGCCAGCCAGTAGGTCTCTTCCTGAATATGGGCCGCAGCGCCCTGCCTCAGTAGCGAGGGCAGCATCATACTGATCACTTCACCCACAGGGCCATGACAATAACGCGCCAGCCATTGTGCCAACGCCCGCTGGTGATCATCTAAAAGGGAGGCATCATCAATCAGATCGGTCAGAGGCTTGAGTTTTTCCAGCGGCACATCAGGAGTAACCTGGCGCTCCATCACGACACCTATCATCGCCTTATTGCGGTAGGGCACACGCACCCGTGCTCCCAGCGGCAGATAAGCATTCTGTAGATTCGGCGGTAAAATATAATCAAAACAGCGCGTTAACGGCACCGGCAACGCAACCCGAATAACAGGTAGCTCATCATCAAATAATGAGGGCATGCTTACCTCTTGCCTCAGAAAAAAACTCTGCTATTATGCCTCACCTTCTTATAAGGCTCATCCTATTCGATGGACTCATTACGGTGAGTTCACACCAATAGTCGAAACGCCTGCAAAGAATAACCGGTTAAATCTGTACAGACCTTGAACGGTGCCCGGCAAAGACCAGGTGGCGGTTCATACTTATTGAGGTTTTCAAAATGAAACAAGGTATTCACCCAGAGTACAACGATGTAACTGCAACTTGCAGCTGCGGTCACACTTTCCAACTGCGTTCTACACTGGCTAAGCCACTGCACTTGGACGTTTGCTCTCAGTGCCACCCTTTCTACACCGGTAAGCAGAAGCAAGCTTCTACTGGCGGCCGTGTTGATCGCTTCAAGCAGCGTTTCTCAAGCCGTATCAAGAAGAGCTAATCTCTTCTTTATCGGACAAAAAAGCAGCCTAATGGCTGCTTTTTTTATGCCCGCTCCAACCTCGTTCCGACTTTCCTTATTACTCTGACGACAAACATATACCTGAAAAAAGCAACCAGAAATCAGCGATAACACCGTGACCCGGAAGTTCCTGTAGTCATATTTCTACGACTGGCATTTTCGCTGTCGCAAAAAGCAGCAGTTTACCCCTCATATCTACCTCTAAGATGGGGCTAAAACCGCACAGTAGTCAAATTACAACATTCTGATTTCGATAGTGTTTTTGCTCATAAAAGCGCATTTTTTTGTAAAAAAAGTTCTTTGACTTTTGTTTAATGTCCGCCTTGTTCGGCTGGTTTTTTTTCTATATGCTCTGGAAGTGCTAAACCCTAACAACCGGAACTTTTCTAATGTCAGACGAAATGAAAAAAGCTGCGCTGGACTATCATGCCAATCCTACTCCAGGAAAACTGAGCATTGAGATCAGCAAGCCTGCAGAAACCGCACGTCACCTCTCCCTGGCTTACAGTCCAGGTGTTGCAGAGCCTGTACGTGAAATCGCAAAAGACCCGGAAAACGCCTACCGTTACACCGGTAAAGGCAACCTGGTTGCGGTAATTTCTGATGGTTCTGCGATTCTGGGCCTAGGTAACCTGGGTCCTCTGGCCAGTAAGCCTGTAATGGAAGGTAAAAGCCTTCTGTTCAAACGTTTCGCAAACATCAACTCTGTTGATATCGAAGTTAATGCAGAAAGCCCACAAGCCTTCATCGATACTGTTGCCCGTATCGCTGACACCTGGGGCGGTATTAACCTGGAAGACATCAAAGCACCTGAGTGCTTTGAGATTGAGCGCGCTCTGATCGAACAGTGCGACATTCCTGTATTCCACGATGACCAGCACGGTACTGCTATCGTAACGGCGGCTGGCATGCTGAACGCTCTGGAAATTCAGGGCAAGTCTATCGAAGACGCTAAAGTGGTTTGTCTGGGTGCCGGCGCTGCTGCCGTTGCCTGTATGAAACTGCTGATCAGCTGTGGTGCTAAGATCGAAAACATCTACATGCTGGATCGTAAAGGTGTTATCCACACCGGTCGTGACGACCTGAACCAGTACAAGGCGATGTTCGCTAACGATACTGACAAGCGCACTCTGGATGATGCTATCGATGGTGCTGACGTATTTGTTGGCCTGTCCGGTCCTAATCTGCTGACTGCTGAGCAGCTGGCGAAAATGGCCCCTAAGCCAATCGTATTTGCATGCTCTAACCCAGATCCGGAAATCAGCCCTGATCTGGCGAACGCAACCCGTGACGATCTGATCATGGCAACCGGCCGTTCTGATTACCCGAACCAGGTTAACAACGTATTGGGCTTCCCTTTCATCTTCCGTGGTGCTCTGGACGTTCGCGCCCGCCGCATCAATGAAGAGATGAAAGTTGCTGCTGCTCACGCGATCAAAGACCTGGCGAAAGAACCGGTAACTCAGGAAGTAACTGACGCATACGACGGCATCAAGCTGGAGTTTGGCCCGGATTACATCATTCCTAAGCCAACAGACTCTCGTCTGCTGGGCGCGGTTTCTGCCGCTGTTGCTAAAGCAGCTGTTGATTCCGGCGTCGCTCGCCTGCCTTACCCAGAGCACTACCCTCTGTAAGACGGCACAGCACAGACAAAAAGCACCTGATACTCAGGTGCTTTTTCGCTTGAAAATGTCCTATCGGCATTTGTTCCGGCACAAAAAAACGGCACCCCACAAGGGTGCCGTTTTTTTTGGAGCCAGTAATATAACGAAGACCTCTCTCCCCCTTAATAAGCTTAGCCATCTAGATATCCAAAACCACTTCAGGAACCACTACATCTTTATAATGTCAACTTATTGCCCTCCCCCCCCCATCAACATAAACTATATGCATCTTATATACCTGATAGCATTAGTGATTATCAGGAAAGCTAAGCCGTCCCTTGTTGACGTATGAAGCCAGGCTGGCATGCCCACAGGAGGGCCGATTTTGGAGATGATCGACAACATCAACCGCTTGCTCGGTGACGACCTGAAGGAAACTGTCACGCCGGACTCCAAGCTGAAAGTTGCGGCCTCCTGCTTCTCTATCTATGCCTTTGAAGCCCTGAAAACCGAGCTTGCAAGCATTAACAGCCTAGAATTCATTTTCACCGCGCCCACCTTCGTCCCTAACGAAGTCACGGATCGTATGAAGAAAGAGCGCCGCGAGTTCTTTATTCCCAAAACGCAACGAGAAACCGGGTTGTACGGCACCGAGTTCGAGATCCAGCTACGCAACAAGCTTACCCAGCGTGCAGTTGCCCGAGAGTGCGCTGCCTGGATACGCAAGAAAGCCACCTTCCGCTCCAACACAACCAAGGCCCCCATGCAGCCTTTCGTGCATGTTGAACGCCAGGGTGAAGGTACCGCCTACATGCCCGTTAACGGTTTTACCGCTGTCGACCTGGGCTATCAGCAGAGTGATGCTGTCTCCAACTTCGTAAACCGAATGGATGACCCGGCACACGCCAAGATGTACCTGCAGCTGTTCAACCAGATCTGGTCAGACCCGGACAAGGTTCAGGATGTAACCGCCGCGATTTGTGATCATATCGAGTCCGTCTATCAGGAGAACTCGCCAGAGCGTATCTACTTCACCATGCTCTACAACATCTTCCGCGACTTCCTGGAAGACGTTGACGAAGATGTACTCCCCAAGGATCTCACCGGCTACCAGGACACTCTGGTCTGGAACAAGCTGTTCAACTACCAGAAAGACGCCGCTACCGGCATCATCAACAAGCTGGAAACCCATAACGGCTGTATTCTGGCCGACAGCGTAGGCCTGGGTAAGACGTTCACGGCGCTGGCGGTCATCAAGTATTACGAGCTGCGCAACCGGGCTGTACTGGTCCTGTGTCCCAAGAAACTTGCGGACAACTGGCGCAACTACAACAGCAACCTGACCACTAACATCTTCGCCAAGGACCGGTTCAACTATGACGTGCTCTGCCATACCGACCTCACGCGAACCTCTGGCGAGTCCTTCGGCATCCCGCTTAACCGCGTAAACTGGGGCAATTACGACCTTGTCGTCATTGATGAGTCGCACAACTTCCGCAACAACGACGTTTATCGTGACCGGGAAACCCGCTACCAGAAGCTGATGCGCAAAGTGATTCAGGCCGGTGTCAAAACCAAGGTCCTGATGCTGTCCGCCACACCGGTGAACAACCGCTTTACCGATCTGCGTAATCAGCTGGCTCTGGCTTATGAAGGCGAATCGGATGCACTGGGGCAACATCTCAAGATAAACACCAGCGTGGAAGAGATCTTCCGCCGGGCACAAAAGGCATTCAACGAATGGTCTGTCCTGCCACCGGAAGAGCGCACCGCTGCCTCTATCCTGAAGGCTTTGGACTTCGATTTCTTCGAGCTGCTGGATGCCGTAACCATCGCCCGATCACGCAAGCATATCCAAACCTTCTACGACACCAGCGATATAGGCCAATTTCCTGAGCGCCGCAAGCCGCTGTCATTCCACTGCCCAATTACCAGTCGTGACGATGTTTCGGATCTGAATACCATCTTCGGTCAACTGTCGCAGCTCAAACTGGCGGTCTATGCGCCGATCAGCTACATCCTGCCAAGTCGATTGCGTAAATATGAGGAGATGTACGACACCCAGGTTGAAGGCGGCAAAGGCAAACTGAAACAGGCCGACCGCGAGCGTAGCTTGCAGGCGCTGATGACAACCAACCTGCTCAAACGCCTGGAAAGCTCCATATATGCTTTCAGGAAGACGCTGGGCGTCCTTCAGGGCAATATTCAGCGGACGCTTGAGGCAATAGATGCATTCGGGCAAAACGGCCTTAGCGACGGTATCAGCGACGATCTGGCTGATTTCAGCGGTTTCGACCCGGATGATGAAGATTTGTCCGGCCTTAACGACTTCACCGTTGGCAAGAAGATCAAAATCAGCCTGGCGGATATGGATCTGCCATCCTGGCGGCATGAGTTGTCAGCTGATTTGGTGTTAATTGAGACCCTGCAGGAGAACATCAACAAGATTACGCCTGAAGATGACGCCAAGCTTCAGCACATCCTGCAGCTGATTCGTCAAAAAATAGAACAGCCCATCAACCCTAGCAACCGGAAGGTTCTGATCTTTACTGCCTTTGCCGATACCGCCCACTACCTGTACGACAACCTGCTCCCACTGGCACGCCAGCTGGGCCTGAATGTTGGCAAGGTAACAGGCTCAGACGCGCCCAAATCCACGCTCAAGAAGGCCTATGACTATCAAAGCCTGCTGACACTGTTCTCCCCGCGCTCCAAGGAGAAGGCCATTGCCTTGCCCAATGAGACAGCAGAGCTGGATATCTTGATTGGTACCGACTGCATCTCCGAAGGCCAGAACCTGCAGGACTGTGACTACCTGATCAATTACGACATCCACTGGAACCCGGTGCGGATCATTCAGCGGTTTGGCCGGATTGACCGCATAGGCTCACCCAACAGCCAGATCCAGCTGGTCAACTACTGGCCAGATATCACCCTGGATGAATACATCAACCTCAAAGAGCGCGTCGAAAATCGCATGGTGATCACCGACATCACCGCAACCGGGGATGACAACGTACTCACCGCCAAATCCAGCGATATCGCGTACCGCAAGGAACAGCTCAAGCGCCTGCAGGATGAAGTCATCGAGCTGGAAGACGTCAAAACCGGTATATCCATCACCGACCTGGGCCTGAATGACTTCCGCATGGACCTGCTCAATTACGTCAAGGAGCATGGCGAGCTGGACTCAGTCCCTCACGGCCTGCATGCCGTGGTTCCCGCGCAGCCGGAACGTGGAATGGAGCCCGGTGTCATCTTCGCCCTGAGAAACATCCATGACGGCGTCAACATCAACCAGCAGAATCGCCTGCATCCATACTATCTGGTCTACATAGCAGAAGATGGTGAAGTGGCTGCAGATCATACTGAGGTTAAACGCTTACTCGACCTGATCCGCTCCAGTTGCAAAGGCAAATCCGAGCCCATTCAGTCAGTGTGTCGCACCTTCAACGACCGCACCCAAGATGGCCGACAAATGGATGCCTACTCCGAGCTGTTGGGTGAAGCCATTCGCTCCATGATCGAAGTGAAAGAAAAAAATGATATCGACAGCCTGTTCAGTGGGGGCCACACAACAGCACTGACCGCCACCATCAAAGGGCTGGATGACTTTGAGCTGATTGCCTTCCTGGTGATCGAACCAACTGCAGCAGACAACATTGAAGTGTAAAAGGAATTCGCATGACCACATTCGACAGTACCAAGTCTTCGCTACGTGACCTGCTGCGTGACATTCGTGAAGGGAAAATTCAGCTGCCCGACTTTCAGCGCGGCTGGGTCTGGGACGACGACCATATCCGCGACCTGCTGGTAAGCATTGCCCGTTCATTCCCTATTGGGGCGGTAATGCTGCTTGAAACCGGCGGTGACGTGCGCTTTCAGACAAGACCCGTGGAAGGTGCTGAATCAGGCATACCGAAGGACCAGCAGCCTGAAAAGCTGATTCTTGACGGACAACAGCGCCTGACTACCCTGTCCCAGGCACTTGCGTCCGACAGCTTCGTTAATACACGTACCTCCAAGGGCAAGTCGATCAAGCGCTATTACTATTTTGATATCAAGAAAGCGCTGGAAAACCCTCTGGCACTTGATGAAGCCATCATTGCCGTAGATGAAAACCGGCAACGCCGAACAAACTTCGGCCGGGATGTTGAACTGGACCTTTCAACAAGAGAGCTTGAATGCCAGCAACTCTGCTTCCCGTGCAGCCAGATTATGGTGTCGGATGACTGGGAAGCCACGCTACACAAGGTTGCACCTGAACATTTTGGCGCCTACATGGACTTCCGCAACCTGATACTGACGCCCTTCCGTAACTACCAGTTGCCGGTCATTCTGCTAAAAAAAGAGACCACCAAAGAAGCTGTCTGCCTGGTATTCGAGAAGGTCAACACGGGCGGGGTATCCCTGTCAGTATTCGAGTTGATTACAGCCAGCTACGCGGCCGATGGCTACAACTTGCGCGATGACTGGTTTGGTTCACGCCAAAGAAATGTCGAATCACGTAAAGCCAGGATTGAAAAAGACGAACTGCTGAAGGGAATTGAGGCGACCGAATTTCTGCAAGCCATCAGCCTGCTGCACACCCACGAACAACGCAAGGCGGACCTTGCCACAGGCAAAACGGGTAAACAGGTACGTCCTGTAAGCGCCAAGCGTGCCGATGTACTGCAACTGCCGTTATCAGCATGGCAGACCTGGGCTGCGCCACTGGAAACAGGATTCAAATTAGCGGGGCGTTTTTTACGCAAAGAGTGCTTTTATGGCCGTAAAGAGCTCCCCTACAGCACTCAGCTGGTCCCGCTTGCAGCCGTACTTGCCCGGCTTGCAGAGCGCTGGCTTGAGCCGAAGATTTACGAAAAGCTCTCTCGCTGGTACTGGTGTGGTGTGCTGGGTGAACTGTATGGCGGCGCTGTCGAAACACGTATTGCCAATGATTTTGAAGAGCTGCTGGCTTGGTTCGAGAACGATAAAGCTGTGCCACGGACTGTGCGCGACGCTAACTTCCAACCCGAACGCTTTAATACGCTGCGATCCCGCTTGAGTGCAGCATACAAGGGCATCAATATCCTGGTACTGCGAGAAGGTGCCAAGGACTGGTTCTGGAAGGCCGGTATCCAGGAGCTGGATGCCCATGAAGTCGCGCTGGATATTCATCATATCTTCCCGCGTGCATGGTGTGAGGCACAAGGCATATCCAGAGACCGCTATGACACCCTGCTGAACAAAACACCGATCTCCTACAAAGCCAACCGGAAAATCGGTGGCGATGCACCTTCACAGTATGTGGGCAAAATTCAATTTGAAAAGCAGGTTGGCCTTGCCGATCAAGAGATGGACGCATTGCTTGCCAGCCATGCGCTGTCACCAGCCCTGCTGCGGGCGGACAACTTTGAGGAGTTCATTGAAGATCGCCGACGCAAGCTGTCAGAGCTGATCGAAAAAGCGATGGGTAAACAGCTGGTCACTGAAGTCGAAACAAAACTCTCTTCTGCGGCCAAGAGCGAAACGGCAGCGTCATGACCGGAACCGGTTTCACCCTGCTCAACTTCCCCAAGCAGGCCCACGTTGGCAGCGTGGTCCATAAGCGGAAGATCTATGAGCACACCAATGCCGATACAGCCCTCAAGGATCTGTTCGTCCAGCAAGTCGAGCAGATCTCTTGGGGCTACAAACTGGCACCTGAAACCATAAACGTCCCGTCAACTGAGGCGATCAGCGAGATTCAGGTGTTTCAGATCTCGCTTAAATCGTTACAGTTGGATCACAGGGTACTACAGGCAATAGACAAGGCGATCCCCTTCCCGATACTGTTTGAGGTATCCTACCGCGGCCAAATCAAGCTGGTGGCCGCTTACAAGCGGCATCATGAATCGGACACCACCCGTTGGGTAGTGGGCCGCTATTTTGAGAGCAACTGGCAGCCGAGCACAGCGCCAAGGGAACCGTTACCTTTAGCGTTGAACCTGGCACTGCTTTACGAACAGTTGCTGACACCGCTGGTAATAGCCAGTACCACTCCGGCAGAAAATCCGCCGGTAGAGGGCATTCGGGATACGGCTGCACGCTACACCGTATTAGACCAGACGGGTATCGAGCCAGACACACCGAATAGAGCGGCACAAGCGGACCGTTCGCTGGAACAGCGCATTGCCTTGGCAGAAGCCATTGACGCCAAACAGAAAGAGATCGACCGCATTCATGCCCGCTTAAAGCGTGAGAAGCAATTTAACAAGCGCGTAGCCATCAACAGCGAGCTGCGCGAAGCCAAACAACAGTTGGCGCGGCTGCGAGCCGGTCAGCCCGCCACCACGAACCACTGAGTGTTAGAGAAAAACCATAGCGATATTGAAAATCCCCCCCAATACAAGACAAAAAATGAAGGTATCCCAATGAACATCGAGTTCTTTATAAAAGATGCGACCGACGTAGTGCTTGAAGTCGAAGTAAAACCCTCTGCTGCAGCTCAGTTCGAGGAAAGCTATCGCTCTATAACCAGTTTGACCCCGAAGCTCGGAGAGGGTTATCAACACCAAGCAAACAAATGGGGCTGCGAAACCCGAGTTTATTTTAACAGCAAGATAGATATATCTGATGAGTTCGCCTCTATTGATATCAATGTCGAGCAAGGGGCCCGGCCTTATCGCAAGAACTGCATCTATAGGGTGAACGATCAAGACTTTTTTTGGGCGCTAGTTGAGGCAGGGTATAGACTTGGCACAAATTAACTATCTGATTATGCAAGGAAAAACGAGGATGAAAACGTGACAATTGAAAAACTTAAAATGAAAACCCCTGAACTGTCGCGGGACATCAAAAATCAACTCATCAAGTTACTTCCTGAACTTGTGATAGAAGTCAGGAACGAGGCTGGCGAACTTAATCAAGCGATTGATTTTGATTTGCTAAAGCTGATTCTTAACGGACAACTCGCAGAGGGAGAGCGTGAAAGGTACCATCTAAACTGGCCTGGAAAAGCCTCTGCTCTCATTGAAGCCAATACACCTTTGGAAAAAACCGTTCGCCCAGTTGAAACAGAGAGTGTACTTTTCCAAAGCACAAAAAATCTGTTCATCGAGGGAGATAACCTTGACTCTCTAAAGTTGATCCGGGAAAGCTACTTAGGCAAGGTTGATATGATTTATATCGACCCCCCATATAACACTGGAAGCGATCTAATTTACAACGATCAATATAAGCTGGAGGCAGACGAATATCTCGAAAAATCAGGTCAGGTCGACGGAATGGGTAGCAAACTGATAGCGAACCCTCAAATCAATGGCCGCTTCCATTCTGACTGGCTATCAATGATGTTTCCTCGCCTACGAATAGCCCGCCAACTTCTGTCCAGTCAAGGACTTATTTTTATTTCGATCGATGACAATGAGCGCGCAAACTTACAGAAGCTTTGCGAAGAAGTTTTTGGGGCCAGCAACTTCTTGGGTTGTTTCGTTTGGAAGCGCCGAAGTGGTGCCATGGATGCAACCACCAATCTTAGTGAAGACCATGAGTACGTTTTGGTCTACTCAAAATCGCAAGCTCCCCTTAAAGGTGTTGAAAGAACCTTTGAAAAGTATAATAACCCTGATAACGACCCGAGGGGCCCGTGGATCTCAGACAATCTCAGCGCAGGGAAGCCCGGGGGAGACACATACTATACAATAACGGATCCAAGTACTGGACGAGAGTACCTCCCCCCAAAAGGAAGATACTGGCCTTATAGTCGCCAAACAATGGCACAAAAAATTTCTGAAGGCCGTGTCATATTTCCAAAAGGTCCAACTGGATCCCCGATGCTTAAGCGATTTGCATCTGAGGCAATGAAACCCACAATACCAGTATCATCTTGGATTGAACGCCCCTCAGCTAATAAGGGGCAAAGTACAATTGTATCTCCTATGAACAGCTCTGCAACGACTGCATTGAAGGAACTTTTCGGTGGGAAATTGTTTTCGTTTCCCAAACCTGTTGAGCTTATAAAAGCGTTAATTAACCAGGGAACGGCAAAAGACGCATTAGTTCTGGATTTCTTTGCAGGCTCAGGAACAACTGCTCAAGCAGTTTTTGAATGCAATGCCGCCGACGGAGGAAACCGGCGATGTATCCTGGTTCAGCTACCGGAGGAAATTGATGAAGGATCTGAGGCATTTAAAGCAGGATACAAGACTATTGCAGAGTTTTCGAAAGAGCGCATCCGCCGTTCAGGCAGAAAAATTCTCGAAGGAGAATGTCATCCCGATTGGAACCGTGATATAGGCTTCCGTGTCCTGAAAATCGACACATCCAATATGAAGGATATCTACTACCGTCCAGATGAGATATCCCAGGCCGACCTGCTGGACGCTGTTGATAACGTCAAACCGGACCGTACAGCCGAAGATCTGCTGTTCCAGGTACTGGTGGACTGGGGCGTTGATCTGACACTGCCGATCCGCCGTGAAACCATCCAGGGCAAAACTGTCTTCTTCGTCGATGAGAACGCATTGGTCGCCTGTTTCGATCAGGGTGTTAGCGAAGAACTGGTCAAAGAGCTGGCCAAGTCGGAGCCGCTGCGCGTGGTCTTCCGTGACAACGGCTTTGAGTCCGATGCTGTGAAGATCAATGTGGAGCAGGTCTTCCGTCAGCTTTCGCCCAGTACCGAGGTACGTGCGCTATGAGCCAGGGTTCTGAGCAACCAGGTAGCACAGGGGATATTCTGCTGTACGAAGCGGCTGAAGGCCGTTTGCGGCTTGAGGTCCGCTTGCAGGATGAAACCCTGTGGCTGACCCAGAATCAGCTCGCCGAGCTGTTCCAGACCACCCAGCAGAATATCAGCAGTCACATCCAGAACGTCTACTCAGAGGGCGAGCTGGAGCGGGAGGCAACTCACAAGAAATTCTTGTCAGTTCAGTTGGAGGGTGAGCGCGAGGTCCGTCGCCAGCGGGATTTCTACAACCTAGACATGATCATTGCCGTTGGCTACCGGGTGAAAAGTGCCATCGCTACCCGCTTCCGGATCTGGGCCACCGAGCGCCTCAAGGAATACATCATCAAAGGCTTTGTAATGGATGATGATCGCCTGAAGGAGCCCCAGAACGACCGCTATTTTGAAGAGCTTTTGGCGCGTATCCGCGACATCCGCAGCTCTGAAAAGGTGTTCTGGCGCAAGGTGCTGGATATCTATGCCACCAGCACCGACTACGACCCTAAGGCAGACCAGACCCAGCTGTTCTTCAAGCAAGTGCAAAACAAGATGCACTGGGCGGCGCATGGACATACGGCCTCTGAGCTGATCTTCCAGCGCGCAGATGCCAGCGTACCCAATATGGGGATCACCAACTTCCCGGGCAAGAATTTGCTAAAGCGTGATATCGAGGTCGCCAAGAACTACCTGACCGAAGAAGAGCTGAACATCCTGAACCGTATCGTTAATGCCTACCTGGAATTGGCTGAGGTGCAAGCGCTTAATCGACAGCCCATGACCATGACGGACTGGCAGCAACGGCTCGATCAATTTCTGACCATGACCGGACGTGAGCTGCTGCCCCATGCGGGCAGCATCAGCAACCAGAAGGCGCTACACAAGGCTCATCAGGAGTTCGAGAAGTTCCGCGAGCAGCGGCTACTACAGCCCTCAGAGGTGGAAAAGCACTTCGTCGAGGCGGAGAAAAAGCTGAAGCACCTGAAATCGCCCACAAGAAAGGGCGATAAGGGCGAGCCGCGTTGACCGCCACCCCCGGTTCTTTCTTGCACGACGGCGTGCAGAAAGAATGCAGAAAGAATGCAGAAAGAATGCAGAAAGAATGCAGAAAGAGAATACCATGAAGCTCAAATTCAAGACCCAGGTCTACCAGACTCACGCCGTGGAGTCCGTGGTGGACTGCTTTGCAGGACAACCCAAGCAGGATGGCATTACCTACCGCATTGATCCGGGCAGCAAGCAACAGGCCAGCGCTTACGAAGAAGGCTTCAAGAATACGGATCTGGCCCTTACTGAGGCTCAGCTGCTGGAGAACATTCAGCAAGTTCAGCGCCGACAGAACCTGCCGGTTACTCAGGCCCTGACTGACTTCACCACCTTCGACAAGAAAGGTAGCCGGGTACCCGTCAAGGCGGATTACAAAAAGCAGGCACTGGCCGCCACACGGCTCCACCTGGATATCGAGATGGAGACCGGTACCGGTAAAACCTACTGCTACATCAAAACCATTTTCGAGATGAACAAACGCTACGGTTGGAGCAAGTTCATCATCATGGTGCCCTCAGTCGCAATCCGCGAGGGTGTGCAGAAGTCGTTCCAGATCACCGCCGAGCACTTTACAGAGCACTACGGCAAAAAGGTGCGTTTCTTCATTTACAACTCCAAGCGCCTGCATGAGCTGGAAAGCTTTTCATCGGATGCCGGTATCAATGTGATGATCATGAACATCCAGGCCTTCAATGCGCGAGGCGCTGATAACCGGCGTATTTATGACGAGCTGGATGATTTCCAGTCGCGCAAACCCATTGATGTGATTGCAGCCAACAAGCCGATACTGATTCTGGATGAACCCCAAAAAATGGAAGGCAAGGCGACCCAGGAAGCCCTGCCCCGGTTCAACCCGCTGATGATCCTGCGGTATTCGGCCACACACAAAACCCAGCATAATCGTATTCACCGACTGGATGCACTGGATGCCTACAACCAGAAGCTGGTGAAGAAAATTGCTGTTCGGGGTATTCAGACCCGCGGTCTGGCAGGGACCAATGCCTATCTGTATTTGGAAGGGATCGATATCTCGAAGAAAGCACCGGTTGCGCGTATCGAGCTTGAAGTAAAGCTGAAGTCTGGCGAAATCAAACGGCAGCTGCGCCGTTTGGAGTTCCGTGACGACCTGTTTGTCGAGTCAGGCGAGCTGGATCAATACCGGGACGGTTTCACAATCAGCCAGATCGACTTCAACAACGATACCGTCGAATTCACTAACGGCGTTGTTTTGAAGGCAGGAGAAGCCACGGGCGACGTATCTGAACGGGATATACGCCGCATCCAGATTCGGGAAACTATCAAGGCCCACCTAGACCGTGAAAAGCAGTTGTTTGCCCAGGGCATCAAGGTGCTGTCGCTGTTCTTTATCGATGAGGTGGTCAAATACCGTGACTACGACCAAGACGATGACCAAGGCGAATATGCACGTATTTTCGAGGAAGAATACCAACTACTGAAAGATGAATATCTGTCAGAGCTGGCCATAGACAATGAAGCCTATCGCAAGTACCTAGAACAGATAGAAGCCGGTAAAACACACAACGGCTACTTCTCGGTCGACAAAAAAACAAACCGCCTCAAAGACCCGAAAACCGGAGCAAAAGCGGTTGATTCTGACGATGTGGACGCCTATGACCTGATTTTGAAGGACAAAGAACGCCTGTTGTCCTTTGAAGAGCCGACGCGCTTTATCTTCTCCCACTCCGCACTGCGCGAAGGCTGGGATAACCCCAACGTGTTCGTCATGTGCATGCTCAAGCACAGCGACAACACCATTTCACGACGTCAGGAAGTCGGCCGAGGCTTACGTCTGGCGGTAGACAGGCACGGTGACCGTATGGATCACCCTGCTGTTGTGCATGACATCAATGTTCTGACAGTCGTTGCCAGTGAAAGCTATAAGGATTTCGTTGCAGGCTTGCAGCAGGAAATTACAGAAACGCTGACGGCACGGCCTCGCCAGGCGAATGAAGACTTCTTCACCGGCAAGGTACTAAATACTCAGGATGGCGAAGTTGAAGTTACGGCCATAATGGCCAAGCAGATCTACCGCTACTTGCTGAAGAACGATTACACCGACGATGCGGATCATATCGCCGACCTCTACCACCAGGCCAAAGAGGAAGGCAACCTGGCCGAACTGCCGGACGACCTGAAGCCCTATGCTGACCAGGTATTCGAGCTGATCGACAGCGTCTTCAGTGACGCTCAGCTGCCCAAGCTGGAAGACGGCCGCAAGCCCAAAACTAACCCGCTCAACGCCAACTTCGACAAAAAGGAGTTCCGTGAGCTTTGGCAACGAATCAACCGCAAAGCCGTGTACAAAGTCGACTTTGATTCTAACGAACTGATAAGGAAGTGCATCAGCGCCCTGGACACTCAGCTGCGGGTAACACCGCTGCAGTACACCGTGCATAAAGGCATCCAGCAAGACGGGCTCACCGACGAACAGCTACGCAAAGGTGAAGGCTTCAAGGTTCAAGAAACAGCCACAGAGTATGGCGACTCCATTCATTCGAAGGTCAAATATGACCTGCTGGGCAAAGTGGCCGAAAATACACAGCTGACCCGAAACACTTCGGCGACGATACTGAAAGGCATTCAGGCTGCAGTATTTAAGCAGTTCCAGCAAAACCCGGAGCACTTCATTTCCGAAGCCAGCCGCCTGATCACCGAGCAAAAAGCGGCTATGGTCATCGAACGTCTGGCGTATGACGAAGTCGACGATCGCTACGATGTCGATATCTTCACGGCCAACCAGACCGGCCAAGACTTCTCACGCGCCTCAGCCAAGCTGGTAAACCACGTCTACGACTATGCCATTACGGACTCAGCCGTAGAGCGCGAGTTCGTCAAAGAGCTGGATACCAGTAGCGAGGTCGTGGTGTATGCGAAGCTGCCAAAGGGTTTCCTGATCCCGACGCCAGTGGGCGACTACAACCCAGACTGGGCGATCTCCTTCCGCAACGGCAGCGTGCGCCACATCTACTTTGTGGCTGAAACGAAGGGAACAATGTCATCCATGAAACTGCGCGAAATCGAGAAGACCAAAATCGAGTGCGCCAGGAAGTTCTTCAATGAGATTAGCCAGCAAATCACTGAGGACAAGGCGAAATATGGCGTGGTGACGGATTATGCGAAGTTGATGGATCTTGTAGGGCCAAAAGCAACGGCTTGAAACTTTATCAAGCCGCTCCCTCCTCAATTGATTGAATAACCCTACTGAAAATCAGCAGGGTTTACTTTTAATAGTATCGACTAGTTATTAAAAAGCATGAAAACTCAAAACAGTGCCTCTGGCGTTGGCGCTTCTTCAACCGGTGTAAAGATTTCTCCATTACTGCCTTCGATAGCTTCGGCAGGGGCGGTTGACTCAATAACCATTTCCTCTTCCGGTACATTTTCTACCCGGAAAACTTCAAAGATCGCATCGGATTGCCCCGGACGAGCCCGCTTACCGGTTTCGGGATCAATTCGCACCGTCACGATACCTGACGGCTGCGCCATGCTTCGCTCCGGCTTGCCAGCAAGAAACGCTTTCATGAAGTCCACCCAGATAGGAAGCGCTGCCTTACTGCCGTACTCACCGATTGTAGCGGGCTGATCAAAACCAACCCAGGTTGCCGCAACGACGTCCTGATTAAAGCCAGAGAACCAGGCATCTTTCTGCTCGTTTGTGGTACCGGTTTTACCCGCGATATCCGAGCGTCCCAGTGAACGCGCTGCTTTACCGGTACCCTGACGGATCACGTCTTTGAGCATGGTATGCATGATATAGATACTGCGCTCATCGGCGATACGAGGCGCTACAGGATAGAAGCGCTCACCGACCTGAACACGCTCAGTACCTTCTTCACATTGACGACAAACTCGCTGAGGCTCTGCCTGATACAGCACCTCACCGTCGCTGTTCTCGATACGATCAATAAAGTAAGGGGTTACTTTGTAGCCACCATTGGCCATAACAGCATAAACCATCGCCATTTCGTACGGAGAAAGCGTCGCACTACCCAATGCCAGAGAGAGATCGCGGGGCAACTGATCCGCATTCAGTCCGAAACGAGTTGCAAAGCGAATCGCATTACCAACCCCAATGGAGCGCAAAATTCGGATCGACACCAGATTGCGGGACTTATACAGCGCATGACGCAAGCGGGTCGGGCCATAGAACTTGCCACTGGAATTACTTGGACGCCAGGTGGACTCAAGCTCTTTGTCGTTAAAGACTACAGGCGCATCATTGATAATGGTCGCAGGGGTCATGCCGTTTTCCAGTGCGGCGGTATAAACAATAGGCTTAAAAATAGACCCTGCCTGACGCGCGCCCTGATAGGCCCGGTTATATTTGTTCTGATAGAAGTTAAAGCCGCCCACCAACGCCAGCAAGCTGCCATCTTCAGGGGACAGAGAGACAAAAGCCCCCTGAATATCGGGTACCTGAGATAACTGCCAGTACTGCTGGGGCTCCGGCTGTACTTCGCCATCAGCCAGAAGCGGGGCATCTGAACTTTCTACTGTTTCCTCAGGCTTTTTATCTTCCTCCGGCGGGGCTTCGCCGGGCTCAATATAGATCAGGTCGCCACGTTTCAGAATATCGCTGGTCGCCTTAAGAGTCGGCCCTTTCCAGAACGGGTTATGATAAGGCTTAGCCCAGGTCAGATTATCCCAAGGGATTTCGATATAAGCACCATCTTCGCTCACGACTTGCAGAAACTGTTCTTCAGCGGTCGAGACGATAACCGGCTTCAGCTCACCATAGGTAGGCGTAGTACGCAGCACCTTCTGCCAGTTGCTGGTATCTTCACTGGCTACAGGCTCACCGGTTTCTGAATTCAGATCCGGCTCGATTCCCAGGTCTAACTCTCCTTCCTGAGAGAATTCATCGCTGTCATCCTTTTCCAGAGCGGCCGGAATATCACTGCGAACAACACCTCTCCAACCGTGACGCTTATCGTAATCCAACAAGCCTTTCACCAGAGCAGCATTAGCAGCATTCTGGGCTTCAGAATCCAGAGTGGTATAAACCCGATAACCAGCGGTGTAAATATCCTCACCCAGCTTATCGGCCACCTCCGCGCGTACCATCTCCGCAACATAAGGGGCATCCACTTCCGGACGAAGGCCGTGATAACGCGCTGTGATAGGTTCGCGCACAGCGGTTTCGTATGCTTCTTCATCAACCATACCCAGAGTGTGCATGCGGTGAACAATCCAGTTACGGCGTAAAAGGGCACGACGTGGATTAATAATCGGATTGTATCGGGAAGGGGCTTTTGGCAAGCCTGCGATCATGGCCAGCTGAGCCAGACTCAGCTCATCCAACTCTTTGCCATAATAGACCTCAGCCGCGGCATCAATACCGTAGGCACGATTACCCAGATAGATCTTATTGACGTAAAGCTCCATGATCTCCTCTTTCGTGAGGATTTTTTCCATCTGCAGGGAGATCATGATCTCTTTGAATTTACGGGTGAAGGTCTGATCCAGTGTCAGCAGGTAGTTACGGGCAACCTGCATGGTAATGGTACTACCACCGGACTGAATACTCCCGGACTTTGCCAGCTGAACAAAAGCTCGTCCCAGACCTTTAATATCGATACCGGAGTGCTCGTAGAAACTGGTATCTTCAGCCGCCAGGATGGCCTGAATAAAGTGCTTCGGGATCTGCTCATACTGAACCGGGGTCCGGCGTTTTTCGCCAAACTCAGCCACTAATTTTTCATCCCGGGTGTAAATACGAAGCGGTGTCTGCAGCTGAATATTTTTAAGCTGCTCAATATCCGGCAGCTGTGGTCCCAGATAAAGCACAACACTGAATGCAACCGCAGTAGCGAAAGCAAATCCACCAAACATCAAGTAGATCAACCACTTAAAAAACACTTTTGTTGCATTCATGGGCAAGTCATTTCCCTTGTTAAGATGTTACTCGTCAACCAAACTGCACTTTTCACAGCAAAGCTGCCATTATAGGCCGGTAAAGACACAGGATTCCAATTGCGTGACAGGTTTAAAAACGATTTAATTATCATAATTACAATCAGTTACACATTTGGCTTTACGTTTTTAACGCCAAAGATTCTTAGCCCCTGACAGGGCTACTAAAAGCCACAAGGACAGCGCCTTTGTTTAGTTTCTTACGCGGCAAAAAACAAAATATGTTGGGGCTGGATATCAGCAGCTCATCTGTAAAGCTGCTGGAACTCAGCAGTCGCAACGGTAAGGTTCAGATTGAAAGCTACGGAGTAGCTGCTTTGCCGCACCTTGCTGTTGTCGAACGAAAAATCCAGGAACCCGAACAAGTTGGTGAAGCCATACGCCTGGTGATTGAGCGCGCACGTCCCAGTACCCGTCATACCGTGGCAGCCGTGTCAGGAGCCTCAGTTATTACCCGAGTCATTCAGATGGATGCCTCACTTTCACCGGCAGAACTTGAAAGTCAGATCCTTATTGAAGCGGATCAGTTCATTCCTTTTCCGATCAATGAAGTAGCTATCGACTTCGAGATTCTGAGTCCTACAAAAGGACGCCCAAATAAACAGGATGTACTGTTAGTAGCCTGTCGATTGGAAACGGTGGATTACCTTCAGGATGCATTGAAATACGGCGGTTTAATTCCCAAAGTTGTAGACGTTGAGAATTACGCCATTGAGAGAGCTGTTTCCCTGCTGCTGCCCCGACTAAAAGTCGAAACACCCGATCCCCTTATCGCTGTCGTTGATATCGGCGCGACCATGACAAACTTAAGTGTTTTACGTCACGAAGAGATTATCTACAGTCGGGATCAGGTCTTTGGCGGCAAACAGCTGACCGATGAAATTATGCGCCGCTTTAATATGAGCAACGGCGAAGCCGGTTATGCCAAGAAAAAAGGCGGACTGCCCGCAGAATATAAGCGAGATGTACTGCAACCCTTTCTGGAAACAGCGGTACAACAGATCAGCCGGGCCTTACAGCTGTTTTACTCGTCCAGCGCCTACAACAAGATCGATTATATTCTGTTGGCGGGCGGTAGTTCGGCTACCGAAGGGTTGGCAGAAATGGTCGGGGAACACCTGAAAACCCCCACCAGTGTAGCCAACCCTTTTGTACTGACCTCCAGCAACCCCCGTATTAATCAGGAAGCACTGAATAATGACGCCCCGGCTTTGCTGGTCGCCTTTGGCTTAGCGATGAGGAATCTGGACAATGCCGCAGATTAACCTGTTACCCTGGCGGGAAGAGCTGCGCAGACAGCGACAAAAATCCTTTATCCAGACCACACTGCTGATCGGCTTAGTCACCTTTTTGATTATGGTCGCTGCCGGGCAACTTGTCGGCCATCAGATCAGCAACCAAAACAGCCGAAACAATCTGATTCAAAGCCAGATCAATATACTGAACACTGAAATTCAGGAAGTTCGGGCTTTGCGCAAACAACGCGACCAACTGTTGGACTGGATGGCGATTGTGCAGAACCTGCAGCACAATCGTGGCGATATTGTTCTTATTTTGAACAATATCGCACATTCAACAAGCCCCCAGCTCTATCTCACAAGCCTTCAACTGGAAAACAATACCCTGAAGATTGAGGGAGAAGCGGCCGGAAATCATCAGATAGCAACTCTGATACGCAATTTGGGGCAGTCTGATATTCTGATTAACCCGCAACTGACGGATGTCAGCGCCAGCACAATCAACAAAACCTTCAATCACTTCACGTTGCAACTGGATCATAAGAATAGCTCTCCGGAGCTGCCACAGGAGACACCGTAATGTCCAAGCCTGTCTCCAACAAGACCAGCCTGAAAGAGCTGACAGATAAGCTGGCTCAGGTAGACCTGAGTGAAATCGACTTCAAGAATGCCGGATCCTGGCCAAAAGCAGGTAAAATTGCAGCCTGGTCAATTGCGGTTATTCTGACAGCAATAGCTGGTTATCTGCTTTACTTGTCACCGAAGTTCAACCAGCTAGACCTGGCGAAGAAACAGGAAAAACAGCTACTGCAGGAATATGAGATCAAAGCCTTTCAGGGCGCAAACCTGCCCGCGTATAAACAGCAAATGCTGGATATTCAACAGCAAATCACGCAGTTATCGGCTCAACTACCGACCCGCAAATCGATCCCGGAACTGATCGAACAAATTGGTGAACAAGCTCAAAAATACCGGGTCGACATTCGGGGCTTAAAGCTTCAGCAAGAGATACAGGAAAGCGCCTATCGGGCCCAACCATTAACACTGACGGTCAACGGCAGCTATCACAATCTGGCCCTTTTTCTTAGCGGCATGACACAACTGGAAAGAATCGTCACCCTACATGACTTTACTCTTCAGCCGGATGGAAAACAGCTGACCCTGACCGTTGAAGCAATGGCGTACCATAATATGCCGTCAGAGGAGGAAGACCGTGAATAGAAAACGGACCCTCAATGCTGTGATCGTATTATTCATTATCTCTGCCCTATACGGCTGCGGAGACAGAAATAGTCAGTACAACCTGATGCAATCTTTGCAGGAAATCCGCAACCGCCCTTCTGGCACAATAGAGCCTCTGCCAGAGCGGCCAGAATACCAACCCGTGCTCTATACCGGTACAGATCAGCGCAGTCCATTTCATCTTTATGAGAAACAGGAACCGGCCCCAGGCCGTTATAGATCAGACCAGATACAGCCCGACACCAAGCGTATTAGGGGTGAACTGGAGCAGATGCCACTGGAAAGTCTGACGCTGGTGGGCACACTTCAGTTTGCCGATGAAAAATATCCCAGTGCTTTAATTGACGACAGCCGCGGAACGATACATAAAGTCACAAAAGGCCAATATTTAGGGCAAGATTTTGGTAGAGTGGTCGAAATATCAGAAGATACCGTTTTAATTGAAGAAACAGTTCAGGATGAACAGGGCGGATGGATTAAGCGCCCAAGACAGCTTACGATGGCGACACAATCAGATGAATAACAAGCTTCAGAATAGCTTTACACCTACTTTAAGCATTTTGTCAGACGCCCTATTCCGTCTGATGTTTATGCTCGTCTGCGGATTCATTGTTCTGATGAGTTCTGACGCACTTGCTGCGTCATCAGCATTAAAGTCTCTGGATCTTCGCACGACAGAAAACCGACAGGCAGAACTGACGCTACAGCTGGACAAACCCGCAGCCCGGGTCCAAAGCTACCAGATCGATAACCCAGCCCGACTGATCATTGATCTTTTCAACACCGAAAATCATCTGGCACAAAAAAGCTTTCAGTTTAACCAATCAATGGTACAGAGCGTTACCGGCATTCAGGCTGGTAATCGCACCCGACTTGTCGTCAAACTGGATCAATCCTCATCATTTCAGACACGCACCCAAGGCTCTGAAATCAAAGTACTTATCGGCCAGCTGGCCCCTGCTACTGTAGCCGGAAGTCAATCAGGTCCAAAACCAGCAACACCACCGGCAACCGCCCAGCTGCCGCGCATTCGCGATCTCGACTTCCGTCGCGGCCCCAACAATGAAAGCCTTTTTGTCCTGGAGCTTGAGCGCTCGGATATTGACTTCCAGCTTACCGAAACCGATAGCAAAAACCTGCGCCTGGAACTGAAACAAGCCACCTTGCCCAAAGCACTGCGCCGCAAGCTGGATGTATCCGACTTCGCCACGCCGGTCCAGAACATCAGCGCACGCCAACAATCCGATAATGCCCGCTTTGATTTTCTGCTAAAGGGCGACTTCAGCTATATGGCCTACCAGACCGGCAACACCCTGACACTGGAAGCCAAACCGCTGACTCCGGAAGAAAATGAAGCCCTGATGAAAAAGAGATTCCCCTATTCCGGTAAGAAACTCTCTCTTAACTTCCAGAACATCGATGTAAGGCAAGTGCTGCAGATTATTGCTGAAACGACCAATCTCAACCTTGTCACCAGTGACAGCGTGCAGGGCTCGGTGACCTTACGGCTGGAACAGGTGCCTTGGGATCAGGCGCTGCAACTGGTCATGGAAAGCAAGGGCCTGGCCAGCCGTAAATCCGGTAATGTTCTTATGGTTGCGCCAGCGGACGAACTGGCAGAACGAGAACGCAAAGAGTTGGTCTCCCGTCAGGAAAACCGGGATCTGGCGAACCTCAGTTCTGAATTCATTCAGATCAAATACGCCAAAGCATCCGACCTTTCTCTAATCCTGAACGGCAGTGACGGCAATCCGGGCTTACTCTCCAAGCGAGGTCGTGCCCTGGTAGATGAACGAACCAATACAATCCTGCTTCAGGACGTGCCCAGCTCGCTGGAAGCGATAAAAGAAGTAGTACGTAAGCTCGATATCCCTGTGCAACAGGTGCTAATTGAAGCCCGGATCGTTATCGCCCGTAGCAACCTGAGCAGTGATTTAGGGGTTCGCTGGACCGGCGGCGGCAGCAACGCTATTCAGGAAGGCGAAGCCGCTGTGGGCGGGAATGGCTTAACACTGGATCTGGCTGCACGATCCGGAGGCTATACCAATATCAACCCCGGAACCGGCACTTTTGCACTGGGCTATGCCGACTCCAGCGTTCTGGTTGATATGGAACTTGCTGCTCTGGCCAGTGAAGGCAAGGGCGAAATTATCTCTCAGCCTAAAGTGATTACCGCCAATAAACGCAAGGCACTGATCAAATCCGGTAAACAGATTCCTTATCGAGAAGAGTCGTCATCCGGTGGAACTAAGATCGCTTTTAAAGATGCCGTACTGGCCCTTGAGGTAACCCCACAGATCACACCGGATGAACATATCATTATGGATCTGAAGATCACTCAGGACGCTTTAGGCAATCAGGAGTATGATGGCGCACCCGCTATTGATACCAACGCCATAGAAACTCAGGTGCTGGTCAACGACGGCGAGACCATTGTCTTAGGTGGCATTTACACCTCGGAAAGCTTCGACCAGAATTTTAAAGTTCCGGTACTTGGTGACATTCCTCTGCTCGGAGCGTTATTCCGTCGTTCCGAAAAGTCCCAGGAAAAAGTAGAATTACTGATATTTATTACGCCCAGGCTGATTGAAGATAGCGTCAGCCTGAACTGACCCGATTCATTCAGCACTAAATGCGATGCAATATAACCATAACATTGTTCTCGTCGGACCTATGGGTGCCGGCAAAAGTACGATTGGCCGTCTTTTGGCCACCGAACTGGGTCTGCCTTTTTTCGACTCGGATCGTGAAATCGAAGGCCGAAGTGGCGCTAACATCCCATGGATCTTTGATGTCGAAGGCGAAGAGGGCTTCCGCCGTCGCGAAACTCAAACCATCATCGAACTGCTGCAGGAAGAAGGCCCTATCGTACTGGCAACCGGAGGCGGGGCCATCATGCGGCCTGAAAACCGTGCTGCAATCAGCCAAAACAGTACCGTGATCTATCTGCACACCACGATTGAGCAGCAACTTCAACGCACTTCAAAAGATAAAAACCGCCCTCTGCTTCAGAACGACAATCCTAAAGCCGTGCTGGAAAATCTGTTTGAAATTCGTGATCCCCTATACCGCGAAACCGCTGATCTGATTGTTAAAACAGACCGCCAATCCCCTAAAAGTGTTGTCCGTCTGATTACCAAAAAACTGAAAAATTTGTGAGCTGACACACCATGCAAACCCTGAATGTTGATCTCGGCGACCGCAGCTACCCGATCCATATCGGCAGCGGTCTGATTTCAGATCTGTCTCTGATTGCACCGCATATCCGCGGTCGTCAGGTGATGATTGTGAGCAACACCACAGTCGCCCCGCTCTATCTGGAGCAGCTGAAAACAACTCTGGCCGATCAGTATCAGGTCGCTGAAGTTATCCTGCCGGATGGCGAAGCTTACAAAACCCTCGACAGCGTCAATCTGATTTTTGATGCCCTGCTGAATAACCGTTTTAACCGAACCTGCACCCTGATCGCACTGGGCGGTGGTGTGATCGGTGATATGACAGGCTTTGCAGCGGCCAGCTATCAGCGCGGTGTTAACTTTATCCAGATTCCGACCACCCTGCTTTCTCAGGTGGATTCCTCTGTCGGTGGTAAGACCGGTGTAAACCACCCCCTCGGCAAAAATATGATCGGTGCTTTCTGGCAGCCCCAACTGGTTCTGGCGGATACCGATACCCTTCAGACTCTGCCGGAGCGTGAACTGGCCGCAGGTATCGCCGAAGTGATCAAATACGGCCTGATTCGTGATCCGGAGTTTTTCAATTGGCTTGAAAGCAATGTCGAGCCGCTGAAAACCAAAAGTACGACAGCCTTAACAGAAGCCATTTTCCGCTCCTGCCAAAACAAAGCCGACGTCGTTGCACAGGATGAGTTGGAAGGTGGTATACGGGCTACCCTGAACCTTGGACATACCTTTGGTCACGCTATCGAAACAGAACAGGGTTACGGTCAATGGCTGCACGGCGAAGCTGTCGCCACCGGCATGCTGATGGCGGCAGATCTTTCTCAGCGTGAAGGCTGGCTGACGTCGGAAGATTGCAGCCGTATCAAAAAGCTGCTGGAGGCGTTCGACCTGCCGATTATCCCGCCAGCAGATATGAGTGCAGATACCTTTATTGGCCACATGCTGGTCGACAAAAAGGTTCTGGATGGCAATCTAAGACTGGTACTGATGGAGTCTTTAGGTCAGGCAGTCGTTACGGATCACTTCTCAGAAACAAATTTGCAACAAACACTCGCTGCAGGAAAAAAACTCGGGGATTTTTAATATTTTAGGCTTCCCGTTGCTTTTATTACCGCCTATCATCAAGGGTTCGGGGTTATTCCGATAGGTGTTATTTGATGCTTATCAGCCGAACCTTTGCATGAAAAAAGTGGGATTAAAAACCTATGTTTGGAAAAAACAGTAACGATAAGGATTCCGGTATGTCTGGGGATAATTTCTCCTTTACAAATATCACCCCTTCACTCACCGATGGCGTGGTCGAAGAGTCACTGTTTTTTCCATCCCAGCAACACACTCAGGTTATTGAGCTGATCGGCCATCTTAGCCGTTACAGCAGCCTGCTGCTGACGATCACTGGCCCTCAAGGCTCCGGTAAAACCCTTATCAAACGTAAAGTTGTTGAAGGCATGGACTCGGGCGTACAGATCTGTGACTTCAGGCAGGAGCAGGTCACCCAACCCCAGGCCTTTATGCAGGCTCTGAGTCAAAGCCTTCAACTTGGCCTCGACAGCAACAGCGACCTGAACCAATACCTGCTCCGCCTCAAACAACATTTCAGCTTGCTGCACAAAGAAGGCAACAGCTGCCTTATCGTTGTCGATGATGCCCACCTACTCAGCCCGGAAACGCTGGAACTCATGGTCATTCTGCTCTCAGACGACGATGACCAGAAACGTCCACATATTCTGTTATTGGGTGAAGACCCGCTGATAGATACATTACAGGGCTCTCGTCTTAAAGAGCGATTTAATGCTATCGGACATCATTTGGCACTTCAGCCGATGACCACAGAAGAAGCCTGGGGCTATCTGGATTACCGCATCAGTGCTGCCGGTCTGACCGGTCAAATCAGCGAAACAGCCAAAGCCGATATTATTCGTGCAGGCGGTGGCGTACCCGGCCAGATCAACAATATGGCAAATCTGGCTTTGAGCGACCCTGAAGGCCTGAAAAAAATCGCAAGCATTGCACCAAAAGCCAAATCCCAGCCTAAAGCTGACAAGAAAAAAGCATCCCAAATAAAAGCCCCCAAGGCCGAACAAAGCCAGCCTGCCAAAGCTAAACGCTCATCAGTCCCCGTATGGCATGTGGCTGCTCTGGCTATTGTTGCAAGCCTTCTTGGTGCCGCCTATTTGTATCAGGATGAGCTGATGGGCCTTGAAAAAGAGCCTGTCGTCGCTGAAAACACACCCCTGACCGACCTGAACCGCCTGGCGCGTCCCGCCGAGGAAACACTGGCAGAAGCAGAAGAGGCGTCTGCAAAGATTGAAGAGGAGCAGGCCGTTACGATTATTAAGCCTGTTTATCCGGATCAGGAAGAATCTTCGGACGATCAAAGCAAACGTGAAGCCGATGCAGCTCTGCTCGGCATGGAAAGCACCAAAACAACAGCACCGGTCGCCTCCAATCAGGAAGAACCCAAACCAGCTGCTGACAAAGTCGTCGAGCCGACCAACACAGCTGAACCTGAAAAAACAGCTGAGCCAACCGTAAAAACCTCCGAAACGACAACAACTGCTAAAGTCGCGGAAAAAACACCTCCTGCAAAAACCACCAGCCCATACAAGCAGGAAAAAGAGCTGATGGCGCTTAAGGGCACCCAGTACACACTTCAACTACTGGGCAGCCACATTGAGAGCAACGCCATTCGCTTTATTGAAGGCTTAAACAATAAAGCCAACGTTCGCTATTTCGAGACCCTTTATCAGGGCAAACCTTGGTTTGTTGTAATCTATGGTGAGTTTGATAACCGCGATACGGCTATTGCCAGCATCCCCAAACTGCCAAAAGAGCTTCAGGACCGCAAGCCCTGGGCACGGAGCATCGCCAGCGTTCAGTCCGATATTCAAAAGAAATAATCCTGAATCAAATCCTATTTGAGATAATGACGCTGCACTGTTTTTCGCAGTTGCAGCGCCATTTACAGACCACCGACACCCCCTTATTTCAGACATTGACACACCTATTTTTTAGACGTTAGCAGCATGTTACCCACAAACTAACGACAGTTACCCTCCTGAATTCGCCCTAAAAACCAAACTTACATTTGAGATTCTGCCTTCGACTGTGTAGAATCTCTCTCCCTTTGCCTCAAAGAAACCTGTCTAACGGAAGACGCATATCGATTAATAATTAAAGACAAAACAAGAAGTTTCTGGGGCAGACAACAACGATTTTTTTGTACTAGCGAGAGTTAGCTTTATGAGAACTGGTCTGTATCACCCTGACGAATTTAGGGATAACTGTGGTTTCGGCCTGATCGCACACATGAATGGCGATGCAAGCCATAACCTGTTACAGACAGCGATCGAAGCACTAACCTGTATGACACACCGCGGCGGTATTGCAGCTGATGGTAAAACAGGTGATGGCTGTGGTTTGCTGCTGAAAAAACCCGATTCCTTCCTACGCACCATTGCAAAAGAGCAGTTTGATACCGAGCTTTCCGAGCACTTTGGTGTGGGTATGGTTTTCCTGTCCCAGGATCAGGCGAAAGCCGAAAACGCCCGTACGGTTCTGTCCAACGAAATTACAGCACAAGGCATGAACGTCATTGGCTGGCGTCAGGTTCCTATCGATACTTCTGTTTGTGGCCCCATGGCCTTGGACTGCCTGCCACAGTTTGAGCAAGTCTTTGTCGATGCCCCGGAAATGTCCACGCAGCAGCTGGCGGTTAAACTTTTCATGGCCCGCCGCAAAGCTGAGATGGCGCTAAAAGATGACAGCGATTTCTACGTTGCCAGCCTGTCTTCACAGGTCATCTCCTATAAAGGCCTGGTCATGCCAGCGGATCTGCCGAAGTTCTATAAAGATCTTGGCGATGAGCGTCTGGAAACTGCGATCTGTGTATTCCACCAGCGCTTCTCCACCAACACTGCGCCGAAATGGCCTCTGGCTCAACCGTTCCGCTATCTGGCGCACAACGGCGAGATCAACACCATTGAAGCTAACCGTAGCTGGGCCAATGCCCGTAAGAATAACTTCAACAACGATATCCTGAATCTTGATGAGCTGGATCAGGTGGTTAACACCACAGGTTCTGATTCCTCCAGTATGGATAACATGCTTGAAGTGCTGCTGACCGGTGGCATGGATCTGTTTAAAGCCGTACGTCTGATGATTCCGCCTGCGTGGCAGAATAACGACACTATGGATGCCGATCTGCGTGCTTTCTATGAATACAGCTCTATGCACATGGAGCCATGGGATGGCCCTGCCGGTCTGGTACTGACCGATGGTCGTCATGCGGTATGTATGCTTGATCGTAACGGTCTGCGCCCAGCGCGCTGGGTCATTACCAAAAACGGCTATATCACTCTGGCGTCCGAGATCGGTGTTTACGATTACCAGCCGGAAGACGTTGTCGCTAAAGGCCGTGTAGGCCCCGGCGACATGCTGGTCATTGATACCGAAACCGGCGAAGTGATGCACCGTGAAGATATCGACAACCGTCTGAAGTCTGCGCACCCGTACAAGCAGTGGATGCGTGAGAAAGCGACCTTCCTGGAGTCCACTCTGGGCGAGATTCAGGGCCCTAACTTTGAGCCTATGACTCAGGAAGCGCTGCAGGCGCACATGAAGATGTACCAGATCAGCTTTGAAGAGCGAGATCAGGTGCTGCGTCCTCTGGCAGAGCAGGGTCAGGAAGCCGTGGGTTCCATGGGTGACGACACCCCTATGGCCGTGCTGTCCCGTAAGAACCGTCTGACCACAGACTACTTCCGTCAGAAATTTGCTCAGGTAACCAACCCGCCAATCGATCCTCTACGTGAAGCGATCGTGATGTCGCTGGAAACCTGCCTGGGTACCGAGCTGAATGTCTTTGAAGACAGTATCGATCACGCCAACCGTATCGTACTGACCACCCCCGTTCTGTCACCACGTAAATTCAAGGCACTGCAACAGCTGGATGACAAGGGCTTCCCGGCTCACACCATCAGCCTGCAGTACAACCCTGAAAACATGGGTCTGAAAGGCGCTATCCAGAATGTTTGCGAACAGGCTGAAGAAGCGGTTCGTTCCGGTAAAGTGGTACTGGTTCTGTCGGATCGTGAAATCGAGAAAGGCATGCTGCCGGTTGATGCGGTTATGGCAACCGGTGCGGTTCACAAGCATCTGGGCGCGAAAGGCCTGCGTTGTGATTCCAACCTGATTATCGAAACCGGTCTGGCACGCGACTCTCACCAGATGGCTGTTCTGTTCGGCTTTGGTGCAACTGCGATTTACCCATACCTGAGCTACAACGTGCTGGCTGATCTGCAGCGCACCGGCGAGCTACAGGGTGATCCGGCCGAGATCCGTGAAAACTACCGTCGCGGCATTCAGAAAGGCCTGCTGAAGATCCTGTCTAAAATGGGGATCTCCACCATTGCCTCTTACCGTGGTGCTCAGCTGTTTGAAGCTGTGGGTCTGTCTGATGAAGTTTGCGACCTGTGCTTCTCCGGCGTTGCCTCCCGCATTCAGGGTGCTGACTTTGCCCACTTCCAGATGCAACAGGAGCTGCTGGCATCTCTGGCGTGGAATCCACGTAAGAAGATCGGTCAGGGTGGCCTGCTGAAATACGTTCACGATGGTGAATACCATGCTTACAACCCCGATGTGGTTAAAGCGGTACAGGAAGCGGTCCAGACGGGCAGCTACGAAGCCTTCAAACGCTTCGCCAAGCTGGTTAACGAACGCCCTGCAGCCACTATTCGTGATCTGCTGAAAGTCAATAAAGCCTCGAACCCGATTGCCCTGTCTGACGTTGAGCCCGCAGAATCTATCCTGCGTCGTTTCGACTCGGCCGCGATGTCTCTGGGTGCTCTGTCTCCGGAAGCTCACGAAGCACTGGCCCAGGCGATGAACGAACTGGGTGGCCGCTCTAACTCCGGTGAAGGTGGTGAAGACGCAGCCCGTTTCGGCACACTGAAAAACTCCAAGATCAAACAGATCGCTTCCGGTCGTTTTGGTGTCACCCCGCACTATCTGGTGAACGCTGAAGTTCTGCAGATTAAAGTCGCTCAGGGTGCAAAACCAGGTGAAGGTGGTCAGCTGCCAGGCGGTAAAGTTAACGCTCTGATTGCACGTCTGCGTCACTCTGTACCGGGCGTCACGCTGATCTCGCCGCCACCGCACCACGATATCTACTCCATTGAGGATCTGGCGCAGCTGATTTTCGACCTGAAACAGGTGAATCCGGATGCCCTGATCTCTGTGAAACTGGTATCTGAGCCAGGTATCGGCACCATCGCTACCGGTGTTGCTAAAGCCTATGCGGATCTGATCACCGTTTCCGGTTACGACGGTGGTACCGCGGCAAGCCCTCTGACGTCTATTAAGCATGCCGGTTCGCCATGGGAGCTGGGTCTGCCGGAAGTGCATCAGGCGCTGCGTATCAATAATCTGCGTGACAAAGTACGCCTGCAGACAGACGGTGGTCTGAAAACCGGTCTGGATGTGATCAAGGGTGCCATCCTGGGTGCAGAAAGCTTCGGCTTCGGCACCATTCCTATGGTTGCACTGGGTTGTAAGTACCTGCGTATCTGTCACCTGAACAACTGTGCAACCGGTGTTGCCACTCAGAACGAACAGCTGCGTGAAGAATACTTCATCGGTACCGTTGAAATGGTTAAGAACTACTTCCGCTTCGTGGCTGAAGAAGTTCGCGAAATCATGGCTGAAATGGGTGTTCGTAAGTTTGAAGACCTGATCGGCCGCACTGAACTGCTGAGCGCAATCAGCGATGAAGACGCACCCTCTAAAATTCAGAATCTGGATCTGACCAATCTTCTGGTCAATGACTTTATTCCAGCAGATGCCCCTCAGACCTGCCAGGTTGCCCGCAACGAACCTTTCGATAAAGGCTCTCTGGCAGAACGCATGGTTGCTGAAACCCTGGTCGCTATTGAGAGCGGTCAGGGTGGCACGTTTGAATTCAAAGTCACCAACTGTGACCGTTCGATTGGTGCCCGTCTGTCCGGTGAGATCGCTAAGCGCTGGGGTGACAAAGGCATGCCGAACCCTCTGACTCTTAACCTGAAAGGTGTTGCAGGTCAGAGTTTCGGCGTCTGGAACGCCAAAGGTCTGAACCTGTATATCGAAGGCGATGCCAACGATTACGTGGGCAAAGGCATGAACGGTGGCAGCATCACACTGACACCGCCAAAAGGCAGCCCGTTCGAGTCCAACAAAACCTCTATTATCGGTAACACCTGCTTGTACGGTGCAACTGGCGGTAAATTGTTCGCAGCGGGTCAGGCCGGTGAACGTTTCGCGGTTCGTAACTCAGGTGCTCACGCCGTTATCGAAGGTGCCGGCGATCACTGCTGTGAATATATGACCGGCGGTCTGGTGACCGTTCTGGGTGATACCGGGTACAACTTCGGTGCGGGTATGACCGGCGGTTTCGCCTACGTACTGGATATGGACCGTTCCTTTGTAGATAAATATAACCACGAGCTGGTCGATATCCACCGTATCAGCTCCGAGCCGATGGAAGCCTACCGCAACCATCTGCGCAGCATTATCGCTGAATTTGTTGAAGCAACCGGCAGTAAGTGGGGTCAGGAAGTTCTGACCAACTTCTTCGATTACTACCGCCACTTCTGGCTGGTTAAGCCTAAAGCAGCAAGCCTTGGCAGTCTGCTGGACAGCACCCGTCAGCGCCCTGAGTAATCAGGGCCCTGGCTTTAACAACGCAGATTTTGTGAATTTAGGTTTTTAATGAGGTGAGGCTGCTATGGCTGAACAACTGAACAACGATTTCCAGTTTATCGACGTGGGTCGTAAAGACCCGAAAAAGACTGCCGCCAATGTACGTAAGAAGCAGTTCAAAGAGATCTATGCGCCCTTCAAGCCGGTTGAAGCATCAAGTCAGGCGCACCGCTGTCTGGCTTGTGGCAACCCGTATTGTGAATGGAAGTGTCCGGTACACAACTACATTCCGAACTGGCTGAAGTTAGCGACAGAGGGCAACATCATGGAAGCGGTTGAGCTGTGTCACAGCACAAACTCGCTGCCAGAAGTCTGTGGTCGCGTCTGCCCTCAGGACCGTCTGTGTGAAGGTTCCTGTACTCTGGGTGAAGGTGGTTTCGGTGCCGTAACGATCGGTTCTGTGGAGAAGTACATCACGGATACAGCCTTCGCGATGGGCTGGCGTCCGGATATGTCCAAAGTCGTTTGGACCAATAAGAAAGTTGCCATTATCGGTGCAGGCCCGGCCGGTCTTGCCTGTGCGGACATACTGGTTCGTAACGGCGTTAAGCCGGTTGTTTTCGACAAAAACCCTGAAATCGGTGGCCTGCTGACTTTCGGTATTCCTGAGTTCAAACTGGAGAAACATGTGATGGTTCGCCGTCGTGAAGTTTTCTCCGATATGGGTGTTGAATTTCGCCTGAATACTGACGTCGGTACCGATATCAGCATCGACCAGCTGATGGGCGATTACGATGCGGTCTTTATGGGAATGGGGACTTACACCTATATGAATGGTGGCCTGCCAGGTGAAGACCTGCCGGGCGTTCACGCAGCTCTGGATTTTCTGATCTCCAACGTGAACCATTGCCTGGGCTATGAGAAGTCTCAGGAAGACTACATCAGCATGCAGGGTAAGCGTGTTATCGTTCTGGGTGGCGGTGACACCGCGATGGACTGTAACCGCACCTCAATCCGTCAGGAAGCCAAGTCTGTAACCTGTGCGTACCGTCGTGACGAAGCCAACATGCCGGGTTCTAAGCGTGAAGTTCAGAACGCGAAGGAAGAGGGCGTTAAGTTCCTGTTCAACCGTCAGCCTGTCGCTATTGTGGGTGAAGATAAGGTTGAAGGCATCAAGATGGTTTCTACCCGCATGGGTGAGCCGGATGCCAATGGCCGTCGTCGTCCGGAGGTTGTTCCGGGTTCCGAAGAGATTATCCCTGCAGATATCATTCTGGTCGCTTTTGGTTTCCGTCCAAGTCCTGCCGACTGGTTTGAAGGCAATAACATCGAAACCGATGAAAGCGGTCGCGTAATCGCGAAAGCTGAAGCTCGCTTCCCATATCAGACCACCAACCCTAAGATCTTCGCCGGTGGTGATATGGTACGCGGTTCTGATCTGGTGGTTACTGCTATTGATGAGGGCCGAAAAGCTGCTGAAGGCATCCTGGATTATCTGGATGTTTAAAACACAGCAAATTAACTGAAGCATCCTTCGGGAACTTCCAATAAAAGCCGCACGCGAACGTAAGCCCCGTTCCGTGCGGCTTTTTTATCGTCTTTTAATTAATCCGTACAACTTACAAGGGATATTGATTGACCGATTAAATTAATCAAACCTTTCGATAACGACTGATTTTACCCTCTTTGCTTTCTAGTCCAAATACTCTACCCTGTCTTTTAATCAATCGATTAAAAGACGTAGCCCCCATGAATGCAGAATTTAAACCCGTAAAAGCTAAAAAACGTGGTCGACCGACCAGTAAAAGCGCCCGCAATGTTCGAGAAAACCTGATTATCGCGGCTCGCTCCTGTTTTATTGAGAAAAACTACCAACAGGTCACAACCCGGGAGATTGCAGCCCGAGCGCAATCCACCATGGCAATGATCCATTATTACTTTGGTAATAAAGAGGGTCTTTTCCAGGCGATGTTTATTGAGACATTCGAGCCTCTGCATCAGCTGGTTCTGGATGGTGTAGACAATCCGCCGGAAAGCTTCTCAGACTTTTTCCAGCGCTACTATGCACTGATGTCGGAGTATCCCGGCTTTATCGTCGTGATTCTCAAGTGCCTGCTGTTTGAAGATGGGCCACTGGAAGATGACTTTATCCAGCAGCGCTTCCGCGAGAAGTGCCGTCCGATGGAAATTATGCTGAGAAAGATGCAGGAGCGCGGCGTATTGAATCCGGAGTTAGATCCTAAGATGCTCCATATCAGCATTCTCAGCCTAATGAACCAGCCTTTCCTGATGGCTCCTAATCTTGATGTCACTATGGGAATTAAACCTGACAAGGCATTCTGGATGGATTTGGCGGCCCATCAGTGCAAGTTGCTGGAAAACGGCTGCCTGAATCGCCCGCTTGCCTGATTAAAAGAACACCGCGTCATCTATGCTGGCTACAAAAAGGCCGGAGCAATAGTTTGCTCCGGCCTTTTTTATTCTTACAGGAGAGATATCTACCAAAGCCGGATGAGGATCAACATGCAGATCCAAGCGTAAATTCCGGCCAGAACATCATCAATCATAATGCCAAAACCTCCGGCAACACGACGATCAGCCCATTTTACAGGCCAAGGTTTCAGCACATCAAAAAAGCGGAACAAGACGAAACCGACCAGAGCCCATTCCCATCCTTGAGGAGCAAGAAACATGGTCAGCCAGTAACCAACAAACTCATCCCAGACGATTCCTGAATGATCGTGAACACCAAGATCTTCAGAGGTACGTTCACAAAGCCAGACACCAATAACGAAAGTGACAGCCAGCAGCACAAGAAACCAGACCGGGGAAAGAAACTGAATCCAGAGCAGATAAGGGATGACCGCCGCAGCCGTACCCACAGTACCGGGGGCCCAGGGAGCAGTGCCACTGCCCAAGCCGAAGGCCAAAAAATGAACAGGATTACGCCAGACGCTTGCAGGGGCTCGATTCATTAGGAATTCCCTTTAAAATGGTCAAAGCCAGCCGAGATACTGTCCGGTATCCCCCGAATGCCCTGCTGACCCGTCACGACACCGATAGGATAGAGAGATATCTTACTCTGCTCCGCACTGACCTCAAGCTCAAGACGACGCTGAGGTGATACGGTAAAGCAGAGCTCGTAATCATCTCCGCCGGATAAAGCACTTTCAGAACAAAGCTCAGCGGCCATATCCAAATGATCAAAGCAGGGGATACGGTTATGGTCGAGACTTGCCCCTACACCGCTGGCCGATAGCAGATGGCCCAGATCAGCCAGAAGGCCATCGGATATATCAATGGCACTGCTGACACGACTGGAAAGCACCGGGATCAGATCAAAACGCGGTTCCGGATAAAGGTAGGCTTTGAGTGCAGCACTATCGCTCTCGGAGAATACAGAATCTTCAGCGTTCAGCGCTTCAAGATCGGGCAAGGGTAAATCTTTTGCCAGTATCTCCCGCGCAATGCGTAAACCTGCAGAAGCCCTACCCAGTTTTCCGGAAACATAGATGATATCACCTGGTTTTGCGCCTTTACGACGCCAGGCCGCTCCCTGGGTAACATAGCCCTGAACCTGAACACTCATAGAGAGCTGTCCACGGGTCGTATCTCCCCCCACCAAGGCCAGGCCATAGCGTTGACCCAGATCTGCCATACCACGGGAAAATTCAGCCAGCCAGTCTTCGTCAACCTCCGGCAGACTGATCGCCAGGGTAAACCAAGCAGGCTGAGCACCCATCGCGGCCAGATCGCTCAGACTAACGGCCAGAGCACGCCAGCCGATACTGTGAGCCGGAGCTTCAGGTAAGAAATGAACGCCCGCCACAGAGGTATCCACAGACACCGCCAGCTGCTTACCCTGAGGGACAGCGATTAACGCACAATCATCGCCAATCCCGACACAGACATCCCGACGGGATTGCTGAAGCGCAGGAGCAGCAAAATAGCGACGGATCAGTTCAAACTCACCCAAAGGAATCAGCCCTTACGACGCTCGGCAACTTCTGCAGCACGCAGGCGAATCGCCAGCTTGTCCAGAATACCGTTGATGTACTTGTGGCTTTCGGTCGCGCCAAAGCTTTTCGCCAGCTCGACTGCTTCGTTGATCACCACACGGTAAGGAACGTCGATGCGCTTGCTCAGCTCATAGGTGCCCATACGCAAAATTGCCAGCTCAACCGGGTCCAGTTCGTCAACACGACGATCCAGCAGAGGTGCATATTCCTTATCCAGATCAGCTTTCTGCTGTGGGATGTTATGCAGCAGTTCGTTGAAATAAGCCAGATCGGCAATTTCTACTGCTGACGTAATATCCTCGTGAGATTCCAGCGCATCATCCGGACGGGCAGCACGAATCTGAAGCTCGATCTGCTGTAGCGCTGCACCTGTCATCTGCCATTGATACAGACCCTGTACGGTGAGCTGACGGGCAGCGTGACGAGCTTGGGTTTTACTGGTTTTTTTACCTTGGGACATTGAGGAGTAACCGCGAGTTAAGTATTAAATTTCCGAATTACGTTTAAATTACAACGTGTTAAACAGGCTAACCATTTCCAGAGCGCACAGAGCGGCTTCAGAACCTTTGTTACCTGCTTTCGTGCCGGAGCGCTCAATAGCCTGTTCGATTGTATCGACTGTCAGAACACCATTGGTGATAACCACACCGGTTTGCAGAGACAGCTGACCCAGACCTTTCGCACATTCGCCAGCAACATATTCAAAGTGAGGTGTACCACCACGGATCACCGCACCCAGAGTGATCACAGCATCCGGCTGTTGTCTTTCGATCACTTTCTTAGCGACCAGAGGCAGTTCCCATGCACCCGGCGCACGCACTACTGTGATGTTCGCTTCATCAACACCGTGACGACGCAGTGTATCAATAGCACCTTCAACCAGATGCTCTACCACGAAGCTGTTGAAACGGCCGACAACGATAGCGTACTGACCATTACAGTTTACGAAATTGCCTTCTACGGATTTGATAGTCATTTTTTATTCCTGATAACTTTTTGTTTTTCCTGAAAGATGTCGCCACGATCTACGGGCAGAACTTACTCTTCACAAGGAATATATTCTTCGATTTCCAGATCGAAACCTGAGATCGCATTAAATTTCATTGGTGAGCTCAAAAGGCGCATCTTACGTACCCCCAGATCACGCAGAATCTGAGAGCCGGTTCCTACCGTCAGATAAGCACCTGAGGCACTGACATTGACTTTGGATTGCTGACGGCCGTTCTGGATCAGATCAACGGAGTCACGGATATCAATACGCTCGTTACTGTCCAGCAGCAGAACCACACCTTTGCCTTCCTGAGCCACTTTTGCCAGCGCTTTACGCATGGTCCACTTACGCTCAGTTTCGTCCGCCGGAATCGCACCCACCACATCACGCAGCACTTCGGTACGGTTATGAACCCGCACCATCACCGGGTCATCGGCTTTGATCTCACCCAGCGTCATCGCAAGATGGGTGCAGCCCTGAATCTCATCTTTGTAGGTCACGTAGTTGAAGTCACCGTACTCAGTGGCCATCACACCTTCCTGATCGCGGGCAACGGTATGCTCATTGGTAGTCCGGTAGTGGATCAGATCCGCAATGGTACCAATCTTGATGCCGTGCTCCTGAGCAAACAGCTCCAGATCCGGACGGCGCGCCATAGTGCCGTCTTCATTCATGATCTCAACGATCACAGACGCAGGTTCATAACCCGCCATACGCGCCAGATCACAACCGGCTTCGGTGTGACCTGCACGACTCAGAACGCCACCCGGCTGAGCCATCAGCGGGAAGATGTGACCCGGCTGTACTATATCTTCGGCTTTCGCATCACGCTTGACCGCAGTGCGTACCGTGTGGGCACGGTCAGCAGCAGAGATACCTGTAGTAACGCCTTCAGCGGCTTCAATTGACAGGGTGAAGTTCGTGGAGAACTGCGCACCGTTGCTCTGTACCATCAAAGGCAGCTTTAACTGCTCACAGCGTGACCGGGTCAACGTCAGACAGATCAGACCACGGGCGTATTTCGCCATAAAGTTGATATCTTCCGGACGCACCTGCTCAGCAGCGATAACCAGATCACCTTCGTTTTCACGGTCTTCATCATCCATCAGAATAACCATTTTGCCCTGACGGATATCTTCCAATAACTCTTCAACAGTGTTCAGTTGCATATTCGTTCCTATGCTGTCAGCCACGGTAAAAACCGTTCTGAGCTAAAAATTCGAGACTGATATCGCCTTTTGCCGGCTGCGCTGGTTCAGACTTACTGATGAGTCGTTCAAGATAGCGCGCAATCAGGTCTACTTCTAAGTTTACAGGCTGTCCTGCGGTATAACCCTGCAGTACCGTTTCCGCCAGTGTATGAGGAACAATATTGAGTTCAAATATGTCCTCTTCAATGCCATTAACGGTAAGACTGGTCCCTTCCACGGTGATCGAACCGCGATCCGCAATATATTTCAGCAGATGTTCCGGTGCCTGAACCCGAAAACGCACAGAGCGAGCGTCTTCCTGACGCTCCAGAATCTTACCAACACCATCCACGTGACCGCTGACAATATGGCCACCCAGACGGGAGGTCGGCATCATCGCCTTTTCCAGATTAACCGCCTGTCCCGGACGGTAATTCTTAAAACAGGTATGACGTACGGTTTCCAGTGAGACATCAGCCCAGAAACCTTTGCCGTGCAGTTCCGTTACGGTCAGACAAACACCGTTAACCGCGATACTGTCGCCCAGCTTAACATCTGTCATATCCAGAGTATTAACAGCAACCTTGACGCGGTAGTCGCCGCCTGAAGACTGTAAACTTTCAATTGTACCAACCGCTTCGATAATTCCGGTAAACATTATTGTGATTTTCCTGTAAAACGGGCGGTTATCATCATATCTGCACCCACCATGCGACAATCGGTCAGCGTGAGTCGCTTCTGATCAGCCATTTTGGTGATTCCCGGCAGATGCAGTAAACCCCGGGCACCATCCCCCATCAGGGTTGGCGCCATAAATACGACCAGTTCATCGATCAGTCCCGCTTCCGCGAAAGCACCGGCCAGTGTGGCTCCGGTTTCCAGCAGGACGTCATTACACTCGCGCTGACTCAGATATTCCATCAGAGCCGTTAGGCTGACGCGACCTTGCTCAGCAGGCAGCTGAAGACAAACTGCTCCCGCTTTTTCAAGACGCTCCTGTTTCTTGGAATCCGGCTCGATAAATACAACCAGAGTTTCACCGGATTGCTGCAGGATTTTAGCGTTCTCAGGCAGACGCAGATGACTATCTAAAACCACTCTTAACGGCTGACGTTTTGCAATCTGCTCTGCGTCGGGAAGCCTCAACTGTTCAGCCCGAACCGTTAATGCACTGTCATCGGCAATGACCGAATCCACCCCACTGATAATAGCGGAACTCCCCGCTCTCAGTTGCTGAACCTGGGATCGCGCTGCGGGGCCTGTGATCCACTGACTTTCCCCGGTCGCCATCGCCGTACGACCATCCAAGCTACAGGCCAGTTTCGCCCGCACAAAAGGACGTTTTAAGGTCATTCGCTGGATAAAACCGGGGTTCAGTGCTCTAGCTTCAGCCTCACACACACCGGAAAGCACTTCAATACCTGCTGCCTCCAGCTTACGAATGCCATTACCGGCTACCAGAGGGTTAGGGTCCTGCATGCCAATAACCACACGGGATACACCCGCTTTGATTAAAGCATCCGAACAGGGTGGTGTTCTTCCGGTATGGGAGCAAGGCTCGAGGGTCACATACGCTGTACAACCGGCAGCCTCAGAAGTCCGAGCCAAGGCATTGACTTCCGCATGACCCTCACCGGCCCTCTGATGCCATCCCTCAGCGATAATCCTGCCATCTTTAACCAACACACAGCCAACACGGGGATTCGGAAAAGTGGTGAAAAGGCCTTTGCGGGCAAGACGGATAGCTCTTGCCATAAAGTAAGCATCAGAGGCCTGATGCGACTCTGTGAACGTCATACCAGCAACCTATGAAGAGGAATCGTCTTTAGAGAGGTGCTCGCCGCGGCTGAAGGGCGGATCCTGAGCAAGGCGATCGATCTCGGCTCGGAACTCATCAAGATCCTGAAAACTACGATAGACAGATGCAAAACGGATATAAGCGACCTGATCCAACAAGCGAAGCTGAGCCATCACTTCCTCTCCAATCAGGCGGGATGCGACCTCACGTTCACCACGGGCCCGAAGGCGCTGACGAATACGCTCAATAGCGGCTTCGAAAGATTCGGTACTGACAGGACGCTTTTCCAGAGCACGCTGCATGCCGGCACGAAGCTTCGCCTCATCAAAAGCTTCACGCTTACCGTCATGCTTGACGATCTTAGGCATAACCAGCTCTGCAGTTTCATAGGTGGTAAAACGCTCACCGCAGGAGAGGCATTCTCGACGACGGCGAACCTGATCGCCATCAGCCACCAGCCGGGAGTCTGTAACTTTTGTTTCCTGTGCACCGCAGAAGGGACAATACATAGTAGGCTCTGGTTATCTTGTAGGAGTAATTGCCGTTAAAGTATCACTGAAGCCGACACGTACAACAATGCCCACATTTTACCCTTAATGCGCCCAGATACAAATAAGCCCGGCCTATAGCCGGGCTTATTCTTACAACAAACTACAATTACGCGTAAACAGGGAAGCGCTTACAAACAGCCTTCACTTTTTCTTTTACTGCGTTGATCGTATCTTCGTTGTTAATATCGTCCAGAATGTCACAGATCCAGTTAGTCAGTTCGGTCACTTCTGCTTCTTTAAAACCACGACGGGTTACAGCAGGTGTACCGATACGCAGACCGGAAGTAACAAACGGAGAGCGAGGATCGTTAGGAACAGAGTTTTTGTTCACAGTGATGTTCGCACGACCCAGAGCCGCATCTGCATCTTTGCCGCTGAACTCTTTGTCGATCAGGTCAACCAGGAACAGGTGGTCGTCAGTGCCTTCAGATACGATCTTGATACCACGAGCCATAAAGGTCTCAGCCATCGCCTGAGCGTTCTTCACAACCTGAGCCTGATAGGCTTTCCACTCCGGCTCCATCGCCTCTTTGAAACAAACCGCTTTAGCAGCGATAACATGCATCAGAGGGCCACCCTGAGATTCAGGGAATACGGCAAAGTTAAGCTTCTTCTGCAGCTCTTCATCCGCACGGGAAGACAGAATCAAGCCACCACGTGGGCCACCCAGAGTTTTGTGCGTTGTGGTAGTTACAACATCAGCAACGCCAACCGGAGACGGATAAACACCCGCTGCAACCAGACCTGCGATGTGCGCCATATCAACAAACAGATACGCGCCAACTTTGTCCGCGATATCGCGGAAACGCTGCCAGTCAACAACACGGGAGTAAGCAGAGAAGCCCGCAACGATCATTTTAGGCTTGTGCTCTTCAGCCAGACGTTCAACTTCAGCGTAATCGATCTCACCGGTTTCAGGGTGCAGACCATACTGAACAGCATTGTAGATACGACCAGAGAAAGATACTGCTGCACCATGAGTCAAGTGCCCCCCGTGTGCCAGACTCATACCCAGTACAGTGTCGCCCGGCTTACACAAAGCCATGTAAACTGCGGCATTAGCCTGAGAACCAGAGTGCGGCTGAACGTTCGCATAAGTTGCGCCAAACAGTTCTTTAGCACGATCAATCGCCAAGTCTTCAACAACATCAACATGCTCACAACCACCGTAGTAACGCTTATTCGGGTAGCCTTCAGCATACTTGTTAGTCAGAACTGAACCCTGAGCCTGCATTACGCGAGGGCTGGTGTAGTTTTCAGATGCGATCAGTTCGATGTGCTCTTCCTGACGAACCGCTTCTGACTGCATCGCAGTCCACAGCTCATCATCATAGCCTGCAATGGTCATATCACGTGTGAACATTATCTACCTCTAGCCTGAATGTTGAGTATGTCGGATAAATCCGCTCAAAAACTGGAAAAGCGGATTCTATCGTACTTGTACTTTAGGTTCACTTGAAAAGAATAACTTTTGACTGTCGAATCATTCAACATAAGGTACGGGTCCTGCAGAACTTAAACCGCAACCTTTCCCGGGCTTCTACGGGAGGTTCTTAAGGTTGGTTCAAATAACCGCCCTTAGACATAAAACATACCTCTCTGCCATCTCCCCTAAATCCCAGGCATAAAAAAACCCCGTCTCTTGAGAGACGGGGTTTTCAGATAAGGCGCTTGACGATGTCCTA
>JBLWSY010000022.1:0-58625 GCA_048270425.1 Oceanospirillum sp.
AAGTGAAACTGCTCAGCGCCGATGGTAGTGTGGGGCCTCCCCATGTGAGAGTAGGACATCGTCAAGCGCCTTATCTGGAAACCCCGTCTCTTACGAGACGGGGTTTTTTTATGCCTCTGGGATTTTGGCTTAGGTTAGGGCTTAGGACGTAAAGTGGGCCACTGAATGATGAAGAGGCTGGTCGTGGTGCTGGGGATGGATAAGATACGGGCTCGGACAAGGTATAAGCAAAGATAACGGGTCGAAAGTGATACGCCTGAGCCAATCTCGTCTCGGTAAGTCTCAGACGGTGAGTGAAAGGGGATCGCTAATAACTCAGGTTTCTTAGCGCCGGTTTTTCGATGTACTTAGAACATCTAGGGATATACCTATATCCTGCTTAAATTCCATTGATATCCGAGTCGTTTGAGTTGTTTGCTCGTATTGCTCGAGAGCAGATTGAAGTCTCGTGCTGTTGAGACTTTCATGTTCTGTATTCACCAGTTGTGTCGGAGCGTTAGCCATGGGGGTTGCACTGCTACTTACGCCATGATTGGATTGCGAAATCTGATAGCTGAAGCTAGCAACTGTGTTGACATTTTTTATTTGCTGCAATACTTCTGGCGTTTCATCAAGCAGTCTTTGAATTCTACCTTTGTCAGGGTGCTCGCCAACAAAGGGAATGCCGGTATAGGGATGGATATTGATACGAATGGGTTCGGCAGTATTAATGCCAGCTTTCATGAACAGAGAATCCATGTTGGAAAACAGGTGGCTAGCCATCATCTGAACCTGTTTCCAGTTGGGTTCGTCATCGGAAAAATTGATACTAAGCTCTTTGGCAGCGTCTGAAATGACGACCTCAGGTCGATCAGCCTGAAGCTCCTGACGCCCATTCTGCGTCTCTTTATCAGGGTTGACCGTTTCTGTGTCAGAGGCTTTCGGGCTGGCTCCTGAGGTTAACAGGGATAAGCCCAAGGTTTGGCTAATAACCTGACCTATCATGATCTCTTTTCTCCGCCAATCTGATGCATTTCAATTGCTTAGTTAACAAGTACTTTCAATTTGTTACAAAGCAAAAGAGATGCCAGATTTGCCCAAGTAAAGGTTACCTAGGTCTTTGGCTGCTAACCTATTAATAAATAAGCACTTTTGAATGCCGGTTGGTAAACGTGCGGTTACTTTGGGTAAAAAAATATGCGATTAATGCGATGTCTGAAGGCATAAGCTTGCCGGTTGATCAGTGCTGATAGTTAACAACGTGTTTAGGCAGTATCACTTTTACGCAAAGACCTGAGATTGGATTTGGTCTAAGAGTAATGCATCCTGAGTGACGTTCAGCGATTCTTGTGACGATTGAGAGTCCAAGACCCGCACCCGCTTCGTTTCCGTCGCGAAAGAAACGCTCAGTCGCCCTGCTTAAGTTTTCTGGTGAGATACCTGGCCCACGATCAGAAACACTCATAATGAAATTGTTGTCATCTTGTTCAAGGGAAACATCAATACTCTCCCTTTCAGGGGAAAACTTTACTGCATTGCTGATAAGGTTTTGCAGGATAATTTCTAATGCTCCGTCTTCGAGTTTTGTGTTCCATTCAAGCTTTTCGTCAGCATCCAGGCTGAGTTCAATCTCTTTTTCCCAGGCTAGAGGTGTCAGTTCCGCTAGCGTGTTTCGACAGCTTTCGAGTAGATCTGCAGTTTTTTTATTGGACGCCGCTGTGTCAGGATCCAGCCTTGCCATGGTTAATAATTGAGAGACAATTCGAGTAGCACGGTTAACACCAAGATCTAACTCTTTAAGGGCACGGGTTCTTTCCTGATCAGACTCAGTGTTCAATGCGTTATCTGCGTGAATTTTAAGGACAGCCAAGGGTGTTCTTAATTCGTGAGCTGCATCGGCAATAAATCGCTGCTCACGGGCGATCATTGTTTCTGTTTCATTTAATAGCCTGTTGAGCGCGTGTTGTATCGGCTCTAATTCAGATGGCGGGGATTCCAGTTTGACGGGTTTCAGATTGCTGGGGGCTTTATCCTTGATCTGATTGGTCAGTTCTTTTAAGGGGGTAAGTCCCCAGCCGATGGCGAGCCAAATCATTAATGCCAGTATTGGTATGCCAATCAGTTCCGGAATCAGAGTTTGTAAAACTACCTTCTCTACAAGTTCTCCTCTGACATCTTCCCGCTCAGCGACAATGACAATAAAAGGGTAGTTATTCGAATGAGTTTTCAGAGTGAAGGTTTGCCAGTTATAACCCTTAAAAAAAGTACGGCCAAAACCCGGTTTTAATTCATGGGGTTGAATTTCAGGGCCATTTGTGGAGTGCATTATTAATTGGTGGCCATGCCAGACCTGATAAGCAATTTTACTTTCATATTTATGACCTCCACCACTGCCTGCTTCTAATAACAGGGCATTCTCGAATGCTTTCTGAAGTCTGATCTCTTCTGTGCTACTGAGCTCTGTCTCATGAATGCCAAGCACAAGAGCCTGAAGAATTCTTGCGCTTTGAGCCAGACGAGCATCAAAAATTTCTTCAATTTCATGGCTGGCATCTTTGAAGCTCGCGAGCCCTATAAGGCCGCTCATGATTATCAGCAGAAAAAGGACGAGGAACAGAATGCGTTTTCGAATCGATTTCAGTGGCAGACTAAGCAAAATCAGTTACCTTCCTTATCAATTACGTATCCGATGCCTCTCAGGGTTCGGATAAGCTTAGGGAAGAGTTTTTTACGTAAATGATGAATATGTACCTCCATCGCATTACTCTCGACATCTTCATCCCAGCCATAAAGCATCTGCTGTAGTTTGTCCCGGGTGAACACATGTCCAGGCTGACTCATCATCTCATAGAGCAAGGTATACTCACGGCGTGTCAGTGCGACGGTATTGCCATCATATAGCACCTGTTGACTGGATGGATCGATCTCGATGCCTCTCAGGTTGATTGTTGGTTGAGCTCTGCCGGAACTACGGCGCAGCAAGGCACGAATGCGGGCCTTTAACTCTGTCATATCAAAGGGTTTGATAAGATAATCATCAGCTCCGCTATCCAGCCCATCTATTCTGTCCTGGACCGCATCCCGTGCCGTCAGAATCAGGATAGGTGTGTCTTTACCCTGAGCTCTGACCTGCTTCAGAACGGATATACCATCCAGCCTGGGTAAACCCAGGTCCAATATAACCATATCAAAATGGTCAGTTTCGAGAGCCTGCAGTGCCTGAAGGCCATCGGTCAACCAATCTGTGGTATAGCCTTCAGGCTTAAGTGCTTGCTGCAAACCTGACCCTAAGCCCGGATCATCTTCTACCAGTAGAACACGCATCTCAGTTCCTTAACTTAAAAAATAAGCTTACAGAAGCTTGTTTACCTGACTGATAAACTGTTGTGGTCCCAGCTCGCCTTGTACTCTGGCTGAGATAAGTTCTTGCCCATTCTTTTTATAAAAGAGCAAACTCGGTGGGCCAAAGAGTCCGTGCTGTTGCAGAAAAGCGCTCTGTTCAGGGGTATTGTCTGTCATATTCAGCTGAATAAAGGTTACCTTTTCTCCAAGGTCGCGAACCTCTGGTCTGCTGAAGACTTCTCGCTCCATCACCTTACAGCTGGCACACCAGTCAGCGTACAGGTCGATAACGACCGGGTAGCCTGCTGTTGAAGCTTCGCGCATAGCGGTTTCCATGGCGGAGATAGAATCATAACGAACAAACAAGGGCTTTTCCTGTTTTGCTCCAGATTGAGCAGGAGCAGAAACGAATGCCAGAGGCTTTAAAGGGTCATCATGTCCTGCAAGACCTGCCAGAAGCAGACTGATCCCATAAACCATCAGTGCGATGGAGAGTCCGCGACGGGTTTTCCCCCAGCTGCTAAGTGATTCTGATTGTCCGAAATTGCCGAGGTGCGCAGCATAAACAATCGCGAGCAGTGACCATAACAGGATACTTACATTGCCTGGAAGCAGCCGGCTAAGAAGGCTGATCGCAACACCTAATAACAGAACACCGAAGAATGCCTTAACTTCCAGCATCCAGCCCCCGGCTCTGGGTAGCCACTTTCCGCCGCCAGCTCCAACCAGAATGAGGGGTACACCCATGCCAAGACTTAGTGCAAACAAAGATGCACCGCCCAATAAAGCATCCCCAGTGGTACTGATATAAACCAGTGCCCCTGCTAATGGCGCTGAGACACAAGGTGATACCACCAGAGCTGATATCAACCCCATCAGTGCTACACCGGCGTACTTTCCACCACTGCTGTTCTGTCCCATGCGATCCAGACGATCACGCAGGAATGAAGGTAGCTGGAGTTCATAGAAACCGAACATTGCCATTGCCAGTGCAGCAAAAAGGGCTGAGAAAATGATCAGAGCTGTTGGGCTTTGTAAGGAAGCCTGAAGGTTCATTTTTGCACCAAAATAACCGACAAGAACGCCTGCTAAGGTATACGTCAGAGACATACCCAGCACATAGGCTGTCGATAAGCCGATACCACGACGCAGCGTGATATTCGTACCCTGACCCGCAATGATACCCACCAGAATAGGGATCATAGGTAAAACACAGGGTGTAAAGGTCAAACCTAAGCCCAGTACAAAAAAGGTGAGTACGACCCAGTAACCTTCAGCATTCGCCAGCATAGCCGCAATTGCGCCTGCATCTTCTTCAACGGCTAAAGCTTGATTAGCGGTAGGTGCAGGTTGACTGCTCTCAGATACTTTTGCGTTTGAGGCTGTTTTGGTAGCGGATTGTACATCCAGTGTTTTTCTTTGCGGTGGATAGCAGAGACCATTTTCAGAACAGCCCTGATAACTCAGCATTAACTGATTGGTTACTGGTAGGGCTTCTATATCCAGCTGGTGATGAAAAACCTGAACCAGTCCAAAATTCGGATCGTTTTTCTCTTCAGACTGAGTCAGAAAGGCGACATCAGTTAATGGTTGCTTGTTTGTATCAGTTAGTTTTAAGCGTTTCTGATACAGGTAATAACCATCAGCGATATCCCAGTGTAGCTTTACAGTTCCGTCATTTAACTGTTCAAAATCAAACTGAAATGCCTGTTCAGGTGGAAGGAATTCTTCCTGATCTGAAGATGCAGCCACAGCATTAAGGCTCAGACTGGTCGTGAGAACGATCAGTATTAACGCTGCCAGATGCTTTAATCCGGCTCCAAAGCTGGAGTCTTTATTATGAGACATGAGTGTGTCCTCGCTAATCCCTTGAGATGTTGACGCTATCTTCGGATAGGAAACTTAAGGTTTGCTTAAGCAACAGCGTTGCATACTTAAGAAAATCTTAAGTTTTCTAAGGGAAGATGCTCATCAGTCGATGACCAATCGAGGAATCAGGGAGTCCGGATATGTCTTTTCTATTTAAAAAACAGCTCTTAGCAGCAGGTTTATCCTTAACGGTTTTAAGCACGCAGGTTTTGGCTTCAGAGCTGCAACCTGTTCAGCAAGCACAATTGGCACCTATGACGCAGGTAAGTCTTCCCGATGTTAAAGGTGGTGCAGCGTCTCTTTCTGATTTTAAAGGAAAGGTCGTTCTGGTTGATTTCTGGGCTTCCTGGTGTGGGCCCTGCCGGCAGTCATTTCCCTGGATGAATAAACTTCAGCAACAATACCAGGCAGAAGGACTGGAGGTTGTTGCGATCAATCTTGATCAGGATGTCGAGCTGGCGAGTGAGTTTCTTCAAGATGTTCCCGCCCAATTTACCGTTCTTCTGGATACCGATGCTCAGCTGCCGGGAGAATATGGTGTCATGGGGATGCCATCAAGCTACCTGATTGACCGGAACGGCAAGATCCGGGCTCAGCATATTGGTTTTCATAGTGATCGGGTTAAGGACTACGAAGACACCATTAAAGCGCTACTGGCTGAATGAGGCGAATGACGATGATGAAAGTAATGCTTATATCGGCCCTGATGAGCGGCCTGCTGCTTTCAGGCTGTTCTGATCTGGGGGTTAAGCCCTGGGAGCGTGATGTTCTTGCCAAAGAAGAGATGCAGCTGATTTCTGATCCTGTTGAAGCGGGACTGGATGATCATATCTATTTCAGTAAAGAAGCGACCAGTGGCGGACGCGGGTTTGGAGGTGGCGGCTGTGGCTGTAACTAAACACAAGAAAATCGCCCAAAATGATCGGGCGCTAAAAGCGATGTTAGCATCTGCGGGCTGTGCATTATTGGCAGGTCTTCCCACTCAGGCTCAGGCTGCTGAGCTGGATAACTGGGATTTTGATACCGCCGCGTTGATCTATGCGGAAGGGGATAGCCGCGTCAGTGCTTTTGAGCCAGTGATCAGCGCGACACGAAACTATGATAGTGAAACTAAGCTGAATCTGAAGTTTGCTTTCGATACTCTGACCGGTGCTTCGCCAAACGGTGCGACACCTTCTGATCAGGCGCAAACCTTTGCACGTCCATCCGGTAAGGGAAGCTATACAACAGAGGCCGGTGATCAGCCTCTTGATGATACTTTCCGTGATTCACGTGCAGCGTTCTCCGCTAGCTGGTCTGCCCCCATCAATAGAGATTGGGCCTACAGTGCCGGTGGCTATCTGTCCTCAGAACATGATTATCAGTCTCTTGGGGCTAACGGTACCCTTTCGCGCTATCTGAACCAGAAAAATACGACACTTACCTTCGGGCTTAATCTCTCTGCGGATAGTTTGAATCCGGAAGGTGGCTTGCCGGTTGGTTTAAGCCGGGCTCCTGTTCCGGACAGTGCCACCTTCACGACGGATCTGAACAACGGCCGTGAAGGATCGTCGGATGATAAGCAGGTTATCGATGTTGTACTTGGGCTTACCCAGGTTATCGACCGCAAAACACTGATGCAATTTAATTACTCATTGAGCTCCAGTTCCGGGTATCTGAATGATCCCTACAAAATCGTTTCAGTGATTGATGACAATGCCGGAACTAATTATGGCGGTAACTTTGTAAAAGATGGTGCCAATCTCTATCTCTACGAGAAGCGTCCGGACTCGCGCCTGAAGCACGCGCTTTTCTGGCAGGGCAAACGTCAGCTGGATAACGGTGATATTGTCGATCTGAGCTACCGCTTTATGTTTGATGACTGGGGCGTAGACTCCCATACGGTTGATCTGAAATATCGCTGGGATCTGGGTAAGCACTATATCGAGCCCCAGTTGCGCTGGTATACCCAAAGTGCCGCTGATTTCTATCAGCGTTATGTAACATCCTCCGATTACCAGTCTTTGGATGAAGTTAGTGCTGATTATCGTTTGGGCGATCTCGATACCTATACCCTGGGCTTCCGTTATGGCTACCGAATGAGTCAGGATTCGGAACTGTATACCCGCGTCGCTTTCTATCAGCAAAGCAATTCTGGTGATAGTGGATTCGGCAAGCTGAAAGATCAGGAACTCTATCCTGATACAACAGCCACCATGGTGACTGTCGGTTATCGTTTCTGATTCGCGGACCAGAACGACGAACTCTCTGATGTAAGGTGATTCCCGGAGTGAATCACTTTATTTTCGGGGAGTTTTTTTGTTTTTAGTCGTTATACTTTTTTCACAGATGTATTTTGTAAAAAGCCTTCCTGGTTTAATGTCTTTATCTTATGAATTGTTAATCTTGCCGACACCGCTGTTGGCAAAGCGGGTAATGGAATGACCGGAAATATTCAGCAACTCCCCCTTTATCATGCATCTCATCCCAAACCTGAAATGTCGTTTCAGCAGGGCTTTTTTCAGGTCTCATTTCAGGCGATGGCCAGTGACTGCGAGCTTCTGATTGATCTGCCTGAAGACCGTATCGGAATGGTTAAGCATCTGGCTGATATTGCGATTCGGGAAGTCTGGCGGATTGAACAGAAATACAGTCGCTACCTGCAGGAAAATACCTTTAGCCGAATTCATCAGCGCTCCGGTCACTGGCAGGAGATTGATGAAGAAACGTACCGTTTGCTGGAGTTTGCTGATCAGGGCTGGCAGATTTCTGATGGCCTTTTCGACCTGACTTCAGGTGTGCTGAGAAAGGTTTGGTCTTTTAATGGTGGCGATCAGCTACCGGAGGCTTCAGCCGTTAAAGCGTTACTGGCGGATATCGGCTGGTCAAAACTGGATTATCGAACTGTCGGCAACAAGGCTGAGTTGCTTCTGCCTGAGGGCATGGAGCTGGATTTTGGCGGAATCGGTAAAGAGTATGCCGTCGATCGCGCTCTGGGACTTATGTTGGCAGAGGCGCAGGCCGATGGAACACCGATCTCTGTGTTGGTTAACCTGGGCGGAGATATGGCCTGTAGTGGCCTGAGACAAAACGGAGAAAGCTGGAAGGTAGCGATTGAGCGACCGGATAGCGAGGAAAACTCTCTGGCTTTGTTAAGCCTTTCCGGAGGCGGGTTAGCGACCTCCGGGGATAGTCGACGTTTTCTGCTGAAAGATGGCGTGCGTTACAGTCATGTGCTGAATCCTAAAACCGGATGGCCGATTCAGGATGCTCCCCGCTCCATTACCGTAGCGGCTCCAAGCTGTGTTCAGAGTGGTCTGATTGCCACTCTGGCTCTGCTTCAGGGGGATAAGGCAGAAGATTTTCTCAGACAGACCGGTTTGCGTTACTGGTTGGTGGAGTGATGTATGGGGAAGAGAATAACCTCTCGTGTTTATTTGAAGTCTGGTAGTGATTATTTAGAGTTCATGTGGTTCGCTGAGGGAGATGATGGAAGTATTTATTTTTCCAGCTCAAACTCTAAGATTTTCAATGAAGGGTATGCAGGAGATTCTTATGCGAATAAAACTACAGGGGGGATTTTTTACCCTGAATTAGGGAGTAAATTGACAAATGATGAAATTCGAGGAAAAACATCACTGCATCAATCAGGTGTAATCAACCACAGTGTCTATGAGTCCGAGGGAATAAGAAAAAGGAGTCGATCAAAGCCTTTAGATGAATATGCTGGTTATCTTCCCATTGCTAGCGTCATTCCTATGCAGCCTTCCAAATACCCTGATACGAAAAAAAAGATTAAATCCCATGACCTAATATTGGATTTGTCTGATTTTGACGGGAAAGTACATGGGTTATTGTTTTATGCAAAGAGAATAGGTAAACCTTTTTGCTCTGACGCGATAGATAAAATAAAGCAAAATTACTCCCATACCGTTACGAAGTGCGCTGCCCTAAAAAGTTGGGAACTATATGTAACAGCCTATAAAAGCAGCCAATCTCTTGAGAGAAATTGGCCTGACAAAGAGTATACAATTAGAGCTGAGCCAGACTCTAATGGAGTTATAAATTTTCCGATGTTTGATATTTGAGCACCCGAAAGACAACCTGGGCGGTCAGATTCAGCTGTTCCAGCTGCTGGGCGCTTTGTTTACCTTCATAGTTGGCACGATAAAGATGTGGAGTCATCACCAAAAGATCCTGAACCTGCTCTTTATTGAGCGTGGCAGGCCGGAACTCAAGTTGTTGCTGATCGATCAGAGTAAAGCCGACTTCCTCGATACCTTTAAGTTCCGGCACGTCTTTACGGTGGACCTCTTTATAGATGATTTCACGGAGTTCTATCAGGTGATCGACACCAGACTCCGCCAGAATCACCTTGCCACCGGGTTTCAGCACCTTGGCAAACCACTCAGGCTGCCAGAAGCCAAACATGCAGATAATCAGATCCACAGAAGCGGGCTCAACAGGTAACTGGGCATTGGTGCCAACAATCCAGGTGATTGGCAGCTGATATTTGGTCGCGGCCTGTACGCCCCATTTGGAGATATCCACACCCAGCAATTCAACCTGTTGCTGTTCTGCGAGATTATTTTCCGTAGCTAATCGGCTCAGGTAGTAACCTTCACCGCAACCGGCATCCAGAATGGTCACAGGCTCATTATCAGACAGAGTCAGCTGTTGGCTAACTAGTTGATTCAACCGATCTGAGATCGGCTGATACAGCCCTGCCTGCAAGAATCGCTGACGGGCCTGAATCATCTCTTTGCTGTCACCGGGGTCTTTGGACTTCTTTTTCTGCACCGGCAGCAGATTTACGTAGCCCTGTTTGGCGATATCAAAGCTATGGCCTGACGGGCATTTAAGGGTTCGTTCTTCCAGCGTCAGGGATTGCTGATCCAGTGGACAGATAAGGTATGCTGAGGAGGTGAATTTTGCCATGGTCAGATGCTTCGTTTGATAGAGTGCTTCAGAAATCGATAACGTGCTCGGGCGTACCGAACCACAGGTCAGGAGCGCGCCATCTTGCGGTTTAGAGCCGGTAGGGTCAAGTTGTGTCGGGAAAATAGTTCTGTTGATGGGGAAATTTTCGTTTTTAGCAAAAATTGATCTATCTTAGATAGCAATTCCTGTTGGCCGTGATAATCTGGCAGCCCTGAATGTGGTAGTGATTGTTTGCACCCGGACCGCCCAAATAGTGAACCTTGTCGTTCGTGTGTTACTGATAAACAGTCATATTGCTTCTAACTGATTTAATTTGGTGATCCTACTATGACACGCCTGACTGATAATATTGATGACAACTACTCGCTCTTTATTGAAGAGATCCGTTTCAACGGGGAGCTTTGGGGTATTGAGTCTGAGGATGGCTGGGTTGTGGTCGACTCTCAGGAGTTCGAGGACACCGACGTGATCCCTTTCTGGTCTGACAAAGAAGATGCTGAAGCTCATTGTGTTGAGGAGTGGGCGGACTACCAGATCAGTAAGGTTGAGATTGAAGACTTTGTGCAGGAATGGCTGCCAGAGCTGGATAACGATGGCGTGTTGGTTGGTGCTAATTGGAACGCCGAGCTTGAAGGTCTTGAAATTGAGCCGCTGCAGCTGGCCGAAGCGCTGGCCGGTGTCGACGCCGACTGATTCGGCAATGATGTAGCACTTGGCTTGCAATCCCATCAAGCCTCCGATATAACGTGTAAAAGCCTCCTGACGCATAAGCGTAGGGAGGCTTTTTTTCGGTCTGCTGTTTTTGATTCCTGGATCTTTTTTTTGGTTTGTGGGTTAAAAATTGGCAAGAGCAGAGGCAAAAAGTGATGAGCTATACGTGGTTTGATCTGGTAGGCAATATCGGTGTTTTTCTGGTGGTGCTGGCATTCTATCTGTTGCAGACAGAACGTCTTACCAGTCGGGATATCCGGTACTCACTGTTGAATCTGACCGGGGCGATTCTTTTACTGATCTCCCTTCTCTTCAACTGGAACCTATCTTCCGTCATTATAGAACTCTTCTGGATTGGCATCAGCCTGATCGGTATCTTTAAGCATATCACGCGCAATAGCCGCACTACCGATAAAAGAGAGGAAAAGTCACCAGAGGTGATATGAATGTGACTCTGAGGGCTACGTTAACCTCAGAGCACATTTAGTCCGCTGAACTTCAGACACAGCTGGCTCAGAATAGGCCAGCTTTTACCCTTCTCGATACCCTTAATTCTCTGATCTACCTGTTCTGCCATCAGAATCAGCTGATGCAGCTGTCTGCCGCTGTGGGCTTTAATCGCTTTCTGATAGACCGGCTTGCGCTTATCCCAGATTCTGAGATCCCGACAGATACGATCAAAGGATTGTCCCTGATCGACTCTGTGCTTCAGGTTGATCAACTGACGCAATTCCCGAGTGATACCCCAAAGAATGATTGGCGGTTCCAGCCCTTCGCCTTGAAGCCCTGTCAGGATACGGCTGGTGCGAACCGGATCTCCGGCCAGCAGGGCATCGGTCAGATTGAAAACATCATAGCGGGAGCTGTCATGTACAGCGGCCAGAATCGCCTGATCATCCAGTTGGCTCTGATCCGGATACGCCAGTCTTAGTTTCTGAATCTCCTGGTCACAGGCTAACAGGTTACCTTCAACCCGTTGAGCCAGCAGAGAGACCGCTTCCGGAGTCGGCTGAAAACCTGCTGCTCTTAATCGATGTGTGATCCAGCCGGGCAGGCGTTGTTGATCTAACGGCCAGACAGGGACAAAGATACCGACAGCATCCAACGCTTTAAACCACTTGCTGTTGGTGGATGAGCCTTCCAGTTTGCCGGAGATGATCATCAGAGTGTTATCGCTTTGACCGCGATTATCCGAGATCTCCTGGGCATAAGCCTGCAGAGCCTGACTGCCTTCCTGTCCCGGCTTTCCATTAGGGATATGCAGTTCAATCAGCTTGTGACTGGAGAAGAGGCTCATGCTGGCGTTGGCTTCCAGCAGGGTAGACCAGCTGAAACTGTTATCCACATGGTGGACTTCACGTTCCTCTGCCCCAGCCTGACGAACCGCTGCGCGAACCGCATCAGATGCCTCTCGCATCTGTAATGGCTCGTCACCGGCAAGCAGATAGATAGGTTTAAGACCAGACTTAAGCTGATCGTTCAGCTTGTCGGCAAAAACCTTCATGGTTGCTGGCTACCCGTAGCGCTTTTATTAACAGGTAAGGTAATACGACTTAGCTGGCGTGCAACACGGCTGGCCAGATCACGCTCCATCTCAAAACGCAGCGATGCGAGATCGCTGGCTTCACTGTACAGGCTATCGTTACTGGTATAGGTACGGCTGGATTTTAGGGTGCTTTGAGGAGCTACGGGGTTGCCTTCTGCATCCTGCAGCTGGAAATCGACTTCGGCATAGAGGTCGTAGCTGCTTGAGCCTGATGTAAAGGTGGTTTGCTGTTTCTGGTGGCGTACCTGACTCAGCCAAAGGTGCCAGCGGGCACCCTCTTTGCCTTTCAGGAGCACAACATCGCCCTGGGTGAGCTGAGTCGCCAGGGTGTTATAAAAAACAGAGGATTGTTCAGAGAGGTAAAGTGGCGAGAGCTCAGCCGGAAAACCGGCTGTCCCTCGCAGCTGAAAGCCGCAGCCACTGACGAGAATTGCCAGTAAAACTGCGCCTAACCACTTAAAACTAGACAAGGTGTTTGTCTTTTGCAACTTCATCTGACTTCCGTTTGCTAAGTTAAGGCCGATTTGGGGCATTAACGTATGATTCTTTGATCTGGGTTGTTATTACACATTCATTAGTAAGCTAATTAACTAATGAATTCTTAACAGTAGATAGTAGTAGACCTGCAAAAACAGGCACGGTTTCCATCGTGCCTGTTTTCGGGTAGCGAATAAGTCCGTTAAGGATTAGTTCGCTACAATGTTGACCAGTTTGCCCGGAACTACGATCACCTTACGGATGGTGACGCCTTCCAGGAACTTAGCCACTTTCTCGTCAGCTTTTGCCAGTTCTTCAATGGCATCTTTTGGTGCGTCGGCAGCCACTTCGATCTTGCTGCGCACTTTGCCATTCACCTGAACCACCATCTGGATAGAGTCACGGGCCAGAGCGTCCTGATCCACAACCGGCCAGCTCGCATCGATAACTGCATCTTCATGGCCCAGCATCTGCCACAGCGTGTGGGCAATATGCGGCACCATCGGTGACAGCATGAGGACGCAGGCTTCAATCGCTTCGTGCTGAACAGCACGCATCTCAGCGCTGTCGTCATTCACTTTGGTGATGGCGTTGGTCAGTTCCATAACAGCCGCAATAGCGGTGTTAAAGGTCAGACGGCGTTCCATATCATCACTGATTTTAGCGATGGTTTCGTGGGTCTTACGACGCAGCTCTTTCTGCTTGTCGTTCAGAGCAGCAGGGTTCAGCTCAGGGGCAGGACCTGCTTCAACGTGGCCTTGTACCATTTTCCAAAGACGCTTCAGGAAGCGGTTGGCACCTTCCACACCGGAATCAGACCATTCCAGCGATTGCTCAGGCGGTGCTGCGAACATGATAAACAGACGCACGGTATCAGCGCCGTATTTCTGGATCAGTTCCTGCGGGTCAACCGTGTTGCCCTTGGACTTGGACATCTTGCTGCCATCTTTCAGTACCATGCCCTGAGTCAGCAGACGCTGGAACGGCTCGTCAGAGTTCACCAGGCCTTCGTCACGCAGCAGCTTGTGGTAGAAGCGGCTGTACAGCAGGTGCAGAATGGCGTGCTCGATACCACCGATGTAGTGGTTTACCGGCGTCCAGTAATCCGCCTCGGAATCCAGCATTGCTTCGCTCTGGTTACGGCAGGCGTAACGGGCGTAGTACCAGGACGACTCCATAAAGGTGTCGAAGGTATCGGTTTCACGGGTTGCTGCACCACCACACTTAGGACAGGTGGTTTCGTAGAATTCCGGCATCTTCTTGATCGGAGAACCTACGCCGTCAAATTCAACATCTTCCGGCAGCACAACCGGCAGCTGGTCTTCCGGAACAGGAACGTCACCACAGCTGTCACAGCTGATCATCGGGATTGGCGCGCCCCAGTAACGCTGACGGGATACACCCCAGTCGCGCAGACGATAGTTGATGGTGATCTTGCCTTGACCTTCGCCTTCCAGCTTGGCCGCAATCGCATCAAAAGCGGCTTCAAAGTTCAGGCCGTCAAATTCACCGGAGTTAACCAGCGTACCTTTCTCGGTGTAGGCCTCTTTGGACAGATCGGCTTCGTCACCTTCAGCAGCGGCGATCACCTGCTCAATCGGCAGGCCGTATTTGGTTGCAAACTCCCAGTCGCGCTGATCGTGACCCGGCACGGCCATCACGGCACCTGAGCCGTAATCCATCAGTACGAAGTTGGCGACCATCACCGGCACTTCACGCCCGGTCAGAGGATGCAGGGCGGTAAAGCCAGTGGCCATACCCTTCTTCTCCATGGTTGCCATATCCGCTTCAGCAACCTTGGTGTGTTTGCATTCTTCAACAAACGCCGCCAGTTCAGCATTGTTCTGAGCCGCTTCCAGAGACAGTGGGTGCTGAGCCGCAACTGCCACATAGGTCACGCCCATTAGGGTATCCGGACGAGTGGTGAACACTTCCAGCTCTTCGGAGCGATCTTTCAGACCGAAACGCAGTTCAACACCACGGGATTTACCGATCCAGTTGCGCTGCATGGTTTTAACCTGCTCAGGCCAGTCAACCTTGTCCAGGTCGTCCAGCAGCTGATCAGCGTAATCGGTAATCTTCAGGAACCACTGAGGAATTTCACGACGCTCAACTTCTGTGTCACAACGCCAGCAGCAACCGTCGATAACCTGCTCGTTGGCCAGCACGGTCATATCGTTCGGGCACCAGTTAACCGCAGATGTCTTCTTGTAGACCAGACCTTTTTCGAACAGGCGGGTGAAGAACCACTGTTCCCAACGGTAGTATTCCGGATGACAAGTGGCGACTTCACGATCCCAGTCGTAAGCAAAACCCAGTTGCTTCAGCTGATCGCGCATGTAATCGATGTTTTCGTAGGTCCATTTTGCTGGCGCTACGTTGTTTTTGATCGCCGCGTTTTCTGCCGGCAGACCAAACGCATCCCAGCCCATAGGCTGCAGCACGTTTTTGCCACGCAGTCGCTGATAACGGGACAGTACATCACCAATGGTGTAGTTACGCACGTGACCCATGTGCAGGCGGCCGCTTGGGTACGGGAACATAGACAGGCAGTAGAATTTTTCGCGGTTTGCGTCTTCTACAGCTTTGAAACATTGATTCTTTTCCCAGAAAGCCTGAGCTTCCTGTTCGATTTTGTGGGGAGTGTACTGAACGTCCATTATCGCTTGGTTACCTTGCCAGTTCCGGGGGGCCGGAAGGGTTAACAAATTTGGTCAGATCTGCTGTCTGTGGATGATCGGACAGCGGCGTCAGAGGCTCAGGGGCGTAACGCTGGTGTTAAACCCTCGATTCTACCTTAGAGACAGGCTTACAGGTAGGGGCATCCGGGATAAAAAGGCAGATTAAGGCCCCGGTAAACTGCTATCTTTTTGTCAGTCGTCCCGAAGCGGATCAGAGAGCGTTAATTTTTACTGATCTCGGTTCGTGACACAGACCTCTGGATGGTAAATACTCAAGGATAACAAGATGATGAGTGTGCCGGATGGACGCTCTGTGCTTTATTTAGACCTGTTGACCCGATCAAGGAGACGTTATGTCAGATCAATCCAATGAAAACCGTCCGGACAGCAACGACAAGCTGGCCCGTCACTATGACAATGCTCTGACCCGAATCGAAAAACGTCTTGCTGAGGCGGAGCACAATACGCTGGATACTCTGCAGAAAGAGATCCGTGAAGCGGTTGAGTTTGAGCAGGATCTGGAGCGTCTGACCAAGGATGAAGTGGCGCTGCTGACTACCTGGCTGAATCGGGATCTTCAGGATCTCGGACGCTTTGTCAGCTCTACCGGCCGTGGTTTAGGCGAGTGGCTGAATATCGATCTGTCGGCACTGGAGATCTCTCTGGCCCGTGCTCTGCAGTCGGTTGCCGATAAAACCCGTATTGATCAGCTGGAGCTGGAGCAGAAGCTGGAGAGTGATCCGGGCACCTACATTGAAGGCGAACTGGCTACGGCGGGTACTTTTTCTTGCACCGAATGCGACAAAATGGTGGTTGTAACCCATACCCGTCCGATAGAGCGTTGCCATCGTTGCGATAACCATATTTTCCACCGTGTCAGTCAGGTTCACGGCGCTAAAGAGTAAAGCGTTACTCTTGAATTAAGCTCGATCTAAGCCCTGTTTTTACAGGGCTTTGCTTTTTAGAGATCGGTTAACGGATTGCTATTTATCGGTTCGCTTTTTAACGGTAACGCAGGCTGTACCAGATTTGCCCTAGCACTTCATGCAGCATACGGCTGGAGATATCCAGATAGCTACTTTTCGGTAGCAGCTGTAACCAGAGACTCTCCGGCATGGCATAAAACGCGGTGGGAGCCGGAACAACCTCAAAGCCTGCTTTTTCAAAGATGGCGACGGAACGTGGCATGTGCCAGCCGTGGGTAACCAGTGCGATACGTTTAATATTCTCATCTTTCAGCATTTTGGCAGAGAAGAGGGCGTTTTCAGCGGTGGTCCGGCTTTCCGTTTCCAGCCACTGAGCTTCCTGTCCCCAACGTTGCAGTGTTTGTTGCATCAGCTCCGCTTCTGATAACGGCTCTCCGTAAACCCTGCCCCCGGTCAGCAGTACCGGCTTGCCCGATATTTTCGATAAAGCCGCTCCGTAATGCAGGCGTTGGAGGGCAAAACTGTTAATCGTATGTGCTTCTTTTCTGTCAGATGAGAGCCCACTTAAGCCCTGCCATTCTTCCGCACGGTAATCGCGACCCGCTCCAAGAATCACAACGGCATCAAAGCCTGACTGCTGGGGCTGATTTAACGATTCACTGATAGACAGCGCCGGGTGTCGGTTTTGCAGCAGATCCGCCAGAGAGATCGCAACCAAAGGTGTGCTTAATAGCCAAAGTGACAGTGTCGAGCCTAACAGCGTGGCCAGTCTGAGCCTTGGCCAGCGCTTCATCAGAAACCAGGCAATAAGAATCAGCAGAATGTTAATCGCCGGTGGCAGCAGCAGATATTTGGTTGCCCTTAGCAGCATTTTGACTCCAAAATGGGTTTAGCAAACCATCATATATTCCGACAATTGAAACATAGTCGATAGTGATGGTCGCTCACTATTCTGTTTTGGGGTTCGTTCCCGCGGTCTGAAATGCGTATAATCGCTTTTTTTGTTTCCAGGCAGATGACCGATGGCACGTATTCTTTCCTTAGACACTTCCACAGAAGCTTGTTCAGTAGCGCTTAAACTGGATGATGAGGTGCTGGAGAATTTTCAGCTTCAGCCCCGTAAGCATACTCAGCTGTTGTTACCCATGGTGGAAGAGATTCTGGCCGAAGCGGGTGTCAAACTTCAGCAGCTGGATGCTATCGCCTTTGCCAATGGTCCGGGTTCCTTTACCGGTTTGCGTATCGCAACCGGTGTGACTCAGGGATTGGCTTTTGGTGCTGATCTGCCGGTCATTCCGGTCACGACACTGGAAACCATGGCCTTCACGTTGTTCCGCGAGCGTTTTGCGCACTACATCATCTCCTCTTTGGATGCCCGCATGGGTGAAGTTTACTGGGCGGCGTATCACTGGAATGGCAATGGTTTTGATTGCATCGCGCAGCCCGAGGTGATCGCGCCGGATCAGGTCTCTCTGATCAATCCGATTGCAGATGCGGACTGGGTTGGTGCCGGTAATGGCTGGCAGCTGCTGGATCAGTTCTCCCCAGTGATGCAGAGTCTGGTACAGCAAACCTATTCGGATCTCCTGCCTCAGGCTGGTGATATCGCCCGTTTGGCGGAACTCTACTGGCAGCAGGGAAAAACGGTTTCCGCAGAAGAGGCGATTCCTGTTTATCTGCGGGACAATGTTGCCTTTAAGAAGGGCGAAGGCCCGCATCAGGCGAAGTAAGTATCGGTTGGTGATCTTAATAAGTTCATAAGCCGAAGCTGGCAGGCTTCGGCTTTTATTTTTTGGCCTCAACTAAGAGGCGACTCGATAAAAGGAAAGACAAAGGTGGATTGGTTTCAGGTGACATTTCTGGCTCTGGTTCAGGGCCTGACAGAGTTTCTCCCGGTTTCAAGTTCGGCACATCTTATTCTTCCGGCGCAGATCTTCGGCTGGGCGGATCAGGGACTGGCTTTTGATGTCGCTGTGCATGTCGGCACTTTGCTGGCGGTCATGCTCTATTTCCACAAGGATATCCGCAAGATGATTCTGGCTTGGCTGGCCAGTGTCTTTAAGCGTCAGCACTCTCAGGACAGCTTTATGGCGTGGTCGGTGATTCTGGCGACGATTCCTGCTGGTCTGGCTGGCATTCTGCTGAATGACTTTATCGAAGGTAATCTGCGCTCTTCTCTGGTGATTGCGATTACCACACTGCTGTTCGGCGCTCTGCTCTGGTGGGCAGATGTTAAAGGTCGTCGTAGCCGTGGTGAAGATGACTTCACCATGAAAGATGCGATCTGGATCGGCCTGGCTCAGGCACTGGCGCTGATTCCGGGAACATCCCGCTCTGGTATCACCATCACCGCCGCGTTGATGCTGGGACTTACCCGTCAGGCTGCCGCCCGCTTCAGCTTTCTGTTGTCCATTCCGCTGATTATGGCGGCAGGTCTTCTCAAAGGTGTTGAGCTGTATCAGACCGGCACCCAAGCCCAGATCAGTCACACCCTGATTGGCGGCCTGATCGCCTTTGGCGCTGCCCTGGCCTGCATCCATCTGTTCCTGCGCTTGCTGGATCGGATCGGCATGCTGCCCTTTGTCATCTATCGTCTGTTTTTGGGTGTTATCCTGCTGGCGTTTTTCGTTTAAGGCCAATTTCGTTAAGGTCAATTTCTTTCAGGTCAAGGTTGTTCTGCTATGACTGACTCTATTTCTCTGTCTGAGCCAAGAGTGGTAACACCGCTTTTTCTTTATCCTCAGAGCGAGCGCCATCAGACTCAGGCCGAGAATTTACTGGCGGAACTGAAGGCCAATCTGCCCGAGCATCTGACAGCTTCAATTGTCGCTGAACTGCCCCGTGAGGCTGGTGCTCTGGTGCTCTATATCGATGATCAGGGTATCTCGTTGGGTGAGACCGGCAAGAAAGCACCTAAGCCGATTCAGGTTGAGTTTGCTTCCGGTAAAGCCGCGCACCGGCGTCAGTATGGTGGAGGCAAAAGCCAGATGATCGCCAAAGCCGTCGGTCTTAAAACCGGTGTAAAACCCCGTGTTCTCGATGCCACAGCTGGTCTTGGTGGTGATGCTTTTGTACTGGCCGGTTTAGGCTGTGAGATGCTGATGATGGAGCGCCATCCGGTGGTAGCTGTTCTGCTGCAGGATGGACTGGAACGGGCTTTGTCTGATCCGGAAGCTGCAGATGTCGCGTTCCGTATGAAGCTCGTACCCGGCAACTCGACAGAAAGCATGGCGCAGGCGATTGCTGATACCGGATTTTCACCTCAGGTGATCTACCTTGATCCTATGTTCCCCGCGCGGGAGAAAAGTGCTTCAGTCAAAAAAGAGATGAAGCTCTTTCACCAGCTGGTGGGCTTTGATACCGACGAGGCCGACCTACTGGCAACAGCGTTAGAGCTCGCCTCCCATCGGGTTGTGGTGAAACGCCCCCGCAAAGCTCCAGCGATTGAAGGTGTTGCCCCGACCTATGTGCTGGAAGGCAAATCCAGTCGCTACGATATCTATGCCAAGCGTAAGCTGGATGATGAGTGAGTTGATTTAGCGAAGTGATAAAAACGGGAAGCACTTACTTAAAAGTGACTTCCCGTTTTTTTTGGTAAGAATGAAACCGTCAGGGTTTAATCTTCAACTACTTCGGCATTCAGTGTACCCAGAATAAAACCACTGACTTCTGAGATACGGCCACGCCACCACATGCCACGGTTGTTCGGGATTGGAGCACCGTTGGTGTTGAAGAAGCGGGCACCTTCCAGATGGATAAAGCTTGCGCCATTATCGTCTGCAGAGGCTTCGCCGTCATACAGGCTGGCGTATTTATCGAACGCCTGACGTATATTTTCCAGCGCTTCTTTGTTGCCGAAGGCGACGGATGTTTCTGAGATAAACTCACCGGAGAAACCATCAAAGTATTTGCGGCCGTTTACGATATGGCCAGATACCAGAAAGCCATCCATTTGCAGGGTAATACCGATTTCGATGTCGCTGTTGTTAACGGTGTTTACCAGATTTTCCAAAAACCAGTCTTTGTTCTGACTCATATTTATTTCCTGTGATTGACTCATTTATTGTCATCCTGATTTGGCCGGTTCCCTCCGGAACCAGAGCCTGAGCTGACGTCTCTAAAACAGTAAGCTGGTCAGATGCTAACACAGGGCTGTGTTAAAAAAACCAGCCCTGTGTCAGCTTAATGTTTCGCCCTGTAAGTCCTGCTCAGACAGGAATATCAATTATTGATCCTGCTCCTGTTGAGCCAGTTTCGGCTGATGAGTCAGTAAGCGAATACTGTGCCTCAGCGCGGGATCAAACAGAGTGCGACATTGCACGGAGAACCACTCCAGTGTCTGACCAAAGGTGAGTCGTTCATCTTCAGAAACCTGCAGATAATCCAGCTCCAGCAAAAGTTCGGTCAGCTGCCGGAACAGCGGTTTGTGAAAGTACTCTGGTGCATTCAGGCCGTGCAGAATCGACAGGCGCTGGGCCAATACCTGGCATTCGTTTTCCAGAGCTTCTGCGGTAAAGCTGCCACTGCCAAAGTGCAGCAACAGCGCCACCATCAGATAGCCCCGTTCGAGACTTGGCTGAATCGGGCGTGCCAGAAGAGTCAGCAGTGCCCCCTGCTCCTGATAAGGGCTGATACGAACCAGATGTTCACCGTCATCCACCAGCACTTGCTGCTCTATAAAGAATCGTACGATGGCATCGACCTGATCGTTCAGCGCCTCGCCCTGCCAAGGCAGATAGAGTTCTTTGCTGACAAACGGGTAAAGGGTGCCGACCAGATCCTGCAGCTGCTTGCGGGTGTATTGGCTCTGCTGGTTGAAACAGAAGGCGACCAGAGAAGGAAGCGCAAACAGGTGCAGAATATTATTCCGATACCAGGTCATTAGCAGCGCCTGCTGCTCATTCAGTTGCAGCAGATCGCCATAGGTATGGGGCAGGCGGGTAATCAGCTCCAGTTTTTCGGCTTCAGCAATCAGTTGCTCTGTGGTCTGATGGTTAACCGGTGCATCACCGGCATGACGCAGCTGGTTATGCAGCTTCTGACAGAAGTGAATAAAGTGGCTCAGACTACTGGATTCCAATGTCAGGCTGGGAGCCGTTAACAGGCCGAGGGCGCACAGGTTCGCTCCGTTAAGGGTTGCGCTGTTATTGATGCCGATTGCTACCTGTTGCGACAGAGTGCTGACTGCGTCCGACAACCATTGAGGTTTATCATTAATACCACCATCGGCTTGCTGCCAGTCAGGAATGGTCTGATCCAGTGTTTTTTTCAGATCGATGGGTTCGCCAAAGGCCAGACTCACCTTGCCGAAGTGCTCTTTCAGCGTCTTAGCCGCTTTCAGCAGACCCAGAATCGACTCGCCTTTTTTCGTTTTACCGCGTAGTTCACCCAGATAGGTGCGGCCTTCAACCACTTTCTCGTAGCCGATATAAACCGGAATCAGACGGATCTGACGGTGCGGGTTTCTCAGATAACCCTGAACCGTCATCGACAGCATGCCGGGTTTGGGCTGCAGGGTTCGTCCGGTTCGGCTGCGGCCACCTTCAACAAAATATTCCGTGGCGTAGCCTTTGTTCAGCAGCAGGAAGAGGTATTCAGAAAATACCGCCGCATAGAGCGGATTATCCCGGAAGCTGCGACGGATAAAAAACGCCCCTCCGCGACGCAGCAGTGATCCCACTACCGGCAGGTTCAGGTTAATACCCGCTGCCACATGGGGCGGAGTCAAACCATGGTTGTAGAGGGCATAGGAGAGCAGCAGATAATCCATGTGACTGCGGTGGCAGGGCACGTAAACCACCGTGCTGTGCTTGGCAGTTTCCTGCACTTGTTCAATACCGTGAATCTGCACACCATCATAGAGACGATTCCAGAGCCAGCTCAGCAAGACATCAAACAGCTTCTGTGTACTGTAGGAAACATTAGCCACGATCTCATCGGCGTATTTTTCGGCTTTGTCACGGGCTTTCTGGCTGCTCATAGGTGTCTGACCATCGGCAGCCTGAGTGGCCTGTTGAATTGCCGCCTGAATCCGTGGGCTACGGATCAGTTGGCGGATCAGCTGTTTACGATCCGGCAGTTCCGGGCCTGTAACACCGATTCGGGTCTGGCGGAAATGCACCCGCAGCAGACGCGCTGTTTTGCGCACATGCTGATTGATGAGTGTGGATTCAGGGCTGGTGGCAATCAGTTCACGCAGGGAAACCGGTTCGGCAAAGTGCACCAGGGTATGACGACCGTGAATCAGGATATCCTTCAGGCGTCGCAGGCTCTGACGCAACCAGCCGCGCTGATCAGAAAAGCGGTTCAGCCAGTGGGTTTCCTGTCCCGGTGCACGGCCCCAGAAAATGGTCACGGGCACCAGCCGGATATCCTCTTCCGGGTGTTCCAGCAGATAAGCCATCATGCGCACCAGACGAGGAGAAACTCTGTGCTCTGCCAGTCCCTTGAGGCCGTAATGAGTATTATGCAGGGCGATATAGCGGGCGCTTTCTTCCAGTTCGCTACTGGCTTGTTCCGACCAGGGCAGATTATAGCGTCGGCTGATGTGGCTCAGCAGCAAACGATCTGTCAGACTTTTATTACCCAGTGCATAACAGTAGTGGCCTTCAGTTTCAGGCAAGGTTGGCAGGTTGCGATGAAAACTGATGCGGATAAACAGCAGCATCAGGCGTTCAGCCAATACCATCAGAATCCTTAAAATGCGGTGTCTGAGTCGGTCTGCTCGTTGTCGGACGCGGGCCGGATAGATCATGGTTGGCGTGTTCCTTGGTTTTTTATTTTATGCTGATATCTGTACCTAGCTTAGAACGCATTATAACTGATTGACATATCAGGTTTTAATTTGCGTGATCAGGGATCAGGAAATCTTTAGTTTGATTGTTCAAAGGGATCGTTAATTGCCCGGGAGTTTAAGTGTTGAAATCTGAATCGATAAATGTCGGCGATGCAAAGGCTGCCCGTAGTAGCGATAAAACGACTTTGGATCCGCTTGTAAGCCCGGGCGCAAAATCAGATGCCGCAAGCGCTTTCATGCAGGACGAGATCACACCCCGTGCACTCTGGCTGGTGGTGAAGCAGCATAAACGCTCATTGATTCTGGCCAACCTGATCGCTATCGCAGCGACCCTCTTCAGTGTGCCTTTGCCGCTGTTGATTCCTTTGCTGGTAGATGAGGTATTACTGAACCAGCCGGGGCAGATTACAGCCACTATTAATAATGTTGTCTCTTCCGAATGGCAAATCCCCTCCGTTTATATTGGAGCCGTTTTGGTCGCTACCGTCCTGATGCGAGGGGTGGCTCTGATACTTAATGTCTGGCAGACCCGAGAATTTACCCTGATCTCCAAAGATATCGTCTTTAAGTTACGTCAGCGTTTGTTGGGGCATTTGCAGCGCATCTCCATGGCGGAGTATGAGCAGCTGGGCGCGGGTTCGGTTGCCTCCCATCTGGTAACCGATGTGGACACTATCGACCGCTTTATCAGCAGCTCCGTCAGTCGCTTTGTGGTGGCTTTTCTTTCCCTGATCGGTGCTGCGGTGATTCTGTTCTGGATGCACTGGCAGCTGGCGCTCTTTATTCTGCTGCTTAATCCTGTGGTGATCTGGACTACCATGCGCTTGGGCAAGCATGTTAAACGTCTGAAAAAGAGCCAGAACTCGGCTTTTGAAGCCTTTCAGATGGCGCTGGGGGAAACTCTCGATGTGGTGCAGCAGCTGAGAACCAGCAATCGGGAAGGGCACTACATTAAACGCCTGATCCGTAAGGCATCGGACGTTAAAGAGCATTCCGCCAGCTTTGAGTGGAAAAGTGATGCAGTAAGCCGACTCAGCTTTCTGGTTTTTCTTTTTGGCTTTGATATTTTCCGTGCCCTGTCGATGCTTATGGTCTTGTATTCCGATCTGTCGGTAGGTGAGATGCTGGCGGTGTTCGGCTATCTCTGGTTTATGATGGGGCCTGTGCAGGAGGTTCTGGGTATTCAGTACGCCTGGTTTGCCGCCAAAGCGGCCACAGGTCGACTGAATAATCTGCTCAAACTGCAGCAGGAACCGCAGTATCCGGAGCAGGAAGACCCCTTTACTGACAGTATTACTACCGGCATCCGTATTGAAGATCTGCACCTGAAATACGGTGACAATGAACCGGTATTGCGAGGGGTAAACCTTGCCATTGCCCCCGGTGAAAAAGTGGCCTTGGTGGGCACCAGCGGCGGTGGTAAATCAACCCTCGTGCAGGCGTTACTGGGACTTTATCAGCGGGAATCCGGTCAGGTGTTTTATAACGATGCCCCGATTGAGCGAATCGGCCTGCAACGGGTTCGGGATAATGTCGCCACGGTTTTGCAGCATCCGGCCCTCTTTAACGGCACCGTGCGCGATAACCTGACACTGGGGCAGGTGCACTCTGATGAAGAACTCTGGCAGGCCCTTGAGATTGCACAGTTGAAAGACTTTGTGGAAGAGTTGGATCAGCAGTTGGATACCCTTGTTGGCCAGAAAGGGCTGCGGCTTTCCGGTGGACAGAAACAGCGCCTGGCTATCGCCCGCATGATACTGACGCAACCTAAAGTGGTAATTCTGGATGAAGCCACTTCAGCGCTGGATACCGAAACCGAAGCCCGTTTACACGAAGCGATGGCGGAGTTCCTGAAACAACGAACGACGCTGATCATTGCTCACCGTTTAAGCGCGGTTAAGCAGGCGGACAGGGTCTATGTGTTTGATGATGGCCATATCATCGAAGAGGGGCGTCATGACGAGCTGCTGGAACAGCAAGGGGTTTACCACAGGCTATATGGCCAGCGGCAGGAGCACTAAGAGCGCCAGGGCCGAGGGTATAAAAGGTTTGAGGGTATAAAGCAGAGGATACAAAAAAGCAGGAGCCGTTGCCGGATCTCCTGCTTTTTGAGACTGGTATTCAGGGGCTGTTAACAGCTATTTACGCTTGCCACCACGGCGGTTGTTACCACCTTTTTTACCGTTGCCGCCTTTGCTGGCACCACCTTTAGGGCCACCTTTGCCGGGGAACGTGGATGGCTTTTCAGCAGGTGCGTGGAACAACAGGTACAGGTCCACCAGAATCTCCGGCAGCTGAGCCGCCAGACGGTTGGTGGTGTCCAGATCCGCCACGATATCGTCCAGCTCTTCATCCGGGAACAGGCAGGAGATCGCCATAAAGGGCAGCAGCAGTTCGGCAGCGTCCTGCTCGTGCTGACCAAACCAGATCTCTTCGCGCATCATTACCGCTTCAATAAAACCGGCACACCAGGCGCTGACTTCGCTGTCATCCAGGACTTCATCTTCTTCCAGTTCCGGCTCGAATGGCAGTTCGATGGTCTGGCCGCGATACAGCACGGTGCGGGTCTGCTCCAGCATGGTTTCCAGCCAGCCGATAACGCTGTCTTCGCTGAACTCATTTGAGTCGTCGTTGGTAAAACGGGGCATACCGTTGAAAGCGACGGGTAGCCACTCACCGGTCGGAACGGGCTCAGGACAAACGGCCAGTGCCACCATAAAACCGTGCAGGCCGATAACATCCAGCGCCTCAGGGTCAACCTGATCGGATTCCAGAAAATCGTACAACTGATCCAGAATATCGTCGTCGATCACAGTTACCGGGATGGATTCTTCTTTCATAACTACCTCTGAATAGGTGCCTGCAACAGGTTCGCCCTGACTGAAAGGCATTATCGCAATTCTCAAACGCACAGCAGGGCTCAAAATTGTCGCCATTGTACCAGCGTCCCCGCCCTGATGTTAGAAGCTGCAGCTGTAATCTTGATGATGAAATCTATGTCGGCTTTCTGACGATGATGAAGCTGCAATTGAGATTTTACTGACAAGCTGCCACCATCCCGTTTTGTTTTTATGATCCGTTATCAAATAAGACCTAAGACTACGCCGTGAATACAGAAACTCTGCTGAAAAAACATCCTGAAGCGATGCCGGTTTGCCCTGACCCGAACGATAAGGTGCAGGCTGAAGTTGCGCTGCGTTTTGGATTGATTTACTGGATGAAGCGGGTAGAGCATTTCTTTGGCAAAACCTACCCGGTGCCTGAACTGGATCTTAGTCTGAGAGGTAAATGTGCCGGCCAGGCGTATCTGCAGCAGTGGAAGTTGCGTTTCAATCTGACACTGATGGCAGAGAACTATCAGGATTTTATGCTCAATGTTGTTCCTCACGAGCTGGCGCATCTGGTGGCCTTTCGCGAGTTTGGTTATCGGATTAAACCCCATGGCCGTGAATGGCAGGGGGTGATGGAGCAGGTTTTAGGCGTGCCGGCAAAAACAACGCATCAATATGATGTCAGTACAACGGCGAAACAAAATTACTTATATCGGTGTGGTTGTCCTGAACGGATTCATGGTTTGACGATTCGTCGTCATAATAAAATTGCTCAGGGAATCAGATATTTATGTCGAAGCTGTCAGCAGGAGTTGGTTTTTGAAGGGGAAAGAGGCGCAGATATAAATTAATAAAGCTTTATATTAGCTTCATTATAAGCTGTTATTTAAGCCGTCATTAAAGCAAAAATTATTCTTTATACAGATGGTTTTATGACCCGAAAGTCGAATGAAAGGCTATTGTGCATCTGCGAAAGAATGAAACCAAAAGTGTCTGATTGGTCATAAATCTTAAAGGTCTTTTTAACCTATTGATTTTAAAGGATAAAATACTGCTACCAAGGTCTAATGTTTTCACGCTCTTCAGGCCAGTATAACTTTGCAGCGAATATGTATTCCGGGTGAGGTTATTTTTTTAAAAACCTCCGCATCATAAAAATAAAGCGCCCGGGGTTTCTTTCCCTCACAGGCACAGAGGCAAGATTTAGATGAGCGAACAACAAAAAGTGTATCCAGTACCAGCAGATGTAGCTTCAAACGCTTTGATCAATAAAGCGAAATATGAAGAGATGTACAAGCAGTCTGTTGAGCAGCCTGAAGCATTCTGGGCTGAACACGGTCAGCGCATCGACTGGATCAAACCATTCAGCAAAGTAAAAAATGTACGCTTTGATTCTCACGATGTGGATATCAAATGGTTTGAAGATGGCACTCTGAACGCCAGTGCTAACTGTCTGGACCGCCATCTGGAAACCCGTGGTGACCAGGTTGCAATCATCTGGGAAGGTGATAACCCTGAGCAGTCTGAAAACATCACGTACCGTGACCTGTACACCCGTGTGTGTAAATTTGCCAATGCGCTGAAAGGTCAGGGGGTTCGTAAGGGCGATGTAGTGACCATCTACATGCCAATGATTCCTGAAGCCGCTGTTGCGATGCTGGCTTGTGCCCGTATTGGTGCGGTTCACTCTGTTGTATTCGGTGGTTTCTCCCCGGATGCGATTGCCGGTCGTATTATCAACTCTGACTCCCGTATCGTGATCACTTCCGATCAGGGACGTCGTGGCGGTAAAGCAGTGCCTCTGAAAGAGAATGTTGACGAAGCACTGACCAATCCACATGTTAAAACCGTTGAGAAAGTAGTTGTCGTTAAGTGCACCGGTGGTGATATCGCCTGGCACGATCACCGTGATGTGTGGTACCACGATATCTACGATGCGGCTTCAGACGTGTGCCCACCGGAAGAGATGAAAGCTGAGGATCCACTATTCATCCTGTACACCTCGGGTTCTACTGGTGCGCCTAAAGGCCTGAAGCACACGACTGGTGGATACATGGTTTATGCATCCATGACTCACCAATATGTATTTGATTACAAAGAAGGCGATATCTACTGGTGTACAGCAGACGTAGGCTGGATTACTGGCCACAGCTACATCGTATATGGTCCTCTGGCTAATGGTGCAACCACACTAATGTTTGAAGGTGTACCTTCTTACCCATCCCACAGCCGTTTCGGTGACGTGGTGGACAAGCACAACGTCAATATCCTGTACACAGCGCCGACTGCAGTTCGTGCTCTGATGGCTCAGGGTAATGACGTAATGGGCAACACCAAGCGTGACTCTCTGCGTCTGCTGGGTTCTGTTGGTGAGCCAATCAACCCGGAAGCCTGGGAGTGGTACTACAAGAATATCGGCAACAGCAAGTGCCCTATCGTTGATACCTGGTGGCAGACTGAAACCGGCGGTATTCTGATCTCTCCTCTGCCTGGTGCGACCGACCTGAAACCGGGTTCTGCAACGCTGCCGTTCTTCGGCGTACAGCCTGCATTGGTTGATGGTCAGGGTACTGAGCTGGAAGGTGCGACCGAAGGTGGTCTGATTCTGAAAGACAGCTGGCCTGGTCAGGCTCGTTCTATCTGGGGTGATCACGAGCGCTTCTTCCAGACTTACTTCAGCACCTACCCAGGTACTTACTTCACAGGTGACGGTGCTCGTCGTGATGAAGACGGTTACTACTGGATTACAGGTCGTGTGGATGACGTGATCAACGTATCCGGTCACCGCATGGGTACTGCCGAGATCGAAAGTGCGATGGTTGCTCACAAGGATGTTGCTGAAGCAGCAGTTGTGGGTTATCCGCATGACATTAAAGGTCAGGGTATCTACATCTACATTACACTGAACGATGGTGTTGATGAGTCTGATGAGCTGCGTGCTGAGCTGGTTAAGTGGGTTCGTAAAGAGATTGGACCGATTGCCACACCGGATCTTATTCAGTTCTCGGCAGGTTTGCCTAAGACTCGCTCTGGCAAGATTATGCGCCGTATTCTGCGTAAGATTGCAGCTAACGAGTGTGATGGTCTGGGTGATACTTCAACACTGGCTGATCCAAGTGTTGTTGACAACCTCATCGAGTCTCGCCTGAACCGCTGATAATGATTTGCTTGCTAAAGTAAGCAGACTGACAAAACTCCCATGTGAATGCCACATGGGAGTTTTTTTTTTGCAGGCAAAAGTGTCAACAATAAGGTATTATTGGCCATAAATAAGAGTGAAAAAATATAAGACTAGCAGGGAGTTGGAGGAGATTAATGGCACTAGCACAGAAGATCATTATTGCTGACGATCATCCATTATTTCGTGCCGCGCTGCAGCAAGCGGTTAAACAGGTAGCACCTGAAGCCGAGATTGTTGAGGCCGAAGATATGGAGGCTGTGCAGACCGCAGCCAGTAACAATTCCGATGCAGACCTTATCCTGTTGGATCTGCATATGCCGGGAGCCCATGGCTTTTCCGGTCTGGTTTTTTTGCGCGGACAGTGTCCCGCAATTCCTGTGATTGTTGTTTCCGGTTCTGAAGAGCCTCTGGTTATTCAGCGCGCAATCGATTTTGGTTCATCCGGTTTTATTCCTAAGTCCTCTTCTCTGGAAACCATTGCGGAAGCGATTGAAGAGGTGCTGAATGGCGAAGTTTGGTTGCCGCCAGAAATCTCTGAAACCCTGAGCGAAGTGAGTGAAGAGCAGGCACGTTTTGCAGAAGCACTGTCTACCCTGACTCCTCAGCAGTTCCGAGTTCTGAATATGCTGACCGAAGGTCTTCTGAACAAGCAGATCGCTTATGAGCTGAATGTTTCTGAAGCGACCATTAAGGCGCACGTAACTGCTATTTTGCGTAAGCTGGGCGTACACAGCCGTACTCAGGCTGTAATCGCGGCCAAACAGCTGGAAGTTGAGCCACCTAAGGTTGCTGACTAACCCATCAGAATCCGGCAGTTCTCTGTTGCGATTATGATTAGAAAAAGCCGCTGAATCTCAGCGGCTTTTTTGGTTTTGCGTAAAGAGCTTTCTGATGAATCGGAAGAGCTTACTGCTTCAGTTTGTGGCTCTTCAGAATGCGGGTCACCATCGCCCGCAACGGTGCGGGTTTAAGCGGCTTGTGCAGTAGGGTGTAACCTTCCCGTTTAATCTCTTCTGCAACCGCTTCTGTGCGGTCAGCGGTAATCATAATGCCGGGTATGGGCTCTTCGACCACCTCATTCAGTGCTGATAGTGCCATCACACCGGTAACATCGTTATCCAGGTGATAATCCGCCAGAACAATATCCGGAATACCGGAATTACGCAGAGCCGACTTTGCACCGCCAATGGTGGTAGCCTTGCTGACACGGCAGCCCCAGTTGCTGAGCATCGCTTCCATCCCCTCCAGAATCAGAGGTTCGTTGTCGATACAGAGGATATGCAGACCGGCCAATGGGTTGTTGCGCTGTCGTTTTGCACTGGGACTTGCACTCTTATCGTTGGGCTCTTGACGCAGCTCTTCAATTTTACCGAAAGGGACTTCGACACTGAATACGGTGCCTTCGCCCGGCCAGGAGCGAACCTGCAGTTTATGATCCAGTACCCGGGTCATACGTTCGGCAATCGAGAGCCCAAGCCCCAGACCTTTTTCGCCCTCTTTGTTGTGACGTTCCGGGTGATCAAGACGCTTAAACTCCTGAAAAATCTCAGAGAGTTTCTCTTCCGGGATTCCTGGCCCGGTATCCCAAACCTCAATACGGACACCTCCGCTAATGCGACGGCAGCCTAAAAGAATCTTGCCGTGCTGGGTATAGCGGGCAGCGTTGGAGAGGAAATTCTGTACGATACGGCGCAGCATCTGACTGTCACTGCGAACAATCGCTTTGCTGCTGACGGCATCAAACTGCAGCCCGCGGTCATTGGCCATCACACCAAACTCGGCTTTCAGCGGTTTCAGAATATCTGCCAGCCGGAAAGTGCTGATATTCGGCTGTAGCGCACCGGCATCCAGCTTGGAGATATCCAACAGGGTGCTGAGTAACTCTTCAGCAGCTTTCAGAGAGCTGTCGATATTGCGAGTCATGCGATACTGGTCCGGGTTTTCCTCTTTGACCTGATGGGCAAGGGCTGAGGTGAACAGCCGGGCGGCATTCAGAGGCTGAAGCAGGTCATGGGATGCTGCCGCGAGGAAGCGGGTTTTAGATGCGTTGGCCTGCTCCGAAGTCTGTTTGGCCTGCATCAGATCCCGGTTAAGATTTGAGAGCTCCTGAGTTCGCTCTTTTACCCGCTCTTCAAGCGTTTCATTGGTCTCTTTCAGGGCTATTTCAGCCTTACGGCGCTCGGTAATATCCTGATAGAGTGAGAAGAAACCCAGGATTTCGCCCTGATCGTTCTTGTGCGGCGTATAAGTCACCAGCCCATAACGCATGCGACCATTGTCCAGCATGTGTTCCAGCTCAAAGATGGTTCGTTCACCACTTAAAACCCGCTCAATATAGGGACGGCGCGCTTCATATTGGCTGAGGGTCAGTACCTTGTAGATCGGCTGACCAATAATGGTCGTCCGGTCAACACTCATCGCCTCTTCGTAGGCTTTGTTGGTAAAGAGGTAGCGCAGTTCTGTATCAAAGTAGGCGATCAGTGCAGGAACATTATCGGTGTAGATACGGATATTGTTTTCACTCTGAATCAGGGCTTCTTCCGTTTGCTTCTGCTGGGTAATGTCCTGATAGGTATATACAAAACCACCGCCAGGCATAGGGTTGCCTTCCACGTCGAGCACTGTTCCATCTTTGCGGTAGCGCACGTAGCGGTGAGGTTCGCCATAACGGATGTTATCCAGTAGCTGCTGAACCTGCTCTTCAGGGTTGCCAAGCCCATATTCACCGTTCTGGGCATTGAATCGGAAGATATTTTCTATGGGCTCGCCGACACGGATCAGGTTGTCCGGGAAGTTAAACAGATCCAGATAGTGTTGGTTCCAGACCACCAGTCGCAGATTGTGATCCACAACCGAGATCCCCTGACTGACGTTCTCAATCGTCGCCTGCAGCAGTGCCCGGTTGAACTCCAGTACCTGAGAGGCTTCATCCACGATGGAGATCACATCGCTGATCTGAATCTCTTTACCCTGCAGCGCCGAGTTGATCACGATTCGGGCGGAAGAGGCTCCTAAGACACCGGTCAGTAAGCGTTCAGTAAACTGAATCACCTCAATACTGGCTCTGTCATCCGGGCGGAAGGAGTCTTTGTCGTTGCGCAGGAAGTAATCCGAAAACGCCTTATCCACAGCCTCGGGTTCCAGGAAGCGCTCACACAGCGCCATCAGATCACCCACAGAGGTAGAGCCCATCCAGGGGCGGGCAGACTTGGTGTTACGGGTATCGATACTGTCGATAAAGGCTGATGCCTGAATGCGGTCGATCACCCGCTGGCGGGTGATGTTGGAAACGGCGATATAGCAGATCAGGTTAATACCCAGGCTGAAGAGTACGCCGTGGGTCAGAAAATCCAGATCAGCGCCAAACAGTGCTTCAGGCCTCAGCCAGTAGATACCCATGGGGCCGTCAACAAAGATGCTGGATTCGACCCAGCCTGCATTGGCAAGGCTGGGTAGCATCATGGTGTAACCCCAGATCAGGATGCCAACAGACATACCTGCTAAGGCGCCGAAGCGATTGCCCCGTTTCCAGTACATTCCACCGATCAGAGCCGGGCCAAACTGGGCTACCGCTGCAAAGGAGAGCAGGCCGGTTGCGGCCAGGGAGTTAAACTCTGCGATAGCAAGGTAGGTAAGGTAAGCCAGCGCTAACACTCCGACGATGGTAATCCTACGAATGCGCAATACCAGCTGGCCGAAATCATGGTGCGAGGTATTACCGCTCCAGCGGAACTTAAGCAGTAGCGGAATCACAATATCGTTGGAGACCATGATACTGATGGCGATGGTCGCCAGAATCACCATACTGGTTGCCGCAGAGAAACCGCCAATAAAGGCGAGCAGTGTCAGGCCGCCCTGCTGGGCCGCCATAGGAAGCGTCAGTACGAAGGTGTCGGGCTCTACCGTGCCATCAGGGAAGATCAGAAGACCAGCTGCGGCAATGGGTAATACAAAGAAAGAGATAGCCACCAGATACGCCGGAAATACCCAGCGGGAGGTACGGGCATCTTCAACATGGGTGTTTTCCACAACCGCCATGTGGAATTGGCGTGGCAGACAGAGAATCGCCAGCATCGCAAGCAATGTCTGTGCTAAGAAGCCGTTGCTGATCGGGTCCTTATTGAGCTCTTTTTCGATCTCAAGATAGTAACGGGCGTGGGTCAGCAGATCGTTAAAACCGTTGAACATGCCATAGGTAATGGATGCGCCAACGATCATAAAGGCCAGCAGTTTGATGATAGATTCAAAGGCGATGGCCAGTACCAGACCGTCATGGTGTTCGGTGGCATCCACATTACGGGTGCCGAAGATGATGGCAAAAATCGCCATCATAATGGCGACGTAAAAGCCGGTATCACTGAACAGTTCAACGCTTTTGTCGGTCAGGGGGGCCGGGTAGCTGGTGATCACATTGTAGGACATGGTCACGGCTTTCAACTGCAGTGCGATATAAGGCAGGGTGCCCACCAGGGCGATCAGGGTGACCAGGATCGCCAGCGACTGGGTTTTACCGTAGCGGGAGGCGATAAAGTCAGCGATGGAGGTGATGTTCTGTTTCTTACTGACCCGGATGATTTTCCGTATCAGGCTGGAGAACAGCACATACATAATAATGGGGCCCAGAAAGATGCTGAGATAGGTCCAGCTGCTGTGGGTCGCCTGGCCTACAGTGCCGTAGAAGGTCCAGGATGTGCAGTAAACCCCAAGTGCAAGGCTGTATACAAAAGGTCTTCGGGAAGTAAGCCGCGCTTTACTCCCTTTGGCTTTAGCGTCTCCCCACCAGGCGATGGAAAAGAGAATTGCAATATAGATCAGTGAGATAGCAACTAAAACCCAGCCTTGGAACATACCTGATCACCTGATGAAAAAATGAGGCAATATTGTCATGTAGCTGCCTGTCCTCATCAAGGCAAATATGCTTTTTTATAAGGTTTGAGATCGCTTAAGACTAAAGTTAGGGGTTTAAAACTTTCAGATTTGTTAGATTGTCAGATTGACTGTTTCTCTGTGAATAATAAGAAAAATCAATAACAAGAAAAAAGTAAGGTTGTGCTATGAAAGAAGATCAAGCGGTCGCTTACTGGCGTGAAAATATCAGTCTTATTATCCGCTACCTGATTATCTGGTTTGTGGCTTCATACGGCTGCGGCATTCTCTTTGTGGATGCACTTAATAAAATTCATTTCTTTGGTTTCAAGATGGGCTTCTGGTTTGCCCAGCAGGGTTCTATTTTTATTTTTTTGGCACTATTGGTCATGTACGCCCGCAGCATGAACAAGCTGGACCGAAAATATGATGTTCATGAATAAGGGCTTCCGCCCTATAAAGCCTGATATCCGCTAGAGCACAATCTTCGCTAGAGCACTATCTCCGCTAAAAACAATAAGAATCTTACAGAGGAAGACCTCCATTATGAGCCTTGATGTCCTCACCTATCTCTTTGTGGGCCTGTCGTTTGCACTCTATATCGGTATTGCGATTTGGGCGCGAGCAGGTTCGACTCAGGAATTTTATGTGGCCGGAGGCGGTGTTCATCCCGCAGCCAACGGTATGGCGACTGCAGCGGACTGGATGTCGGCAGCCTCTTTTATCTCCTTAGCCGGTATTGTTTCTTTCGCGGGTTATGATGCTTCCGGATATCTGATGGGATGGACCGGAGGATATGTGATGCTGGCACTGCTGTTGGCCCCTTATCTGCGTAAATTCGGTAAGTTTACCGTTCCGGACTTTATCGGCGATCGTTACTACTCTAATACCGCTCGCACGATCGCCGTAATCTGCGTGATTTTTATCTCTTTTACTTATATTGCCGGTCAGATGCGGGGTACGGGCATTGTTTTCTCCCGCTTTCTGCATGTGGATATCGATACCGGTGTTCTGATCGGTATGGTGATTGTTTTCTTCTATGCCGTAATGGGCGGCATGAAGGGGATTACTTATACGCAGGTTGCTCAATACTGCATTCTGATTTTTGCCTATACCGTGCCTGCAGTATTTTTGGTGATGCAGGTTACCGGTCATATTTTGCCTCAAACAGGGTTAGGGGCGACGATTCAGGAGTCGGTTAACCCTGTCTGGGCAGGCAAGCCTGTGCTTTTTGTACTGGATGAGATTGTTCAGGATCTGGGTTTTCATGAGTACACCACGGGTGCAAGATCCACTATCGATATGTTCTTTATCACTGCCGCTCTGATGGCCGGTACGGCGGGGCTCCCGCATGTGATTGTGCGTTTCTTTACGGTGCCTAAGGTAAGGGATGCCCGTGCATCTGCGGGCTGGGCGCTGCTGTTTATCGCCATTCTTTATCTGACTGTGCCGGCTGTTGGTGCTGTTGGTCAGCTTAATCTCATCAACACGATTAACGGACAGCAAGGTGAAGGCACTCCTTATGCACAAATGCCACAATGGTTTAAGAATTGGGAGCAATCGGGGCTGATCGCCTGGAATGATCGCAATGGGGACGGCCGGGTTCAATATGCTGCTGGTGAGGCATTTATGGGAGGAAAACCCGAGTTAACGGATAAGTATGGTGACTTGGGGCAGAGACTGACTGCAAATCCCGTTATAGATACTGAGGTGGCTCCAGGCTTTGACCCTGCGGTTCAGCCGTATGCTAATGAGGTATTTGTGGATCGGGATATTTTGGTGCTTGCCAACCCTGAAATCGCGAATTTGCCCGACTGGGTAATTGCTCTGGTTGCTGCCGGTGCTGTCGCTGCAGCGCTTTCTACCGCAGCCGGGCTTTTACTGGTGATCTCTACAGCGATCTCTCATGATCTGCTTAAAAAGACTCTTCTGCCTGAAATTAACGAGAAGCAGGAGTTAGTGGCTGCCCGTATGGCTTCTGTTGCAGCGATCTGTATCGCGGGGTATTTCGGTCTTAATCCACCGGGGTATGTCGCCGCTACAGTTGCTCTGGCTTTTGGTCTTGCGGCGGCCACCTTCTTTCCCGTCATTTTTATGGGGATTTTTGTTAAGAGGATGAATAAAGAAGGGGCAATTGCCGGCATGTTGGCTGGTTTGCTTTCCACAATGGCCTATATCCTCTACTTCAAGTTTATGGGGGGGGCGAAAGAGGATCTCTTTATGGGAATCTCACCGGAAGGCTTTGGCGCCTTAGGTATGCTGATGAATTTTATCGTTGCATTTGTGGTTGCCGGTGCCACTTCAGAACCCCCCGAAGATATTAAGGCAATGGTTGATGATATCCGAATTCCAAGAGGTGCCGGTGCTGCCCGTAACCATTAATCCATCACCGGTTAAAACCTGAGCTAATTTTCTGCAAAGTGAAAGTTACTTCAATCAACAGTAAAAAGGATGAACTTTTGGTTCATCCTTTTTTATATGCAAAGCAGCAAAATAAATTAATAGGCTTTATTACTGGCGTGCTAAGTGGTTAGAGAAATTACACTTCTGTGACTGCAGGGTCTCAATGTGCTCTTTTCCCATCTTTCGAGTATTAGACCTTTATAGTAGACGACGAAAAAAAGGGGCTGGGTTTTCGGTGGGTTTAAATTATAACTTGTTGTTTTTTAATGTTTTTTTGATTTTTATGACTTGTAGGTATCAGTTCTACTACTAATGTCGGGGATTACATTGAAGGGGATATTTTTGAAAATCAATCAGGCCTGTTAACAGGACTATTAATAACAATAAAGTGAGGGCAAAGCGAAAGACATGTATCGATCGCTTAAAACGACAATGAGTGTCGTTGATCCATACCTGTTGCTGGCCTCTCATGATTGCTCAGGCTTTATCCTGAACTCTTAATAACAATAAACGGAGAGCATCACTATGGTAGATGATAAATCCAAAGCAGCTGCTTACTGGTCGGCGAACCTTCGTCTGATCGTTGGTAGCCTGGTTGTTTGGGCGATCGCGTCCTACGGCCTTGGAATCCTTCTGCGTCCAATGCTTGCTGGTATCTCAGTAGGCGGAACTGATCTGGGCTTCTGGTTTGCTCAGCAAGGTTCAATTCTGACCTTCATCGGCATCATTTTCCACTACGCATGGAGAATGAATAAGCTGGATCGTGACATGGGCCTTGAGGAGTAATCTGCAATGGATCAGTTTTATATCAACCTGCTGTTTGTAGGTGCATCCTTTGCACTTTACTTCGGCATCGCAATTTGGGCCCGTGCGGGTTCAACCAAAGAATTCTATGTCGCTGGCGGTGGTGTACACCCTGTTGCTAACGGTATGGCAACAGCGGCGGACTGGATGTCGGCGGCTTCTTTCATCTCTATGGCTGGTCTGCTGGCTGCCGGTGGTTACGCTAACTCTTCCTTCCTGATGGGTTGGACCGGTGGTTACGTACTGCTTGCGATGCTGCTGGCTCCTTATCTGCGTAAGTTTGGTAAGTTCACTGTGCCTGACTTTATCGGTGAGCGTTTCTACAGTAAAACAGCTCGTCTGGTTGCTGTAGCCTGTCTGATCGTTGCTTCTGTAACCTACGTAATCGGCCAGATGGCTGGTGCGGGCATCGCGTTCTCGCGCTTCCTGGAAGTAGATAAAGACACCGGTCTGGTTATCGCATCTGTTGTAGTATTCTTCTACGCAGTACTGGGTGGTATGAAAGGTATTACCTACACTCAGGTTGCTCAGTACGTTGTACTGATCATCGCTTACACCATTCCTGCGATCTTCATCTCTATGGAGCTGACTGGTAACCCGATCCCTGCGTTTGGTCTGTTTGGTGAGCACACTGCTTCTGGTATGCCTCTGTTGGCTAAGCTGGACGCCCTGGTTGTTGATCTTGGTTTTGCCGCTTACACCGCTGATGTTCCGAATAAACTGAACATGGTTCTGTTTACTTTGACTCTGATGATCGGTACTGCGGGTCTGCCTCACGTAATTATCCGTTTCTTCACTGTACCTAAAGTTGCTGACGCACGTTGGTCTGCTGGTTGGGCGCTGATCTTTATCGCTCTGCTGTACCTGACTGCTCCTGCTGTTGCTTCTATGGCTCGTCTGAATCTGATCAACACTGTTTACCCTGATGGTATCCAGGCTGAGTCTATCAAGTATGATGACCGCCCTGAGTGGATGAAGACCTGGGAAGAAACAAAGCTGATTCAATTTGAAGACAAGAATGGCGATGGCCGTATCCAGTTCTACAATGGCAAGGCTGATATGTCTGACCGTGGTTGGAACGGTAATGAGTTGACTTACAACCGTGACATCCTGGTACTGGCTAACCCTGAGATTGCACAGCTGCCTGGTTGGGTGATCGGTCTGATCGCTGCTGGTGGTCTGGCTGCGGCACTGTCTACTGCGGCAGGTCTGTTGTTGGCGATCTCCTCTGCAATCAGTCACGACTTGATCAAGAACTCCATTAACCCGGATATTTCTGAAAAAGGCGAATTGATGGCGGCTCGTGCCTCCATGACAGTAGCTATTGTGATTGCAACATACTTGGGTATGAACCCTCCCGGCTTCGCGGCCCAGGTAGTAGCATTGGCATTCGGTATTGCCGCTGCATCTATCTTCCCTGTGCTGATGATGGGTATCTTCTCCAAGCGTGTTAACAACACTGGTGCAGTAGCGGGTATGCTGGCTGGTCTGATTATCACCCTGGTTTACATCTTCATGTACAAAGGTTGGTTCTTCATCCCAGGCACTGCTAACCTGCCTGACAATCCTGATAACTGGATCATGGGTATCTCTCCTCTGTCCTTCGGTGCAATCGGTGCAATCATCAACTTCACAGTTGCTTATGTTGTGTCCTCTGCTACTGAAGAACCGCCACAAGAGATTCAGGATCTGGTAGAAAGCGTGCGTTACCCTAAAGGTGCTGGCGCTGCAGTTGATCACTAATTCACCCGATGTAGACTCTTTCTACAGAAGGAAATAAAGTGAGAGCGGGCTTCCTGGAGAACAGGAAGCCCGTTTTACTTTCAGGATAAGATTTTGAGGATAGTTTTTTATGATCTGGCATTTATTAGCCGCTTTTTCGGCCGGTTTGGCAGCCGCAGGTATCGCTTTGATACTACGTAAACTTAGCCGTGGAAAAATTCCAAAGTGGTTTGTTCCCGCTTTTGCCGGTGCAGGAATGCTGGCCTATCAAATCAATATGGACTACGGATGGTATGGCCATAAGCTCGATAAACTTCCTTCTGAATCTGTTGTTGTTTCTTCGGAGGCCCCCGGAAAAATGTGGCGGCCATGGACTTACGTTTTTCCAATGACATCAGCGTTTACGGTATTGGATACGAAGTCAGTTAATACCCGTATTATTGATGATCAGCGTATTGCAGAATTTGTTCTCTATCGGTTTGAAAAGCATTACACGGATCGGGTAGCAAACAATCAATTTGTTCTTAACTGTGCTAGTCGCGAATTATTGCCGGTCAGTGAGCAGGGGGCGCTTCAGGTAGAGAAAAAACAGCTCCTATTACAGAGTGATCGTTTGCTCTCAAAGGTTTGCCCTTAATCAGTCATTTTCTTCTTAAAGCTCCATCAGCTGTAGCGTTGAACTAAAGTACGGCTTACAGCTGACTGGCGGGTCTGATAGATTCATTTGATACTTTTTAACCACACAAGTGGTGGTGTTGCTTTTGCCCCGTCCTGCAGAATTCGGGACACAATCTCCGGCTCTGATAACAAGGATAAAAATCTATGAGCAATGAGTTTGATCTTTCTCACCCGCCCTTTGATTTGCTGACCACGGAAGAGCAGCAACTTCTGGTATCACGTCTTGATCTGGGTTATTTCGGTCAGGATGAGGTCATTATTGATGCGGGGCAGGTGACGGATTCGGTTTATGTCGTCCTCAAAGGCGCTGTCGTTGAGCTGGACACCAAAGCCAAGGATTCGGATCCGGATGACGGGGTCATTCGTGAATACGCCCATGAGGACCTTTTTGGCGCAATCAGCATTATCAACGGTTCAAGCCGCTATACCTTCAAAACTCTTGAAGAGACCATAGCCTGGCTGTTACCAAAAGAAGTATTCCTTGGCCTTTTGGAGGCTAATGAGGCTTTTGCGGCATATTTTCAGAACACATTGGCAGAGAAGGCCCGCCTGCTGGAGCAGCGACGAAGTGAAAAGTTGGGCAGTGGTGATATGTCCTCTTTCATGTTGGCCAAAGTGGGAAGTTCAGTGCTTCGGGATGCCGTTATACTGCAATCCGGAACGACTATTCTTGAAGCAACCCGCACCATGCGGGAGCAGCATGCAGATTGCCTTTTGGTACAGAAAGGCAGTCAGTTCGGTATGGTGACCCGTACCGATCTTCTTGAAGGTGTTGTTCTTCAGGATATGGGGCTGGACAGTGATATTTGTGATCTGGCCAGCTACGAGCTACTCACGGTTCAGAGCGATGATTTTCTTTTTAATGCACTGGTTCTGATGACCCGCCATAAGATTCAGCGAGTGGTTGCTTTTGATCATGACAAGCTGGCAGGACTGGTTGAGTTAACGGATGTACTGAGTTTCTTCTCCAGTCAGTCCCATGTGATTGGCCTGCAGATTGAACGAGCCAATAACCTTGAAGAGCTTGCTCGTGCTGCGAAAGGTACAACGGAGCTGATCAATGGTCTGGTTGCCCAAGGGGTCAAGATACGGTTTGCCATGGATCTGCTGGCTGCTCTGAACGGACGAATTATTGCTAAGGCTTATGAACAACTGGTTCCTGAAGCGATACGTAAAAAGACCTGCCTGCTGGTTATGGGCAGTGAAGGTCGCGGTGAACAGGTTTTAAAAACCGATCAGGACAATGCGCTGATCATTGCTGATGATCTGGATTGGGATGAATGCAGTAAGGTGATGGAGAAGTTTACCAGTACCTTGCTGGATTTTGGTTACCCTCTCTGTCCGGGCAACATTATGGTATCGAATCCGGAATGGGTAATGCGTGAATCCGAATGGCGCAAAACTCTGAATCATTGGACCAGCTCTGTTGAAGGCACTGGTCTGATGAATCTGGCGATATTTGTTGATGCCCACGCCGTAGCCGGTGACGAGAGTTTGTTTAATAATTTAAGGGATAAACTCTTCCAGACTCTGGAAGGTAACGAAGTGTTTTATTCCTATTTTGCAATGCCTCTGCGCCGTTTCAGTACGCCGCTGACTTTCTTTGGGGGGCTGAAAAACTCGGATGGAATGGATATCAAGAAGGGGGGGATTTTCCCGATTGTTCATGGCATCCGAACTATGGCACTGCAGTTTAAAATTAAAGAGACCAATACCTTTCAACGCATTGATGCTTTGGTCGAGAAGCGCGTGATGAAGCGTAAATTCGCTGATGACTTGGCCGAAGCTTTAGCGGTGCTAAGCACCTTGAGACTTCAACAGCAACTCAAAGTAGCGAATGGGCAGGCTGGTGCTGGCGAAGGTAATTTGGTGAGTGCGGTAGGGCTTAATAAACTTGATCGCGACTTGCTACGGGAAGCCCTGCACATGGTGAAAGAATTTAAATCGAGGATGTCACATCGATATCATCTCGAAAGATAAGAATAAATCAAAAATTGTTCTGTGAGGTACGCAAGTATGGTTTTAAAAACAATAAGAACTGCTACCGACAAATGGGCTCATAAAGATGGCGATTACGCTTTTATGTTTGAGCCTTATGATGGTGATGAAGTAATCGCTCTGGATTGCGAAATGACAGATCTTGATCCGCAGAAAGCGGAGCTGGTGTCCATTGCTGCAGTCAAAATTAAGGGTACTCAGGTCCTGACCAGCGATAAGCTGGATATTAAGCTGCAAAAACCGGAAAGCCTGACGGGTGATTCGATTAAAGTGCACCGGATTCGTGGTGTTGATCTTCGTGGTGGAGAGGTTTTACCGGATGCGCTGGAGCAGCTGCTGCAGTTTATTGGTAACCGTCCGATTATGGGTTACTACATCGATTATGATATTACGGTGCTGAACCGTTTTATTCGTCCACGTTTTGGCTTCAGTTTGCCGAATAAGACTATTGAACTTTCTCACCGCTATCTGACCAAGGTGAAGCGTGCCAACCCGGAACTGCAACCGGATCTTCATTTTGAGACCATTGCAGAGAAGTTAGGTGTGCCTATGGTAGGCCAGCGCCACAGTGCTTTGGGTGATGCTATAACAACAGCGCTTATGTATGTTCGCTTACTTAAAGGGCCGGTTCCTACCAGTTAAGGTTCTGTAGCAAAAAAGAGTTAAGCCGATACAGGCGTCAGGTTCCCCGTTAGATAAGTGCTACTCTGTAGAGTTGGCCTGCAATGGATGTTGCAGGCCTTTTTTGCCTCTGGAGCGTTCTTTTAGCTCAAATCAGGCCTGAAAAAGCTTAGGGGCTGGGCGTCTGACCGGTAATTCCAACAGCGATAGATCCGGCCCTGCAGGAATGATGTGTGTCGGATTGATATTTCCGTGACTAAAATAGTAGTGACGCTTAATCTGGTCAAAATGAACAGTGTCGCGGATCTCTTTAAACTGATAAATCGCTTTGGTGTAATCCCACAGATTTGGATAATCAGCAATTCTGCGTAAATTACACTTGAAGTGGCCGACATAAACCGGATCAAAGCGAATTAGAGTGGTAAAGAGGCGTATATCGGCTTCTGTCAGATACTCACCCGTCAGGTAAGGCGTTTTCTCTAACTGGCTTTCAATCTTATCCAGTGTTGCAAACAGAGGTCCGAAAGCCTCTTCGTAGGCTTGTTGTGTTGTGGCAAAACCGCAACGGTATACGCCATTGTTAACATTCGGATAAATCTGTTCATTCCACTTTTCGATCTCTTCCCGCAGGTGCTCAGGATAAAGATCGATATGGTTATTGGTTTTCTCGTTAAAAGCAGTGTTGAACAGGCGGATAATTTCCGAAGACTCATTATTTACAATGGTCTCCAGCTCAAGATCCCAAAGAACAGGAACCGTTACCCGGCCAGTGTAATCTTTTTGGGCGTGAGTATAGAGTTGGTGATGAAACTCGTAACCGTAATTAGGCTCAGGTGTGTCATAAACCCAGCCGTTTTCGAGCATATCGGGTGACACTGAGGTAAAAGGGATAAGGTCTTCAAGCCCTTTAAGGTGTCGGACAATCATACTGCGGTGAGCCCAGGGGCAAGCGTGAGATATATACAGATGGTATCGGTTGTCTACAGCGGGATGCTGATTACCGCCAAGCTGATGACGGAACTGAGCATCTTCTCGTACAAAGCGTCCACCGCTCTCTTTAGTATCGTACCACTTGTCCTGCCATTGACCTTCAACCAGTAAACCCATGCTTCACCTCATTTATCTCAAATAACAGTTTCAGGATAATCGTTTATTTGAGAATAAAAAGTGCAATTTAGCGGGTTTTTCTATCGATTTTATCGAATCGTTTCTGGCTTTAAGGCGGTATAAAAACCGGAGCCAGGCTCCGGTTTCTTTGCGGTTTGATTGCCGGATTACCAGTAGCCTTTCTGGTTGGGCAGAATCCAGGTATGAGAGAACCAGTAAAAACGGGTCGATTTATCGTGAGGAGCGAGGCAGGTGTATTCGACCGGACCTACTTTTTCGCCCAGTTCGCTCTGCATCATAAAGACCGGACGTTTGCCTTCTTCATCCGTAACATACGTGTCAACCGGAAGACCATCACCATTTTTGCAGCGTAGACCGCTTAGCTGGTAGCTGCCTGAAAGAAGCTCAACCTGAGCCTGAGGCCGCTTGTTATCAGCCGCCAGAATGGTTGGCTGAGCTTTCACTTTGCGCACGGGTAAAGGCAGGCTTGTAAGTTTTACAGACAGATTATTCACATTGCTGGCGGAGCCGGTGGCGGTAAAGCGGGGCAGGTAGTCCAGTCCGGTATAACGACTGACGGGGCCCTGATGCAGGCCGAAGGCAACTAAGCCTTTGGAGCGAATCACTTTACGGGCAACCTCGTCAGCCTGCCCTTCTTCGTAGGCGAAAAGCTTGGGTGAGACCCCCAGAAATTTCTGCAGGGCGGCCTGGTTCAGATCGATCTCTTTAGCGATACGGGCCTGGCGCTGCTCCGGGCGTTCATCAGGTAATCCTTTGGCAAGGTTACTTGCTGTAATGCCCATGCTTCCAATAGTACCGCCCGCTTTCTGAACTTCCCGTAGTTGTTTCCAGCTCATATAGAGAGGATGTTCTTTCATAACCGGCGCTGCAGCCACAAATACAGTGAAGGGCATATTACGGGCAGAAAGGTGTTTTAAAGCGGTATCGTAAACGCTGATATAAGCGTGATCGAAGGTAATGGCTACGGTTTTGTCCGGTATGGTTTGTTTGCGTTTCAGGCGATCAACAATCTTTTCTAATGGCCAGACGTTAAAATTATTCTGTTCCAAGTAACGCAGATGTTGCAGAAACTCTTGCTCGCTGGCACTTTTGCTGGGAGGTGTGCGGTCACTAATATGCTGATACTGAAGAACTACAGCGTGTTTTGCCGCAAAACTAAAAGGGGCCTGAATCAGAAGCAGGCCGGTAAACAGAACAGAGGTCAGAGTAGTGAGTTTTCTCATTGAAAAGCTGCCTTTAAGATCGCCATCGCTTCATTGATCTCTTGAATTCTGGTGGGATCGCCCCCCCTATCCGGGTGATGCTGCATCGCCAGCTTACGATAGCGTTGTTTAATTTCTGCAAAGGTAATGGGTTCGCTCAGCTCAAGGCATTCTAAAGCCCTTTGGCTCAGACCGCGCTTAACCTGCTTCTCCTCCTCGATATCGATCTTTTTCCAGAAGTTACGCAGCATATCATCCAGCTCTTCTTCGGTGGTTTCCTGAAGGGCTGTCAGATCAAGATAATAGTCGCGCATCGGATCTTTCTCTTCGAGAAGATCATGACCGAACTCGTAGGGGTGAAGCTGAATATTGACCGCTGAGATCTCCATGATCCAGTGAGCTTTTTTGATCAGCTCATCTTTCAGTTCATAGAGTGCGTTATAGACCAGAAAATGGGTTCGGAACAGCGTCATGGTATCGGAGAAAGTTGCCGGAGTTACCTCAATAACGCCGGTTTCGCCCAGAGCTTTGATCAGGGCGTGCTCATTCAGACCCTGAGGGTGAGCTTCAAGAACCAGCTGAATCGTATCCAGCAGACGGGATCTCTGCAGAGTGTTCATCTAACGCCTTACCTGTCATCCATTGTTGTCCGGGATGGACCTTATCCAAGCGTATAAAAATTAAAGATCATCATAAACGCTTTAAACATCAAAGTGTTGTCATTTTTTGTGCTTTTTTATCGCGGCTTCGAGTTTACAAGTCTGCGTATTTTGGGTAAAAGAGCCCCTCAGTTTTCCCATGCCACAGGAGACCCCATGCAGGAACTATTACCGAAAGAAAAACGCGAGTTTAACAAACTGCAAAAGCGTTTACGCCGTCATGTCGGACAGGCGATTGCCGACTACAACATGATCCAGGAAGGCGATAAGGTGATGGTCTGTTTGTCCGGTGGTAAAGACTCTTACACCATGCTGGATATTCTGATGAGTCTGCAGAAGAGTGCGCCGGTTAATTTTCAATTGGTTGCGGTGAATCTGGATCAGAAGCAGCCGGGTTTCCCTGAGCATGTTCTGCCGGAATATCTGGCGTCTATCGGCGTGGAATACCATATTCTTGAGCGTGATACCTACAGTATTGTTCAGGAGAAAGTACCGGAAGGTAAAACCACTTGTGCGTTGTGCTCACGCCTGCGTCGTGGTTCTCTGTACGGTTTTGCCGAAGAGATTGGCGCAACCAAAATTGCTCTTGGCCATCACCGTGATGACATGCTGGAAACCCTATTCCTGAATATGTTCTACGGCGGTACCTTAAAAGCGATGCCACCGAAGCTTTTGAGTGATGACGGTAAAAATATTGTGATCCGTCCGTTGGCGTACTGTGTGGAAAAAGATATCGAAGCTTTCTCAGAGCTGAAAGAGTTCCCGATTATTCCGTGTAACCTGTGTGGTTCTCAGGATGGTCTGCAGCGCCAGGTGGTTAAAGAGATGCTGCAAAGCTGGGAAAAACAGCATCCGGGTCGTCTGGATACCATGTTCCGCGCGATGCAGAATGTTGCGCCTTCCCAGCTGGGCGATACTGAGCTGTTTGATTTTAAAAATCTGGAGCAGAAACAGCTGAAGATGATGGCGCAGCGTATCGATATTGTTGATGCTGGCTAGGCTGATTTGGTCAGTTCATAAACGAAAAAAGAGAGCCGAGGCTCTCTTTTTTTTAACTCTTATATTTGCTTGAGCTTAGCCTTCGCTGGCCAGCTTTGTTTCCTGTGGAATCTTCTGTTCCTGATCCGGCAAACCGGCCAGAGCACTCAGGTCATCCATATTCAGGATATGAACTTCTTTACCGTTTACGGCGATCAGGTCGCTGTTCTGGAAACGGGTAAAGACACGGCTTACCGTTTCAACCGCAAGACCCAGATAGTTACCAATCTCGTTACGGGACATCGGCAGGCGGAAAGTAAACGGTGAGTAGCCACGACGCTTAAAGCGGGTCGAGAGATTCGTCAGGAAGGTCGCAACACGCTGTTCAGCATTCTTTTTGCTCAACAGCATCATCATCTGCTTATCATCACGCAGTTCACGACTCATAATGCGCAGCACCTGAGAGCGAAGCTCCGGAAGTTCTTTGGCAAGTTCTTCCAAGCGGGCAAAAGGAATTTCACAAACAGTTGTGGTTTCCAGAGCCTTGGCAGATACCGGGTAGGTTTCGCAATCGATACCATCCAAACCAACCAGTTCACTTGGCAGGTGGAAGTTGGTGATCTGCTCCTCGCCATCATTAGTCATGGCGTAGTTTTTGATACTGCCGGAACGCACTGCGTATACGCAATCAAAACGATCACCCTGATGAAAAAGATGCTCGCCTTTTTTCAGAGGTTGGCGACGCTTGATGATCTTATCCAGCTGGTCAATGTCTTCAAAGTTCAGTGAGATCGGCAGACAGAGAGAGCTCAGGCTGCAGGTTACACACTTGGTTTCCTTGCTTGGGTGAAAACATATTCCCTTAAGTTGCCCCTTTGGCATATCAGAACTCCGGGCTAATGACTTACGAAATGGCTCACGGACGCCTCTCAATAACAAAGGCTGTAGCTCATTATGAACAATTTGCTTAACTACGCAAAGTTTATTTGATGCACATCAGGTTTACCAGAATATCTGATCTGAAGCAAAAAAAGGAGAAGGTCGGCGCCTTCTCCTTTAGTCTCGATATGGCCGCAATATCAGATAATTCGTGAGTAGGACTGGGTCAGTGCTTTCTTATCCAGATACTTATCGAAGGCCATGCAAACGGCACGAACCAGTAGGCGGCCAGCTGGCGTTACCTTGAGTTTATTGCCGGATAATTCGATCAGACCATCACGGTGATGTTGTTGCAGGAACTCCAACTCTTCTTTGAAATAGGTGTCAAAGTCGATATTGAAGTCACGACTGAAATCGTCACCATCCAGCTCAAAGTGGCAGATGATCTGGTTGATCACACTGCGGCGCAGAAGGTCATCGTCACTTAGTTCCAGGCCTTTGATCACCGGTAGCTTGCCGTTATCGATAAAGCTTTCGTACTCATCAATGGTGTAGGCGTTCTGGCTGTAAGTGTTTGCCTGCTGACTGATAGAGGAAACGCCCATAGCGATCAGGTCACAATCAGAGTGCGTAGTGTAGCCCTGAAAATTACGGTGCAGCTTGCCTTCACGCTGGGCGATAGACAGACTGTCGTCCGGCTTGGCGAAGTGATCCATGCCGATATAAACATAACCCGCCTCAACCAGACGGTTGATCGTGTGTTCCAGAATCTGCAGTTTGACGCTTGGCTCAGGAATCTCTTCATCTTTGATACGACGCTGAGGTTTGAAGCGCTCCGGCAGGTGTGCGTAGTTGAATACGGAGATACGATCCGGGCTCATCTTGATGATAGTTTCCAGCGTTTCGCTGAACGTGGCTACAGTCTGCAGTGGCAGGCCGTAGATCAGATCGATATTCAGAGAACGAAAGCCCAGGCGGCGGGAGTGATCCAGAATATCCTGAGTCATCTCTTCGGACTGGATGCGGTTCACCGCTTTCTGTACCTCAGGGTTGAAATCCTGCACGCCGAGGCTGACACGGTTAAATCCCAGCTCGCGCAGAAGTTCCATGGTTTCGCCGGTTGCTTCACGAGGATCGATTTCGATGGAGAAGTCGCCCTCGTCATTGCCCTGCAGATTGAAGGCTTCCCGGGTTTTGGCCATCAGCTGACGCATCTGCTCGTGGCTCAGGAACGTTGGTGTGCCGCCACCCCAGTGCAGCTGTTTGACCTGACGGTTTTCAGCATTGGCCAGAGCTGCCTGCATTTCGATCTCTTTGTACACCCGCTCCAGATAAGGCTCCGCTTTTGCGGTGTCTTTGGTGGCAATTTTGTTGCAGCCACAGTAGAAGCAGATGGTGTCACAGAAAGGAATATGGAAATAAAGCGACAGTGGGCCGTCGGCTTCAACACTGCGTTGTGCCGCTGCACGGTACTCAGCTTCACCAAACTGATCGGTAAACTGAACCGCCGTTGGATATGAGGTGTAGCGGGGACCAGAGATGTTATAACGCTGGATAAGGTCGTGATCCCACTGGATCTGAGTCCGTGTATTCATAGTTAAAACCTATTCGGCATCGCCGTGCAGTGCATCTTAGAATGCGGTATCTGTAAATAATTCGGTTTGGCCTGTCACTGATGTTCCAGCGGGCATGAAGTCAGCCTTAATGCTGGTGGGCGGATGATTCTTCTGAGTCATTCGGCACTGCCGAACCGTGATCACCTGAATGTGCCCTGTCATCCGGTAGCTGTTCCATAGCGGAAGGTTCGGGAGTCGAACCTGTCGGATGAGTGACGTTTGCGCTGGTATTATGTGTTCCGTGATGATCGCTTTCTGTAAACAGAGGAGCGAGCTGCCAGAGCGCAAAAATAATGATCGTGATAGCCGCGAGGGAGCGTACACCAGATGAACGGCTTAAATCTTTGATCTGGCTCGCTAAAACGCCAGTCAGCAGCATCGCGGGCAGGGTTCCCAGGCCAAAAAACAGCATAATGGCAGCCCCCTGCATTGGGTGAGCAACAGAGAGCGCCCAGATCAGCACGCTATAAACCAGACCGCAGGGTAGCCACCCCCAGATCAGCCCCAAAGCCAGTGCCTGGGATGTGTTCCGCACCGGCATCAGCCGAGAGGCAAAGGGCTGAAGGTAGCGCCACAAAAAACGCCCGCCATTTTCGATATAGACCAGCCCTTTCCACCAGTTTGCGATATAAAACGCCATCAGGATCAGGATCAGACTAGCCACAACCCGCATCACGTCTGCAACTACCAAAAGGCTGTCACTGAGCAGGGAGCCAATTGAGGCAACGATCAGTCCAGCTGCGGTGTAGCTGAAAATTCGGCCCGAATTATAAGCCAGAAGAGCAGGCATGCCGGAGCTGGATGGGGAGCGGGCCAGTGTCAGAGTACTCATAATACCACCGCACATACCTAAGCAGTGGGCGCTGCCCATAAGGCCAAAGATAAAAGCGGCCAGGAGAGTCATGGGGCTGAAGTCAGCCCCCATGATATGAAGCAGGTTTGAGGAATCCATTACGCCTGTTTTGAATCCTGAGAATCTGATGATGCCTGTGGTCCGTTATCTTGAGAAGCATCGGTTCCAGTCGTTACACTTTTTTTCTGAGGTTTAACATCATCATCATAAAGAATGCTGTAAGCGGGGCCGCTCAGGTCATCAAACTGATTGCTGTCCACAGCCCAAAAGAACGCCCAGATCGCCACACCAAGTAAAATCAGTGACAGTGGGATCAATAAAAACAGAATACTCATACGTGTAACTCCTCTTGGCGTTCAGCAGATTTCAGACGCGGTAGTTTAGCACTAAGTCGCAGTGCGTTAAGTACCACAATCAGAGAACTGGCCGACATTCCGATAGCCGCCAGGTAAGGCGGGATAATGCCAGCAGCAGCCAATGGCAAAGCAGTCAGATTGTATCCGGCTGCCCAGATAAGGTTTTGTCGGATAATGCGACGTGTTTTGCGGGTCAGGCCGATGCCCTCTGCAATACGTTGCAGCTGCCCGGACATCAGAATGGCATCGGCACTGGTTTTCGCCAAATCAGTGGCATTGCCCATTGCGATGGATATATCGGCACCAGCCAGTACCGGGATATCATTGACACCATCACCGACCATAATAATCCGCTCTCCAGCTTCCTGGAGTTTACGGATATGGCCCAGCTTGTCTTCAGGAGAGGCACCAGAGCGAATGTTGCGAATACCGGTAGCCTGAGCAACCGCATTCACAGCACCGGACTGGTCACCGGAAAGCAAGTCTACTTCAAGCCCCAGTTGCTGCAGTGCTGTGACCGCATCTTTGGCCCCTGAACGGATGCGGTCGCCAATAGCAAACCAGGCCAGCGGTTCCAGATTTTTACTTAAAAGTAACCACTGACCATCATCAGGAAGCTCAGGTGCGTTATCGCCGTTGGTCGCAAATGCCGGAGTCCCAATTCGGTATGATTCGCCTAAAATCAGGCCGCTCAAACCTTGACCGGGCACGGACTGTACTTCTTCTGCCAGATAGAATCCGCGATATTCATCAAAGGCACGGGCAATCGGGTGCTCGGATGAGCGCTCAAGAGCTGCTGCCAGTTTCAACGCGGTATCTTCATCGATCGAATCATTCAGGGTACGGGCCTGCGTTAGTATAAGACGGCCCTCTGTGAGGGTGCCGGTTTTATCAAAAACAATCCGGGTTGCTTGCGCGAGGCTCTCAACTACGTGTCCCCGGGTGACCAGAATACCCTGTTCGCGTAAAGCATTAGTTGATGTAGTCAGTGTTGTCGGCGTTGCAAGAGACAAGGCACATGGGCAGGTTACCACCAGCACCGACAGGACAATCCAGAAAGCGTCTTCAGGACTGTGCTGCCACCAGTACAGGCCAACACCAAAAGTAGATACCAGTACTGCCAGCACAAACCAATGGGCTACTTTGTTGGTAATTTCAGCAGTTTTCGGGCGTTCAGAAAAGGCACGATCCAGTAGATGGACGATATTGGCTACCCGTGCATTCTGCCCGGTCTGCTCAACTTTGATTTTTAGCGGGCTTTCTACATTCATGGTGCCTGCCAGAACCTTGTCGCCAGCGGCTTTGGACACCGGCATGTACTCGCCCGTCAGTGCTGACTCATTCAGGCTGCTCTGGCCTTCTACAATGACTCCATCGGCAGGCAGTGTGTGGCCGGGTTTGATCAGCAGAATATCACCTTCCTGCAGTTCCCGGGTCAGAATGACTTCTTCCCGATCCTGACCGTCCAGCTGTTTTATACGCGTTGTGCTGGTCGGAATCAGGGTGTTAAGGGCATTACCACTTCGGCCTATTCTGTGTCGTGCACGCATTTCGAGATAGCGACCAAACAGAAGAAAAAAGGTGAACATGCTGACGGAGTCAAAATAAACTTCGCCACTGTTAGTGATGGTGGCCCAAGCGCTGGCCGCAAAAGCAACTCCGATTGCCAGAGAAACCGGCACATCCATCGTCAGATGTCTTGCTTTTATATCCCTGAAAGCAGCTTTAAAAAAAGGTTGTGCGGAGTAAAGAATAACAGGGGCAGATACCACCAAAGAGAGCCATCGGAACAGCAAAACATACTGTTCTTCCATCTCTTCAAAAGCACCTGCGTAGAGCATGATGGCAAACATCATCGCCTGCATCATGCCGAGGCCTGCGATAATCAGGCGGCGAATGGTTTTACGTTCCTGCTTAACCAGACGTTCCTGTTGTTCATCGGCCTGATAAGGGTAGGCCTGAAAGCCGATGGCGGCAAACATCGCCATCAACTTGCTTAGGGCAATCTTATCCGGAGACCAGTGCAGTGTTGCTCTGTGGTTGCTGAGATTAACGCGAATGGTATCGACACCGCTATTCTGGCTGACCTGATGTTCAATGAGCCAGACACAGGCGGCGCAGGTGATACCATCGATGGCAAGAGAGGCTTCCTTAACACCATTCCCCAGATCACGGACAAAACTTTCCTGCACATCATCACGATCATAAAGCGCAAAAGCTGCCTGTTGCTCGTCGGTCAGATCATCAGGGCGTGTAGCCGGACCTTCGCGAAAGCGGTAATAGTTTTCCAGGCCGCCGTTAACAATCGCATGGGCCACCGCTTCACAGCCGAGGCAGCACATGGCCTGTTTTTCATCATTAATAACAACAGAGAAGGTAGAGCCGGCGGGAACCGGCTCACCACAGTGGTAACAGGATAAGGTCATAACAATCCACCGGTATTATTGGCCAGCTTTGAGCGTAAAGCCTTCTTCAACAGGGAATTCGGCACTGCCTTTCAGACGCCAGTTACCATTTTCCGCTGAAATATCCATATACCAGAGGTTCAGAGGAGCTTTCTCAACCTGACCGCGATAGTGGTTGTCGGCAATTTGACTCAGGGTAATGCCGTAGTCTTTTGCCGCGCGGGTCGGGTTGATAAAGTCCAGTTTAAGTTGAGAGGGCCAGCTATCCAGCTGACCGTTAAGAGTGACCAGTACATCACCGGTCACGCTATCAACCTTAACATCAGCAGCCATGCCTAACTTTGCTGCGTTATGATCTTTTTCAAGAGTCTGGTTAATCGCCAGACCCTCTTTGTAGTAGTTGTCGTTGACCGTGCCATCAAAAACCTGAATGGAGAAGGTCAGCATTGTCATACCTACAATCACAGTGACAATCAGTGGGACCAGAAGGAACCACGGCCAGAACTGTTTGTACCATGCTGTTGGTTTTGTGTTGGTATTCTGCATTGTTATTACCGCTGTACGGCTCCAATAAAGCGTGATTCTTTAGTCAGCTCATAACCTGAGCCATCAGTGGATTTCACGGTGACTTCGATATCCGCACTTGGCGCAGACATATTGTCTCGGCTGATCTTCATACGGACAGGCAAACTGATTACTTCACCAGCGCTCACTGAGACTTCTTTCGTGCCAACCAGTTCCAGACCTTCAAGACCTTTAACTGATAATTCGTAAGTTCGGGTCACCTGGTCCATATTGGCCAGTTTGATGATGAAACTGTTTTCAACGTTACCTTCAACATCCATACGGTAAAGCTGGTTTCGGTCACGCAGTACCTCCAGCTCAAGCGGAATACGGTCAGAGACTGCATATGAGAATGCGATAATCATTGCCATCAGGGCTATGAAATAACCGATCAGTCGCGGACGAAGAATATGGGTTTTCTTACCTTCCAGCTCATTCTCAGTAGTGTAACGAACCAGGCCACGTTCATAGCCCATCTTGTCCATCATTTCGTTACAGCCATCGATACAAGCAGCGCAGGTGATACATTCGTACTGCAGTCCATCACGAATATCGATGCCAACCGGGCAAACCTGAACACAGACACCGCAGTCAATACAGTCGCCCAGGCCGCGCTCTTTATAGGTGTCGTCGCCTTTTTTACGTGGACCCCGTTTTTCACCGCGTTTCTCATCATAAGAAACAACCAGTGTATCGCGGTCAAACATAACACTCTGGAAGCGAGCGTATGGACACATATACATACAAACCTGCTCCCGCATCCAGCCAGCATTGACATAGGTTGCTAGAGTAAAGAAAACCAGCCACCAGGTTTCCCAGGGGCCAAGATCACCGGAAAGAATGCGAGGGCCAAGATCTCTGACCGGGGAGAAGTAACCTACAAAAGCGAAAGCGGTTGCCATTGCAATTGCCAGCCAGATCACATGTTTGGCAGCTTTGCGAATAAATTTATTGCCGCTCATGGGAGCTTTATCAAGGGATACCCTTTGGTTCCGGGAACCCTCTGTGATGCGTTCTGCCCAAATATAGAAGAAAGTCCAGACGCTCTGGGGGCATGCGTAACCGCACCAGACTCGACCAGCAAAAACGGTCATAAAAAATAGCAGAAATGCTGCAATAATCAGCGCCCAGGAAAGCAGCATGAAATCATGGGGGAAAAAGGTAAAACCAAACACATGGAACTGACGGTTTGGGAGGTCAAAAAAGATCGCTTGCTTACCATCCCACTGTAGCCAGGAAAAAGTGAAGTAGGCCAGCAGAAATATCCAGTTAACCGATGTTCGCAGATTTGTGAAAAAGCCTATCGCGCGTCGAACATAGATATGTTTGCGCTTCTGATAAAGATTTTCCCCCTCATCTTTTTTCTCGTTTTTACGCTCATTTGCAGACTTAACGGTATGAGCCCGCTTTTTAGCGGCGTCCGTAATGTCCTGAGTAGGAATTCTATCCTTCATCGCTAACCAACCTTTTTTTGCATATAGGTATAGATGGAACCAAAAAAATCAGGTTCAGGTTTCTGGGATTCTACGGGATTTTTCAGAGAGGAGGGAGGGAAAGGAATGCGACATTGTGTCGCATTCCTTTAGGTGTTTACTTGCCTTGAGACAGGCTGTAAACGTAGGCAGCTACCAGGTGAACTTTGTCTTCACCGATATACTTAGCCTGTGCTGGCATGTGGCCGTTACGACCCAGACGGATCGACTGTTCAACAGACTTAGCTACGCCCCATTCAGGGTTCAGGTACAGCCAGGTGTTGTCAGTCAGGTTAGGAGCACCCAGCATCTGGTTGCCTTTACCATCCGCACCGTGACAAGCCGCACACATTGCAGTGAAAGTTGCAGAACCTGTCTGAGCTGCGGCGGCATCAGTTTCCTGACCGCTCAGGCTCAACACGTACTGAGTCATCTGAGTAACACCTTCGTCACCCAGAACTTCGCCCCAAGCTGGCATCTGACCGTTACGACCGTTCACAATAGTGTGTTTGATCGCTTCAGGAGTACCACCATACAGCCAGTCAGTATCTGTCAGGTTCGGGAAGCCGTATGCACCGCGACCGTCAGAACCGTGGCAGAGTGCGCAGTTGTTAGCGTACAGACGCTGGCCAACTTTCATCGCTTCCTCGTCCTTGGCCAGGTCCGCTACAGGAATGCTTGCGTACTGGTCAAAGATAGGCGCGTAGTGCTCATCGGCATACTGAATTTCAGCTTCCCACTGGTTTACCTGAGTCCAGCCCAGGAAACCTTTGAAGGTACCCAGACCAGGGTATAGCGCCAGATATACCAAGCTGAAGATGATGGTTGCGATGAACATGATGAACCACCAGCGTGGCATCGGGTTGTCATACTCTTCGATTCCATCGAAGCTATGACCCATAGTCTTCACATCACCACTCTTAGGGGCAGAGACACGGTTGGCAAACAGAACCCACCAGCAGCCTGCAATCACACCCAGAGTGATAACAATGATCCATGCGCTCCAAAAGCTAGTCATGGTCTTTATTCTCCAATTTTGATTTGCCCGAGTTATGGGTATCTTCGTCGGCGAAAGGCAGATTTGCTGCTTCATCAAAGCTGCTCTTCTGACGCTTGCTGTAAGCCCAGATTACCAGGCCGATAAAGCCAACCATTACAAAAATGGTTGAAACGCCGCGTAAGTCATTGATATCCATAAACCCTTACCGTTTGTCTTTCAGCACAGTACCCAGCTGCTGCAGATAAGATACCAGTGCTTCAATTTCAGTCTTACCTTGAACATCAGCTTTAGCGCTTGCGATATCTTCATCGGTGTACGGAACACCCAGAGTGCGCAGAGTTTCAAGCTTCTTGGCAGTCAGGCGACCATCCAGCTTATTGCTGAACAGCCAAGGGTAAGACGGCATTTTAGACTCAGGTACTACGTCGCGCGGGTTGTACAGGTGAGCACGGTGCCAGTCGTCAGAGTAACGACCACCCACACGGGCCAGATCTGGACCGGTACGCTTAGAGCCCCACAGGAACGGGTGGTCATATACAGACTCACCCGCTACGGAGTAGTGACCATAGCGCTCGGTTTCCGCACGGAACGGACGAATCATCTGAGAGTGACATACGTTACAGCCTTCACGGATGTACACGTCACGACCTTCAACCTGCAGAGCGGTCAGAGGCTTCAGACCCTCAACGGGTTGGGTTGTTTGCTTTTGGAAGAACAGGGGCACGATTTCGGCGAGGCCACCAAAGCTGACCGCAACCAGAATCAGTACGATCATCAAGCCAACGTTCTTTTCAATCTTTTCGTGTTTCATGTCTATCGTTCCTTACCTTGGCATCAGGCTGTCTGTGCAACAGGCTTGGCTTCAGTGCTGCGTACAGTCTTCCAGACGTTATACGCCATCAGCAGCATACCGGTTACCCAGAACACGCCGCCTAACCAGCGAACCAGGAAGCCCGGATGGCTTGCTTCCAGTGCTTCAACGAAGCTGTAGGTCAGGGTGCCGTCTGCGTTAACCGCACGCCACATCAGACCTTGCAGGATGCCGTTAACCCACATAGAAGCGATGTAAAGAACAGTACCGATAGTCGCCAGCCAGAAGTGAACGTTAATCAGGTTAACGCTGTGCATCTGCTCTTTATCAAACAGGCGAGGGATCAGGTGATAGATCGCACCGATAGAGATCATTGCTACCCAGCCCAGAGCACCAGCATGTACGTGGCCGATAGTCCAGTCAGTGTAGTGGGACAGTGCGTTTACAGTCTTGATTGCCATCATCGGGCCTTCGAAGGTAGACATACCGTAGAAAGACAGAGATACAACCAGGAAGCGCAGAATAGGATCGTTGCGCAGTTTGTGCCATGCGCCGGACAGAGTCATCATACCGTTGATCATACCGCCCCATGAAGGAGCCAGCAGGATCAGGGACATAACCATACCCAGAGACTGAGTCCAGTCAGGAAGAGCTGTATAGTGCAGGTGGTGAGGACCAGCCCACATATAAGTACAGATCAGAGCCCAGAAGTGAACGATAGACAGGCGATAGGAGTACACCGGACGCTCTGCTTGCTTAGGAACGAAGTAGTACATCATGCCTAAGAAACCAGCCGTCAGGAAGAAACCTACAGCGTTGTGACCGTACCACCATTGAGCCATCGCATCGATTGCACCGGAGTATGCAGAGTAAGACTTAGTAAAGCTTACCGGCAGTGCCGCGCTGTTTACGATGTGCAGAATAGCAACAGTGATGATAAATGCTGCGTAGAACCAGTTAGCCACATAAATGTGAGAGGTTTTACGGATCTTAACTGTCGCCAGGAAGTTGATTGCGTAAGCAACCCAAACCACGGTGATCAGAATATCGATTGGCCATTCCAGTTCTGCGTACTCTTTCGAGCTGGTCAGACCCAGAGGTAGTGTAATTGCTGCCAATACGATAACCAGCTGCCAACCCCAGAAGGTGAAGGAAGCCAGCGCGTCGGAAAACAGACGAACCTGACAGGTGCGCTGTACGACGTAGTAAGAAGTAGCGAACAGTGCGCTACCACCAAAGGCAAAAATTACCGCATTGGTGTGCAGTGGACGAAGACGACCAAAGCTCAACCAAGCTGTATCAAAGTTAAGTGCCGGCCATACCAACTGAGCAGCAATCAGGACACCGACGGTCATGCCGACGATACCCCAAACTACTGTCATGATGGCGAACTGCCGGACCACCTTGTAATTGTAGGTCGGTTGTTCAGTTGCTGTGCTCATGTCAGGTTCCCATTAACAGCGAGTTTAAGTGAAGGAATCCAGCCGAAGTCTCTTGGACAACAGCTTTTTTGGCAATGACGCATATCAAGGGATGCGCGACAATCCGCCGCACCGTACCGTGGGCATAGGGTTGCGTTGCAAAACCAGACATTTTTTGCGTCATGCCTGAAGTCATAGCTTCCTCTAGCGAATCTTTCAGGCGAGGGGATTTTAACAGCAAATAGATAGGGATGGCATAGCCGAAAGTTGTAAAAACCTAATGCTGATAGGGGTTTGTTGATCTGGGTCGTTAATTATGACCCTGTAATTTATCCGGGTTTTGATGCGCGAATTTGTCTGTGGTGTAGTCGTGACGGGTGATGCAGGTCTGTACAGTGTAATTAAGAGAGTATTTTGCACATTTGTTCTGAACGCAGCGTTAGCTCATCACTTAAGCTAGCCCTTCAAAAACTATTCTCAGGGTTGTGAGTTGGTTTTTTTGTAGTGACGATAAGGTTACCCAGTTTTTGAGAGAGGCTTGCTTCAGATTAAGCTTTAAGTGCCGTTCGGATTGATTGACTAATTTGTTGTTGATGGCTCCTCTGTGGATGACGTTGTGTGTCTAACTATAGGTGTGCTAACTGTCTGAAAAGTAATTTAAATTTTTTTAAAAAAGTATTTGACAGGGTTGGATAATTCCCTATAATTTGCGCCACAAGTTCCGGGGGTGGTTAGCTCAGCCGGGAGAGCACCAGCCTTACAAGCTGGGGGTCACAGGTTCGATCCCTGTACCACCCACCATTCTAAGCTGTTATGTAATAGAGTGGCTTCCTGAACTTGTATGATGATATGCGGACCGGTAGTTCAGTTGGTTAGAATACCGGCCTGTCACGCCGGGGGTCGCGGGTTCGAGTCCCGTCCGGTCCGCCA
>JBLWSY010000023.1:0-58425 GCA_048270425.1 Oceanospirillum sp.
ATTTTGAGTAATCGGCTGTACTTCGCCATAAAAAAGAACCCCCAATGTTGGGTGTCCAACTATTGGGGGTCACTTCACAGGCGGGGTATTTTTTTTGCTTGTTAAATGAGACAGTCAGCAAGCGACAAACCATTTGCCTTCACCCTGATAAAACTCGATACCCATCGGCGTAAAGCGCGCCAGATAGAGCCAGCGGTTATCCGCCAACTGGCGCAAGGTGTCGTGTTTACTCAGGATCGTCTCAATGGTGACCCGATCACTGTCGATCACCACCGTCAGGCGCAGTGGTTCATGCTGCCAGTCTTCACCGTTATGCACGGACTGCAGCGCCAGACCGGTTCTCAGATCGCCACCATTCCCCTCGAACACCCCAAGGCGACCACCAACCACATTGTGCAGGGTTTTATTGCCGCTGCCGTAACGGGTGTTGTCTACGGTCGAGGCGAAATACTGCATATTGATCCAATGGGTCACCACCATAGGAGCGGTCATAATCTGCTCCAGCAGAGTCCCTTCAGGATCTTTCTGGGGCGAGTATTCATGCAGAAAACTACGACCATCCAGCTTGATGCCACGGGTGCGGGAGCGTGGCGCGATAATAAAGCTGGCGTTGTTGGTCAGCCCCCACTCAGGGCGAGTCTGCGCCCAGTCGTTCGCCCGCTGTTTGATGGTTTTAGTCAACTTTTCCGGCTGATCCTGAAGGTCAGCAAGTCCCAGTGACGGTGCCCGTTCCTGACGCGCTTGTTTACCGGCAGCGGCCAGCTGTTGCAGTAATTTATTCACCGCCAACCGGTGAGATTCCGGAATCTGCTGCTGATCAAACAGGCTGATCTCTTCTGTAGTGGTGTTGTGCAGGGCGGCGACAAAGTGCGTGGTCGCCGGAATCGTCATGCCCTGATCTGCCAGCTGCGCTCTCACTTCGGTATCGTTCAGCAGTTTTGCCAGCGCACGGGCGTTCACCTCGCCGGTCTGGCCACAGCAGGCACCACAATCCAGTCCCGCCTGTTGTGGGTTGTTATGGCTTTGGCTGCCATGACCGACCAAAAGCACCAAAGGCGCTAAACCCTGCGTCAGGTTCATACCGGTGAGTACTTTTTTCGCCAGCTCTGTTTGCTGTTCGAGGTTGGCACCGGAGCTTGCCAGTGACGGTTGCAGATCACAGCCTTTATCCAGCCCTAAGCGGTTGCCGGTAGCCAGATTATTCTCGGCGCGCAGGCTGCGGCGGATCAGTTTACCTGCGTAGCTCAGTCCCAGTGTTTCCACCAGCGTAAAGGCGGATGTGGGGACGGATTTAAACGGCTGCCAGCTCATTAGCTTGTTCAGGTTTGAACGGCGCTTGTGCGCGATCTTATGATCCTTAACCGCATTGCCGCAGCTATCGGTAATGTGCAGTGCGGGTGCCAATAGCCCCGGCAGTTGAGGACGTGTTGCCTCTGTGCCTAGCGGGGTATAGCTCACCGGCATGCCAAAGAATCCGGCAAAGCCCAGAGTCTGAATCTCATCGGATTGGGCTTCCAGATGACGGCGGAATACCTCAGAGCGTACATCGATACAGAACACCGCCTGTACACTTGGGCGGGCAGATAACGGCTGAGGTTTCTCCTGTAAGCGTTTGCTTAGCTGTTGCTGGTAGCTGATCTCATGGGCGCGTTGCCAGATGCGGTTCAGCGGATTCAGCGAGCCGTGTTGTTTCAGATGCTCCTGCCACTGCAGCTGCCAACGTTGCCAGACAGAACCCTGCTGGCGCTGACCGTCATCGATCAGTTGCTGCCAGCTGAGGCGCACGGCCAAAAGATCGGTCAGGGTGTTGTCCTCTTTGCCTTCCAGTCGAGCCTGCCAGCGCAGGTAAGCCGCCCAGGATGCCCAGCCGCTGATGCGCATCAGCACCGCCTGCAGATACTCCGGCCAAAGTTCTTCCGGAATTTGCAGATGGTGCAGGGTATCGGCAATCTGCTGAACAGGATCTTCCGACAGAGTTTTCGCTTTGGCAGCAATGCCCGGTGCCTTCATCAGCAGGGCAACACTGTGATCCCGGGTCAGAGTCTTACGCCAGCTTTTGTAGAGAGAGCCGTGACCGGTGGCCTCGTTTTGCCCCGGGTGCCAGTCAGCCTGATCTTCATCGAACCAGGCGGCACAGAACTGGGAAACCTGAAAGGTGATGGTGTCGCACCAGGCGGGTTCATGCTGCAGATCCCGCATCTGATCCAGTGTATCCCCCAAAAGTGGCGGTGGCACTGGAGCCTTGTCGTTTTGGGCAAGTCCGGCAATCGCCTGTTCTGCGGTCAGGGCTTCAAAGGGCTTTTTAGTTGCCGCCTGTTCAGAGCTAAATTCCGCCAGTGCCTGCTCCAGATGAACCGGCTTGATGGTGCCGTCGATCCAGCGCTTCTGATAGTAAGACAGCGGCAGGGTCATGGCAGAACCGGCCAATTTTGCCTGCTTTTCAGCCACCTGATTAAAGTGCTCGCTGATCTGTTCCCAGTAAGGATTTACCGCAATCATACGATCCAGCGGCCAGGTTGGCGCGATGCTGTCTGTTGCTGCCTGAATCGCCTGCAGCAGTACAGCGTTTTGTTGCCGGGAGTCGGTTTTTAAAGGCGCGTTCATGATTTTTCTCCGGTAATTGCACTGTCTGTTGTAATTGAACTGTCTGTTGTAATTGAAGCTTTTCGTGAACCACTATTGCGGCGATTAAAACGGGTTTCAGCCTGCAGCGGGCTCAGGCGAGCCGGCCAGTATTTAAAGGTCAGGCGGGTAAAGGTTTCATCCAGATAGAAGCCGTTGTATGCCCATGGGAAAAGCCGACGGGAAACACGACCTTCCGGCCAGAGGCGAATCCAGGTCTGCAGTCCGTAGAGAGCGATAAAGCTGATCGCAACCCAGGCCATCAGAGCCTGCGAGGCGATACCAGCTGCGGGTGCAAGTTGGGCGAACAGCAGGTGCCAGACCAGATAGAGCTGCGTCAGCAGGGCGACACGCACCCCACCTGTGATAAAGGCTGACAGGCTCAGGCCTTGTTCCTGCCGCCCTTGTTCCTGCCGCCCTTGCCCCTGTTCCTGCCAGAAGAGAGGCGTCAGACCCAGCACCAGAATCAGAGTTACCGCCGGAGACAGGTGCAGTTCAGGTGCAAAGCTCTGCCAGAGCATCACGGAGGCACTCACCACGGCCAGTGTCAGCAGCGGGCTGAACAGGGTGCTCAGCAGCACATGGCGTTTTTTATCCTTGCTGAAGAAGTCACCGATACGGCTTTGGGCAACGGTCTCACCGGAACTCAGGAAGGCGTAGGCTTTATAGAGCGAGTGAGCCAACAGGTGCAGCAGCGCCAGTTCGTACAGGCCTAAACCGATCTCCATCAGCATAAAACCCATCTGAGCGCAGGTTGACCAGGCCAGACGTACTTTGATGCTGATGCGGGTCATCATCACAAGACCTGCCAGTACGGCGGTTAAGCTACCGACGACCACCAGCATCGCCTGTGCTACCGGAGCCAGCGAGATCAGCTCCGCCAGACGGATCAGTACAAAGCCGCCCATATTCACCACGCCTGCGTGCAGCAGCGCGGAAACCGGCGTTGGCGCTTCCATCACCTGAATCAGCCAGCCATGCAGCGGCAGCTGAGCGGTTTTAAGAATCGCCGCCAGTGCAAACAGTGCGGCAGCCCAATGCAATGCCACCGGCAGTGAAGGTTGGTCAGCGATAAAGGTGTTCAGCTGGGGTAGCGACAGCGTGCCTGCGGTCTGGTAGATCAGCACCAGGGCGATCACCATGGCGATCTCCGCCAGACGGCTGACGATAAATTTCTTGTGAGCCACAATCTGCGCGGCTTTGCGCTCTTTGTAATGGGTCAGCAGGTGATGCAGGCCAAAGCTGGTGCCTGCCCATGCGAGTGCGATCAGTAGCAGGTTCTGACTGGTGATCAACAGGCCAACACTGGTCAGGGTGAAGAGCATACTCTGAACAAAGCGCGACTGCTGCTCAGAGCTTTCGCCCTGAAGATAGCGATAAGCAAATCCCGTGATCACCCAGCCCAGTAGTGCGACCAGCAGCATCAGCGTCACACTCAGAACATCAGCATGCAGATCAAGGATAAAAATGCCAGCCAGGGTAGCGGCTAACGTTAGGGCCGTAGCCGTCAGTCCGGCACGAGCGCTAACGTGGGCAATTGGCCAGGCTTTTTTCGGTCGGTACAGACTGAACAGAAAAGCAGCAAAGAAGATAACTGGCAACAGCCAGCCACTCAAAAGTGATGACAAAACTGTATGCGACATAATTGTGTGCGACATAACCAAGCCTGCTCTGTAGGGTGGTTGCTCTTTGGATGAGCTGGGTAACTTGTGTTCACTGAGGGCAAACATTCCTCAGATGTTTCTGAGTGAGCATTTTTGGCTGACGGGGTGATTTTGTAAAATATATAGTTCTTCACTTAATGTTCTAAAAAAAAGAACGATTAATCTGCAGCCTAAATTAAAAGCGAGAGGGCAGGGTGTTATGCGTGATCTGAATTTTCGTCATCTGTATTACTTCTGGACCGTGGCCAAAGAGGGCAATCTGACCCGTGCGGCCCGGCAGATGCATCTCTCTCAATCGGCGCTCTCGTCTCAGATCAAGCAGTTGGAAGAACAGCTGGGGCAGAAGCTGTTTGACCGCCAGGGGCGAACCCTGCAGCTGACCGAAAGCGGGCATCTGGTGCTGGAGTATGCTGAAAGTATTTTTAGTCTGGGTTCTGAGATGCTTTCCATGATGGAGAGCGGTGGCCTGAAGCGGATACAGCGGCTCAGAGTGGGCGCTGTAGCGACCTTGTCGAGAAACTTTCAGGATAACTTTCTTAAGCCGGTCATCGGGCAGGAAGGGGTTCAGCTGGTGCTGCACTCTTCGGCGCTGGAGGGGCTTCTTGAGCAGCTGGAAGTGCACAAGCTGGATCTGATTCTTTCTAACCGGGCGGTTGCTTCTGACTCGACCTTGCCCTGGCGTTGTCAGTTGCTGGCACGTCAGAGTGTCTGTCTGGTGGGGCCGGATACGGAGACTTTCAATCAGCTGCGTTTTCCGCAGGATCTGCCCAAGGTTAAGGTATTAGTGCCGGGTCCCAGCAGTGATATTCGGGTTCAGTTTGATATGTACTGCCAACAGCATGGGCTGGATCTGATTCCCTACGCGGAAGTGGACGATATGGCGATGCTGCGTCTGATGGCGCGGGATTCCGGTGGTGTGACCGTGGTACCCGAGGTTGTGGTGCAGGATGAGATCGAAAGTGGATTGCTTAAAAAATATTGCACCTTGGAAGGCGTGATCGAGAACTTCTACGCGATTACCGCTAAGCGGCATTTTGAGTTACCGATTCTGAAAATGTTGTTGGAGGAGGGCGCATCAGAGCTCTGATCTCCCTCCACCTGCCATTTGCTGGCCTTGGAACAGAACATTGCGAAATATCCCGTTCCCCGGCCATCGGTTTACAGTTGTGTCATAAAGGTGCCTTCAGGAACCACGGGCAGATACTTCTTGTAGAAGTTCTTGTAAGCGGCTTCAGGGTTCAGATCACTGAACAATTCCGGATACATCGCTTTGGCGTAGAACTGCAGCATAGCGCCATCCATAATGGTTCGGCAGGCCCCGTGGTAAGCACCGTAAATCCGGTTGTTTTGTACCGCATTCAGACTTGACCAGCCCAGACGATCTTTAAAGCCTTTCAGTCGGGCTTTTGCTTCAGTCTCATCGACGCCCTGACCCATAAGGACGCCATCGTCGCTGCCTGCATTCTCATAGCCAGTCAGGACAATAATGTCGGGATTGGCGGCCAGAATCTGTTCAGGATTCAGCTTGCCCCACCATTCTACGTAAGGGGCTGAGATATTATCGCCCCCAGCCATTTTCGCGATAGCACCCCACATGTTTTTGCCGAAGGTATAACCGATCTCATCGACACCGGATGATGCGTACTCTGTGTAAATTTTCGGTTGAGGTAATCCGGCTTCTTCCAGGCGACTGGTAATGTTTTCAATGTTTTTACGGTACTCATCCGCGATTTTAGCGGCGCGCTCTTCCTGCCCGGTAATGACGCCGATCAGCTGGGTACTTTTAACGTGACGCTCCAGCGTTTGGGCGTTGAAATCCACAACGACCACTTTGATGCCTGCGCTCTCGAGTTGCTCGATCTCGCTACCCAGCCCTTTGAACTGCCAGTCAGCCAGCATGATGAGGTCGGGGTTGAGACTGATCACCTTCTCCACGGAAAACGTTTTGGTATCAACCCGACCAATACCGGGAATCTCGTCCAAAGACGGGCGGTGTCTGACATACATATCCCAATTGGCTGCACGTGCCTGCCAGATATATTTCGACAGTCCCACGACCTTGTCATAGGCCGCTTCAGTGCCGATCGCCATGTAATCTTCGGGATAAAAGCCGACAACAACACGTTGGGCCGGGGCATCAAAACTGACCTCCCTGTCCAGAATATCCTTAATAGTGACCTCATCCGCAAAGCTTGAGGCCGACAGGAGAAGAGCGGTAATTGCGAACAGTTTCTGCAGCATGTGTCTTCCTAACATTCAGTTTTATAAAGGGAAATTGATTAATTTTTATAGAGCTGTATCGGATCTTAGCCCTGAAAAGTCTTGTTTGGATTCTATATTTAATTAAAATGCTTATGCAAATTATTATCAATTGGATTTTATTCTGATGAGCACTGCCATCCTCTCCAAAACGCTTCACCAACAGCGACAGCAGGAAAGCCGTCGTGGCCTGATACTCATGGGGCTAGGTGCGATTCTGCTTACCTCTTTTGTGCTGGATATTGCCACCGGCCCTTCGTTGTTGGGTATTTCCGATGTGGTTAATGTGCTACTTAAGCTCATGGGGTTTCCGGTAGAAACCTCAGGTAATGCTGAGGTGATTGTGGCCAATCTGCGCTTGCCGATAGCCCTTATGGCTCTGATCGTGGGCGGTGTTTTGGGTGTTGGCGGTGCCGAAATGCAGACGTTACTGAATAACCCTATGGCCAGTCCTTACACCTTAGGTATGGCGGCAGCGGCGGGGTTTGGCGCAGCGCTGATGCTGTATATCGGCTCCCTGGGTTTGAATACTGAATTAGCTGTGCCGCTTGGTGCTTTTGTCTGCTGTATGTTGTCGGCAGGGCTGTTATTCGGGCTGGCAATGATGCGCCATATCACCTCAGGTCAGTTGATTCTGGCAGGGATCGCTTTGCTGTTTCTGTTTCAGTCGCTCTTGTCACTGGTGCAGTTTGTCTCGTCTCCGGAGCTGAGCCAGCAGATTCTCTTCTGGTTGTTTGGCAGCCTGACCAAAGCTAACTGGCTGAATGTTGGCATTACTGCTGGTGTGACAATGGTGTGTATGTCGATTCTGATGCGCGATGCCTGGAAGCTGACAGCGTTGCGTTTGGGGGAGGAGCGAGCCAAGAGTCTTGGTGTCAATGTGGTGAGGCTGCGGTTGAAAACCCTGATTCTGGTCGCTGTGATGACAGCAACAGTCACCAGCTTTGTCGGCATTATCGGTTTTATCGGCATTGTTGCGCCGAATATTGCCCGCATGCTGGTGGGTGAGGATCAACGCTATTTTCTGCCGCTCTCTTTTCTGGTTGGGGCGTTCCTGCTCTCCAGTGCCTCAGTGCTGTCCAAGTCATTAGTGCCGGGCGCGCTTTTTCCGATCGGTATTGTTACGGCCATTATCGGCGTGCCGTTTTTCTTCTGGATGATTATTGGTAAGAGGGCAAACTGATGCTGGAAGTCCGAAATTTGTCGCTGGCATTTGGAGATCTGGTACTGGCCGATCAGCTGAGTTTTACACTGGAAGCGGGGAAAACCCATGTGATCATTGGCCCAAATGGCACAGGGAAAAGCAGTCTGCTGAAAGTGCTGTTTGGCGACATCAAGCCTCAATCCGGCGAGGTGCTGTTTGATTCTGAACACCTTGATTACCGCAATCTGAACCCTTGGCGGCAGCGTTTTGGCTATATGCCGCAGGATATCCGTCTGGATATCGGGCTTACGGTGCTGGAGGTGGTTTTACTGGGGCAGTTGAATGCGCTGTCGCTGAAGCTTGCTGACCCTCTGATCGAAAAGGCGCTTAAAGCTCTGGATCAGATCGGCCTTCTGCATCTTGCTCAGCGGGATGTGCGCACCCTGAGTGGCGGTCAGTGTCAGATGATTCTTTTTGCACAGGCGCTGATGCGAAACCCTAAAATCCTGATGCTGGATGAGCCGGTCAGTGCCCTTGATCTGCATTTTCAGCAGGTGATGCTGGATCATCTCGATCAGCAAACCCATCAGCAACATTGGGTTTCGGTCATGATACTGCACGACCTGAATCTGGCCGCACAATACGCCGACAATCTGCTGGTGCTGAAGGGCGGCAAGCTGTTGGCAGAGGGGGCTCCTGCCGATGTGCTGAGTGCCGATCTGGTGGAAGAGGTTTATGGTGTAAAGGCGGAGCTGGCCTATGACCAGCAGGGTATTCCTTTTGTACGTACTCCCCGCCGCCGCCTGATGCCATTGCCGGTATCTATGGCCTCATGAACCCCGCTTATCTCTACAGTGAGTTGAAACAGGTCTCTGTCGCCGGACGTGTACTGATACTTAACGGCTTCAGCTTTAACCTGGGTTTCTACATGCTGTTGCCGTTTCTGGCGGATCACCTGCAGCGTAACCTGGGGTTAAGCCCCTGGCATGTGGGGCTGGTGATTGGTCTCAGGGTGTTAAGTCAGCAGGGGCTGTTTCTGGTGGGTGGCACCCTTGGAGATTACCTCGGCTACAAGCGGCTGATCCTGCTGGGCTGTCTGGTGCGAATTGCTGGTTTCCTGCTGCTGGCGGTAGCCGGGCAGTTTGCATTTCTGCTGTTGGGCGCGTTTCTGACCGGGTTTGCCGGTGCGCTCTTTACCCCTTCCAGTAATGCTTATCTGGCTCATGAGGCCACTGATGGTGAGCATCGGGATCGTATCTTTGCGCTGCAGAACTGGAGCAGTGAAGCGGGTATGTTTCTTGGCCCTTTAGTGGGTATGTTCCTGCTGAACTTTGATTTTATGTGGGTTGGACTTTCAGCGGCATCGCTTTTTGGATTGTTGTTTCTGATTCAGCGTCATTATCTGCCGGAGTTAACCAGCCAGAAGAAACGCCAGGGCGGGGAGCCGTTCTGGCGACAGTGGCAGCGCATGCTGCAGAATCGGGCTTTTATCGGTTTTGTCGCGTTTGCCTGCTGCTTTCAGCTCTTTTTTCATCAGCTTTATCTCTCGCTGCCCCATGAGGTTGAGTCGCGGGGATTGGAAGCCGGTGTGATCACTCTGGTCTTTATGATCTCTTCGGTGTTGGGGATTTTTTTTCAGATGCCGGTAAACCGCTATGTTCCTGCTCGTATAGGGCGTAGCCGTGCAATGGGACTTGGCTTGGTGCTGATGGGGGCATCTTTCCTCTGGTTTACACTGGCTTTCAGTTTTGACTACCGGCTTAATTTTATCGGTTTTGCGATCACCTTCAGTTTTGGTTCTATGCTGATTCTGCCGCTTTTAGCGTCCAGTGTGCCCCGGTTTTGTGATAAATCTGAACTGGGTAGTTACTACGGCTTTTACTCCTGTATTGGCGGAGTGGTGGCATTTTTGGGACACCTTGCGATTGGTGGGCTACTTTCCCTTGAGGCGCTGGATGCTGATCGTATCTGGTGGGGGCTTTCGGTGATCGGTCTTCTGGCGGGCAGCGGTTTGTATCTGAAAATGCGGAAACTGGATACCCGGACTGAGGCTGCCGTCAGTTAAGCCAGAGTGTTCCGGGCTTGCTCTTGATAGGTCTTTGGGCAATGCTGTGCGCTGTATTTTTTAGCCAGCGTGAATCGGCTGAACCTTTTAGACTGAGTTTTAAGGATAGTGCTATGCAGATCAGCGGAAAATTTAACGTCGCCCTTAACCGTCTTGATAACTACGCCGAAGGTGCTGATGGTATGGCGCTGGGTCGTATGTCGATTGATAAGACATTTTTCGGTGAGCTGGAGGCTACCAGTAAGGGCGAGATGCTGAGTGCGCTGACGCCGACCAAGGGTTCTGCCGGATATGTCGCTATTGAGCAAGTGACCGGTTCCCTTTGTGGTAAAAATGGCAGTTTTGTGCTGCAGCACTTTGGGCTGATGGATCGCGGTTATGACCAGCTGATTCTCGAAGTCGTACCGGACTCTGCCACCGGCGAGTTGGAAGGGCTGAAAGGCTGTATGAAGATCCGCATCGAAGAAGGCGAGCAGCACTTCTATGACTTTGATTTTCATCTGCCGGGACTGGCTGATGAAAGCCGCGTGGATGATGCTGAAGAAACCGGTATCGAGGCTTAATATCAACTGGTGCCTGTGTCGGAAGGCGCCTTTGGCTTTTCCGACCTTCGGGGTTCATCACATAGGGTTGTCTTTCGGCCTAAAAGAGGTCTGTTGGTAGGTCGGAAAAGCGCTGTGGGCGCGCCTTCCGACAGCTTTATACCCCGATGCAGGGCATAAAAAACCGAACTCATTGAGTTCGGTTTTTTGTTTAACGCCATGGCAAATCTGGTTTGGCGGCTTAGCCTTCCGGATAAACCTTCGCCAGCGTGGCGTTAATCTGAGCATCCAGATCTTCGTAGCTGTCGGCTACCAGATTGATATGACCCATCTTGCGGCCCGGACGCAGGCTCTTACCGTAGCCGTGCAGCTGCTGGTCGCTGTTGACCAGAACACTGTTGTCCATCTCAACACCCAGCAGGTTCACCATGCCGGTGATCTTCATCGCCTGAGTGTTGCCCAGTGGCAGACCCGTGATAGCACGAACATGGTTGTTGAACTGGCTGCTGATGCAGCTCAGCTGTGTCCAGTGGCCGGAGTTGTGCACGCGAGGAGCCATCTCGTTAACGACCAGGTGCTCTTTGCCATCAACGTCGGTGACGAAGAACTCAATCGCCAGAATGCCCACGTAGTTGGATGCCGCCAGCAGTTTGTTAGCGATCTCTTCCGCCTGTTGCTGCAGTGCTGCAGTCAGGTTCGGTGCCGGAGCCTTAGAGGTCAGCAGGGTACCGTCACGGTGCAGGTTTTCGGTCAGCGGGTAGAAGCGGCTTTCACCTTCGGCATTGCGAACGGCGATCATGGAGACTTCGCGTTTGAAGGTGACAAAACCTTCCAGTACACAGTCCAGATTGCACACGTCTTCTTCCAGAGCTGCAGCATCGTCTGCGCTTTTGATGCGCCACTGGCCGTAGCCATCGTAGCCGCCGGTGCAGGTTTTCAGAATCGCCGGATAACCGATTTCTTCCAGTGCCGCCAGAATCTCCTGACGGTTACCGGTACGACGGTAAGGGGCAACATCAACGCCTTGCTCGTTCACCCAGCTTTTTTCCAGACCACGGTGACGGCAGGTTTCCAGCATTTTCGGATCAGGATAAACCGGGCAGAACGCCTGTAGTGCTTTCAGACGATCGGTATCTACCGCTTCTTTTTCAACGGTGATGACATCCGGTTCGCCCAGGGCTTTGTACAGAGCTTCCGCTTCCGGGTAGTCCTCGTCGTAGATCACGTCGCCAAGGCTTGTGATCGGGTCAAGGGAATCACCCTGTTGCACCAGATAGCTGAACTGAATACCCATAGGCCAGGCAGACAATGCCATCATGCGGGCCAACTGGCCGCTACCGACAACGGCAACTTTCATACGTCAATCCTCAAACTTGCATGAGCTCTCATGCTTTGCATTCTAAAACCTTTATCACAGCGGTCTCAGGCCGAGCGCGGCAGCGTTCTGTAGCCTTTAACGACAAGCGGGCGCCAAAGCGCCCGCTGCAGAAGATCAGTCAGTGACCAGTTCGAAGGCCACGCCGTCTGTCTGCTTCTTACGGAATTCGATCAGGCGCTCACGCAGGGCTTCGTCTTTCATCGCCAGCATCTGAGCGGCCATCAGGCCAGCGTTATAAGCACCGGCTTCACCAATCGCCTGAGTACAGACCGCAACACCACGGGGCATCTGAACGATAGACAGCAGGCTGTCCATACCTTTCAGGTGACGGCTGGCAACAGGTACAGCAACAACCGGCAGGTGGGTTTCTGCAGCGATCATGCCCGGCAGGTGAGCAGCGCCACCGGCACCAGCGATAATCACTTCGGTACCTTCTTTGTGGGCGCGGGTTGCAAACTCAACCAGTCGTTGTGGGGTGCGGTGGGCAGAAACAACACCAGCAACATATTCAACACCCAGCGCTTCTAAAGGCTTGGTGGCTTCCTGCATGGTGGCCCAGTCAGACTGAGAACCCATTACGATGGTGACTTTAGCAAATTTCATTACGGTAGCTCTCCGTTTTATAGTGCAGCCCGACTGACAACCCCGTTTTTAAGCCACTTTAATTCCGAACCTGTTGCTCCGGATTAAGAAACTTTAAAAACAATAGCAGCAAGACCTGATCCAGCTTGGATAAGGTCGCTGACATAAAGTACGGGCTGAAAATAAAGCTGTTTGTCATAACCAACCTGCCTTTGTGGGCGGTCTGTTGCCTGGCAGGTTTAAGGTGTACCTGACAGCTGGGTTGGTTCAGCGAAAAAGAGGCGCACTATTATGCCTTAATTTATTAAGAGATAAAAATTATTCTGCTTAGGGGGGAGAGTGGAACAGGGTAAGCCCCTGTTCCAGAAGGATTTTGAAAATTTCGGAATCACTCTTTGACTCGGTCAATCACTTCCGCGTACTGCTGTTCAAAGGCCTGAAATTCAGTATCGTTATGGCCGCAGCAACGAACGCCACCGGTCTTGATGTTGTAGATCCAGCCGTGGATATCCACCTTGCCGGTCGCCAGTTTCGCTGCGACTGCCGGATGGGTGCGGATATGCTGAACCTGCTGAAGAACATTCTGCTCAATCGCTTCGTCCAGATGTTCGGTGCCTATACACTCGCTATGACCGATATTATGCCGCTCGCGCACGATCTCCATCGCAGACCGGCAGTGACCCAGCCATTCTTTAACGTGAGGCAGACCATCCAGCGCGTTCATATCCAGTGCGCCCTTGATGGCACCGCAGTCAGTATGGCCACAGATGATAATGTGTCGAACGCCTAAAACCGCAACGGCATATTCAACGGACGCGGTCATGCCACCGGTTTCATTGCTGTGCGGTGGGATAATGTTGCCGGCGTTACGACAGATAAACAGATCGCCGGGAACGGTGCCGGTCAGAAGATTCGGATCGATACGGGAATCGGAACAGGTAATAAAGAGAACATCGGGGCTTTGGCCGGAGGCCAGGGTTCCAAACAAGTCCTTGTGTTCGGGGTATACGTTCCGGCGAAAATTCAGAACGCCCTTAACAATTTTGTCCACGCTGAGCCATCTCCAATGGTTGTTTCTTATGGCCGGATCAGTCCGGTGGGAATGGACCCGGCTGTCCGTTATTTTTTCTGGTCGGGTATTTTCTACTAAAGTCGCGCAAGATAAAAATACTTCTTTGTAGAAAACGTAGCAGTTTTATCGTCTGAACGGTTTCAGGATGTTTAAATTTCGCTTTTTAAGGCTTTAACTTGAGGCAGAGCATGGGGAAGGCTGGTAAAAAAAGCAAAGATCCCGTGCCGAGAATTGACCGTTCTGATCACGGGTCTTTGCAAAGGCCGGGGCACTAACGGGAGTGGCCGGCATCAAGTGAGAGTTATCACGGGCGTCTGCGCTGACGCCCGGTTTAAGGCTTTTTAGCCCACCAACCAGTGGCCCAGCAGGGCGATAATTGGCAGGGTGATCAGGGTACGCAGGATAAAGATCACAAAGAGTTCCGGCAGATTCAGCGGGATCTTGGACTTGATCAGCAGTACACCTACTTCGGACATATAGATCAGCTGGGTCATGGAGACACCGGCGATCACAAAGCGGGTCAGTTCACTTTCAATGCCTTTACCGACGATGGCAGGCAGGAACATATCCGCAAAACCTACCAGCAGTGCAGGTGCTGCTTTAGCCGCTTCCGGCAATTGCAGCAGTTCCAGCAGCGGAATAAACGGAGCGGACAACCAGGTGAAGATCTGGGTGTACTCGGTCATTGCCATGGCCAGCGTACCGATCGCCATCACCAGTGGCAGTAAGCCAAACCAGATATCCGCCACATTATGCAGACCGGTTTTGATCAGCTGACCGAACCCCGGTGCTTTTTGGGCACGAACAACGGCTTGGTGTACACCCCATTTGTAGAGGGAAACATCATTGGGCACATCTTCTTTAATCTGTTTACCAACGCCTTCAGCGTATTCATCTTTCTTCCAGCTCAGTGGCGGCAGACGGGGCGTGATAACGGCAGCCACAAGACCTGCGATCAATACCGCAGCGTAGAACTCGATAAACAGGTGCCCAATACCGATAAAGTCAGCAACAACAAGACTGAACGCGATGGATGCGATGGAGAAGTTGGTGGCGATAACTGCCGATTCCCGTTTGGAGTAGAAACCACCTTCGTACTGTTGCGTTGTAATCAGAACGCCCACAGTGCCGGAACCGATCCAGGACGCTACCGCATCAATGGAAGAACGACCCGGCAGGCGGAACACCTTACGGAAGACGTTACGTACCAGAGTGCCGATAAATTCCATCAGGCCGAAGTCCACCAGAAGGGGCAGCAACAGTGAGGCAAAGAAAAAGAAGGTAATAAGCGCCGGTGCCAGGTCGTAGAGCACAACACCACCGGTATTTCGGTTCCAGATCCATTCTGGCCCAACTTCCTGCCAGGTCAGGATCACAAAAGCGGCACCCAGCACCCGCAGAGTCAACCAGGGCAGGCTAACGCGGAAAACAGAACCCAGTGCGCTGTTTTTCAGTTTCTCAGTCTCGGGCAGTAGAGAAACAATAACTGAGATGAGGGCTGAAACACTCAGCAGGGCAACGGTAATCAGTGGCAGGTCTTCTTTCAGCAGCGCTTTAAAAAAGTCCGCAATCACACCCATGCCGATGGTTACTTTGCCTTCCACAAAGATAGGGGTCAGGAAGAAAAGTACGCCGATCAGGGATGGGATGATGAACTTCAGGTAATCCTTGCGGCTGAAGTGTTCGTTAACATCACCGGTCTGATCCAGCAGAACCTGACTGGCTTCTGTTTTATCTAGATTTGCACTCATAGGGTAGTCCTGTTGTCTTTATTGTCGTGTTGATCTGTTGTTATCGTTGTGAATCACGCCCTCATTGCCAGCAGAGGGCGTGTTGTTCTGTGTTGCCGGGGTTCGCTTAATCGCGGTAGTGCACGCCCGGCAGAACACACAGCATTTCGTACAGCAGGTTCGCGCCCAGAAGTGCGGTGTTGCCTGTGGTGTCGTAAGGCGGCGACACTTCTACCAGATCTCCACCAACAATATCCAGTCCGCGACAGCCGCGAACCACTTCCAGTGCCTGAGGCACGGTCAGACCTGCAATCTCAGCGGTACCGGTTCCCGGGGCATAAGCCGGGTCGATGCCGTCGATATCAAAGCTGATATAAACCGGGCCGCCAGCTACTTTTTCACGAACTTCTTCCATCAGCGGGGCAAGGGATTTGTGCCAGCACTCTTCGGCAGGTACAACACGGAAGCCCTGCGCACGGGGCCAGTCGAAATCTTCGGCGCTGTAACCCGTACCACGCAGACCGATCTGCACGACACGGTCGCCATCAATCAGGTCTTCTTCCAGCGCGCGGCGGAACGGAGTGCCGTGGGCGATCTTCTCGCCAAACATGTGATCGTTAACATCCGCGTGAGCATCAATATGAACAATGCCGATCTTGCCGTATTTCTTTTTCAGGGCGCGCAGAATCGGCAGTACGATGGTGTGGTCACCGCCCAACGTCAGAGGCTTGCAGCCATCTGCAATAATCTCGTCGTAGGCTTCTTCAATGATGTCCATGCTCTTCAGCAGGTTGAAGGTGTTGATGGCGACATCACCGATATCGGCAACCTGCAGGCTGTCGAATGGCGCAGCACGGGTCGCGACGTTGTAAGGGCGCAGCATGCGGGATTCATCACGGATCTGACGAGGAGCCAGACGCGCACCGGGGCGGTTGGAGGTGCCGATATCCAGAGGTACGCCGACAAAGCAGGCATCCAGCCCTTCAGTGCCTTCCTGAGTCGGCAGGCGCATCATGGTGGCTGGTCCGCCGAAGCGTGGCATCTCGTTTCCACCCAGAGGTTGGTTCAGTTCTTTTGGCATGATCTCGCTCCAGTGTTTGTGCGGTTACGCTAATCAAATTGCACGGTGTTTCTAAACTGGAGGGTCAGTTTGCAATGGGTGTGCCAGAATAATAAATGCTTATAAATCAGTGGATTGCATAAGTTGTGCAGTGCTTTTGATTCATTTATGAATTGTTTTATTGGGGTTTTTGATTTATTTTTGAATCGTGATTCATAATTGAATTGCATGATTTAACGATTCAGTTTCCCTAACGGATAATGCTTTTATGACCGCGACGCCTGAACACTCATCCGGCTTTGATCGCTCCTCCGAAAGAGAGCTGGCGATGATTCTGGATAAATCCTCCGACAATATCGTGGTGACTGATGGTGATGGGGTGATCCTGAAAGCCAGCAGTAACTTCAACCGCATCTATGGCCCGCCTATCAGTGAAGCTGTGGGAAAGACGGTTCAGGAGCTGCAGGAGTCCGGCATCCTTACGCCCTCAGTGACCCTTGAAGTGCTGAAGCGCAAACGGGACGTCCAGCTGATGCAGTCCACCAGTCAGGGCTTTCAGGTGATGGCGCTGGGTTTTCCGATCTTTGATGAGCAGGGCGGGATTGAACGGGTGATCAGCTTCTCCCGGGATCTGACCGATCTGCAGATGCTGCAGCAGGAGTACGAGCAGCTGCAGCAGCGGCTGTTGCAGCCACTGCTGGATACGCAGCAGAGTGAAGAGCTGGCCGGGTTGGCGTTTAAAAGTCGTCCGGTGCGGGAGATTATTCAGCTGATCCGCCGGATTGCGGATACCGAGGTGGCGGTGCTGTTTCAGGGGGAATCCGGTGTCGGTAAAACCGCCTTCGCCCGTCTGATTCACCAGCTGAGTGACCGTAAAGAGAAACCCTTTGTCGAGGTGAACTGCAGCGCGATTCCGGAAAACCTGTTCGAGTCTGAGATGTTTGGTTATGAAGCCGGTGCTTTTAGTGGCGCATCCCGTCAGGGGAAATCCGGCCTGATTGAAAGTGCTGAGGGTGGCACTCTGTTTCTGGATGAAGTGGGGGAACTGCCTCAGGCGATGCAGGCCAAGCTGTTGAAGGTGCTGCAGGATGGGGAGTTTACTCCGGTCGGCAGCGTCAAACCTCGCAAGGCGCGTTTCCGGCTGATTACCGCCACCAACCGCCAGCTCAGTGAGATGGTGGAAGAGGGATTGTTCCGGCCGGATCTCTACTATCGGGTAAATGTGGTGCCGGTTTATATCCCATCCCTGAGGGAGCGTAGTGAGGATATTCCCGTGCTGGCAGGGCATATTCTGGGGCGTCTGAATCGTAAATATCAGCAGCAGAAACAGCTGCCGATGCATCTGCAGGCACGACTGCAGCAGATGCCCTGGCCGGGTAATATCCGTGAGCTGGAAAACACCCTGGAGCGCTGGTTTGTTTCCTCCGAAGGCGAGATGATTCGGACGCTTGATCTGGAGGTTGGTCTTGAGGCAGCGGGAGGCTCCGCTAAGGATTATGATCCGGGTCTCTCGGATAGCGAACAATCAAGATCTGTATTAGCTGAGCCTACGGAACCTCGGAGTCTGAAAGCGATTCTGGAGCAAGCTGAAAAACAGGCGCTTCAGCAGGCGATTCAGCATTGCCGCTCCGGTTATCAGTTGGCGGAGTATCTGCAGATCAGTCAGCCCAGTGCGGTTCGTAAACTGAAAAAGCATGGTCTGACCATTAGTCGTGCTGCGACTTAGTTTTTAACGCTTTCTTTTTCAAAGACTTTTAAAGGATAACGACGGATGGATGTTATTAACGGAAAACTGATTTTTCTGCCGGTACTGGCGCTGGTGTTCTGGACTTTTCTGGTGCTTTTGCTAATTCCGTTTCGCCGCTTCGCGGTGATTCGCAGCGGGAGAAATCATATTAATGATTTTAAACTTCAGGAAACGGATCAGGTTCCCGAGCGTGTTGTACAGGTTAATCGCAACTACATGAACCTGCTGGAGTTACCGGTTCTTTTTTACCTGTCTGCTTTGCTGTTTTATCTGCTGGATGCGGTAACGGCTGTAGTACTGGTTCTTGCGTGGGTTTATCTGGGGCTGCGGGTACTGCACAGTCTGATTCATCTGACTTATAACCGCGTCTTTCATCGTTTTCTGGTCTTTGCGATCAGTAACGTTATCTTGCTGGCTATATGGCTGATATTGGCGTATCAATTGGTTTTTGACCTGCCGCTTGCTTGAGCAGGCCTGCATCTTTCAGGTTTACCAGTGTTGGAGTTAAGGAATGGCGAAGAGGGAGTCCGACAGGCCTTTGGGCTATGTGGTTTTAGGGATTATGTTGCTTCTTGCGGGCTGCGGTGACTCTGGTGGTTCATCCGATGATACCGGATTAGATCCCAACGTTGATCCGGTCACTGAGGGAAGCTGGTATCGACCCGATGTTGGGGTGACCTGGCAGTGGCAGCTACAGGGCACGCTGAATACCAGCTACAACGTTGAGATCTATGACGTTGATCTGTTCGATACCCCGAAAACTCAGATTGCCAACCTTCAGGGTGAAGGGCGTAAGGTTATCTGCTATTTCTCGGCGGGTTCTTATGAAAATTATCGTGAAGATAAGGGTGATTTTCCGGCAGAAACGCTAGGTAAAACCCTTGATGGCTGGGATCAGGAGCGTTGGTTGGACATCCGGCATTCGGCAGTTCATGACGTGATGAAAAACCGTCTGGACCTGGCTGAAGAGAAGGGGTGTGATGGCGTAGAGCCGGACAATATGGACGGCTACACCAATAGCCCTGGTTTCAACCTGACAGCGACAGATCAGTTGGCTTATAACCGCTTTATCGGTAACGAAGCCCATAAACGGGGTTTGTCGGTTGGCCTCAAGAACGATTTAAATCAGATCAGGCAATTAGTGGCTTACTATGATTTTTCCGTTAATGAACAGTGTTTCGAATACGATGAGTGCGAGATGCTCAAGCCCTTTATTGATGCCGGTAAGCCTGTTCTGAATGCGGAATACAATACCGGTGGAATGGAAGGCTCTTTGTGTGACAAATCTCGGGCGATGGATTTTAGTACCCTGGTGCTTCCTTTGGAGCTGGATGATGCCTCGCGGCATAGCTGTTTGCCTGAATGACAGAATTTCGGCGTTTCTGGCAGTAATAGGGAAGGGAGGCAGTGAAAGGCGCGGTTGATCGGGTAAAAATAAGGGCAAAAAAATGGCCCGAGTTAAAGGCTAATTTCAGAAAGTCGCTAAACCCTGATCTGAAACTCGCCTTCGACTCTGGCCGATTGTGCTATTGCTGAAAACAAATCAAAACGGTCAGACAAGCGTATGATTTGCCCTCAGAAGTGGAGCAGATTAGAGTGCTTTAGGGATAAGGTAAAATTGATATTTTTTCGTTTACCTATAAGCTTTTGTCTATAGATAAACTTTCAGGAAATGCTATGCCTCTCTCCGTTAATAAACTCACTGGCAGACTGACTTTTCGCCAGCTTCAGGTCTTCAAGGCTGTTTATGAATTACGTAGCTACAGCAAAGCGGGCGAGCTTTTAGGTCTTACTCAGCCCGCGGTCAGTAGTCAGGTTCGACAGCTGGAGCAGGCGCTGGAACAGCCCCTTTTTGAATACGTCGGGCGCAGGCTTTTTACCACTGCCGCAGCGGAGCGGATGGCAGAAAGCATTAACCATATCTTTATCGAACTCTCTAACCTGCAAACGGATCTTGGCGCGTTAAAAGGTAATGTTGCCGGTGAACTGCGTTTGGTCGCGGTAAGTACTGCTCAGTACATGGTGCCCTATCTGTTGCGGGGCTTTCTGGATCTGCACCCCAAAATTAGTGTCAGTGTCAAGGTAGTAAACCGTGCCACTGCCTTACAGCGACTGAACGATAACAATGACGACCTGATCATTATGGGTATGGTGCCGGTGGATCGTGCGCTGGTATCCCTGCCGTTTCTGGATAACGAACTGGTGCCCGTAGTGCCGGATGATCATCCGTTACTGGAACAGGACCTGGTTACACCTCAACAGTTTCTCGACAGCAATCTTCTGGTTCGTGAGCCTGGCTCCGGCAGTCGGTTGGCGCTTGAGCAGCACTGCCAGCAGCAGAAACTGAGGTTTAAGCCCGGAATGGAGTTAGGCTCTAATGATTCGGTCAAGCATGGTGTTATTTCTGGTCTGGGAGTGGGTGTACTGCCCAAGCTGAGCATTCCTGCGGAGCTTGAACTGGGAAGGCTTAAAGTCGTTGATCTGGAGGGATTTCCCCTTAGGCGGGATTTTTGCGTGGTACACCCTCAGGCGAAACACCCGACACCCGCGATGCAGGCATTTCTGGATTATATCCGGCAGAACATCAAACAGTTTGAACGTATGTTTTTGGGCAGGTAAGCTGCTCCATCTTTTTTAATCTGCTTTTGATAGCTACAAGGAGTGTGTGATGGGCCTTATCGTTGGACCTTTAATGTTGATGTGGATGGTTGCTTTCGGGCTGTCATTGAGAATCGGTTATGTTCTGGGTGAGCACTCGGGCTTTTTCCCGTTTGCGCTTTTGTGCCTTTTAGCGGGAGTGCTTGGTGGTTGGCTGCACTCCCGTCTGGTAATGGCGCGCCGGAAGTCTGAGAAAAAACTTTGGGCGTTTCAGCTGATGATTGACTTTACCATGAACAAGTTTGCCCTTTCCGGCTATACCATTCTGGCGGGTATTTACCTTTTTACTGATCTGACTGCCACCGATGGCAATCTGCTGAGCCTGATCTTTATCGGCACCCTGGTGCTGTCATCCGGCACCTTAATGGGGGTCTTTACCAGTGAAGCTTTTATGGCCCGCCATAAAATTGAACGGACGTATTAGTCCTGCGGGCAGCGCCTAGCTGGCAAACAACTCCCGGCTAACGGCAACCCGTTCTTCCGGAGTGTTGTGGACGATGCCCTGTTGCTTCAGGGCTTCAATCTTCTGCAGGCGGGGCAGTAAGCCGGTGCCGTTGGCGGTTTGGATCGCTAAGCCGGGGCGGGCATTCAGCTCCAGTACCATAGGTCCGCGGCTTTTATCCAGCACCATATCGGTTCCGATATACCCCAGTCCGGTCATTTCCCAGGCACTGGCGGCGAGCACCAGTAATTGTTCCCAGTCGGGGATCTGCAGCTCATCCAGCGGGCGTTGGGTATCCGGGTGATGGCTAACCGGATGGTTGTGTTGTACAGCGCGTACCGCTTTGCCGGTGGCGATATCCAGTCCGACTCCCACAGCCCCCTGATGCAGGTTGGCTTTGCCGTCAGAGCTTGCGGTTGAGCAGCGCATCATGGCCATCACCGGATAACCGTGAAAAATGATGACCCGAATATCCGGCACGCCTTCGTAGCTGAAATCGGCAAAACTGTCGTCAAATTCGATCAGGTTCTCCACCACAGCAACATCGTTTTTACCCCCCAGAGAGAAAAGGCCCGCCAGGGTGTTGGTGATATGACGCTCCACATCTTCCCGACTCAGCTCTGCCCCTGAGGGTTTGGTGTAGCGACCACCACTATGGGAGGTGACTACCAGAATCCCTTTACCACCGGAGCCCTGAGCGGGTTTGATGACAAATCCCGGCCAGTCAGCCACCAGGTCATGAATCTCTTTTACATGCACCTGGCTTTTGATAACGCCGATCAGCTCAGGTACGGTTGCACCGGCCTGCTGGGCGATATGTTTGGTTTTCAGTTTGTCATCCACCAGCGGATACTTTGACCGGTCGTTGTAACGACCTATGTAGCTGTGGTTACGCTGGTTCATACCGAGAATGCCACGCTGACGCAGCTTCTTCGGCAGCTCAATAAAGCCCCTGATATTGCTGAAGAGTTGTTTCACGGTTTAATCCTGCGCCAGATGCCGGAATCGGCGCAGCTCGCTTAACCGATAACCCGTGTAGTTCCCCAGCAGCAGAATCAACGCAAGGATGATCAGCTGCAGCCCGACAAAGTTAAAGGTCAGGTGACGCACCAGTTCAGAGGTCATCGCCAGATAAACCAGAACAGCGGTGAACAGAGAACCACCGCCTTGGATAAAGACCTCTTTCGCGCCTTCCTCTTCCCAGAGAATCGACATGCGCTCAATGGTCCAGGAGAGAATGATCATCGGGAAGAAAGTGATACTGAGCCCTTCCAGAAGGCCTACACGATAGGCGATAACGGTGAAGACAGAGATGATCAGAATCACCGCGATAATGACCGCAGAGATACGGGCTACCAGAAGCAGGTTAAGGTGAGACAGGTAGCTGCGGATCATAAGGCCTGTACCGACAATCAGCAGAAAACCGATAATACCGGTGGCAAGCTCTGTCTGTACAAAGGCTACGGCGATCAGTACCGGCATAAAGGTACCTGAGGTTTTAAGACCGACAATAATTCGCAGGAAAACCACCAGCAGCGCACCGACCGGAATCAGCATAATGGTCTTGAACATCGCCTGTTCTTCCACCGGTAGGCTGTGAATCGAGAAGTTGAGCAGGTCGTTGGCCTCTATCTTCTTGCGGGTTGCGGTTTCCGGAGAGATATCCTGCGCGATCATGGAGAAGCTGACGTCGGATTGACGGCCGCCAATAACATCCAGCAGGCTCTGATAGTCAAGGCTCCAGATCAGCAGGTTATCGGGTTTGCCTTCTTTTCCGGTACGGGGATTAAAAAGTTGCCATGTTTCTTTTTGCGCATCCCAAACCTGTACCCAGGGCTGAACGCTCTGCCGACGTCGGCCGTCTTCCAGGGTGAGTGCCGCGATGGTTCGGGCCGGAACCTCTTCCATCGATAGCAGACTGACCAAGGCATCCTCGCGGTTCATACTGTTCAGAAGAAGCGCAGCATTCTGGTTTTGCTCATCATTTAGCTGTCGGATCAGCTCACGGGCCAGAGTCGGGTTGTCGGCAGAGCGTTTCATCGCATCCTGTAGCATGGATAGGGCTGCCGTTTGTCGGACATCTTCAAAATATTGCGGGTTTGGTTTACCGGGGGGCAGAGTCTGATACTGGGCATCCGGGTCTGCTAAAAAGCGGACCTTATAATAGATCAGTTGCTGGCCTTCGGCGCTTCGAATCGACCATTCTGCTTTGCGGTGCCCCTGTTGTTCCAACAGGGCAATACCATAGCCCTGGGATGAACTGCTTTCATCGGTCAGGATAAAATTCTGCTGATCATCAGGGACCGCCATGACGACCTTGGCGGGATCACCATTGGCAGTGAACTCTATTCGGGCTTCAATCTCCCACTGCTCGCGTTGCTCACCGGGAAACCAGGGCACGCCATAAACCGAGTGGCGATAAAGGCTTAGGGCGACGCCGACCAGAACCAGGGTGGCAACGAAGAGATAAAAGGGCAGTCGATTAATCATGTGTCACTGATGTCCATGGTTACTGCTGTGATGCGGCTTCAGGCTTGGGTTCGGGATTATTCAGAAGGTGTGCCATCTGTTAGCGATTGCGGGCTTTGTTTCGGGTGAATGTAAGCTTTGCCAACATCGATCAGGGCGACATCCTTAAAGAACTCCCGGCCCAGCAGTATCTGAAACGTCATATTAGAGCGGTCAGCAAGGGTGAATTCCGCTTTTTCCCGTAAACCGCCAACCTGAATCCAGGCCTCAATCACCGGGCGGCGCTCAGCTTCTTCGGCCGAGGCCTGAATAATGCGTACCCAGCGAACAATAGGGGCTTCGATTGTTCTGGGTTCTGTTTCTTCTTTATCACCGGTCAAGAGTTCAAAGCGAACCCACTCTTCGCCGTTGCGTTCAAAGAAAACCGGACTGGGTGCGTGAATAGAAGAGGTGGTCGCACCGGAATCAACACGGGCTCTGAAGTTTGCCTGGGCTGCGTCCAGCCAGGCCCATTCTTTACTGCCCAGAATCACTTTGCTTTGAGGGTTGGGTTGTTGCGGATTACTGGTAGCGGTGTTTTGGCTGCCTGTTTTTTTCTTTTCCTCGGCCAGGACCAGCAAGCGGGTCTGATTTGCTTTTAGTTCCGCTATCGCTTTGTCGCTGCTGTTTAACTGGTTCTTGAGGTTTGTCAGTTGCTGGCTTTGCTGTTGGTTCTGTTGTTCAAGGTTTTCTAAGCGCTGTTGCAATCCTGCATCCATGGATTGGATAGCATTTAGTGTTTCTTTATTGGCATTAAGTGCGCAGCCTGATAGTGCTAGCGCACTAACTGTTAAAACAAAAAGGTGCAGTAATGATGGCGATACAAAGCGTTTAAAACACATAAATTTAGCGATGCTCTTGGCAAAGTAGGGTGTCCGGAAAAGCGGCTAGTCTACCGGAGTTGCTTTAGGGGTTATAGTTTTATAAAGGTGTATTTTGGCAGCTAAATTTCACTAACTCCGATGCTTTTGATTAAAAAATGGTGTGAAAATGTTTTCGCTGCCGTTTAACTTATAGCCATAGACGTTATAGATGGGGCAAGTTGTTAAGGGTTCCGTCTTATTATGTAAAAATAGAGTAAAATCAAGTATCTGTATTAGATGCTTTTGTTACTGGGCTTGAGGGGGAACTGCCATGTCATCAGCTAATAAGCCGTTTTTTTGGCGGCATAGTCAATTGCCATACATTGAGCTGCGGATGATCAAAGATGGCCGTAAGGTCTGTTACGCGCCGCATACTCACAAACAGTGGTCGATGGGGCTGATTCTTAAAGGGCAAAGCCGTTATCAGATTCAGAAGCTTAAAGGTGAGGGAAGCGGGGAACACTCCCACAGAATTCAGCAGGGCAGTATGGTGTTTATGAATCCGGATCAGGTGCACGCCTGTTCTGCACTGGATAACCAGCCCTGGTCTTATGTGATGTTTTATCTGGATACCCGTTGGCTTGCGAGGTTAGCACAACGGCTTGGTCTGCAGTCTGATACTGTTTGGCGGGATATACCTGTTAATCTTATGGAAGAGCCTGCGCTGTTCGATCAGGTCAGAGGGTTGTTTGAGCGTCTGATTGCTTCTGATTTGAACTGTGATCCAAAAATTCTGGATACCGATATCGAGAATGTTCTCAGTGATGTGCTGCGATTGTTGGCTGTTTCTGCCTCCGAGCCCTTATCAGAGGGCGCGGTTATTCTCACCGCTGAACCTGTTGCCGATGCCGTTGCAGCTATTGCCCGTCAGTTGGATGAGCACCCGGAACAGGTTTTGCCCCTTGAAGCGATGAGTCGGGCTGCGGGCATTACGCCTACCCAGTTGATTCGCGCCTTTAAAAAGTACTTTGGTTTCACACCACACGCCTATCAGGTCAACCGACGGATTCAGCTGGGACAACAGGCGCTGAAGCAGGGGCAGCCCATTGTGGAGGCTGCTTTAAGTGCAGGTTTTGCAGATCAGCCCCATTTTCAGCGGGTGTTTAAAAAGGTACTGCAGGCGACCCCCAACCAGTACCGAATCGGATAGCCTTGCCGGTGGATCTTTCTTTTATGCTCTCTTGCTTAGCTCTCCAGAAGAATCAGCAAACAGCTGATTATCAGAAGTCCAGCCAGTGAGCGGTTGATTACTCGCATCATGCGTGCGTTATGAACATAGCGTCGCAGAAAAGCGCCAGCGTAAACCCAGCATGAAAGTGACAGCCAGCACACCGGTAGGTAAATTGCTGCAAAGATCAGTACCTCATTAAGTTCGCCGGATGCCGTATAAGCAGCAATACCAGAAGCGGAAGCCAGCCAGGCTTTCGGGTTAAGCCACTGCATGATGGCTCCTGTCATAAAGCCCGGTGCTTTTTGCTGATCCTGCTCGCTGATCTCGCCGTTATCCTTAATCAGCAAATAACTCAACCAGAGCAAAAAACCGATTCCGCCCCATTGCAGTAGTTGGTTTATCGCCGGAAATTCCCGCATCACCTGATACAAGCCCAACCCGATTGCTATAAAAAGCACGACAAACCCCAGTGTTGCCCCTGTGATAAAAATCAGGCCGACCGGTAGCTTATAGCGGGCTCCAGTACTGAGACCTACCAGGTTTACCGGTCCTGGTGTGATCGAGGCCACTAAAGCGAAAATGGTCATTGAAGAGAGCACGGATAGCTCGATTGAGCCCGTGCCTGTGAAACTGCTGAAGAAAGATAGATCTGACATAGTGCCTCCGATAAACGGCGTTGTTCATAAAGTGAAGGCAGTCTGACGGTTTGCTGAGGCAAGGTATTGAACAAAATTGCAGGGTGAAGAAGCGTGCTATTACAAAGGGTTGTCGGGCCGTTAAAGAAAATCCGGGTACCGGCAAAGTCCGGTACCCGGTGGGATTAAAGCGGTGAGGCGGCCGCACGCAAGGGAGCAGAGACGTTCAGGTGTGCTCTGTTCACGAGATGCCCCAATGAATAGAAAGGGATCAACCCTTATTCCCAAAAGTAAGCGGTGCTGTTTAAACAATAGAGGTCAGATGCGTTCAATCAGAATCGCGATGCCCTGTCCGCCACCGATACAAGCGGCTGCGATGCCGTAGCGACCTTTTTGCTCTGTCAGTACCCGTGACAGTGTGCCTGTAATACGAATACCTGTTGCTCCCAGTGGATGCCCAAGCGCCAGTGCTCCACCTTTGATATTGACCCGTTCAGGGTCTATTCCCAGTGTTCTGATGGCATATAAGGGAACAACACTGAATGCCTCATTGATCTCCCAGAAGTCGATCTGATCCGCTGTTAGCCCTGTCATTAATAAGAGCCTTTCCACTGCCGGGACAACGCCTTCACCCATGGTTTCCGGTCTTACACCGCGATCAGCCACGGCCAAAATTCTGGCAGAGGGAGTCAGATTGTGTGCAGTGACGGCTTCCTCTGAGGCAAGAAGTGAAACTGCTGCGCCGGATGTCAGGGGAGAACTGTTACCCGCTGTGATTTGCCCGGCTTCGGTAAACACGGGGTTGAGTTCGGCCAGCCGATCCGCTCGGGTATCCGGACGAATACAGGCATCTTTTGAGTACACTCCCTGATGGGTTTCAACAGGCAGAATTTCTCCGTCTAAGAAGCCTTCGGTCTGAGCGCGCGCTGCCTTTTGATGAGATTGTTCGGCAAAAAGATCCATCTCTTCCCGTCCGATGGTGTTGCTTTCAGCCAGAGCTTCTGCTGTCAGTCCCATGTTCATAGCAACAGCCATTTGATACTGCTTCAGAGATTGAATGCTTTCCGGCAGCTCAGGCACGGTCAGAATACCCTGCTGGAACAAGGCAGGCCCCATCGGGATTCGGGTCATGTTTTCATAACCCCCGGCCAGTGAAAGATCTGCTGCGCCCGAGGCGATATTCATAAACTCGGAGCGCAGGGCTGCAATGCCGGAACCACACTGTTGGTCAATGCTGCGGCTGGCGCATTGATCGCCGAGCCTGCTCTGGAAAAGCGGGTAGCGTCCGCCGAAACTCCACTGGTCTTTGACGCTCAGGGCGCAACCGATACTAAGGTCATCGGGTGCGCTTGGGGCAAGCCCTGTTTCTGCCAGGGCATTATCAATCAGTTTTGCCAGTAACAGGTCACCCCGCTCTCCTGCGAACGGGTCTACTTCTGTCTTTTTCGGGTGTGCCCGGCTAAAGGCGGTACGTTTGTAATGGGTCAGGTAGACAGGTTTCATGATGTTGACTCCAGTTCACACCAACGGCTGATAAAGAGCGCGTAGGTTTTAAGCGTTTGTCGGATCGATTCGATATTGACGCATTCATCGACGCCATGAATGTTTTTAGCGACAGGGCCATAGCAGGTGCCGGCAGTACGGCTGTAGAAATGAAATGCCCTGAGATCCGTGGTGCAGGTTGAGAGATAGTGATTAGGCTCAGCATGCGTCAGGCTGCGATGCGCTTCAGAAAGTGTCCGGATACCTTCATGTTTCATGTCGACAAGATGTCCCTCTGACCGGAAGCCGTGAAAGCGGACAATGGGTTTCTGATCGGCAAAGGCGGGCTCGCTCAATGCTGCCTTTTCTACGCAGTCACTGACTTTCTGCATGATCTCATTAGCGGACATGCCAGGGGGGAAGCCAATACGCCCTTCAAGCTGAGCATGGGAGGGGACACTGGAGGCCCAGTTGCCGCCCTCAATCTTGCCGATATTAAGATTGAAAGGTTTATCGATAGTGTCATAAGGCGGCTGACGGTGGTGCTCGTTCAGATCCTGTTCCAGTTCTTTTAACCAGGGCAGAAGCAGCTGTAGCTTCTCAATGGCGTTGATACCGGCGGAAGTATCCAGCACATGAACCGGACGTCCTTTAACGGTTACTTTAAACCAGAGTACGCCAACCTGAGCGCTGTAAATCTGAGGCCCGAAAGGTTCGGGGATAAGTACAAAGTCTCCCCCGAAACCCTGCTGCAGGCAGGCGAGTGCACCGTTTCCTGAGCATTCTTCTTCAACCACTGTCTGAATGTTAATCGGGGATTTGATCTTAAGACCCGCATTCTGAACCGCTTTAACGGCATAGATCATCGCGGCAACACCAGACTGCATGTCTCCGGCACCACGGCCATAGAGCCAGCCATCTTTGCGCCAGGGTTCATTAGGTGAGCGGGACCACATATCGGAAGGTTCCGCACTGACCACATCCAGATGGCCATTGAGCACAAGCGTTTTTCCCTTGGCTCCGGGATTGATCTGAGATACCAGGTTGTATTTGTTTTCATGATCCCAGGGTACCGGCACGTACAGAGAGTGACTGCAAAGAGCGCTGTGTTTCATAGCCACGCGTTGAACGGGAAACTGAAGTCCTTTTAAGCGTTCCTCAACAACATTCAGAACGCCCTGCTCCTGATTAAGCACGCTATATTGGCGTACCATCTGTTCGGTAAAGTCGAGAACGTCATCCATAAGCTGATCGCAGCAGTTCAGGATTTTTTCTTCCTGAGCACTGATCTCGGTGGTCAGGGGAGGTATGTTTTCCGGGTTGTGAGCATTTTGCAGAGACATCACAGGCCCTCCTTGCAGTGTTTAACACTCAGGTTTTGTGAGTTATAAGGTGTTTGGGGTGTTCCGGGTGGTCAGAATTCTCCGATCTGATCCGGAATGATCAGTTCGGCTTCGGTCTGTTCCAGAAGGCTTTCAAGCGTTATGTCGCTGGCTTTTTCACGCAGTACCAGTCCCTGAGGCGTGACATCCATCACCGCTTTTTCTGTAATGATGCGTGATACGCAGCGCTCTGCGGTCAATGGAAGGCGGCATTGCTTCAGAATTTTGGGCTGGCCTTTTTTGTCGCAGTGCGTGCTAAGGACCACGATTCGGGGCGTTTTCTGAGCCAGTTCCATCGCTCCGCCAATTCCCGGAGAGAATTTTCCGGGGATCTTCCAGTTGGCCAGGTTGCCATATTGATCAACTTCGAAAGCGCCGATCATAGTCAGATCCAGTTTACCCCTGCGGATCATTGCGAAAGACATCGCACTGTCAAAATGCGCTCCGCCGGTTTGGGTGGTTACATAGTTACCAGCAGAGTCGATCATGTTCGGATCAATGTCGCTGATATCCGGTTGTCCGCCCACTCCCAGAATGCCATTTTCGGAGTGAATCAGAACTTCCATACCAGGTGTCAGATAGTTTACAACCTGGGTCGGCAGGCCTATGCCCAGATTGACAATGCTGCCGGGCTGAATCTCTTTGGCAGCCCGTTCAATAATACGGTTAGTGTCTGACATGGTGCTGCATTACTCCGTATTCTTCGCCGAGTTCCCTGAGAACCACAACATGATTAATAAAGGCTGATGGTGTATGAATGCTGTCAGGAGGCAGTGACCCTGGGGGCTGGCAGTTTGCGGTTTCTGCGATGACAGTGTCAGCGGCCATGGCCATCAGTGGATTAAAGTTAATAGCGGCACCGTGGTAAACAAGGTTGCCGTAATCATCCGCGGTGGCGGCGTGTACCAGCGCAAAGTCTGCCTTGAGTGCCATCTCTATTTTGTAGCGCCCACCCTGATACTGAATCAGCTGTTCAGGGCTTGTGATTTCAGAGTCGATACCGATGTCCGACAGAAAGCCAAAGCTGCCGGCTCCAGCGGTTCTGATCTTTTCTGCCAGAATGCCCTGAGGGTAAAACTCCACCTCGAGACTCCCTTCGTTCATCTGACGGATCGCTTCACGGTTGAGCCCGATATGGGTCGTAATCAGCTTGCGGACCCGACCCTGTTCAATCAGTTTGCTGATACCGAGGCCCAGTTCATTGGCATCGTTTTTAATCAGGGTCAGATCGGTTTGTCCCTGTTCCAGCAGTTCATTGATCAAACTGAACGGGGTGCCCGGGCAGCCGAAGCCGCCTACCATAATTGAAGCGCCTGATGGTATCTGGGCAATAGCCTCTTTAATGGCTGTTTGTTTGTTCATAGTCAGTGCCATCCGGCTTACAGGTGAATACTGGCCAGAAATTTCTGGGTTCTTTCATGTTGCGGGTTGCCAAAAACGTCTTCCGGACAGCCCTGTTCCACGATGTAGCCGCCGTCCATAAAGATGACCCGGTCTGCTACCTTGCGCGCAAAGTCCATCTCGTGGGTGACCACCATCATGGTCATGCCGTCGGCTGCAAGTTTCTCCATAACAGCGAGTACTTCGCCGACTAGCTCGGGATCCAGCGCGGAGGTTGGCTCATCAAACAGCATCACATCGGGGTTCATCGCTAATGCACGAATGATAGCGACACGCTGTTTCTGACCGCCGGACAGCAGATCCGGATAGACATCTTTTTTATCTGCCAGCCCAACGTTGACCAGCAGTTCCATCGCTTTGTCGATGGCCTGTTGCTTATCCTGTTTCAGGACCTGAACCGGACCTTCAATGATGTTTTCCAGAATGGTCAGATGCGGGAACAGATGGAAATGCTGAAACACCATGCCCAGATTGGTACGAACCTGGCACAGATGTTTTTCCCATGCTTTACCTTTAAGGCTGGTGTTGTTGATCAGGGTGTCTTTGAGGTAGATCTCTCCACCTGATGGTTCTTCAAGGTGATTAACTGCTCGCAACAAGGTACTTTTACCTGAGCCGCTGGGGCCGATCACGACAATCACTTCACCGGGCTGAATCTGAAGGTCAACTGAGCGAAGCACTTCCAGATCACCAAAACTTTTCTTAAGGGCATTAATACGAACTATTGGTTCTGACATTGTTTATCTCCTGGCAGTCTTCATGTGCATGCGCTTTTCAACCAGCTGCAGTAAAAGTGCGATGGTGGTTGTCATCACGGCGTACAGGAGGGTTGCAGCCAGATAGAGTTCGAATGGCTTGTAGGTTGTACCAACCAGTTGCTGAGTTTTCATGGTTAGCTCAACAAGAGTGATGGTAGAGACCAGAGAGGTGTCCTTCACCAGAATAATAAAGTTGTTTCCCAGTGGTGGAATAATGTTCCTGATCGCCTGCGGCAGAATAATTCTGCGCATCGCCTGAGCGCGGGTCATCCCAATAGAGAGAGCAGCTTCGGTCTGACCGAAGCTGATCGATTGGATGCCCGCACGAATGGTTTCTGCGTTATAGGCGCCCACATTCAGTGCCAGACCTAATACCCCAGACGTGAAGGGGGACAGGTCGAGCCCGAACTGAGGCAAGCCGTAGTAAATCAGGAACAGCTGGACCAGTAGTGGCGTTGAGCGTATCAGCCAGATGTAGAATCCCGCGATCCCCTTAAGAACAGGGTTATGCGAGAGCTTTGCCAGAGCGGCTGCTAATCCGAATACCAGACCCAGAATCAGAGAGATAATGGAGATGTACAGGGTGAGCAGGGCCGCTTCTGACAAGATCGGCAGATACTGGGTAATAATGTTCCAATCAAACATCAATCAAGTCCCCTTAGCGGATATCGGTACCGAAGTACTTCTTGCTGATTCGCTCGTAGGTTCCGTCTGCCTGCATTGTCATCAGTGCTTTGTTGATTGCTGCTTTTAGTTCAGGCTTGTCCTTTTTAAGTGCGATGCCAACCAGTTCGCGATACAGGAGTTCACCGGCCATCTCGATAGGTGCTCCCTTATCTTTGATTGCCATAAGCCCCGTCAGACGTGCAGTAATAAAACCATCAATCCGGCCGTTCTGAACTTCCATCATCATCTGAGGGACGCCTTTGTAGGTACGAACCTCAACATCAGGAGCGTTTTTGCGCAGCCAGTCCTCAAAAGTTGTGCCCAGGGTTACGCCAACTTTTTTACCTTTGAGCTCTTCCAGACCGTTAATGCCGGCTCCTTTCTTAACAAACAACTGCGCGCCGTCTTTGTAGTAGGGTTTGGAGAAATCAATCGCTTTCAGGCGTTGTTCGGTAATGGCCATGGAGCCGATGATGGTGTCGTAACGGTTAGCCATAAGCCCCGCGATAATACCGTCCCAGGCTGTTGTCACAGGCTGGCCTTCGACGCCAATCCGTTTAGCAATCTCTTTGCCGATCTCCACATCAAAACCGGAGAGCTGACCTTGCTCATTCACAAAGTTGAAGGGCGGGTAGGCACCGGTCAGGGCAAAAGTCAGTTCTTTGTTGTCCTGCACCTCTTCCAGGCTATTGCTGGCCATGGAGTGGCTACTTAGGGTTAGGGTCAGAGCCATACAGGCTGTGGTCAGGGCTTTTTTCAGCATCTTTTTGTCCTCGTTATTTTTATTTACAGTTTCCTTGGGCGGGAGAGGGTGCTCCTGCCTTAGGATTTTTGTGTTGAGTTATTTGGATGGCTTAGGCCTTAATTGATCTGCTGGTCGAATCAGGAGGCCAGGCTGTTGTTAAGCTCGGTCAGGGATTCATCCAGCAGCTGGATCAATTCGTCGATTTCTGCTCTGGTGATGGTTAAAGGGGGGCTGACCAGAAAGTGATCCCCTTTGAGACCATTCAGGCAGCGTCGTGGGTAGATGAGTAAGCCTTTGTTTTTGGCTATCTGAGTGATTCGGTTAAACATATTCATCTCAGCGGGCCAGGGCTCTTTGCTGACCGGATCGGCAACCAGTTCAACGCCCTGCAGTAGTCCTAACCCCCTGACGTGGCCGATGAGCGAGTGTTTTTCTTTTAGCTGCTCAAGCCTGCTGCGAAGGTAGCTGCCGGTGTCTGCCGCATTGGTAACGACATCTTCTCTGCTCATCGCCTCCATAATGGCAACACCTGTGGCACAGGCAAGGGGATTACCTGCATAGGTGTGGCCATGCTGGAAGCCACCAGCATTGAGAACAGGCTCGACCAGTTCGCTTCGGGCAAGCATCGCGGCAATAGGGTAGTAACCCGCGCCCAGCCCTTTGGCAAGAGCAACGATATCCGGCTGGATATCCCAGTTCTGATACGCCAGCCATTTACCGGTTCGCCCCATTCCTGAGAGGACTTCGTCAAAAATCAGTAAACAGCCATGCTGATCACAGAGTTGTCGAATACCATCAAGATATTGCTGATTCAGCATTCTGGCGCCGGTGCTTGCGCCACCGACAGGCTCTATCACGATGGCTGCGATGGTTTCACCGCCAGCGTTTTCGATGATCGCCTGCGTTTCACTCAGAACCTGTTCAATATGGGCTTCAACAGACTCTTCCTTAAAGCGATAGAAATCCGGGCAAGGTACTTTTACCGACGTTGGGGTGATGGCTTCGAAAGGTTCTTCAAGCGGTTGGTAGCTGGTCAGGCCCAGAGCACCCAGCGTGCTACCGTGGTATGACGGGCGAAGAGATACGAAGCGCGTACGCTCAGTCTGCCCGATGGCAAAGAAGTATTGGCGTGCAAGTTTTATGGCACTTTCAACCGCCTCAGAACCACTCCCCACAAAGAAAACTTTGTCCAGGTGTCGATCTGAAATATCCGCCAGTTGGTTGGCCAGGTGAATAGCCGGTTCGCTTTCAAACTGGGTGCGATAGCTGAATGCGACCTTATCCAGCTGCGCTTTCATAGCGGCTTTAATGTCCGGGTGATTATGGCCCATGTTACAGGTGATCGCGCCTGCGCAGCCATCAAGGTAACGATTGCCATCTTCGTCCCAGATATAAACGCCCTCGGCATGGCTGACGATGGGCAGGTCAGCATTAGCAAGGTAAAAAAGCGCATCTTTGTTCAATGTTGTTTCGGTAGTCATTGTTCTTATTAATCCTTGAGCTGGGTAGGCCGGTTTGGGATTGTTGAATCGATTATAGGTGTGGAAAAAAATATTTTAAATTATAATGTTTTTTCATTAGTTGATGATAAAAAGTCATCAAGTTTTAGGCGGCCAGACTCGGATTGTCAGGATGGGACATGGCGAAAAAAACAAGAGCAAAATATGCCTGATATAAACCTTAATTCATTGAAATCATTAATTGTTTTTAAGACGTTATATGAAACGGGGACGGCGACAAGAACGGCTATGGATCTGGGAATTACCCAGTCGGGAGTCAGTCGCTCGCTTGCGCAGCTGGAGGATAATATTGGTATGCCTCTCTTTATGAGGCATAAGAAAAGACTGGTGGCCCTACCTGAAGCGGATGAGCTCTACAGTGAGATTATTCGTTTGATGGGCAATCTTGAGGAGATGAAACACAGTATTGTGGCATTGAGAGAGTTTGGGGCCTCCCGAATGCGAATAGCCTCGGCTCCGGCGCTTGGATTTGGTTACGTACCCCGGTTAATTGCCAAGCTTTTACAGGTGAATAATAAATACAGTTTTTCTTTCGATATTATGGCCAGTCCGGATGTTTTGCGATCAGTGGAGTCCGGCCATTTCGATGTTGGGTTTGTGACGTTACCCGCTTCAAGTCAGGTGCTGATGGTTGAAGAATTATTTGAAGTGGAAGCGGTTTGTCTTGTGCCTTCAGAGCACCCCTTAGCAAAGCAGGATCTGATCGCAATTGAAGATTTGGAAGGGGAGCATCTGGTGATTCCTAATCAGCCGAATCTTGCCGCGGACCAGCTACTACTGTTAATCGCCCAGCATGACATTCATATCAGCGGTAAAACAGAGTCTAATATTGCCGCGATATGCAGTCTGGTTGCCAATGGTGTCGGCATTAGTCTGATCAACCCGTTAACTGCGCATGATATGGATATGCATGGGCAGTTAACGATCAAACCCTTTAAGCCCTCTTTCAGTTATCGGTTTGGGCTGGCTTACAAAAAGAATTGGTCTGAGAACCGGCTTATTGAGTTGCTAAAAGAGAACCTGCCGGATCTTAAAGAATACTCACATGGTAGCTAGTTATGATGCCTGTCTTAAGGGTTACAACTCACTCAAACTGAGCCGAATCGCGCCTGCAATAAAAACGCTGGAAAAAAGCCATTTCTGAATCTTCTGGCCGGTTTGAGTGATCTTAACCTTTGCGGTTACGGCACACACACTGGCGGCAATCAGCATATCAAACAGGATTCCTGTCAGAACCAGAATAACGCCGAGATAGAAGTACTGAACCAGAACCGGTGTGTGGCCATCAGAGCCTGGCTGGAGATCGATAAATTGAGGTAGAAGCAGTGAACAGAACATCAGTGCTTTTGGATTCAGCAGATTGGTAAGAAACCCTCTGCGGATTGCTGCGAGGTTATCTTGCTGCTCTGAATTCACTGCTCCGGCGGAAAGGGAGCCTGCTGAAAGAATCTTCCAAGCCAAAAAGATCAGATAAGCCGCGCCTATCCATTGAACTACTTTGAGCAGATCCGGATGAGCAATCAGCAATGCTGCCAGCCCTAGCGCAGCTAGAAGAACATGGAGTCCCCGTGCGGCAGACAAGCCTGCCGACGTCATTAGGGCCTGTTTGAAGCCTCGTCCTGAAGCGGATGCCATCACAAGTGCCATATCCGGGCCAGGAATAAGGTAGGCGGCACCCAGGGTCAGAATATAAACAGATAGCTCAGCCACACTCAGCATAATTTGAAACTCCGGCGTTTTCTATATCGGGATAATTATCCATTTTTCACGGGAAATAGAATTGCTATCTCTGCCAGTATTTGCTGTTATTGGGGTATATAATTCCCCAAAATAAATATTTTTGGGCAGACTCTTTTTTTAAGGGGGAGGGGGGTAGATTGAGTACAGCTAAACTGGATAGGCTGGATGAAACGGACCGTCAAATTCTTGCGCTTTTACAACAGGATGGTCGTCTGACCAATGCGAAGCTGGCTGAGCGCCTTAACCTCAGTGAGACACCTTGTTGGAGAAGACTAAAGCGCCTGGAGTCTGAAGGATATATTGAAGGGTATCAGGCGCGCTTAAGCCGGAAGAAATTGGGGATGGGGGTGATCGGTTTTGCTCAGGTGACTTTTGGCGATCATTCCGGCCAGGCGCCTATGGCGTTTGAGCAACAAATGACAGAGATGCCTGAGATTCTCAGTTGCCATAACGTTTCCGGTGATTGTGATTATATTCTACAGATTGTGGCGGATGATCTGGAAAGTTATGGTGACTTTGTCAGGGACAGATTGCGCATATTGCCGGGGATCAGCTCGATTCGTTCCAGTCTGTCGTTAAGAGAGGTGAAAGCCGGGCAGAGACTGCCGGTTTAGATCGCTAAAGGTCTGAGGAAGAGATACATGAAAGGGAACTTTGCATTTGATAGTTTAAAATTTGCAGGTCGTTATCGTCTTTTGCTGCTGGCCGAAGCCTTGTTGCTTATTTGGCTGAGTGTTCAGGCTGTTTTTCCGATAGTTCTTCATGCAGTCGGCCCCTCTGATGAGGCGATCGCAGCGGGTATCGCTGACGAAAGGGTTATTTTGGCGCATGGTCTTGGCAGAAATGAGCGGGCAATGTGGCTGCTTGAATTCCGCCTGCGCCGGGCGGGGTTTGATGTTTGTACCATCGATTACCGGACTCTTGCTACGCCGCTTGAAAGCGCTTTGAATCAGGCAGGCTCTGATATTAAATCCTGTATTCCCGAGGCTGGAAAAGTCCATTTTGTCGGGCATTCGATGGGTGGTTTAGTGATACGTCACTACCTGAATCTTGACACCTCTTTGTCAGATTATAAGCGCTTAGGGGAAGTTGTGATGCTCGGCACCCCAAATCATGGCAGTGAACTGGCTGACCTTGCTCATGATTATTTCCCGGAAGTTTGGCAGGGTAATGTTGTCGTATCCTTAAACACCCGTGGTACCGGTTTGGCGGGACAGCTGCCTTCGCCTTATTATCCTACTGCTGTGATCGCAGGTACTAAGCCATCCGTTTTCACGGGGTTTTCTTTTCCCGGCAGTAACGATGGTTTAGTCAGTACAGATTCTGCACGCTTACCGAAAATGAAAGATTTTCTGATTGTAGATGTGGGCCACTCTATGTTGCGTTATGACGCTGAAGTGGCCGGTCAGGTTATTCATGTTCTGAGAACAGGGGCTTTTGAGTCCCCCTGATGCTTCATCCGCTCCGTCACCTTCTCAAGCTCTCGCGAATACCGCTGCTTACACCTTATTTCCGACGAATGCCAATACCGGCACCCACCTTATCGGGTTGTGTCTGTTTCTGATCCTGCGTGAACAGGGCAATAACGTTCTCTTCCGTTTCCGGTAGCCAGGGGGCAGATCGTCGCTGGCGCATATTCATGTGCAGCATAAGGGCCTCAAAGGCGGCGTGTTCTTCGCAGGTTTCTCCATGCCACATCTGCAGATAAAGATGTACTTTGTTGTGATCGTGATCGATCAGCTGGCAGGTGATGGTGAAGGCTTCTCCTTCATCGATCTCTTTGAAGTAATGGGTCATGCACTGCAGAGTAAACATAGAGACCTGCTGCTTTTCCCGAAATTCTGCATTCAGCCCAATCGCTTCCATGAAGCCATCTAATCCCCGGCTGAAAGCGACGACATAGTAGGCGTCGTTCAGGTGGCCGTTGTAGTCGATCCAATCCGGCTGCACATGATCCCGGTAGACGACAAGGAGATCCTTGTGGGTTTCCTGTTGCATTAGTTTATCTCCCGATTTGTTCTTGTTTTGGGCTAAAAGCGTCTCTGTATCAAAAGAGAATATCACTCTTTTAAAACAAATTTTTATTTGGCAATGAAAACACTTCTTGTTAATTCAAAGTGATTGATTTTATTTGGATAAAATTGCCTTTAAAAGCCCAAATGGGTTCGTAATCTCAGGCTGAATTGTCTATAACTAGGCAATAACCGACATCTGAACTCAGATTTAGATTTACTTTATAAGCAAGTTTTTAATAACCGAGGATAGATTGATGAAAGCTGATGCAGGAGTCATCACTGAGTTGAACTCAGCGCTTAAAGGCCAGTTAACAGTCATTAACCAGACTTTTCTCCATGCCCGAATGGCTAAGAACTGGGGGCTGGAAGAACTTAACAGCCATGAGTATAAAGCTTCCATCAAGTCGATGAAGCTGGCTGATGATCTGATTGAACGTATTTTGTTTCTGGAAGCTCTGCCGGGAATGCAGGCTCTGAATCGGCTGCATATTGGTGAGAACATACCTGAGCTTCTGGCGGGTGATATGAAGGTGCATTCGGAAGTTCGTGACCAGCTGTTGACCGCTATCGAGGTTTCTGAGAAAGCACAGGATTATGTCTCCCGTGATCTGTTGACCGAGATTCTGGAAGAAACAGAAGAGCAGATCGACTGGATCGAAACTCAGCAGTGGCAGATCGATAATGCCGGTATTCAGAACTATCTTGCTGCGCAGATGGAAGATTAAGGAGAAGTATTATGAAAGGTAATCCAAAGGTTCTCGAGCATCTTCAACGTCTGCTGAATAATGAGCTGATGGCTCGTGATCAGTATATGGCACACGCCAACCAGTTTAAGGACTGGGGGCTGGATAAGCTTCATGAACGTCTGCATCACGAGATGGAAGAGGAAACTGAGCACGCAGAAGCCATTATGGAGCGCATGCTGTTTCTGGAAGCTGAGCCGGATATGAACGCTCAGGAAAAAGCTAATGTGGGTACTGACGTTGCCAGTATGTTCCGAAACGACCTGCAGGTTGAGTACGAGGTTGATAAAGCGCTGAAAGAAGCGATTGCGGTGTGTGAACAGGAGCAGGATTACATCACCCGTAAGGTGCTGACTAAACTTCTCGATGATACCGAAATGGATCATGCCTATTGGTTGGAGCAGCAGTTACGCCTGATCGATATGGTGGGTGCTGAAAACTACATTCAGAAGCAAATGTCCTGATCTTGGCCTCTGATACTCTGAGTATCTGAAAAAAACCGGTGTTTCCTGGGTAGGAAACACCGGTTTTTTAATGTCCGGGACGTGGGAATTAAGCAGCTTGTTTCTGGGGGACAGGTTCTGTTTTGGCGATTGCCAGCTCCGTTGCAAGAGATGCCGCGGCTTTTATTCGCATCTCTTCATCAAGAATCTGGCGGGTTTCTTTCACACACATGCCACAGCTGCGGGCTACTCCCAGATTGTCACGCAATGCTTTCAGGTTATGGTCTCCTGAAGACACAGCATCGCGAATTTGTTGGTCGGTAATTCCTGCACAAACGCAAACATACATGGCTGAAACATCCGTAAGTTGAACTTGATAGTTAGATAGTAGTGATAACTCTTATCGTTTGCAAGTATTGATGAGAAGTTTTCTTGTTTGCGTTTGGAGCATTGTCTGCACACGTTGGATCAGACCAGTTAAGGTCAAATCTGATTAATTTGCTGCTGATCCGGGCTTGCAGCGGTGTGGTAGAGTTTAAGAAGGTTTTTGTACGTCGGATCTCTTATACGTGAAGAAATGTATGCGTGATGAAATGCTGTTATCGCAAGCCATTGAAAACCTTCTGGTGTCTCGTAATTTGCGCGGCATGCAGCAGGTTCAGCCTGCACTGAAATCCGGCTATTACCTGCGGGCGGCCAGATTGCTCAAGGCCTGTAAGGGTTATGTCTTAATTGGTACCGGTTTTCCTGTGATCGATACTTTTGAAACTGATGGTCCTGTCGGGGCAATTGCCCTTTACCAGACGCTGGAAAAGTTAGGTATCAAGCCAGTGATTGTCTGCGGACCACCGGTTTCACGTAAGCTAATGGCCGATTACCGGGTGCATGAGATACGGGTCGGCAACCATGGTGCCAGAGAGCAGGAGGCGCGCGAGGCTCTGACAGCTTATCAGCCGGATCTGGTGATTTCTGTTGAGCGTCCGGGGATGGCAGCAGATGGCCGTTATTACAATATGCGGGGAGAAGATATTACCGAACGTACAGCCTGCTTCGACCGTTTTATTCAGTACGCGGCTTGTCCGACGATGGCTATTGGTGACGGTGGTAATGAGATTGGTATGGGTAATATTACCGCAGCCTTGTCCCGGCTTGAGATTGTTCCGGCCGTGACCAGAGTGGATGAGCTTTTGATTGCTGATGTTTCAAACTGGGGCGTATATGGTCTGATCGCCTTTCTGAGTTATTGGCATGGACGGGACTTTTTGGCTGAGATTGATCCTTATCGAATTCTTCAATATTTATCGAATCTGGGCAGTGTTGATGGCGTGACACGAATCAATGCCTTAACCGAAGATGGACTGTCACCCGAGGAGGGGGCTGATATACTGCTGCGATTGCGTCATCTGGTTGGTTTTTCTTCCGATCAGACTTTGGCAACGGGCTTTTAATCCCAGAACTAAATTCTAATCATGGTCCTGGCGTTTTAACCCCCCTGTTAAACAAAAAATAATAAGGCGGCAGTGTTGATGAAAGCCGGTGTGATGAAATCAGGTTTTTCTATTCAAAGTTATTTTCTTTCAGTTGTTTTACTCGCTGTACCGCTGCTTTTCTTTTCTTCAACGCTTCGTGCGGATAGCCGGATTCTTACTCTCGGAACGGGCGGGGTCACAGGGCTGTATTATCCTGCGGGCGGTGCTATTTGCCGACTGATGAATATTAACCGACAGCAGCATGGCATTCGTTGTTCACTGCGGAGCACATTGGGCTCGGTCGAGAACCTGCAGCTGGTGATTGCTGGTCGCTTGGATATGGGGGTCTCTGAAGCAGGTCAATTAGATAATGGGTATTACGGCCGGGGCGGTTTTGCCCGTCCAGCTAGTGATCTGCGCACTTTGGTTGGCTTGTATCCGGAGCATATTTCGATATTGGTCCGAAAAGATTCCGGTATTGAACGCTTCGCAGATCTCAGAAATAAACGCTTTAATCTTGGCAAAGCCGGTAGCAGCCAGCGGGTCACTCTTGATGTACTGATGAAGGCAAGGGGGTGGCAGCGGGATGATTTTGCGGCTCTTGAAGAGCTGGAACCGGCCGAGCAGGCTAAGGCGCTCTGTGAAAACCGGATTGATGCCACCCTCTATGTGGTTGGGCACCCGAATGGTGCGATCAAAGAGGCGATTCGGGATTGTGATAGCCAGCTGATTGGGCTGGAGCAGCGGGATATTGATGCTCTGATCGCCTATAGCCCGCACTATCAACCTCTGACTCTGCCTGGTTCGTTGTATTCTGATCAGCAACCGGATGTCCGTACGGCGGGTGTTAATGCAACCCTCTTTGCCCGAAAAGATCTTCCGGATGAGGTCGCCTATGCCATTGTGCGCTCCCTGTTTGAGCAGTTTGATCAGTTCCGTCAGTTGCATCCGGCTTTTTCAGCACTGCGGGCAGAGTCTATGGTACGTATTCCGTTGGCTGCGCCAATGCATCCGGGCGCCAGACGCTATTTTAGGGAGAAAGGCTGGCTTGAGAGCGAGCAGAACTGATCAGGCGGGCTGCAGGGGTAATATCAGTCTGAAGTGAGCGCCTCCTTCTGTTGGCAAACTCTCGATCTGGCCTTGAAGTAGCTGAGTGACGATATTGTAGCTGATATGCATACCCAGTCCGCTGCAGTCCTGATGACGTTTGCTGGTGACAAAAGGCTCGAACAGCTTTTGGTGCCAATCTGATTTAATGCCCACACCATTGTCACAATAATCAATCTGCAGATGATCGGCCTGATCTAACGACACCGCTTGATCCAAAGAGACTGCCTGAGCACTGTCAGAACCTTTTGATTTCAGCAGGACAAGACGAATAGCAATCTTGCCACCCGGCTGGTGCTCAAAGCCATGAATAATGGAGTTCAGGATCAGATTGCTGAAAACCTGATAATAGCTACCGGGATAACTGTTGATCAGAAGTTGGTCTGGTCCCTGAATTTTAATTTCCGGGTGGCAGCTTTTCAGTCGGGGCTGAAGTGAAAGCAGCACCTCATTCAGGTATTGAATCAGATCAAATCGACGGCACTGCTCGCTGGATTGATCGACTGAAACCTGTTTAAACGCACGGATCAATTGAGCGGCCCGTTCAAGGTTTTTGCAGATGAGGTCGCTGCTTTCCAGAGTCAGTGCCAGCAGTTTCTCGCTTTCAGAATCCTTTAGTGGTGCAGGTTTTTGCAGGCGTTTTGCTTCATCAGACAGGTAGGTTGCGGCGGTAAAACCGATACCAATCGGGGTATTAATCTCGTGAGCGACACCTGCGACAAGCTCGCCCAGGGCAGCCATTTTTTCTGATTCCACCAGCTGTTTCTGTGTGCTTTTCAGCTGCTTAAGGGTTTGTTCCAGCTCTTTGTTGCGTAGCTCAAGCTCCTTGCTTCTTTCCTCCAGCTCATGACCCCGTTGTTCTAATTCCAGGCTACGTTCTTCCAGCTGTTGGGTTCGGTCGGCAACTTTTTGCTCCAGCTTCCAGTTCAGATCCGCCAGTTCACGGTTCGCCGCTTCTAACGCTTGCTCTGCCTGTTCCCGTTTTTGCATATCTCCCAGCATTGACTGGCGCATAGCATTGAAGGCTGATACGACATCGTTAAGCTCATCATTCTGATTTTTGCGTTTTAACTCCAGCGGCTGCTCAAGTCTGTCGAGTTTCAGACGGCGGGCAAAAAGCGCCATGGTGCTCAGATGTCGGGTTATAAGGTGATGGAACAGGGTGAGAATAAAAACCGACACCAGAAAGGTTTTAATCCCCTGAGTGGCCAGAATCAGCAAAACCTTATCCGCCATCCGCAGATACAGGTCTTCAAGACTGATAATCAGGTTGAGTTGGCCAACGGTGTAGTTTTTACCGCCATGCCCTTTATGGGTCAGGGTGTAGTTATGGTGTAGTAACTGGCCACTTTGGGGTTTGTCACCCGCAAAAAATGCTTCGCCGTAGGGGGTGGTAATCTCTAAGTACCGTACATCGGGCAGCTGCAGAAGACCATCAAGCTGAACCTGTACCTGTGCCGGATTGATCTCCCATAAACTGTTGGAAAGACCCCGCAGAGAGCTGTTTTCGATTTGATTGAGGCGTTCATCAATGGCTGATCGTTCATAGCGGTAGTCGCTCCACAGTTGAAAACCTGTGGCGAAAAGCGTGATCAGAGAGCTGTAAATAAGAATAGCGGTCAGCAGCCGAAGACCCAGTGGGTTGTTGTGATAAAAGGTTTTAATTCGCTGCATCTGTTGAACCTTTCCAGCAAGGTCTGAGTGTCGGAAAAGAGGCACAGTATAGCGCCTGCGTATGAAGTCTGCCCGGAAACTCATTTTTACCGGTAACACTCACCTTTCTCGGGACCTTGCCTATACTCACTGTTGTGGGAGTCATTTCGCTTTATTGTCAGGAACTTTTCTTTAAAGTGAAATATTTATGCTCCTTTTGGCACGTTAGGAGGTTTTGTTGGCATGAATTGCGGTCATCACCTTCCTGACTTTACAGTAACTTTAGGTTGCCTCCTGTTATAGCCGAGTAACTCGTGCTGTTATCAGGAGAAACGGTTGCAGGTTCGCGAGGGTAAGTCTGCACAAACCGTTCGACAGCTGAAGAAACCAATTCCCGGCTCCGGCGGGTTGATAATGATAAGAAGGGTTGCTATGTCTCTGAAATTAAAATCTCTCAAAACCAAACTGGCTGCTACTGCGCTTTTTTCCGCGGTAGGTATGGCTGCTTCCTTAACACCTGTTACCGCTAGTGCAAACCAGACTTTTGTTAATATCGGTACTGGTGGTCAGACGGGTGTTTACTATGTTGTAGGCCAGTCGATCTGTCGCCTGGTTAACCGTGGTACGGATGATCACGGTGTTAAATGTACAGCACCATCAACCGGTGGCTCTGTTGTTAACATCAATGCGATTCGTCAGGGTCAGCAGGATATGGGCGTTGCTCAGTCTGACTGGCAGTACTACGCCATGAAAGGCGAGAAGCATGATTCTTTCATTCAGCAGGGTCCATACACCAAGCTGCGTGCGATGTTCTCCATCCACGGCGAGCCTTTCACTGTAGTTGCTCGTGCAGACTCCGGTGTTAAACACTTCGATGACCTGGTAGGCAAGCGCGTTAACCTGCAGAACCCAGGTTCCGGCACCCGTGGCACCATGGAACTGATCATGGCTGAGAAGGGCTGGACAAACGACACCTTCAAACTGGCTGCGGAACTGAAAGCATCTGAGCAGGCTCAGGCGCTGTGTGACAACAAGATTGATGTCATGCTGTACAACGTTGGTCACCCATCCGGTGCGATCAAAGAAGCGACCACCTCCTGTGACGCTAAAGTGATCCCTGTAACCGGTCCTGTGATCGACAAGCTGATCAACAACAACTCTTTCTACGCGAAAGCCAGCATCAAAGGTGGCATGTACAACGGTACTGACTCTGATGTCGTGACCTTCGGTAACACCGCTACGATGGTGACCTCTGCTGATGTTAGTGCTGATGCGGTCTATCAGGTTGTAAAAGCGGTATTCGATAACTTTGACCGCTTCAAGCGTCTGCACCCGGCATTCGCGAATCTGGATCCTAAAACCATGATCTCTGATGGTCTGTCTGCACCACTGCACGAAGGTGCGATCCGTTACTACAAAGAGCGCGGTTGGATGTAATCTCCCGAAACCCCGCGCAGCTCAGTTACCCTGAGAGGGTAACTGGGCATCTGTTTTAAAGGTTGGTTCACCTTTTTAAACCCTCTGCCGTCAGACTACCGCGTGCCATGTCTGACGGGAGAGGGCTTTTTCTGTCCTGAGCCTGATCTGTTTAAGGAGCTGATATGTCAATTCATGACAACAGACCGGATAGCCGCCCTCTCGAGAACACCAATAATTCTGCAAATGAGCAAGAACTGCAGGATATGGTGTCAGCCAATGATACCGGGGCTCGTATTCCCCATGGCTGGCAGGGAAGGGTTTTACTGGGGGCTGCTCTGCTGTGGTCTCTGTTTCAGCTATGGATAGCATCGCCCTTACCTTTTTATGACTGGCCGGTTATCGGTAGTTTTGGCATCTTTAACGACACGGAAGTTCGTGCCATTCACCTAGCATTTGCCACGTTCCTGGCCTTTACCGCTTATCCTGCATTTACCCGCTCTCCGCGGCATACTATTCCGGTGGCGGATATGGTGTTGTCGCTGGTGGCTGCGTTTGCGGCATCTTACATTTTTGTCTTCTATGATCAGTTGCTGACGCGTCCGGGCTTGCCGAATACCCAGGATGTGGCTGTTTCAGTTGCCGGTCTTATTCTGTTGCTTGAGGCAACCCGTCGTACTCTGGGACCGCCTCTGATGATCGTTGCGATTGTCTTTCTGGCGTACTCCCTGGCGGGGGCCTATATGCCGGATATCATCGCGCACAAAGGTATCGATCTCGAACCGCTGATCAACCACCAATGGCTGACCACTGAGGGGGTGTTTGGTATCGCGCTGGGGGTTTCCTCAAGCTTTGTTTTCCTGTTCGTGCTTTTTGGTGCGCTCCTGGATAAAGCGGGTGCCGGTAACTACTTCATTCAGGTTGCCTTCTCGCTGCTGGGGCACATGCGTGGTGGCCCGGCTAAAGCGGCTGTGGTTTCTTCCGGCCTGACCGGTCTGATCTCAGGTTCTTCTATTGCCAACGTGGTGACCACGGGTACCTTCACTATTCCGATGATGAAGCGTGTTGGCTTCACCTCTGAGAAAGCGGGTGCTGTTGAAGTCGCCTCATCGGTGAACGGGCAGATTATGCCACCGGTTATGGGGGCCGCAGCCTTTCTGATGGTGGAATATGTGGGTATCTCCTATGTTCAGGTGATTACCCATGCCTTCCTGCCTGCACTGATCTCTTATTTGGCGCTGATCTATATCGTCCATCTCGAGGCATTAAAGCAGAACATGCAGGGCTTGCCTCGCCGTGCGGAGGTTAAAGCCTGGCATCTGCGCCTGATCGGTATGCTGACAGGGTTCCTGCTGACGTGTGGAATGGCGGCGATCGTTTACTACGGTATTGGTTGGATCAAGCCTGCTTTTGGTGACTATTCAACGCTGATTATCAGTATCTTACTGGTGGCCGTTTATATCGGACTGGTAAAAATTGCTGCAAACGTGCCTGACCTGAAGCTGGATGATCCCAACGAGCCTATGGTTCAGCTGCCGGAGGTGGGCCCGACGGTTAAATCGGGTTTGCACTTCCTGTTGCCCGTTGTTGTGCTGGTCTGGTGTCTGATGGTTGAGCGTTTGTCGCCGGGGTTGTCTGCCTTCTGGGCGACGGTTCTGATGATCGCCATTCTGCTGACTCAGCGTCCGATGATTGCATACTTCCGGGGAGAAACTCAGCTGGGAGAGCGGGTTCGCCGGGGCTTTGACGAACTGGTCGATGGCCTGATTACCGGTGCCCGTAACATGATAGGTATCGGTATTGCGACTGCAACTGCCGGTATCATTGTGGGGGCGGTATCTCAGACAGGCGTGGGCTCGGTGTTGGCGGATCTGGTGGAGGTGCTCTCTATGGGCAATCTGCTGCTGATGCTGATTCTGATCGCTGTACTGAGTCTGATTCTGGGGATGGGGCTGCCAACCACGGCCAACTATATTGTGGTTTCTTCGCTGTTGGCGCCGGTTGTGATCACGCTGGGTCAGGAAGCGGGGCTGATCGTACCTCTGATCGCTGTTCACCTGTTTGTGTTCTATTTCGGCATCATGGCGGATGTTACGCCGCCGGTTGGTCTGGCATCCTTTGCGGCTGCTGCGGTATCCGGTGGTGATCCGATCCGTACCGGTTTTGTGGCGTTCGCTTATAGTTTGCGTACTGCGGCGCTGCCGTTCCTGTTTATCTTTAACACGGATCTGTTGCTGATTGATGTGACCTGGGTTGAAGGTATCCAGGTGTTCATCATCTCGACCATCGCGATGCTGGTCTTTACTGCAGCAACTCAGGGTTACTTCTTCAGCCGCAGTCGTCTGTATGAGTCTGCACTGCTGTTGCTGGTGGCGTTCTCACTGTTCCGCCCAGGCTTCTGGATGGATCGTATTGTCGCGCCTTACGAGATGGTTCAGCCTGATGCCGTGGTGCAGACCTTGGGTGACGTCGCTCCGGGCACTGAGCTGCGCTTCTGGATCGACGGTTTTGATGCTGTTGGTAATCCACGCTCCTTTGTGACCCAGCTGCCATTAGGTGAAGGCGCAAGTGGCTTTGACCGCCTGTCAGCAACCGGTGTGGAGCTGCTGAAAGATGGTGATCGTCTGATTGTGGACTATGTTGGCTTTGACAGCGCTGCTGAGAAAGCGGGCTTTGCTTTTGATCAGCGGATTACCGGTGTTCAGGTTCCGGTTGATCAGCCACCGCAGGAGCTGATCTATATTCCGGCCCTTGGCTTACTCTTCCTGATCGCGATGATACAGCGCCGCCGTCGACCTGAGGAGCCTGCGTCAGAGGCGGCCTAGCCTGACTGAAGGCAGCAAGCCACCGGACATCAGTGATGACCGGAAATAAAAGAGTTTGCTGATACTGTTAAAATGCTGAGAAACCTGCTGGACGGGTTTCTCAGTAAGGCCTGGAACAGGTCATTTGGAGGATATGCTTATGTTTAAGAAGGTGTTGGTACCTGTTGATCTGGGTGAACCGGATTTCAGTCAGCGAGCCCTTGATCTGGCTCTGCGTGAGGTTCGTGAGAACCAGGCGGAGTTGCACCTGATCACTGTTGTTGCCGGTTATGGCAACCCGATAGTGGCGGGTTACTTTAGTGAAGATGAGCACAATAAGGCGGTACACCGTATCGCAGAACAACTGCAGACATTTGCTCATGAAAAGCTGCCTGAAGGTTTGCATCCTGTGATGAAGGTTTATGAAGGATCGCCCGCAGAGCATATTCTGTCGCATATTAAGCATCACGAGATCGATCTTGTGCTGCTGGCAGCTCATCACAGGTCCCGTCTTGATGAATTCCTGCTGGGCTCTGTTTCTGCTCGTGTCGCTGAACGTTCGCACTGTTCTGTGATGCTGCTACGGTGATGGTTTTAAGTCTAATCTGTTAAGTTGCGATACGTTTACTTTGGCCGATATGCCCTTAAATACCGAACACAAAAAAGCCTGAGAGTTTTACTCTCAGGCTTTTTTGTGTCTTCCGGTGCGTTAGATTGTTGACATAATACCTGGCGGTTAAAGCGGAAGTCGGCAACAGATTTCACCACCGTCATCAAGTTCATCAAAGCGCCCGCCCAGCGGTGTTGTGAGTTCCTTAAGGCGTAAGCGTATTTGCTCAGCCCAAGGGGTTCTGACGCAGATATGCTGCCCTTCACTTTGTTCTACCTGAACCCGAAGCATTTCTTCAGGCTTATCATCAGAACTATCCGGCTGATTCGTTTTAGTCAGCACGATTTTCAGATCTGCACCTTCAGCCTGGAGCAGGGCCAGTTCCACGGCACTGATAATAATCAATTCCAGTCGTATCGGATCAACCTGAATGCCCTGAGAAAGCGTATCGGTCAGTGCGTAATCAAGAATCCAGCCTTCCTGACGGCTTTGAGGCAGGTAGATCTGTAAGATGTTATCCAGCAGGTTGCTCAGAGAGATCGTCTGCTTCCTGGGCGGTGGTAATGGCTGTTTCTGGCTCAGAGTAAGGGTGTTTTTCACCCGTTGTTGATGAGCGTGAAGATCGTTTGCCAGGTCTGCCGCTACCGGATTAAGAGCCAGTTTGTGCAGACGCTGACTTTGTTTCAGTGCCGGTGTCAGATGTTTTTGCAGCGTTCGGGTAAGTTCCGGCAGCAGCTCATCTTTATGGGGGGCAGTTTCGTTCACTTCCGCTGGCTGCTCTCTGGCACTCTGAATATCCCGATAAGAGCGCAGCGCCACAATTACCGAGGTGAGAAGCCGTGAGGCGGACAGCTCGGCTTTGCTAAGATAATCATTGATGTCGTAGTCGATAATCACCTGAGCTTCCGGGGCATAACCCGGATGCCCGGTACGTAAAATAATACGCACATCCTGGTTGTTCATTTGATGGCGTATGGTTTCGACCAGCTGCAGACCGGCGTTTTCGGTTTCCATTACCACATCCAGCAGAATAAGGGCGATATCCGGGTCTTGTTCAAGTCGCTGTTGAGCTTCCGAGCTGCTCATTGCGCTGATCAGTTCAATGGGGCGCTGTTCAAACTCGTAGTCACGAAAAATCATCCGGGTGATGCCGTGAATACCTTCTTCATCGTCAACAATCAGTATTTTCCAGGGGATCATAGGCCGGTGTCTTCTTCAGAAATGCGGAAAGGGCTATTGTGCCAGCAAAAGTATCTTTTTTCTGCACTAACTCATCCCGAATCTTGTTCGTATTCTGGTGCCAAGTTGCTTTCAACTCTCTGATCTGAAAGGCTTACTCTGATCTAAAAGGCTTACCTTTTGGCTGGCTCCCCAGCTCTGGTAGAGTTTTCGGGCTTTGCGCAAACAGAGTTCCGCTAATACATTTTGCCCCCTGTACTGCAGGTATGAGCCGTAGCGTTCATAAGCGAGCGCCAGATAGGGCTGCAGACCCTGTTCTGTAAAGACCCGTATCGCTTTTTCAAACAGCACAGAACCGTCAGATTGGTCGTTATTTTTGTCCGCAAGTAAGCGTCGCTTTTCTGCCTGCAGCAGGTGATATTGCCCACTAAAGTTTTCCGGCACTTGTCGGCTCCAGTGTTCAAAACGGGACACTGTCTGATCAATAATTCTGATTCGTCTCAGGCTGGTCTGATGCTCCTGTTGAGACAGGATCAGTCGCATCATACCAAGAGAAAATAAAGTCTCTGTGATTATAAAAAAGCCGGGCAGGTCATTTTCGAGTTGGCTTTGCCAGCTGAAAAGTTCCGGCCATATCGACTGTTGATTAAGTATCAGCGCGGCCCGAATCAGATTGGCGGCCTCAAGGGGCCTTGTATAGCGTGGTTGCACCGGCAGAATTGTTTTCCCCTGCAGCAGGTCTGCCAGCAGGATACCGGTATCTTCAAGCTCTGTTTGCAGACGTTCGGGAACAGTCGCAAGGATTTGTGTACGCCCCAGGTCTTCCCTGTCCTGTTGACAGCGTGTTTTGAGACGATTTAGCGACAGTTCTCCTTTGATGCTGGCCAGCTGATACCAGAGAATTTTCTGCTCATGATTGAGTAGGGGATCATTTTTTCGTCGGACCAACTCCCCGATACGACGTAACTTCTGCAGGACCTGAGGCAGCGGTTCAAGCCAATGTTGCACTTGTCCGGTATGCCACAGATCGGTGACAGCAACCGCGTCAGTCGGATATTCATGAATGGCTGTCGGATGTTGAGTTGTTTTTTCCGGATAGGACGGAACGCTCTCAGTGAAGAAAAAGGATTGCTCCGGATTATCTGGCAGATCTGAAAAGGCAGGAAGAGAAATCCCCTGATTCAGGATCCCCTCGCACAGTTTGTAATCATCACAAAACCAACTGGCGACCCAGGCATAACCCACAAGAGCGTAACGGGCATAGCGGTTCAGCATAGCCTGGCTGATCGTGTCCTGTATTGGTCCTTGTTGCTGGAGCTGTAGGCAAAGTTGTGTCATACGACTAATAACACAGGCCGTCAGAAGAGGTTGGGACTGACGACGGGTCAAACGGCTGACCGGTTCCAGAAGGCTGAGCTGGTCGAGCACATCGGTCAAAGCGTTCTCCGGTGATTGCGCCTTCGGCCGAACCGCTATGCCTGTTGAGCTCCTTAAGCGCTGAATCTCTTCCAGGGTATTGAGCAGGAAAACCAGTTGCTCTTTTTCGTCATTCGGTATTACCGGTGACAGATGAGGAAGAAGCGTTTGCAGAGCCTCTTCCGGTTGGTTCAGATAAAGCAGAGTACGCGCTTTAAGGCGTAGATTACGGAATATTGGCGGATGCTGTTGCTGCTGGCTGATGGTTGTTAATGCCTGTTCAGCATCGCCCAGATACAGTTCAAGTTTTGCCTGCTGATAGAGACTGGCGCTTATATCTGAAGATGAGAGACCACGGACAATGCTGACATTATTGCTTGGCCCCATCTTCGATGCTGACTCTGGTGGCGTTATGCTATTCAACCATCTTCGGGCTTGCGCCGTGAAGGCTGCTGCTTCCTGTTGATGCCCCTCTGAAAGCGCCAGAAAAGCTGCAGAATGATTCAGATGAATGATCAGGGCCAGATCCGGGGAGCGTTTGTCGTGAACCGATGGTTTTGCCTCCGAATCAGCATCTTGGGTATTGTTTGCCGGCAAGTGATTAAGATTATTCAGGTGGTTAAGCAGCGCTGTTAACAGCTCGAGTGGATGGGCTTCCGGTAGCGTCTGCCAGAGCCGTTGTGCGGCCGCCCAATGAAGTTGCTGTTGGTCTTCTTCTGGCAATTGATCGTAGAGTGCCTGCTGAATCAGCTCAGAGGTAAAACGAAAGCCCGGCAAGCCCGGTTTCAGCTCAATAGGTTCGATAAGCTGCTCTTCCTGGGCGGGCCAGAGGTGAATCATCAGACGCGCTTCGGGTTCATCAATTAAGTGGGATAGAAACGCCAGGCTGAACCGGTTTCCGATCACCGCTGCTCGCTGAAGGGTTTTTAAACCAAAGGGATTAAGCTGTTGCAGTTTCTCTGTCAGTAAGCGCTGCAGATTGTTATTGCTGATTACCTCGTAATTGGCAGCCGTTGTTAGCTGGCTGGTCGCAGGCGCAGAAGCAAAAGGGGCTGACGTTGATATGGGTTTATCCTGGCCGATCAGGTTGCTTTCCGGAGATCTTTCTGAGCGTTTTTGCATCTGCCGATATTGACTTGGGGGCATGCCCGCCCAGCGTTTAAAAGCTTTCTGGAAAGCAGACTGGTTGGAGAATCCTAACTGGAAGGCGATTTCACCAAAGCTGAGATCCCCCTTACGGATGAGCTGAAAACACAGCTCTTTACGGGTTTCGTCGTAGAGTGTCTGAAAATTGGTGTCCAGTTCTCCCAGTTTTCGCTGTAGTGTTCTGAGACTAAGACCCAGTTGCCGCGCGACTTCTTCGCGCCGTATCGCTTCACCCTGAGTCAGAATCTGCTCGCGGATCAGGTGCCGTACCTGTGCAGTCAATGCCGTTCTGTTCTGGCTTTTGCCTAAAAGTGCATCGGCAAAAGCCTTATGCAGTTGATGAAGCTCCCGGTTGGCATCGGTACAGGGTAGAGTCAGATACTGATCGGGCAGAATGACCGCATTTTCTGGTGCGTTAAAAACCACCTCTGCCGCGAACAGCTGTCGGAAACGAGCGGGGTCTTGGACTTCCGGGTGAGCCAGCTCCACTCTTTGCACCGGGATTTGCTGGCCTGTCAGCCAGCGGGGCCAGTTGAGCAGACAGGCGAGAAAGAACTCTGCAACATTCTGTTGAGGGTCTTCCAGTTCAAGTATCAGTCTGACGTTTTTTGACGTCTCCGCGTCTCTTTTAAGGTATAAGCGGGCGCTTTCAAACAGAATTGGCAGGTACTCTTCCAGAATATGAAGGGCCTGCCCCAGCGTGTCTGAGGTCGAGATCAGAAAACCCGTTGATCCCAGCATTCTGGGCTGAGTGGCTTCAGCAAGACGCAAACTGATATGCGGGTTGTCACTGGCTTTTGCCAATCGTGATAAAACCCGTGTAAAGCGATTTGCCGGAAAGCGGGCGTCCGGCCGCGTGAAATCCTGCTGTGTCAGACCGGCATCATCCAGAAGTTGCTGGCGCAGCGACGGTAGCTGTTTGGCTGTGTCTTGAGCGTCGGAATCACCGGATTCATTATCGAGCAGTGTGGCCGGATAGTGTCGGGCCAGTTGCAGAATAGGCTCAAGAAGTTTACTGGATGCTGTCGCGATTGGCATAGAATGAGTAATAATGCGCTTTCGGTGAAAGTTTGGTTTTCAGATCAAAGGATACCATAGGGTTTTGTTGAATAGTTCCTTCCGTGCCATCAGGGTGTTGTCCCGTGCCGATCGTTTCCTTCGAAAGGCATTCCTGCGACTGTTGCCGACCTTCTTTCTGATTGTCGGTCTAATGTCTGCCGCTCAGGTGCAGGCGGATCAGGTCCTGCGTGTGGGCATGCCTAAGCCCGGTGTGGTGCCGTTTTTCTGGCAGGACAGTCAGGGAGCCTTTCGTGGTATCTATGCGGACACCCTGCGTCTGATCGCAAATCGTCTGGAAGATGAGCTGAAGGAGCCGGTGAGCCTAAAATTTATCCCTTTGTCGCAGGCACGTTTACTGCGCCAGTTTGAGGCGGGGGAGATCGATATTGAGGCGGGCGTGGTGCCGGAACTACCTGATCCGGGGGCTGATCCCAGTAGCCGACTGGCGGGTTTGTCACTGTTTACCCAGCCTTATGGGGTTGTGAATAACGTCATCATCTATCAGCCGGAGCTATCTTTCCCTATCTTTATTCTGCCGGATCTTAAAGGTCAGCTCGTGGCAACGGTGCGTGGCAGTCAGGTGCCGCCCGGTCTGATTCGGGAGGACTTTTCCAATCAGTGGCAGATCGCCCAGCGGGTACATCGCAAGTGGAATGAGATTGGTCTGATGACCGAAGCGGTTGCTCTCTATTATCAGAACAGTGAGAAACTGGATTATAAAATCTCGCTGCCTTATGCCAGTAATTCTGTGTCCTTCCGGCTGCATCTTCAGCGCAAAGAGTTACTGGATCCCATCAATCGGGTGATCGATCAGTTGGATGAAGAGGGCAAGCTGGAGCAGCTGGTGTGCGATTATCTCTGTGGTAAAGCTCCGGCATCTCCCTGAACCGGCATCCTCCTAAAAATAATATAGGAGTTGCCGGAACCGGTGCTGGCGCGACTAAGAGTGCGCTTTAGCAAATGAAGAACTGCTTCTTAGAGAAACTTGCCCAGTAGCTGGTAGCTATCCAGTCGTTCCTGCTGACTGTAGGTTACGGTAACGGCAGAGATCTCATCGGTGGCAAAATCCTTCGCCAGTTGGTTGATCTCTTCCCAACATTGCTCCGGTGAACCTATGGTGTAACCGGCTGCAATCTGATCGAACAGCGCCTGATGTGACGCTGGCATGGCGTTGTAACGGTTGCGTACCTCTTCCGGCGTAACGAAATCTTCCCGTTGACCAATTTGAGCGGCGTATTTGCGGTAGACCGCTGTTCCGGCTCTCAGATAGGCTTCTTCCTCGGTTTCTGCGCAGATACAGGCGATCGCCAGCATGCGGTTGGCTTTATGCTGATGGCCTGCCTTCCCCCAGGCTTGTTGGTGAGCCTCAAAAATAGTCGGGCGACAGTTATCCGGATCAATAAAACGCGCCAGTGCGATGTTGTATCCCAGTTCACCCGCTAACGCCGCACTACCGCCACTTGAACCCAGCATCCAGAGTTCCGGTTTTTCGCTGCTGTCCGGCAGAACATGAATCCCGCTGTAAGGGTGGTTGGCTTCCAGTGACTGGTTGATAAAGCCTTCCAGCAGAGCCGCCTGTTCAGCGTAAAGTTCGCCTTGTAGAGGTGGATTCGGAAATGCCAGAGCACTTGAGGTCAGGCCTGTACCCCCGGGAGCACGACCCACGCCCAGATCGATACGATCAGGAAACAGGTTTGCCATCATGGAGAAACTTTCTGCCACTTTAAGCGGGCTGTAGTGCGAGAGCATCACACCGCCGCTGCCAACGCGGATTTTCTTGGTGATGCTGGCCAGATGCGCCACCAGAATTTCAGGGCAGGGGTTAGCAAAGTGCAGGCTGTCGTGGTGTTCCGCCACCCAGTAGCGGTGATAACCCAGTTCATCGCAAAGACGAGCCAGTTCAACCGTTAGTGAAGGGGCGTCTTTTTTACTGTGACAACCGTGAACCGGCGTCTGATCAACCACAGAAAGTTTAATCGTCATGGGGTACTCCAGAATTTAATTGTTAATATATTAACTAAATTCCGAGGGGAATTGAAATCTGCTTCCTTGTCACAGCAATTATTCGGCCCTTAATCGCTGGTGTAACTGCCGTGGCCGTTGTTTCCTGAGCTGAGATCGGGGAGAATATGCGCCAATATTCTTCCGCACCCGACCGTAAAGGCCTTTGATCGCTTTTGCCTCCGGTGCTTTTATCGTTTTTAAGCCAGAAGATTTTCTATCCATGTCTCAGACTGCCGTTCAGAACGAAGTGGCCAAGCGCCGCACCTTCGCTATTATTAGTCACCCCGATGCCGGTAAGACCACCATTACCGAAAAACTCCTGTTGCTGGGTAACCTGATTCAGACAGCGGGTACCGTTAAAGGCAAGAAGAGTGATCGTCATGCCACGTCTGACTGGATGAGCATGGAGCAGGAACGTGGTATCTCCATCACCTCGTCGGTGATGCAGTTTCCCTACAATGACCGCATGGTTAACCTGCTGGATACTCCGGGGCACGAAGATTTCTCGGAAGATACCTACCGTACGCTGACCGCTGTTGACTCCGCTCTGATGGTGGTTGATGGCGCGAAGGGTGTTGAGGACCGTACCATCAAGCTGATGGACGTTTGTCGTCTGCGTGATACCCCGATCTTCTCCTTCGTGAACAAAATGGACCGCGATATCCGTGATCCGATTGAGCTGCTGGATGAGATCGAAGAGGTTCTGAAGATCGAAGCGGCACCGATCAACTGGCCGATCGGTATGGGTAAAGACTTTAAAGGTGTTTACAACCTGTACACCGATACCGTTCATGTTTTTGAAGCCGGTAAAGGTCATACCCTGCAGGATGATATCCGCATTGAAGGTCTGGATACCGATGCAGCCCGTGAGCTGATCGGTGACGACTACGAAGCCTTCGTGGAAGAGATGGAACTGGTTCGTGATGCGACCCATAAGTTCGATTCCGAAGCCTTTCTGTCCGGTAAGCTGACACCGGTTTTCTTCGGCACGGCACTGGCTAACTTTGGTGTGCGCGAGATGCTGAACGACTTTGTTGAGTGGGCTCCGTCGCCAATCGCGCGCAAGACTGAAACCCGTGAAGTGGATCCGGCGGAAGAGAAGTTCTCCGGCTTTATCTTTAAGATTCAGGCCAATATGGACCCGAAACACCGTGACCGTATCGCCTTTATGCGTGTCTGCTCCGGTAGTTATACCCGTGGCATGAAGATGAAACACGTGCGTACCGGTAAAGATGTGAAGATTGCCGATGCGGTAACCTTCCTGGCAGGTGATCGTGAAAACGTGGAAGAGGCATGGTCCGGCGATATTATCGGTCTGCATAACCACGGCACCATCCAGATTGGCGATACCTTTACCGAAGGTGAAGCGCTGAAGTACACAGGTATTCCTCACTTCGCGCCGGAAATGTTCCGCCGTGTGCGTGCTAAAGATCCGCTGAAAACCAAACAGCTGCAAAAAGGTCTGAAGCAGCTGTCGGAAGAGGGTGCGGTTCAGCTGTTTATGCCGATGAACAACAACGACCTGATTCTGGGTGCAGTCGGTCAGCTGCAGTTTGAAGTAGTCGTGTTCCGTCTGAAAGACGAATACAAAGTGGATTGTATGTACGAGCCGGTTAACGTACAGACTGCCCGCTGGGTTGAGTGCGACGACCAGAAGATGCTGGATGAATTCCGCCGCAAGAACAGCGATAACCTGGGCTATGACGGTGCCGGTCTATTGACCTATCTGGCACCAAGTAGGGTTAACCTGTCTCTGGCTCAGGAACGCTTCCCGGATGTTGTCTTCCGTGCAACCCGTGAGCACTAATTTTCGTGCAACCGGTGACACTAATTGAGCGCGGATAAGGTATTCAGTCGTTAATTGCTGAATTGCCTGAAACATAAAAAACCACCTTGTCGATCAGACCGGGTGGTTTTTTTTCGCCAAAAGAGCAGAACTTAATCTGAATGATGGGTCATAAGCCTTTTGGGGCACAGTAAAATGGTCATAAAAGCGCCATAATGGCTTCATAATTAAAGAAAAATACAACGATAAAAAAAGAATCAGAGGTTTATTATGCTGACTGACAGCCACTGCCATCTCGACTTCAGCGAGTTTCACCATGACCGGGCGATTCAATTGCATCAGGCGTTTAATGCCGGTGTCCGTCGTATTGTTGTTCCGGGTATAAGCCGAAAGCATTGGCGCAGAGCGCTGCAGTTGAACGGTGAGTTCTGCGGTGTGCGCCTATATCCTGCTCTGGGGATGCACCCCTTCTTTATGTCAGATCATAAGCCTGAAGATGTCGATGAGCTGGATCGTCTGTTGAGTCGGCACCCCGGTCAGATTGCGGCGGTGGGCGAGATAGGCCTGGATTTCTCCAAAACCAAATCTTCATCAGATAAAGAGAACGATGAGGATGCTGATAGCCCCCAGACCAGCAAAGAAGAGCAGCTGGCGCTGTTTGAAGCACAACTGAAGGTTGCCCAAAAACATGGCCTGCCGGTGATTCTGCATGTGGTTAAAGCCCATGATCAAACGTTAAAACTGCTGAAACAGTATCCGGATGTGAAAGGCATCGTTCATGCTTATTCCGGTAGCTTGCCGCAGGCGGAGCAATACGTGAAGCTGGGTTTTCTGATCGGTGTTGGCGGTGCCATCACCTGGCCGACATCCAATAAGAAGCGTGAACTCTTTACTCAGTTACCCCTGGAAAGTCTGGCGCTGGAAACCGATGCACCGGATATGGCTCCGGATGGCCTTAAAGGGCAGAGAAATACCCCGGATCAGATCGCTGTGATCGCTGAGACATTGGCGGACTGTCACGGTGTTAGCGTTAAGCAGGTGGGGCGGGTGACCAGCCGTAATGTCGAGCGTGTTCTGCACTTGGCTGAAGTGTGTCCGTTAGTCTTCTGAGCCTGCATTACTGAGCACCATAAGCCGCTTTTAAATGACTGTTTTTCCGTCAGTTGTCAAAAAAGGGTGTTACAGGTAAGGTTTGCCGATCTTGTTTAAGGACTAAGAGCATGGCTCAGGAAAAAGTACAGTTTCAGTCATCGGCATCAGCCCTAAGGGCTTTAAAAGTAGGTAAGCGAAACCCGAACTGGGTGGATGCGGCAGAATACCTGATTAATAAGGCATCACCGGAAGTTAAGCTGCTGCTTGAGGCCGCGAAAGAGATTGAGCGCCAGAAGTTACGCGGCGAACTGCCGGACACGACTTCTGAGCATAAGGTGACATCCAGTCTGTTCAGCCCTGCGCAGTGGATGATTATGGGGCTGGTGGGTGTTGTTTTTACCGGACTTATGATCTGGATTGCCAGCCAGATCGGTATTGTTGGCTGTTGAGGCCTGTTTATACCTTGCACTCACACAAACCACTACACAAAAAGCCCCGGAGGTGAAGTGACCCCATAAAGTTGGACACTTTATTTATCCGGCTGCCATGGCCTGAGTTCGATATTCAATCGGACTCAGGCCATTGAGCTTCAACTTAATACGTTTTGTATTGTAATACTCGATATAGTTTTTGACCTGATCGATCAG
>JBLWSY010000024.1:0-57812 GCA_048270425.1 Oceanospirillum sp.
CCCTGAAATACAAAACGCCCGATGAGGTTCATCGGGCGCTGTAAAAAAGTGTCAACTTATATCAGGACTAGACACTGTTATCAGGGTGTTCACATCGGCTTCTGCACTATTAGGCTTGCAGAAGACGATGCGTGCATTAGGAAAGTGCAGAAGAGAATTTCAGGCACAAAAAAACCAGCCGTAGCTGGTTTTCCTTTTCTAAGTCTTCTTTACCGAAGAGGATAAAGCGCCTACTGATACTGAGCTTTGAATTGAGCGATCAGTGCATCAGGGCGGTGTTTCTTGTTGCTGCCATTCAGAACATAAACAACGGTTTCACCGTTCGGACCTTCGCCAATTTGGGTAAAGCGGTATGGTGCTTCACCTGTGGTTCGAACATCCTTCATATCTTCCAGAGTAGAGAACACGTAGATGCGGCCTTCAGCGCGCATTTCACCATAGAAAGCTTCCGGATCAACTTTACCGTCGTAAAGCTCAACATTGCCGGCATTTTCACCTTTTTTCTTTTCTTCGCTGCTCAGGCCAAATACCAGAGTCTCACCATTTGGACCAGAGGCGATACGCTTATAAGTGTAGGGTGTTTCGCCGTGTTGCAGGAAATGAGCATAAGTCGCTTTGTCGTTGAACAGATAGATACGGCCATCCTCATGATGAACTTCATACAAGGCTTTAGCCTGCTGCATCTGTTCTTGTACGCTATGTTGCGTGGTATCCATTTGTGCACATGCCGTCATACCGGCAACGGCACCTGTGATCAGAAGAGCTTTACCTAATGCTTTGATTTTCATGGTCAATTCCTTAAGTGTTCAGGGAGTCTTGATCGTTAAATTCGAAGTTATAAGCAGGCTATAAAATCAATATTACGACTCCGTTACGCTTTTGTTGCGTGAATATGACGGTTATTTCTCCTTAGCTTTTAAACCGGTATGAAAAACAGGGTGATTAGACTGCCCTCTGATTATGCCTGTGGTAGAATCGCCAGCTTTCGATTTTACGCTTGCAGTGCGCGTTTTCTTCAAAGGGTGGATCTGGCCTGCAACCAGACACCGAAGAGGTTGATATGTTTAAGCCTGAACTTCTTTCCCCGGCGGGTACCTTCAAAAACATGCGTTATGCATTTGCCTATGGCGCAGATGCGGTTTACGCAGGACAACCCCGTTACAGCCTTCGTGTACGTAACAATGATTTCAAACTGGAGAACCTGGAAAAAGGTATTCAGTACGCCCACGATCGCGGCAAACAATTCTACGTTGCCAGCAACATCGCACCTCACAACGCCAAGGTTCGTACCTATCTGGACGATATGGCGCCTATCATCGAGATGAAGCCGGATGCGCTGATCATGTCTGATCCGGGCCTGATCATGATGGTGCGTGAGCGTTGGCCCGAGCAAACCATTCACCTGTCGGTTCAGTCCAACGTGGTGAACTTTGCAGCGGCTAAGTTCTGGCACAAGCAGGGTGTAGAGCGGATTATTCTGTCCCGCGAGCTGTCGCTGGAAGAGATTGAAGAGATCCGCAACGAATGCCCTGAACTTGAGCTGGAAACCTTCGTACACGGCGCGCTCTGTATTGCTTATTCAGGCCGTTGCCTGCTGTCCGGTTACTTCAACCACCGTGATCCGAATCAGGGGACCTGCACCAACGCCTGCCGCTGGAACTACAACACGATTCAGACTCAGGTTGATGCGACCGGGGATCTGATCCCTGTTTCTCAGGTGGAGCAGTCTGCCGGTGTCTGGGATCCATCCATGGATGCTGCAGTAACTTCGCCAGGTGCGATGCATCATGATGAAAACAGTCAGGGTTTGTCTGCGCTGATCGAAGAAGCTTCCCGTCCGGGTGAGCTGATGCCAGTGTATGAAGATGAGCACGGCACTTACATCATGAACTCCAAAGATCTGCGCGCGGTTCAGCACGTTGAGCGTCTGACCAAAATGGGTATTCACTCCCTGAAGATTGAAGGCCGCACCAAGTCTCATTACTACGTTGCCCGTACTGCTCAGGTTTACCGTAAAGCGATTGATGATGCGGTTGCCGGTCGTCCCTTCGATATGAGCCTGATGGATACGCTGGAAAACATGGCGCACCGGGGCTACACCGAAGGTTTCTATCGCCGTCACGTGCATGATGAGTATCAGAACTACGAAACCGGTAACTCCATTGGTGTTAACCAGCAGTTTGTGGGTGAAGTGATGAGTTTCGATACTCAGCGTAACGTGCTGGAAATCGATGTGAAAAACCGCTTTGAAACTGGTGACACACTGGAACTGATGCTGCCGGGTGGCAACCGTCGCTTTGAACTGAAGCAGATGGAAAACCGCAAAGGCGAAGATATGAAAGTTGCTCCGGGCAATGGCCATGTTGTTAAATTTGAGCTGGATGGTAGCGGCTTAAACGAGGCAGATCTTGAATACGCACTCCTGATGCGAGACCTGAAGTAATCTGTCTTTAAGGCATTGAATCAGCAACAAAAAGCAACCGACCTCTGCCGCTTTTCTCGGTAAAATCTACCGTATTCCGGCTTCGATGAAGCTTTATTGAGCAGCAGAATCTAAGGAAAGAGCATGACCGCGGAAACGCTTGTTAGCAGGCACGCACTTGGTAGTCGACACAGCAACCCGGAAAAGTATCAGTTGCTGAAGGCTGCCCGTCCATTTTCCTTAGTGGTTGCTGTACTTTCCTGTCTGCAGGGGATTATCCTTGGCTGGCAGGAAAGTAATGCCCCCTTTCTTTATGCTGCTATGATTCTTTTTGGTGGCATTTTCCTGCAATTTGCGGTGAATCTGATCAATGATCACTCTGATATCCGTGAGCTTGATCAGCGTTTTCCCGAGGCGTCTGATACAGAAAAGAGAGCCATCGCTCAATCGATTGACCGGAATTATCAGCTGGGTATCACCTGTTTCCTGATCGCAACCGTTATCGGACTTTTTCTGATGACGCTTCGGGGGCTTGATCTTCTTTGGCTCTGTCTTGTTGGGTTGGCGGGTGCTTACTTTTACACTCAGGAGCCGATCAATTATAAGAACCGTGGCCTTGGTGTACCCATCGTCTTTTTCATGATGGGGATTCTGATGATTGCGGGCTCAGCTTTTGTGATGACAGGTGAGTTTCGTGTTAATGATCTGCTGCAGGCGATCCCTCTGAGCATTCTGACGTCTTTGTTGTTACTCAGTAATGAGATTCGTGACTACGAGAGTGATAAAGCGGTCGGGCAGAAGACCCTGACGGTACGTATTGGTTATCAGCCTGCAGTCTGGCTATACCGCGTTATGGTGTTACTGGCTTATTTTTCGGTGATTGGTTTATGGATGTTTGGGGTTATGCCCTTTACAGGATTCGTGCTGATCAGCGTTCTGGCTCTTAAAGCGCCTTTAAAATTACTGACTGCGGCCCCGAATGATCGGCTGATGATTACCCCGCTGACCGGACGTTTTCACGCAGTGTTTGGTATTTTGTTATTACTCAGCTATTTGCTGCCATTCTCTGTTTAATCACCCTTTTTAACCACATCAGCTTTCCCGAGCCGGGGTTAAGGATCTGCTATGACGACCGTTATGCCTGAACTGAAGCCGCTGTTACCCGAAATCGAAGCTCTGTCCCGAAAAGCGGGTGAAGCCATTATGGCGATCTATCGGGAAGATGATCTGGGTGTCGAATACAAGCCTGATAACAGCCCTTTGACTCGTGCAGACCTCGCATCTCACACCTGTATTGAGCAAGGTCTGAAGCTGTTGACGCCTGAGATTCCTGTGCTGTCTGAAGAGAGTGGTGAAATTCTCTGGGAGATTCGTAAAAACTGGCAGCGTTATTGGTTGGTGGACCCTTTGGATGGCACCAAAGAGTTTGTGAAGCGTAATGGTGAATTCACCGTCAACATCGCTCTGATCGAGCAGGGAAAGCCTGTACTGGGCGTCGTTTATGCACCGGTTAAAGACTGGCTTTATACCGGTGCAGAAGGCATCGGTTCTTTTGCCCAATACGGTAATGATGCGGCTGTGCCATTAAAGCTGGATACTGACTATCAGCCGGATTGCTGGCGAATTGTGGGTAGCCGCTCTCACGGTGCTGAGCGTTTGGAAGCCTTCAGTGACGTGTTGCCGAAGTTCCGCAATGTGCCGATGGGCAGTTCATTAAAGCTCTGTCTGGTAGCTGCCGGTGAAAGCGACCTGTATGTTCGCTTTGGCCCAACCGGTGAGTGGGATACAGCCGCAGCCCAGGCTGTGGTTGAGCAGGCCGGTGGTCGGGTATTGGATGGCGAGTTGAACCCGCTTCGTTACAATCAGAAAGAGAGCCTTCTCAACCCGGAGTTTGTGGTTTGCCAGAAGGTTGATCCGTTGTGGAGTGGTCGCTTTAGTGATCTGGTCGAGCCAACGCATTGATTCGTCTCCCCGGTAATGCAAAAGGCCTGAATAGATCAGGCCTTTTTTGATGAAAGAAGCATTTCAGATGAGAGACGCATTCGACATGGCTGGTTAATCTCGGGAAGCTTTCCCTCTGCCGGTTAAGGCCCGATTGATGTTTCGTGCTCCAGAGATATAAATCGTTTGGTTTCTGCCAGAACTTTTTGCCTGATAAAGTGCTTTGTCAGCCCGCTTCAGGGTTTCTTCCAGCGTTTCACCCCAGCGATGCAGAGTGACGCCGATAGAGGTGCTGAGTTTAAGGCCGGGCTCGATGCTGTCAAAGCTGTATTGCTCAAAAGCAAGACGGATACGTTCTGCGATTTGAACACCGCTGTCCTGGTTGGTTTGCGGCAGCAGCAGAATAAACTCTTCACCGCCGTAACGGCCAAACAGGTCACTACCGCGCAGACATTCCCGGGTCAGTTGGCAAAAGCGCTCCAGCACCAGATCTCCGGCCTGATGGCCGTAGCGATCATTTACTTTCTTAAAATGATCCAGATCGATCATACATAACGCAGAGGCCTGATACTGCTCTGTGTTCTCAAGTCTCAGGCGACTTTCTTCGAAGAATCGGCGCCGGTTCAGAATACCGGTCAGCTCATCAGTACCTGCAATCTCATCCAGCTGTTCCATCGCCTGTTCGAGCTCTTCGTTGGCGCGCTGCATCTTATGATTACTGTGCTGCAAAACATGACGCTGTTTTTTGAGGCGTTCACTTAATCGGCGAACGTAGCTACCAAAGAGGGCGATCCAGGTTTGAGCGGAAGCCAGTATCAACCATTGCATCAGACTGAGTTGCAGGTTGACTTCGTCCGGTCTCAAATAAAAATCGGAAGCGATAACACCACCAAAACAGACCAGGCTGAACAGACCGACGAAGGCAAATTCCAGCATGGAGAGCTGAAAGATACCAAATAGCATCACCATTATATAAAGCAGTGTCAGACTGCCCCGAATCTCAGGTAATTGGCTTATCAGCAGGCTGAACCAACTAACAGCCATGCTAATCTGGAGTAGTGTCAACGAAGGGTCTTTGAATTTCAGGTTGATTCCGGTCTGAAACAAAAACCAGAAAGCTCCCTGGGTCACTATCGCAGTCAGAGTAAATAGCGCGAAGCTCGACAGACTAAAATCGGTCAGCAGGTCAAAGCCTAGGGCAAGGGCCAAAATGAGAAGCAGCATGCCGTGGGATAACACGGATATACCCAAGCGCTTCATGCGCAGACGCTGCTCGTGACGTTCTCTGGTCACCGGGCATTTTATTGTTTTCATCCTGTGAGACCGAAAAAAGTTTGTGGAGGGCCTTTTGGGCCTGCGTTTTAGTGGGGTATAGCTAAACGCAAATTAAAAATATATCTTTAGACGTTAGTCTGGTTTAAAAGATCGGAATCTTCCGTGGTACTGAAGTAACCTCCTGTGATTTTTTGTTAACCAAATCGCGCCTCTTTGTCTAAAGTTGACCCGTCAGGCAGGTCTTGACCCGAGAATTTCGTGTATAATCCGGCCACTTAGCAAACTGGCAGGGCTGTTGTGCCATCTCTTACTTTGTCTCATGTGTCGTGCTGGCACAGGTTCTAGCAAAGCAAGGTGACGACTCAGTGACAGACCTTCAAAAATAAAGAGACTCCGGCCAGCCGGAGCCAAGCACAGACCGTGATAGGAGATGCTCCGAAGATGACGACTGTAATCCGTCAAGACGATATGATCGCAAGCGTTGCCGATGCGCTGCAGTATATTTCCTACTACCACCCGGTAGATTTTATTCAGGCCGTTCACGAAGCGTACCTGAGAGAGGAAAACCCTGCGGCTAAAGACGCAATGGCTCAAATCCTGATCAACTCACGTATGTGTGCTGAAGGTAAGCGTCCTATCTGTCAGGATACCGGTATCGTTACCGTATTCGTTAAAGTAGGTATGCAGGTGCAGTGGGAAGGCGACATGAGCCTTGAAGACATGATCAACGAAGGCGTTCGTCGTGCATATACCCACCCTGACAACGTACTGCGCGCATCCATTCTGGCTGATCCTGCCGGTAAGCGTCAGAACACTAAAGACAACACGCCAGCGGTTATCCACTACGAAATCGTACCGGGCAATACTGTTGACGTTCAGGTTGCAGCCAAAGGCGGCGGCTCTGAGAACAAATCCAAGATGGTGATGCTGAACCCATCAGATTCTATCGTTGAGTGGGTTAAGAAAACCGTACCTACCATGGGGGCCGGCTGGTGTCCGCCGGGCATGCTGGGCATCGGTATCGGTGGTACGGCTGAGAAAGCAGCGGTAATGGCGAAAGAATCCCTGATGGATCCGATCGACATTCACGAGCTGCGTGAGCGTGGCCCACAGAACCGTGCTGAAGAGCTGCGTCTGGAGATCATGGATGCCGTAAACGAGCTGGGTATTGGTGCTCAGGGTCTGGGCGGTCTGACCACCGTTCTGGACGTTAAGATCAAAGACTACCCGACTCATGCCGCATCCCTGCCGGTGTGCATGATTCCTAACTGTGCGGCAACCCGTCACGCTCACTTCGAGCTGGATGGCAACGGTCCTGCACTGCAGACACCACCGGATCTGAACGACTGGCCGGAAGTGACTTTTGAAGTCAGCGAAAGCACCCGTCGCGTGAATCTGGATGAAGTGACTCCTGAAGACGTACAAAGCTGGAAGCCGGGCGAAACGGTTCTGCTGAACGGTAAAATGCTGACCGGTCGTGATGCGGCACACAAGAAAATGGTTGAGATGCTGAATGCTGGTGAAGAGCTGCCGGTTGACCTGAAAGGTCGCTTTATCTACTACGTAGGCCCGGTTGATCCGGTACGTGACGAAGTGGTTGGCCCTGCAGGTCCGACTACGGCGACCCGTATGGACAAGTTCACCCGTCAGGTTATCGAGAGCACAGGTCTTCTGGGCATGATCGGTAAGTCTGAGCGTGGCCCTATCGCTATCGACGCGATCAAGGACAACAAAGCGGTTTACCTGATGGCTGTTGGTGGCGCTGCTTACCTGGTATCCAAAGCGATCACTCACGCTGAAGTTCTGGCTTTCCCTGAGCTGGGTATGGAAGCGATCTACGAATTTGAAGTGAAAGATATGCCGGTAACCGTAGCGGTAGATGCTAACGGTGAATCCGTACACAACACTGGCCCTGCCAAGTGGAAAGAGATTATCGCTGCGAAAAACGTCAGCGCTTAATGTTGCTGGTCAGCTATTCTGCTGACTGAAGTAAACCCGGTCTGCTGAGGCCGGGTTTTTTATTGCCGGAAAAATTAAGCAGATCAGGCCTGTTTGACAGTTTTGGTCAGAGACTGAATATAGATTTCCGGTATATCATAAGGCAGGAAAAGCACGGGAATATCCTGCTGTTAATGGATTAAGCGAGTAACGCTACGGAGAGCACATATGGCTTTTTGGAATACCCTGTCGATGCGGACACGTCTGTTTGCTGCATCCGCACTCGTTTTGACGATTGTTTTATGTCTGATCGTTTTTCTGCAATCCGACCTTAACAGTCGGGACCGATTCAGCCGCCTTGAGCTTGAAGAGCTCCCTGCCGCTATTTCCGGGATCTCTGCCCGTATTGAAGCGGACCTCAGTCCGGCGATTGCCGCCTCCGATGCTCTGGCCAATAACACCTTTATTCATACCTGGGTTCGTGACGGTGCCGATGAAAGCCGTTTGCCCGAAATCACCGAAGCATTGGCGCAAACCCGTCAATCTCTGGGGGCGGAGGTTGCCTTCATGGCTATTAATACGCCAAAGGGTAATTATTACTTTCATTTTGCCGGTGAGCTGAAGATTCAGAAAATGTCCCCTTCCAACCCGGATAATGCCTGGTACTACAGTTATCTGAACTCAGGACAACACTATGAGCTGAATCTGGACACGAATCAGCTCAGCGGTGGCAAGATGATGATGTTTGTGAACTTCAGCAGTCGGGCGAAAAATGTCGAGGGTCAGCCCTTAGTGATTGCCGGGGCTGCACTTGATATGGGACAGATGGCCCAGATGCTGCAAAGCTACCGCATTGGTGAAACGGGTATTGTGATGTTATCGGACCGTAACGGACTGATTAATATCCATCCGGATAGCCAGATTGCCGGTAAGCAGAATCTGAGTAATATGCCGGACTTTGTGCCGCTGATTTCGGAGCAGTGGCAGGGTGTTACTGCAGATCATCCTCGTGTTTATCGGGCCGAAGACCGTGCAGCCCCTGTGTTTATTGGTGCGGTTTATATCGAAGCGTTACAGCGCTATCTGGTAGCCGAAGTACCGGCGACAGAAATTCTGGCTGAGATCCGAGGCAATCAGCGTTATACCTTAATCGTTGCCGGTATTTTGCTGGTGGTTAGTCTGGGCATTCTTTACCCGCTGGCAGGGCTTCTGATTGGCCCGATTAACCGGTTGCGTCGTCAACTGGGAACCGTAACGGATGAGATGGACCTGAAAACACGTTTTATCACCAGTGATAAAGCGGAAGTGGGTGAACTCTGCGGTCAGCTTAATCTGTTGTTTGACCGTTTGCGGGATACGCTTTCGGATGTGCAGAACTCTGTCAGAGAGGCTGAATCTTTTGGTGAAAATGTTCGCCTGACATCAGAAAAGACTCAAAAAGCATCCTTTCAGCAACAGCAGGCAATTTCCGGTATCTCTGAGCATATGGATCAGCTGGCGGAGCAGGTATCTATGATTGCCACTCAGGCTGAAGACGCTGCCATTCTCTCCAATAAAGGTGGAGTTGTTCTGACGGATGCACTTACCCAGCTGGAGCAAAGTCATAAGGTCATTAGCCTGCTCACAGAGGATATGACTCAAAGCCTGACAGAGCTTGATCAGCTGCTGTTTCACAGTGAAGCGATTATGAAGTTGCTGGATGTGATTCGTGATATCTCCGACCAAACCAACCTATTGGCCCTGAATGCCGCCATTGAGGCTGCCCGTGCTGGCGAACATGGACGCGGTTTTGCTGTGGTGGCCGATGAGGTGCGCCAGTTGGCAAGCCGCACCCAGTCTTCGACCACAGAAATTCACGTTATGCTGGAAAACCTGAAAACGTCCAGCCAGGGAATGGCTTCTCAGTTGAGAGAAAGTTCTGACAGCAGCGAAAAAGGCTTGCTGAGTCTGGATCAGACGCGCAATGAGTTGTCGATGTTATCTGACGAGATACAGGCTATTTTCAGAAAGAACCAACAGATGGCTGAGCAGACACATCAACAGCATGATGGGGTCAATAAAGTTAACCTGGCTCTGGAGCGCCTGTCAGACGAAGCGGTTGAAACAGCCAATCTGGCCGATCAGTCCAGTGACGCTTGTTCTGCTATTAATAGCCTGATGCAGCAGTTGCAGGCTAAAAGTCAGCGTTTTCAGTGTTAAAGGTATCGGCTTCGGCTGTTCGAATGTTTGTGCTACCGAGAATGCCTGTGTCATAGGGATTAAAAAGGGTCTGCGAGGATCAGGCCCTTTTTGATTTAAGATTGGCAAGAAACTCAGGCAGCAATAGCCGGTTTGCGCATACGACCTCGCTTTGGCGTTGTGCCGTTAGGGTCATCAGGATCTTCCGGCTGGTCTTCACTCTTCATCGCCGCATTCAGATATTCCAGAATCATCGGCGTGGTATCGCCTATGATCTTATGGATGCCCTGAGTGCCAAACATACGGTTAAACTCCAGCACAAAAGGGTAGTGGTCGATCATGGCGATATCAAAGCCTGCATGATCAATACCCAATGTTTTGGCGAGTTTCAGTACCAGCTCGACAGCTGACTCCGGCAGCGGGCCCTCAAGCATTGTCCCGCCGCGGGCGATATTGTTGTGGAAGCCATTATCACCCTGAATACGCCAGTAACCGCCTACCACTTTTTCACCGATCACCACAATGCGCAGATCCCGGTCAATGGGCAGATACTCCTGTGCATAAAGCACATCGGTTTTCAGGCAGTACTGGTGCCAGTCCGCCAGTGATTCGATCAGAAACACCCCTTCGCCCATGGAGCTTTTCGGAATCTTGGCGACAAAAGGCAGGGGCATTTTCTGCCAGATCTCATCGGCCTTTTCCGGCGAGTTACCGTGGATCAGAGTAAAAGGGACATGTTCAGGGGCAACCGCCATAAAGGCCCGGGTCATTTCAACCTTATCGTGTCCCAGCGCATAGCTGGCAGGGGAGGGGAAAATGCGCTTTTTATAGGCATAATGCAGCACATTCAATTGCCAGTATTCCGGAAACAGCAGCCAGTCAGCAGATTCGATATCGGCATCATGCTGCAGATAGGTATCGGGTTTTATATAGTTCGCGGAGGGAAAATTTAACGTACGCAAAGCATCAAACGAGATCAGTTTCATACAGGTCAACACGCACAAATGGAAGATGCGCGATCATACAAAGCTTCCATAAAACTGCCAATAAAAAATAGCACCGGTAATGCCTGCTTTTGGTCGAATTTTTCAGATGGCTTGGGATCATTCAAATTGACCGAAAAGTCAGTTTTGACAGCCTGAACCGGCTGTGAAATTCTCTCGGTATCAAACACTTGTTTTACCGCTGCCTGGCAGCCCTTTTTGAGCCAGAAGTCCCTTTGGTTCTCAGCCAGATAATAACAAAATCAAAACGGAGAATTTTATGAGCGCTGTACTGTTTGAATGTATCGACAATGTTGCCTGGATTACCCTGAACCGACCTCACGCTTTTAATGCGATGGATGAGGAGGTGATGCGACGCTTATCGGAAGTCGCCAATCAGTGCGCTTGTGATCAATCCCTGAGAGCCGTAGTCATTACCGGAACCGGCGATAAAGCTTTCTCAGCCGGTGGCGATGTGGGGGCCTTTGCCGCTGACCCTGACAATGTTGATCGTCTGCTGATGGATATGACCACCTACCTGCACAGTGCCATTTCACGTTTCTCCCGTCTGCCCTTGCCGGTTATCGGTGCAATCAATGGTATGACAGCCGGTGCCGGTCTTGGCCTGATGGCCTGCTGTGACCTGGTGATCGCTGCGGATACCGCACGCTTTACCAGCGCTTATACTCAGATCGGCTTTTCGCCGGATGGCAGTACGTCTTATTACCTGACCCGTCAGATTGGCCCCCGTCGGGCGAAAGAGTTCTTTATCACCAACCGGGTTCTGGATGCGGAAACAGCGCTGGATTGGGGGCTGGTCAATCGCGTGGTGCCAGCGGATCGTTTACAGGATACGGTACGTGAACTGGCGGGTATGCTGGCTGCAGGGCCAACTCAGGCATACGCTCAGGTGAAGAATCTGGTGGATAGTGCTCAAAATGCTACCCTGGAAACTCAGCTGGAACTGGAAGCGCAAACCATTACCACATTAAGTAAAACGAATGATGGACAGGAAGGTGTCCAGGCCTTTATTGCTAAACGTCCGGCGCGCTTTTCTGGTACCTAGTATCGTTAACTACTCAGAAAAACAGTTCCGCTTTTTGCTTTGTTTTAATCAGTACAGGATTGCCCATGACGAAACCCTTCTCCCAAGCCTGTGAAAATAATAAGGCTCCGATTCTTCAGGTTTTAAAGCAGGCCTTTAGTGACGTTTCGCAGGTTCTGGAGGTCGGCAGTGGCACCGGCCAGCATGCCGTTTATATGGCAGAGCATCTGCCTCATCTGAAGTGGCAACCTTCGGATCAGTCCGTTTATCTGCCGGGTGTCAGGCTTTGGTGTAGCGAATATGCTGGCGACAACCTTCTTGCACCGGTCGAGCTGGATGTGACTCAGGCTCAATGGCCGGTGGTTCAGGCTGATGCTGTTTTTACCGCCAATACTCTGCACATTATGTCCTGGGCGATGGTTGAGGTTTTCTTTAAAGGCGTGGGGGCTTTGCTGCCTGAGGCCGGTAAACTCTGTATCTACGGCCCCTTTAATTATCAGGGGGCTTACACCAGCGAGAGCAATCAGGCTTTTGATCATTACCTTCGGGAGCGTGATCCTTTAAGCGGAATCCGGGATTTTGAGGCTATTGAACAGTTGGCTAAATCAGCAGGGTTTACCCTGGTAACGGATCACGCCATGCCGGCTAACAACCGCTTGATGGAGTGGCGTAAGTCTGCGTGATTGCATTGCCATTGTCTGGTGCTTGCATTTTTAGCCGCCTGCTCTAGCATGAGCGCACTTCTTTATTTTCCTCACCCTGTTAGCAAGGAAACTCGCTGTGACTCGAGTCATTATTATTGCGGTAATCGTGATTATCGCCCTCTTTATCTTTAAACGTCTTACCGATGATCGTAAAACCGTTGCGGAGAATGTGCAGGAAGGACAGGCATTTCTGGCCAGTAATGCACAGGAAGAGGGCGTTGTAACGACCGATTCCGGATTGCAGTACAAAGTGCTTCAGAAGGGAACCGGTGAGCAGCACCCGAAAGCAACAGATCGAGTGAAGGTGCACTATCATGGCACCCTGCTGAACGGTACTGTTTTTGACAGCTCTGTGGATCGCGGCCAACCGATCGATTTCGGACTTAATCAGGTCATTCCCGGTTGGACGGAAGGCGTACAGCTGATGGTTGAAGGAGAAAAGACCCGCTTCTACATTCCAAGCCAGCTGGCCTACGGCAACCGTTCTGTGGGGCGTATTCCCGCGGGCTCTGTGCTGATTTTTGATGTTGAGCTGATTAAGATAAACCCCTGATTGGCTTGAAAAGATCCGCATAAACAACAGAAAAGGCCTTTTTGATTGATTTTATGCTGTAGCAGATGAGATGGGCGGGAACTGAATGGGGTTTATGGCTTCTAATCTTCTGCAATAAGCGAAGCAATACGCAGGTTTGCCTAGACCTGTTTTTTCATGAAGGTTCCTTGTTTGTGCAACTGCCGCCGCCCGTTTGGGCTGGCGGTTTTTTTTTGGCTAGTGGTTTCGGGTTCTGGTTAGGCCATTTCCTGTTTGTGCGCGTTAAGCTGTTGAATCAGGGATTCATAATCGACGGCATCATTTTGTTCATGACTCAGAAAACGCTCGGCATAACGGCTGAAACTCTTCTCTTTCAGTAAGGTGGTCATCAGCACCGGATCGATGTGCCCGCTCAGGGACATCTTCACCATAATATTGAGTGATTCACTGACGGTTTTAGGCTTTTTGTAAGGCCGGTCAGACGCGGTCAGGGCTTCAAAGATATCTGCTACAGCCATGACTTTTTCCTGAGTATTCATCGCATCGCCTTTAAGCTTTCTTGGGTATCCCTGCCCGTCAACCCGTTCATGGTGGTTACCGGCGATATGAGGCACCTGCTTCAGATAATCCGGTAGGGGCAGTGAGCTGAGCATTATGATGGTATGCACAATGTGCTCATTGATTTTGAAACGTTCTTCCGCGGTGAGGGTTCCAAAAGGAATTGTCAGATTATGGCGTTCGCCCAGATTGAAAGAGTGCTCCGGCAGCTGCATATCAAAGCCCCAGATGTTATCCGGGTTATCTGCTTCGACTGGTGGTCGACGATCTTCGTTCCAGGGAATGATATGTTCCGGCTTATCTGCCAGAAGTTTCTCGGTAGCGGGCAGAGGTGGCTGACTTTCGGGTTTCAGTCGCATGAGTTCTTCATGGGAGAGCCCCAGACTATTATCGAAATGACGTACCCATTCCTGATCGCCAATCTGATGAATTCGGGCTGCAGACTCTGCGGGTGTTGACTCGGAGCCTTCGTTTGCGGTGGCAATAAATCGGAACTGCTCCTGGAGCTCCTGCTGGCGCTGTTTCAGTGCTTTTTCTAAGGCTTCTTCGGGTTCACCCGCTGCTCGTTTTTGCCAATACTCAATTTCTGCATCACGCCAGAGCACTTCAAAACGGGTACGGATCTCGTGAATACGGTTGAAGATGGTTTCCAGCCGGGTAGCTTTGTCGATCACGTGCTCCGGACTCAGAATCTTGCCGCAGTCGTGTAACCAGGCTGCAATGCGGAAGGCCTCTTTGTCCCGCTCTCCCAGTCTGAAGTTGGCGTATTCGCCTTCGTGTTGCCGGGTCAGGGTATCAATCAATTGGAAGGCCAGTTGGGGCACGCGCTCACAATGACCGCTGGTATAAGGGGATTTGGCATCAATAGCATCTGCCAGCAGATGCAGAATGCCATCGATCAGTTCTTTCTGGCCGTCGATCAGGCGTCGGGTTTCGATGGCGACAGCGGCGGAGCCAGCCAGTTCAGAAACAAAACGAATCAGGGCTTTCTTGTTGCGGGGCACGCGTTGCCAGCGCATTACCAGCAGCCCTTCCAGGGTGTCGTCCCTTCGGCGCAGGGAGATGATCAGGCTGTTTTCCGGTTCGGCCAGTTGTTCCATCGTGTTATGCAGAAGGCTGCCATCGTCCTGCCCTTTTTCTTTCAGGCGTTGCGGATATTGTGCTTGCTCCGGGCTGCTTTCTGTTTGGCTGGCAAGTACAAAGTCATGTTTATCATTTTCATGCAGGTAAATTGCACCTGATCGCATACCGGCAGCGGTGACCAGGTGCTCCAGAACGCCATCCAGCATTTTCTCAAGATCGCTTTCCCGGTTCAGACACAGGCTGATTGCCTGAAAACTACCAATGGTGCGCGACATATTGCTGACGACACGGCTGAGCTCTTTGGCTTCACGAATATCTGAACGAATGCGAACCCGTGAGCTGAAATCAAATCCGGATAACGCCCGTACCTGTTCTGTTAACTGACGAAATGCGGTGCCGATGCGGGATCCGCTGTACAGTCCAAGTCCGAGCACCAGCAGAATAACGAGCAGAGTCCACAACGATTGTTTCAAAATGGCTTCTTTGGCTCCAGCGAGAAGTTCTTCCGCCGGTACTGCCAGAAGAATCTTAATGTTATGGCCGCTCAGGCCTGTTAGCGGCAGTGAAAGGCCGTACCAGCTTTTTCCTGCGACATCGAACTGCCCCAGCAGGTTGTTGGCTGAAGGGGTTTCTGCTATCTGCTGCAGCACCGGGTTTTTGAGTTCGTGCAGCGTGTTGAGGCGATAATGACGGTCTTCTTTGATGATGATTTTATGGCTGTCGCTATGAGCAAGAATCTGGCTTTTATCGTCAACAATGGCCAGCTGGCTGCCCTGAGTCAGCTTCAATGCGGTGATCTGAGCGGCAAGATCATCTACAGCGGCATCCATGCCGATGACATTAGCATTGTTGCGGGCCTGTTGAGCCAGAGTGATGCCGATTTCCTGAGTGGTATAAAACAGGTAAGGATGGGTCAGAATCTGTGCTTTATTTTCTGAGGCTCGTTTAAACCAGGGCCGGGTTCTGGGGTCAAATTTAGTATCGGCTATCTCGTGCTGCTTGATTAGCTTATGGTTCTCGTCGTAATAAAACCAAACCTGTTGCATACCTGACTGCCCTTTATGAAGGCTTTGCAGAAGATACTGACTATTTTCAGGGGGTTGCAGGCTGAGCTGAAGGTTGGGATTGCTGAGTTTACGCAGAAGGAAAAACTCGCCATTGGTATAACCGACATAGATAGCGCTCAGTACATCATTTGAGCGGAGGGTTTCAAAAAGAACCGGAAGCCTTTGTTGGCGTTGTTCCAGATTGGAAGCCTGAAGGATCGGGTCGTAACTGAGAATTTTGAGGGCGCTTTGTGCTGGGCCAGTCAGGCGTTTGGCCTTCTCATTCAGAGTGTCGCTAAGCTGCCGGGCGGATTCCGTTGTTGCAATAAGCAGTGCATTTTTGTTGCTCTGATAGTTTTGAAAAACCAGCAGTACGCTAAGAAGTAACATGGCTGAAAACATGGCGCCGCCGATCAGCCACTGGAGTGATACTCCCTTTTGAATGAGCTTCATCCCTGATTCCTTTTTTAATTGTCGTAACCTGAGTATTAATTATATGTCATCTGCGGGCGTTTCTATAATTTTCTGGTTCGGTTTTTTAATTCAATTAAAAGGATAGAGTGGCCCCATACGTTTCGCTTACTATAGTGATGCACTCTTTCAGAAGGATGAATTTAGAATGGGATCAGATGAGAAGCGATTGAATAAAAAGCAGGTATCGCTTGTTCTGGGAAGTGGTGGAGCTAAAGGGCTGGCTCATATCGGTGTTATTCACTGGTTGGAAGATAATGGATTTGAAGTTTCCTCTGTTTCCGGTAGTTCGATTGGGGCGCTGATCGGCGGAATTTATGCCGCGGGTAAACTGGATGAGTTTGAAGAGTGGGTTCGGGCAATTACTAAAGGCGATATGGTCACTCTGATGGATCTTTCCTGGGGACGGGGCGGACTGATCAAGGGGGATAAGATTATCAGTACGCTAACGGATCTGGTGGGAGATAAAACCATCGAGGAGTTGCCGATAAACTTTACTGCAGTGGCGACGGATATTCGGGGTGAGCGGGAGGTCTGGCTCAACTCGGGATCTCTTTTTCAGGCGATTCGGGCCTCTATCTCGCTGCCGATGTTTTTCACGCCTGTGCAAATTGATGATCTGACACTGATTGATGGCGGGGTACTTAACCCGGTTCCAATTGCACCTACCTTTGGCGATAAAACGGATCTGACGATTGCTGTTAATTTAGGGGCAAGAGTTCAGGAAGAAGCGGCATCTCCGCGAAAAAAAGTGTCGGCGGAAAAAGATGAAAATCCGGACCTGCGCAATAAGATCGCGCGCTTTTTCAGGAATTTTCAAAAATCCGAACCTGCCGAACATCAGGAGCGTGATTGGTCTGCTTCTGAAGTGGCTAACCAGGCTTTTGATGCGATGCAGAGTACCCTGGCCCGTCAGAAACTTGCGATTTATCCACCGGATATGGTTGTTGATATCGCCAGAAATGCTTGCGGAACTCTTGAGTTTAATCGTGCCGCCGAGATGATCGAGCTTGGGTATGAAAGGGCCGGTGTTTGCCTGAAATCACTGAAATCATCTGACAGCAAAACCGAGGGGCAGCACGTGATTATTCCCCGTGGGGATGAGGTTTACTGAGTTATCCTATTCGACGGTTTGAAAAAAAGGGCAGAAGTGTTTGCCCTTTGTTTTTTCAGATCTGAAGATGTTTCCTACGGCTTATTGTTGCCAGACGCTATTGATTTCGGCCTCGGTCAGTTCCCTCCATTCTCCTGCTTCTAGTTCGGGGTCGAGTTCAATCCCGCCGACCTTCTCCCGGTGAAGTTGCATCACTTTGTTATTCACAGCAGCGAACATGCGCTTCACCTGATGATACTTACCTTCACTGATACTGAGCAGCACTTCGGTATCGGAAATACGCTCAAGTTCTGCAGGCTTGGTCGGTTCTGGTTCATTGTGCAGCTGAACCCCTTCAGTAAATTGCTTTTCGGCATCAGCGACTAAGGGATCTGCCAACCAGGCTCTGTAGCGCTTCATACAGCCCTTCTTTGGGGATGTAATCTGGTGAGACCACTGTCCATCATCGGTGATCAGAACTAATCCCGTGGTATCCACATCAAGGCGTCCTGCAATATGCAGACCCTTAGTGTTGGGAAGGTCCATATAGCTCAGTACAGAGGGGTATTCTTCATCAATGGTGGAGCAGAGGGTATTTGTCATCTTGTTCAACATGAAATAGCGGGGCTTAACGGCACCCAGCGGGCGGCCTTCCAGCTCTACATCCATATCGTCGGTGACTTTGAAACCGGGATCTTTAATGATCGTTTCATCAACAGTGACCATCTCCTGTCGCAGAACGCGCTTGGCGTCAGCGCGGGAGATTCCGGTGTGGTGGCAAATAAACTTATCGAGACGCATGGTTAAATGGGGCTCTCATTGGTTAAAGGTTTGAATGGATTTTGCGGCCTGATCGACGATGTTCTGTCTGGCGTTTTGTGAAATCCAGGCGTTGTGTGGTGTGACGATCAGATTGAGGCTGTCCTGTAGAGCATCCAGCAGCGGATTGCCGTTAACCGGAGGTTCCTGGGTCAGAACGTCTGTGGCATAACCGCTGATCAGGCCATTTTTAAGTGCCTTAAGAACAGCATCTTCGTTAACGATGCCGCCACGGGCACAGTTGACGATCAGAAGCTGGGGTTTGGTTCTGTTCAGGCGATCTTCGTTGATCAGATTCTCGGTGGCTTCTGTCAGTGGGCAATGCAGAGACAAAATATCAGCTTGTGGCAGTAACTGATCAAGAGACTGTCTCTGATCATTGGTTTCATTACCGGGGCGTGCGCTGAAGCTGACTTTCATATCAAAGGCTTCGGCCAGCTGTGCCACTTTACTGCCGAGAACACCGGAACCCACGATGACCAGATGTTTACCCGCCAGTTCAGAAACCGGGTGCTGCATCAGGCAGAAGAAGGGGCTCTGATTCCATTCACCGCCGGCAACAGCTTTCTGGTAAAGCGGTTGGCGGGTTGCCAGCATCAGCATTAGCATCAGAGTGTGCTGCGCGACGCTGTTAGTTCCGTAGGCGACAGCATTGCGTACCGGAATGCCAGCGCTTTCGGCTGCTTTAAGGTCCACATTGTTCATACCGGTTGCCAGAACGCAGATCAGTTTCAGGTTTTTTGCCTTTGAAATCGCTTCTGCGTTAATGACCACTTTGTTAGTCAGAATGACTTCAGCATCCTGAATACGCTGAATCACCTCATTCGGTGATGTCTTGGCATAAAGTGTCAGTTCCCTGAGGGCGCTCTCCAATCCATCAAAGCGGATGTTTTCGCCGAGACTGTCAGCGTCCAGTAAAACACCTTTGAAATTCATCAAATCTCTCCGGGAATTTAAATAAAAGATTAAGGGATATTTGAGGGATAGATTTCAGTCCGGAACTTTCTCCGTATAATGTCGCCGGATATACCTAACGAAGATCTGACAGAGCGGTGGACGGACTGAATTTCATGTCAAAATTATGGGCTAGTTTAAGTTATTCGTGGCATCAGGGTAAAACGTTTACCCGTGGGCAGTGGTTGCGTTTCTCTGGCTGGATGGCCGTTTTCGCTTCTTTAGCAGCCTATCTGGTTGCGGTCCGTTACTTGCCTTTTATTCAGGTCAGCGAAGCTCACAGTATTTTTTATCTGATTCTCGCTTATATTGGACATTTCGGTTTTTTCGCTGTTCTGGCGTGGTTGCTTGTTTTTATCCCTTTATCCATTGTTATCCCTCGTAGGTGGCTCATTCTGCCTTTTGCTTTTACCGGTGTATTTGCGGGATTGGCATTACTGGCGGTAGATGCAACGGTTTATCAGCAATATCGTTTTCATCTAAGTGGGTTTATTTGGGATCTGTTAACAGGGCCTGGCGCAGGCGAGGTGATAAAGCTGTCTTGGTTTACAATAGCCGTGATTGCCTTAACTTTCGCAGCGATAGCTTTGGTCTCACTTTGGACCTTATCACTATCTGTGTGGAGTGTTCAGTCGGGTGCTGTTCGCCGCAAAGGAAAATATGTTTTTTCGGTGTGGTTTTTGTCCCTTGCGGGAAGTCATCTCATGCACGTTTGGTACGAGGCGCATTACGATCCTGAGGTTACCGGTGTTACCCGCCACCTGCCTTTTTACTATCCGGCTACGGCAAAACGCGATTTGGTAAAATTAGGTTTGATCGACCCTGAAAGTATTCGAGAGGAAAATGAGCTTCAGGTCAGAAAATCTACCAGCGCTTTGAACTATCCTCTAAGCCCTCTTGACTGCCGCGTGGAGCAGAAACCGCTTAATGTATTGGTTGTTGCTATTGATGCGATGCGTGCGGATACCTTTAATGCTGATGTCACACCGAATCTTTATCGATACGCCCAGTCTGCAAATGCTCAGCTCTTCACGGATCATCATAGTGGCGGCAATGTTACCAAGGGCGGGATTTTCTCTCTTTTCTTTGGTCTGCCTCCAACCTACTGGGATGCTTTTGCCTCTTCTCAGTCTGGCGCAGTTTGGGTAAATCAGCATAAAAAAGCCGGTTATCAGATGGGAATTTTTAGTTCGGCGACTTTGCTGAGCCCGGCCTTTGACCGAACAATTTTTCCTCAAATTGAAGGCTTGCGTTTAAAGTCTGAAGGGGCGAGCCCTTCTGAGCGTGATAGAGATGCAATCGGCGACTTCAAGGCAGAGGTATTAGACCGAAGCGAATCGCCTTTTTTCAGCTTCCTCTTTTTGGATGCTGCTCATGGTTACGATGTTCCTAGCGGTTATGAGAAATTTAAGCCGCAGTGGGAGCGCGTTGACCACGTTAAGCTCAATAATGATTTTGACCCTCAGCCTTATCTAAATCGTTTTAAAAATGCCCTTTATTTTATTGATGATCAGATTGGCGATCTTCTTGATGGCATGAAAGCTGATGGTAGTTTGGATAATACTCTGGTGATCATTACCTCTGATCATGGAGAAGAGTTTAATGATCTGAAGAAGAATTTCTGGGGGCATGGTAGTAACTTTGCAAAATACCAGACACAGACGCCTCTACTGATGTTATGGCCTGGAAAAGATCGTAAGGTGATTAATTACCGAACCAGTCATTATGATATTGCGCCTACTGTGATGAGTGATGTTTTAGGCTGCTCGAATCCGGGCTCTGATTACTCTATCGGTTACAACCTGTTCGATGAAACGGAGCCCAGAAACTGGCTGCTGGTTCACAGTTATTTTAACTACGGACTTTTACTGAAAGAGAAAATTATTGCGACCTATCCGACGGGGGGGTACGAAGTTCTGTCTCTGGATAATGAGCGGGTTCAAGATGGGCGTATGCCTGCCGATGTAGGGATAGAAGTGTTGGAAGCTATGTCTCGCTTCTATCATTAGAATCTGAGCATGTCGACTTCCTGACGGGTGCGGGTAACAACGGTTTAAGTAATGATGGCTTATGCTTGCCTGATTTAAGTGTGCTTTAGTACGATAGGCTGGCTTGTCAGAAAAAAGGATAGAGTTTAAGCTTTAGGCTCTTGATTACGGATCAAACACTGGACGGTAGCTGTGGATCGTAGAAGCATTTTAAAAGCATTGTCAGTCAGCGGTTTTGTTGCTTTGGGCAGCGGCTCCGTTATGCGTCAGTTGTTGCAAAGCAAGGGCTCATCAGGCCTTGCTGCTGTTGCTCCTGTAGCTGAGGATAACGCTGTTTCTGTGCTGCCGGACGTTCCGCAGAAACTGGCTGATATTGTTGAAGAGCACGCTGCAGCGGCTGATTTTCATGAGGTTTCTGCGCCCAGTAAGCTCGAGAGCAAGGTTGCTGCTCTTCAGTCTGACCTTGAAGCTGCCAAGGCGGATCCTCATGTAAAAGAGTACATGAAGAAAATCCGTTACTTCGAAGGTGTTTTTGAAGACGATTACTTTATCTCTCCTGAAGAGTTCAAGTTGGTTAAGCAGACCCTGGCTCGAATGTCCCGGGTACAGCGGACGGTGGGCCATGGAAACTTTAACCTGATTAGCTTTGACCAGATGGTTAAATATGGTCGAAATTTTTCTCAGGTAGGTGAGTTTACTAAGGTTGAACTGGATTATCTGGAGAAGCTCTTTTTTGCCGATGCCCATACTTATGGCTTTTATGGTGAAAAAGTGATGGCAGGCCTTACTCAGCGTATTCCCTCCAAAGATTTACTGAAAGTTCCCAAGACAGGTCATTTCCTGTTTAAAGGTAAGTCATTGGCTTTCTATGAGAAGCTGAAGAAAGGTGTGGGTGATGAGATCGTTTTGACTTCCGGTATCCGTGGAACCGTTAAACAGATGTATCTGTTTCTGTCCAAGGTTGCTCAGGCAGACGGGAATATGTCTAAAGCATCCCGCTCTCTGGCCCCTCCGGGATATTCCTATCACGCAGTTGGTGATTTTGATGTTGGCAAGGTAGGTTTTGGTTATCGTAACTTTACCGAAGATTTTGCTGAAACAGATGTCTACAAGAAGCTTCAGGATCTTGGCTTCCTTACCTTGCGCTACACTGATGACAACAAGTTTGGTGTGCGTTACGAGCCTTGGCATATTCAGGTTGTCTGATTTTTTGTCATAGATTTATCCAAGTTATATTCCAGAATGCACAGCTTTAAGCTGTGCATTTTTTGTTCTACCTCATTCACCTTTATTTTTGGGTTTCTATTTATGTCTCTTGCTGCAGATCGAAAAGAGTTGTTACCGTTTTTAGGTTTATCGCTGCTGCTGATGTTATCGCTTCCACTTCTTTTTTGGCTGGAAGTCATTCCTACGGAAAATAAGCTCAGACTGACTTCGGTTGGCTATCCTGACACCCCAAAAACTTTAGATCTGGGGTTGAACCAATTGGAAGATACGCCTGACATTGAGCAAAAGAAGCGTGATTTTTTTTCTTTGCTGAAACCAATGGTGGTTTTGGAGAACCGTTTTATTCGTCAACAGAGAGCGTGGCTGAAAGGGCTGAAATTTCAGCAATTGACTCCTGATCAGGAGGTGGCGCTGCTTCGTCTTCTGGCCGACTATAAACTGGGTGATGATGAGAATGAAAAGTTGTTTGAAGACCCGGAAGAATTGAGTGCTTTGATTGATGAGCTTCTGCTTCGTGTTAGCCCGGTTCCCGCAGAGTTAGTTCTGGTTCAGGCGGCCAACGAATCTGCCTGGGGACGTTCACGCTTTGCCCGTGAGGGAAATAACCTTTTTGGGCAGTGGTGTTTCAGTCGGGGCTGTGGACTGGTACCCAGCGAGCGTCCAAAAGGGCAGTATCACGAGGTTGCTGTTTTTAAATCGCCACAGCTGAGTATTCGTGCCTATCTTAAAAACCTTAACACTTTCTGGGCGTACGATGACTTCCGGCAAGCCAGGGCGGCGAAGCCTGAGTTGAAAGGCGCTGATCAGGCTCTTTATCTTGCCGATCATCTGACACGCTATTCTCAACGGGGAAAAGCATACGTCAGAGAGCTCAAAGAGATGGTTCAGGTCAACAGTGACTTAATTGAGCAGGCATCGGCAGACTAAGTCCGGTAAAATACTCTGAAATCAGATTCAGTCTGTGACCTGTGAGAATTATTAAGAGAGTTTATGACTAAAAAACAGGCCGTAACCGTTTTAGGTGGTGGTAGTTTTGGAACTGCCATTGCCAGTATTGCTGCAGACAATCAGTACCCGGTCACTCAATGGATGCGAGATGAAGCGCTGGCGCAAGATATCAATACCAAGCGCCGCAATACACGCTACCTGCCGGATTATGAGATTAATGACAATGTCATGGCGACAACCGATGTAGTTAAGGCTGTTTCGGGTGCTGATATTATTTTTGTGGCTATCCCCAGTAAGGCGTTTGCTTCAGTTGTCGATCAGGTTGCAGATAAGCTGCGTTCTGATCAGATTATGATCAGTACTGCCAAAGGTATTCAGGAGGAAGGTTTTCTTCTGATGTCTGAGATCCTGAAGAGTCATACTCCCAGTCAGCACATAGGTGTACTTAGTGGCCCTAATTTGGCCAAAGAGATCGCTCAGAAGCAGTTGACTGCCACGGTTGTTGCCAGCGAAGACCGGCTTACCAGAGAAACGATCCAGCAGGTGCTGGGATGTGAGTATTTTCGGGTTTATGCCAGTAATGACCTGTTTGGGGTTGAACTTGGCGGCGCATTAAAAAATATCTATGCCATTGCTGCCGGCATAGCTTCGGCTCTGGGTGTTGGAGAAAATACTAAGAGCATGCTGATCACCCGTAGTCTTGCGGAAATGAGTCGTTTTGCGGTGAGTATGGGAGCGAATCCGATGACTTTCCTTGGTCTTGCCGGAGTGGGCGATCTCATTGTCACCTGTATGTCACCCCTGAGTCGTAACTTTAGAGTGGGTTATGCCCTCGGGCAGGGTAAAAGCCTGGATGATGCCGTTGCTGAATTAGGTCAGGTGGCAGAAGGTGTGAATACTATTCGACTGGTACGAAACAAAGCTGTAGAGATGAGCGTTTATATGCCTCTGGCCTGTGGTTTGTATGAAGTACTGTTTAATCAGATGTCCGTTGATAAAATCATTCGTGGTTTAATGGCGGGTGAGCAGAGTACGGATGTTGAGTTTGTATTGCCCAGAAAATGAGCCTTCTGTTATCAGGAAGTCCCTGAAGGAATAGATACGATGAGCGAAAAGAAGAAAGGTTTTGCGACTGAAGCGTTTTGGTTGCGTATTATTTTTATGCTGTTTTTCGTGGTTGCTTACCAGATTGCGGAGTTATTAATAGGGCTTTCAATTTTGGTTCAGGTGATTTTTATAGCGATTACCGGTGAGAAAAATCTCTTTTTACAGCAGGCCGGTGCCAGTTTTTCCAGCTATGCCTATCAGGTCTATCGCTATCTGACCTATAACCGTGAAGAGAAGCCCTTTCCATTTACACCCTGGCCTGAGGGTGATGCTGCCGATAGAGATCCTTATCAGTCGCCGGATGAGGATTAAAACCGATGAGGCTGATGTTGTTCCGACATGGTGAAGCTGGTGTCGCATCCCGGGATTTTGATCGTTGTCTCACCGATCAGGGGATTGCCGATGTACGTAAAGTGGCTTGTACTCTTGCGGATAAACTGAGCGCAGCGACTGCTTATGTTAGCCCCTATGTTCGCGCCCGACAGACTTGTGCCGAGATACAGCGCAATACAGATTTAAAAGTCTGCCACGAGCTGCCTATTATTACCCCAGATGATGATCCCTATAAGGTCATTGAGTGGCTAAACCAGCATGAGAGTGAACAGACGCTTCTGTTAGTAACCCATCAGCCTTTGGTGAGTCGCCTTATCAGCTTATTGTTGGACGGCCATGAGAAGGGCTTTTATCCTATGGCGACGGCATCGGTAACCCTTCTTGAAGCCGATGTTTGGGCGACAGGATTGGCCAAGCTGGAGGCTGTGATCCATGCTGCTGACCTGGAGTGACCTGTGATCAGTTTTGAACCCTTTCGACAAAGTTTTGATTTCTGGCATCGTCAGGGACTAAATCAATATTGTCGCTTGATGCGTGATCAGCTGGAGGCGGCAATGCTTCGCCCCAGTCGCCCTCATGGTCTGATTATCAGTGAACAAAATACCAACGGCGTTAAGTCTGAATTAGTTTACTGGGACCATGATACACCGCGACGATATGTGGTTTATCTTCATGGTGGCGGTTATGTATTAGGTTCTATTGATACACATCGCGAGTTGGCCGCCCAGATTGCACACCGTGCAAATGCCCGGGTATTGATTGTTGAGTATCGATTGGCACCAGAAGGGCCTTATCCGGCAGGGCTGAATGATGCTCATGCGGCCTATCAGTGGTTGTTGGATATTGGTGTTACCCCTCGACAGATCGCATTTGCAGGAGACTCTGCCGGAGGAGGCCTTGCCCTTTCGCTGATGCAGCGATTAAAGCGAGAACAGAATCCACTTCCCGCAGCGAGTGTATTTCTTTCCCCGTGGGTCGATCTGACCTGCTCTACCCCCAGCCTTGATACCAATACCGCGACAGACTTAATTCTTAATAAAGCTCAGATGCAGAGTTTTGCTCACGTTTATGCTGGCAGTCATGCTCTGTCAGATGCTGGAATATCACCTCTTTTTGGTGATCTTTCCGGTTTGCCGCCCTGTTTGGTGCAGGTCAGTCGACAGGAATTGTTGTTGGATGATGGTGTTCGTCTGGCAGAGCGTTTGGAGCAGGCTGGCACTCAGGCTAAGATCAGCAAATGGAGTCAGATGCCTCATGTCTGGCAATTATTACATCGTTACTTGCCTCAGGCAGATGACGCTTTGCGGGAGTTAGGTGATTTCCTGCAGGAACATGTTCACGGTGAGCCGGTTTAAGGCTCTGATGGTTCTTGAAGTGACCCCCAATAGTTGGACACCCAACATTGGGGGGGGCTTTTTTCTACGATGCGTTTTATTTCCGGTTCTTTGTATGTCCCACGCGAGATGGTATCGCTAAACCAGTTGTAGCCAGTGCAGCAGGAAAACCCCTAAGGTAACTGTCAGGGTTGATCCTACTGTGGTCAGCGCCACAATATTGGCAGCTAGCGCACCATTTGCACCCATCGCCTTCGCCATAACAAAGCTTCCGGCAGCGGTGGGGCTGGCAAAGTAGAGGAATAGAATCCCCAGTGTCTGGCCGGTCCAGCCCAGATACCAGGCTCCCCAGGTCATAATCACCGGAAGAATCGCCAGCTTCATCGCGGTTGCTCCCCAGGATGCCAGAGAGGAGGCTCTTAAGGCTTTAAGGCTCAGTGACGCACCAATGCACAGCAGAGCCAGAGGCAAGGTCATGCCCGAGAAATAAGTACCTGTTTTCAGCAGCAGCGGCGGTAAGCTCCACTGGAAATAGGAGAAGGGTAAAGCCAGCACAACTGACAGAATCAGTGGGTTCTTTGCGATATCCATAAAGACCGGTTTCCAGCCGGTACCGGCCCTTTCCGGCTGAGAGGTGCTGAGGGCAATCACGGATAGGATGTTGTAGATAATGATCAGACAGCCCAGCAGCAAAGAGGCTATCGGCAGACCTGCTTCTCCAAACTGGTTGGCCACCAGAGCCATACCGATAATGCCCTGATTCCCCCGGAAACTTCCCTGAATAAAAACCCCTCGATCAGCAGGAACCGATACCAGTAGCCGGGCAGCCCAGATCAAAAAAAAGAAACTTATCAACGTGACTGCCGAGGCGTACAGCAGAACGCTGGGATCAAGGCTTTCTCTCAGGTTTGTTTTGCTGATGTTCAGAAAAACCAGCGTCGGCAGAGTAACCCGAAATACCAAAGTCGATGCGATTTTGACAAAGTTATCATCCAGCCAGCGCCAGTGCTTAAACAACACCCCCAGAAATACAATGATAAATACCGGGGCAGTAATTTGCAGCGTTGCGCTGAGGGAATTTAGAAAAGCATCCATCAGCTTGACTGGCTGATCTGCCAGGCGGCAAATGCAATGGCAACCAGCACCGTAAGAAAGAAACTGAGGTTACGCTTTTTTTTCACTTCAGGAGAGCGGCTGGGGCGTTTGGACTTATCCGGATCTAGACTCATATTGGTTCCTGTTCTTTGATAGCAGGCCACTTTTCTGAAGAATTAAAAAGGCATCAATCCTAAATTCAGAGGTAAGCAATTGCCGCAATGGGCCTGTTTAATAGGGGAGCAAGACTTTACTGCGCCCCCTGTCTTCCTGCAAGTCGATTAATTATTTAGTGGTTCAAAAACGGCTTATCCTTGTGCATCATGGGGCTAACAATAAAAATCAAACGTACGTTTGCTCCGGAGTTTTGTACTAGCCATGTCGATTCTACATTTTGCTCACGCTAACGGTTTTCCGCTGGGTAGCTATCGTGTGCTGCTCAATAAATTGGCCGATCAGTTTGATGTGCAGGGAGTATCGCATATCGGTCATGATCCACGTTGGCCGGTGTCGGATAACTGGGATGCTCTGGTTGATGAGCAGTTAGCGATGATCAGTGCCGCTGAAGAGCCGGTTTGGGGTGTTGGTCACTCCCTTGGAGGTGTGCTTTTGTATCGGGCTGCCTTGAAGGCTCCGGCTTATTTTAAGGGGCTGGTGCTGCTTGACCCGCCACTTTATATCTCGGGTCTTCGTCCCTGGCTGCTGAAGTTTGCCAAACGAACCGGTCGCATTGATCGGGTGACACCTGCCCGTCAGAGTCGATACCGCAAAAAGAGCTGGCCGGATGAAGAAGCGGTGGTGGATTATCTTCAGTCCCGTGCGCTGTTCCGGAATTTTGATGAGCGTTGTTTATCGGATTATGTCAGTTCAGGGACCCGTCCGGAATCCGGGCAGCGGGTACTGAGTTTTGAACCTGAAGTGGAGTACAACATTTTCTGCGGTATCGCAGATAATCTCTGGGGATCCGGGCGAAAGATGAAGGTGCCGGTTTCTGTTCTCACCAGTGAAAATGCTTCTGTGATCCCTAAAGATGGTATTCGGGGGATTCGACGTTCAGGTTTTAACTGGAAGCCTGTTGATGGTGGTCATCTCTTCCCTCTGGAGTACCCGGAGTCGACAGCCGATGAGATTAAGGCCATGATTAAACAGATGCAGGATCAATAACCTGCGATGCGATACCCGCGGGGACTTCCCCGGGAAAACTGCTTATTTTCATCGGACCGAGGCATTGGCCATGCAGGAACCTATCCCCTTTCAGATCGATCTCGAATACGTTTCCCTTTCCGGTTTGCGCTGGGGCAAAGGCCATCATAAACCGGTTCTTGCCATGCATGGCTGGCTGGATAACTGTCAGAGTTTCAGTCGTATCGCGCCTTTACTGGCAGAAGCCTGTGATCTGGATATCTGGGCGATTGATCTTGTCGGGCATGGGCATTCCGGCCATCGCCCCAAAGGCTCCTACTACCATATCTGGGATAACGTGATTGATATGGCCCTACTGATGGATGCTCAGGGCTGGGAGGAGGTTGATCTGCTTGGCCATTCCATGGGGGCAGGGGTGGCTACTCTGATGGCCGGTGCCATGCCGGATCGTGTTGGACGGGTTGCGCTGATCGAAGGTTTGGGGCCTTTATCAACACCTGCTGAAGAATCCCCTCAGCAGCTGACTCAGGCGGTAGGCCGCTATAAGCTTCAGAGCTATAAAACGCCGCCTTGCTATGCCTCTGTGGAGGAAGCAGCCGAAGCCCGTATGCGTGGTATCGGCGAGATCAGTTATGAAGCCGCTTTACCGCTGGCCGAGCGAGGAACGCGACAGGATGAGGATGGCTGGCGCTGGCGCTCTGATTCCCGCCTGCGAATTCCATCCCCGGTTCGCCTGACCGAAGAACAGATCTACAGCTTCTGCGAAGCGATCAGAGTGCCGACTCAGCTTATCATTGGTCATCATGGTTTTCTGACAGACAGAGAGAATACACGGCTTCGCAAGGAGCGTGTTGCTGATATTGAACAGGTTACACTGCCCGGTAATCATCATTTGCATCTGGAACCGGATACGGCAAAAGCTGTTGCTGAAAGTCTTATCGGGTTCTGGCAGAAAACCTGATCTGAATATTCACTTGGGCGGTATCAGAGGAAGATATCTTTTGTCAGAATTTTTTACTGAATCTGGAGTCTAGTCTTTAAGCGGTTTTTTTATTGTCATCCCGGTCTCAGACCGGCCGTAACGGACTTGTTGTACAACAGAGAGGATCATTGTGAACCTATCTATTTTTGAACGTTATTTTTGCCTTGATCAGGGCTGCAGCCGTTTTTATTGGTGGCTGTTGCTTCCTGTATTGGTATTTTCGATTAGTCTGCCTGCCCTTGCGGCCGGAGGGCTCAAGCCATTTCCTCTTGCGGAACAAGAGATGGAAAAAAGCCAGCAAATGGATCAGCACTTGCTTGCTACCGGTAGGATTCAAAATAAAGGCGGGGAGGCTTTTCCCGAAAGTTGGCTGAGTTTGCCATCCGGAACTTTGAGCCAAACTTTGTATCGTATTCGCTCTACGCGGGATACCGATGAGATTCTGGAGCATTATCTGATCCAGCTGCAGCAGTCCGGCAGTGAGATTCTGTTTCAATGCAGCAGTCGTGAGTGTGGCAGTAGTAACGACTGGGCTAACAGTGTCTTCAAAGTTTCAACGCTGTATGGCGTGGATCGAGAGCAGCACTATATTGCCGGTCGCCGTGATTTGAATGGCCAGACCGATTATATCTCCCTTTACATTACTGAGCGTGGGACGGGGCGTATTTATGTGTACGTGTCTCACTACAAGGTTGAGGCCGCACCTGTTGCTACAAAAGGTATTAAGCGATCATTGTATGAGCAGTTGATTGAAACGGGTTGGGTACGCTTGCCGGTTACCGCAGACGGAACATTTGAAGAAGGTGTCTTTGGCCAGCTTCAACAGTTGGCGCTTCAGCTGGAGAGCAGTGACAAGCGTTTTTGGCTGGTGGCACACCATTATGGTAAGCAAAGCCAAGATGTTTTGTTGCAGCGTTCAGAGCAAGCAGCAGCGAGATTGCAACGTTCATTTCAGGAATTTGGTCTATCGGCAGATCGGCTGGAGCTTAAAGGATTAGGAGCTTTAGCACCCACAAAGGATTCTGTTGCTTACGGCGGCAGAATTGAATTGGTGGTTAAGAAGTGAGGGGGGTTGCTACCAACACGTCTGTGATGTTTCAAAACCGAAAAGGCAGGTCTCAGGATCTGCCTTTTCGTTTAGAGTGTGGGAGGCTGAATTGATCAGGCGCCCCACTCTTTGGTTTTCAGCAGTACATAAACGGCACCAGTTCCGCCATCTGCAGGCAGACAGGAGTGGAAGGCGATCACTTCCGGCATCTGTCTCAGCCAGACATTGACGTAGGATTTCAGCTCTGCACGGCCACTGCCCTCGGTCCAGGATTTACCGTGAACCACAATCACACTGCGGAAGCGACGGGCACGACAGTCCTGAATAAAGGAATAAAGCTCAGCGCGGGCCTCCTCAACCACCTGCCCATGCAGATCCAGTCCTTCCTGCCAGCCGATTTCACCTTTTTTTAGTTCCTGAAAGGTTCGAAGTGGCAGATCCGGTACTTTAAAGCTCAGGATATCGCTTGGCTTTTTATCCGGAATATTCCCTTCTGACAGATTATCCACCACAAACTTATCTTCAGCGGCAGTCGCCGCCGCCCGTTTGACGGCGGCGTTGATATCTTTTTTCTTTGGTGTTTTCAGGATGACTTTGTCACTTTTGATCTTTTTTACGCCACTCATCGCTGAGCGGAACAGATCCATATCATCGAGGTTGTCGTCAAAAACATCGTCAAAGGAGCTGTCGTCATTGGGACGGTTATTTGGCTGAAAGGTTTTACTCATTGTCTTGCCCGGTATTCGTGGTCGGGCAACGATACCAGATGGACTTATTCTGGCAAGAGGCGATCTTTTTGTGTGGGGAAAGAGGAGTTTGGTTTATAGCAGCCAGATGCTGGGTTAAACTTGCAGTCAGAACGTGTGGTTAAGGCTGATGATTGGAGAAAATTCGTGCCACAGATAAAAGCGCTAACAGAAGTTGCTCAGCAACTTTTTACCATCAAAGATTATATCCGCTGGACTTTTTCTCAGTTTAATCATCACAAAGTGTACTTTGGCCACGGCACAGACAATGCGTGGGATGAAGCCGTTCATCTGGTGTTGGGCAGCCTTCACCTGCCTTGGGATTTTGATCCGGCTATGCTGGATGCACGCGTCACTCACGATGAGGCGATTGTGATCCTGAGTCATGTTGAGAAGCGCTGTCTGGATCGTGTGCCTCTGGCGTACCTGTTAGGTGAGGCCTGGTTTGCTGGCCTGCCATTCAATGTTGACCACCGTGTGCTGGTACCGCGTTCTCCGATTGGCGAACTGATTCAGAATCACTTTGAGCCCTGGCTGACCGAAGAACCGACCCGAGTGCTGGATCTGTGTACCGGTAGTGGCTGTATCGGTATCGCAACCGCTTATGCATTCCCGTATGCCCGTGTGGATCTGGCGGATATCTCTGAAGAGGCGCTATGCGTTGCCCGTAGTAATGTCGAGCGCCATGATCTGGCAGATCAGGTCACGGTTTACCAGTCGGATCTGTTTAACGATCTTCCGGAAGATGCGTTCTATGATCTGATCGTATCCAATCCGCCGTATGTGGATGAGGAAGACCTGAGCGCTATGGCGGATGAGTATCAGCACGAACCGGCTTTGGGCCTGGGTTCCGGTGCTGATGGTCTGGATATTACCCGCCGAATTCTGCGCGATGCACCTCGTTTTCTTTCAGATAATGGTGTGCTGATCTGTGAAGTTGGTAACAGTGAATTTGCTCTGCAGGATGCCTTCCCGGAAGTGCCTTTCCTCTGGCTGGAATTTGAGATGGGTGGTCAGGGCGTGTTTCTGCTGACCGCTGAGCAGCTGAAAGAGTTTGCCGGTCATTTCGCCTGATCCAATCTTTTTTCCTGAAAGTGATTTGATTTTAGGAGCTCTGTGGCTGGCCACAGAGTTTTCTGGTTCTGATACGTTCAGGACTGAATTTTAAAGAATAAATGATGCCTGAAAGGGCCATGCAAGAGAGAATTTCATGTCTGGTAATAGCTTTGGAAAACTGTTCACCCTGACAACCTTCGGCGAAAGCCATGGTCCGGCTTTGGGTGCCATTATTGATGGTTGTCCTCCGGGTCTTGAAATTACCGAGGAAGATCTGCAGATCGATCTGGATCGCCGTAAGCCGGGTACGTCCCGTCACACCACCCAGCGTCGTGAACCGGATCAGGTCAAGATTTTGTCCGGTGTCTTTGAAGGTAAGACCACAGGAACCGCAATCGGCCTAATGATCGAAAACACCGATCAGCGCTCTAAGGATTATTCCAATATTGCCCAGCAGTATCGCCCTGCTCACGCGGATTACACCTACAACCAGAAGTATGGTTTCCGTGATTACCGTGGCGGCGGTCGTTCTTCTGCCCGTGAAACAGCGATGCGTGTTGCAGCGGGAGCTATCGCTAAGAAGTTCCTGAAGGAGCGCTTGGGTATTGAGATCCGAGGTTACCTGTCTCAGCTGGGGCCGATAAAAGTGGAAAAAGTGGACTGGGATCTGGTGAATACCAACCCTTTCTTCTGCCCTGATGCGGATAAAATTACTGAGATGGAAAGCTACATGGATGCCCTGCGTAAAGAGGGTGAATCTGTGGGCGCTAAAGTGACGGTTGTGGCATCTCACGTGCCACCGGGTCTGGGTGAGCCGATTTTTGACCGTCTGGATGCGGAGCTGGCACACGCTCTGATGAGCATCAATGCGGTTAAAGGCATTGAGATCGGCGCAGGTTTCGATTCCGTTGCTCAGAAAGGCACAGAACACCGTGATGAGATTACACCGGAAGGCTTCCTGTCTAACAATGCCGGTGGCATTCTCGGCGGCATCTCCTCCGGTCAGGATATTGTGGCTCATATCGCGCTGAAACCAACCTCAAGCCTGCACCTGCCGGGTAAGAGTATCAATATCAAAGGTGAGCCGGTTGAGGTGGTTACCAAAGGCCGACACGACCCTTGTGTCGGTATTCGAGCGACACCAATTGCTGAAGCCATGATGGCGATTACCCTGATGGATCACTATCTGCGTCATCGTGCTCAGTGCGGTGATGTTGAGATGCCAACACCGGTTGTACCGGCTCAGGCCTGATTTTTAAACGAAAAATGGCCTGTTAAGCGCAAAAAATCCGGAATCCTGATCTGTTATTCAATGATGTATTTATAACGGATCCGCGAAAAAATGCCCTGGCTTTTAGCCGGGGCATTTTTGTATTGTCTCCAGCTTAATCTTCAGAATGGTTTGCCCGCTTTTGGTTCTGAATTCAGCATGAGGAGCAGAATTGAAAACAGGTTTTGATATCAAGAACAAAAAGGTCTGCCCGGCATGACAGGTTCGGTTTATTGGTCGTTATCCTCGGTCTATTTTTTCTATTTTGCGGTACTGGGCGCAACGAATCCCTATTGGGGGCTTTATCTGCAATCTCTGGGGTTTGATGCCGAACAGATAGGTGCGCTTATGGCGGTCTTTATTGCCACCAAGCTGATTGCGCCGAATCTCTGGAGCTATTGGGCGGATCGTAAGGACGCACATATCCCTGTGATGCGTTTGGGGGCTGCACTGACACCGCTGTGCTTTCTGACGGTTTATCTTCAGCAGGGCTTCTGGAGTATGGCGGTTGCCATGGTGCTGTACAGTTTTTTCTGGAATGCCATCTTACCGCAATACGAAGTGATTACTCTGAGGGCGATTAAGGGGCGTGAAGAGCGATACAGTCAGATCCGTCTCTGGGGCTCAGTGGGTTTTATTGTTGCTGTGGCTGGCTTGGGCTGGCTGCTGGATTGGGTTGAGGTTAGCTGGTTACCGGTAAGCATTCTCTTCATTATGGTGATGATGGCGTTAAGCTCCTGGTGGATACCCGTCAGTCGCTTCTGGGGTCAAAAAGACGATAGCGCAGAAGGGGCCACTGAGAAAGATGGTAGTAATTCATCCGCTGATATGAGTTTCCTTCAGTGTTTGAGACAGCCTCCGGTGCTGATCTTTCTGTTAGCCGTTATTCTGATGCAGATATCTCATGGTCCTTATTACACCTTTTTCTCCATCTATATGGAGGAGATTGGCTATAGCCGTAGTCTGATTGGCTTGCTATGGTCATTAGGTGTAATGGCTGAAGTTGTACTTTTTGCCATAATGCATTTGTTGTTCAGAGGATTCAGCCCTCAATTACTGTTAACCGTCAGTCTCATTCTGGCGGCTGTCCGCTGGTGTATGGTGGGCTTATTTGCACAAGAATTAGTGTTACTTTTGGTATCACAGCTTTTACATGCGGCATCTTTCGGAAGCTTTCATGCGGCCTCTATTGCATTGGTTCAGCGTTTTTTTTCCGGTAAATCTGCTGCACAGGGACAGGCTGTTTACAGCTCTCTGGGTTTTGGAATTGGCGGAGCTATCGGTGCATGGGGTAGTGGTTTGCTCTGGGTTGGGTTGGGCGCGCAGTGGAGTTATCTGCTTGCGGCCTTAGCGGCAGGTTTTGGTGCTGTTTTAATGGTGCTATCCCTCTGGAAGTACCGTGGTTATTGGAGTTCTGTCCGTATTTAACATTTGCCTCATATTATGACTAAAAAGTCATTCTAGGTCGCGAATGCTTTCTTTGTGCAGTTGCAACATGGTGATACTGCACGTTACATTAGTCAGATAACGCCCTGCTCGGGGAAAGGAGATTGCCATGAAGGTGAACATCGAAGTCGATATGACACCTGAAGAATTCCGTAAGGCGATGGGCCTTCCGGATGTGCAAAAGTTTCAGGAAGATCTGATGGCGAAAATTCGCCAGCAGATGGAAGAGGGCGTTGAAGGTTATGAACCTTTGGCTCTGATGAAGCCTTTTATTAGTCAGGGATTTGATTCTGTTGAGACATATCAAAAAATGATGATGCAAATGCTCAACAGTTACACCCAGCAAAAATAAAATACGCTTCAAAGCAAAATGGAATGTTCTAATAGAGATAGGGAAGCGACAGGGAGAATATCTGCTTTTTATAGTGCTGGATGCACTGGCAGATTGAGAAACGCTGAGTTCATTAACGCCATGCACGACGAATATTTCGTTTTGTGCTGTGCAATATGAATGCCTCCTAGATGTAATCATATTGACACTTGGCAAACCATAGAATTGATCAAGTCGATAATCCAAAAAAGGAATCCACCATGCAAGACAAAATCATGAACGCTTTTGCTGAACAAACTAAAAACATGTACGCACCGATGCGCAAAATGAACGCGCTGATGGTTGAGAACATGGAAAAAATGACTGACTTTCAGATTGAAGCTCTGAAGTCTTACAGCAAAATGGGCGTAAACCAGCTGAAAAATGCGACTGAAATCAAAGATGCAGAGTCTGTGCGTGATTTCACTGCTTCTCAGGCAGAGCTGATGAGCACTCTGAGCAAGAAGGTTCTGGAAGACGCAAAAAGCATGGCTGACATGACCATGGAGTTTAAGCAGGAGATCGAGAAGATCGTTGAAGAATCTCGTACTACTGCGACAGCCGCTGCTGCTCCGGAAGCTAAACCCGCAGCAAAGGGTAATAGCCGTAGCTCAGCTTCAGCATAATCCGCTGAACCTGTTAAGAGGGCCGCATCAGCGGCCTTCTTTTTCTCCCTCTTTTTTCCCCTTTGTTTTGCTTGTCGAACGACACCAGGGATGATCCGGCCTGTCGGGCCAAGCGAGGTATGCTCATGAGTGACCAGAGCACAGATTCAACGGATTACATCTATGATCCTGCTGAGCTGGCAGATTTTATAACCAATGCCAACAGCCAGTATCAGAAGTTAATTGAACAGCTGATGTCCCGCCAGGGAATCAGTGATCCCTCTTTATCGATCTTTTTTGACGTTTCAGAATCTTTCCAGAAGATGTCAGAGCAGCTGGCCGTTAATCCGATGGTGATTTACGAAGAGCAGATGAATCTGTGGAAGAGCCAGATTCAGCTTTGGCAGAACGCTGCTCGCCAGATGCTGGGCGAAGCGGTTGAGCCGGTTGTAGAGCCTGCCAAGGATGATCGTCGTTTTACTGATACCGAATGGGTAGAGAACGCCCTGTTTGATTTCATCAAACAGTCTTATCTGCTGTTTGCGCGCAGTATTTTTAATATTGTTCACAACATTGAAGGTTTGAGCCCTCATGCTCACCAGACCATCGATTTCCACACCCGTCAGTTTGTGAATGCGATGAGTCCGAGTAACTTTGTGGCAACGAACCCGGAAGTGATTCGTCGCACCTTTGAAACCAAGGGCCGTAACCTTATTCAGGGTATGGAGCAGTTGGTTGAGGATCTGAAAGCGAGTCGTGATGGTTTGAATGTTGCTATGACAGACCGCAGTGCTTTTAAGCCTGGTGAGAATGTGGCCAGTACGCCGGGCAGCGTGGTCTTCCAAAATGATCTGATGCAGCTGATTCAGTACAAGCCGACCACGGATAAAGTCTTTAAAACGCCTCTGCTGATCGTGCCGCCCTGGATCAACAAGTATTATATTCTTGATCTGCGCTCCAGCAATTCCATGGTGAAGTGGCTGGTAGATCAGGGGCATACTGTATTTATCGTTTCCTGGGTGAATCCTGGCCCGTCACTACGTGATAAAGGCTTTGAGGATTACATGATGGAAGGCCCGTTGGCAGCGATTGATGTCATCGAGCAGGCAACCGGTGAGAAAGAGGTTAATATTATCTCTTATTGCATCGGTGGTACCCTGACCGCTTCTACACTGGCTTATATGGCCGCGAAGAATGATAAGCGTGTTAAGTCTGCAACTTACATGGCAACCCTGCAGGACTTTACTGATCCCGGTGAAATTGGTGTCTTTATTAATGAAGCCACGCTGGCGGGTATTGAACGCCAGCTGGATCGTGATGGCTACCTTGATGGCCGCGCCATGTCTTTCAGTTTTAACCTGTTGCGTGAGAACGATCTGTTCTGGTCTTTCTTTATCAACAACTACCTGAAAGGTGAGCGCCCTGCGGCATTTGACCTGCTGTACTGGAATACCGACAGCACCAATATGCCGGCGGCGATGCATAAGTTCTATCTGCGCAATATGTATCTGGAAAATAACCTGATCAAACCGGGTGGCATTACCCTGAAGGAAACACCGATTGATCTGAGTAAGATCAAGACGCCGGTGTACTTCGTGTCTACCATTCAGGATCATATCGCCAAGTGGACCTCTACCTATAAAGGTGCCCAGGTGCACTCTGGTCCGGTTAAATTTGTATTGGCTGGTTCCGGCCATATCGCCGGTATTGTGAATCCGCCAACCAAAGAGAAGTACGGTTACTGGACTAACGATAAGCTGGCAGATACCCCTGATGCCTGGTTTGCCGGAGCGGAAAAACATCCGGGATCCTGGTGGCCAAACTGGCAGGAATGGGTGACGTCTAACAAATACGCCGACCCTAAGGCGCAAGTTGAAGCGCGTGAGCCGGGTTCTGGTAAGCTGAAAGTGATTGAGGCTGCTCCCGGTACCTATGCTTCTACCAGAATTGTTGATGTTTTGAAGGCAGAGGCAGTCGCTGACTAATCGGCCCGCACTGTTGATAATCAAGCCGACCCTGGTTTCAGGTGTCGGCTTTTTTGTATCTGCTATCCCGTATAGGCAGGTTTTTAGCTGGCAGGTTCTGTCGATAAATTGAGTAATTGAATCATTTTCTGACCCGCGTTCGATAGGGTGCGTTCTTTGTGGTACAGATAGCCCAGCGGGCGGGTGATATCCACATCCGGCAGCGGGATCACCTGCATGCTGTCATCAATCAGGGTGTCCGGTAGCAGGCTCCAGCCAAGGCCGATAGACACCATCATCTTCAGTGTTTCCATATAGTTGGTGGAAAGCGCCACATTCAGGGTCAGGTTTTCCCGGGCAAAAGCGGTTTCAACAATACCCCGGGTGAAGGTCTGAAAACCGGGCAGAACCGCATCGAAGTGCGTCAGATCCTGCAGTTTTACCTTGTCGTACTGATTCAGTGGATGATCTTTGGAAACCACCAGTTTCAGATGATCAGTCCAGACCGGAACCACCTTAAGGCTTGAATTGGTCTGCGGTGAAAGCGTCACCACCGCCAGCTCTAGCTTACCCTGCATAATACCTTCGTACGCCTGCTCCGAATCCAGAAAGCGCATATCCAGTTTTACTTGCGGGTGCTGCTGAGTAAAAGTCTTCAATACCGGTGGCAGCCGATGTAACCCGATATGGTGACTGGTGGCCAGCACCAGAGAGCCTGTCACCTCGCCATTCAGGTTGTTCAGTAATCTTCGGGTATCCTCCAGCTCAATCAATACGTTCTGTGCCCTGGGCATTAATGCCTGCCCGGCTTCCGTCAGATGAGTCTGCCGACCGATACGGTCAAACAGCCTGCAATTCAGCTGCTGTTCCAGATTGGCGATCCGTTTGGAGATGGCGGGTTGTGTCAGGTGTAACAGTTCAGCCGCCCGGGAGAAGGAGCCGGTTTCGGCGACGGTAATGAAGGCGTGCAGTGATTGAGTGTCCATGGGCTGTCTCTTCTTGTTCTTTTGGTCTTGGGAGCGTCTGGTTGCAAGTTGGCAGCAACCCGGTCTTACTGGTGAGTGGTTTAACTAAGTATAACCAATTGGAATCCAATAGATAAAAAATATGAATTTGTGTTATCGCTGCACCGCTTATAAACTGGGTCGAGTCTCCCGAAAAAAGAAAACGGATTGCCGCTTTAAGACTGCATTTCCGAATAAAACGATTTAAACACTCGGGCTGAACAAAACAGATGCATGAGGAGTTAGGCAGATGGCAGGCAAAACCCTGTACGACAAATTGTGGGACAACCATTTGGTTGAACAGCGTGATGACGGTACGTCATTAATTTATATCGACCGTCAGTTACTGCACGAAGTAACCTCACCACAGGCGTTTGAAGGCCTGCGTCTGGCTAACCGAAAGCCATGGCGTCTGGATACGAATCTGGCGACTCCGGATCACAATGTACCGACCACGCTGAAAGAGCGTAAAGAGGGTAATGCTGGTATCGAAGACCCGGTTTCCAAGATTCAGGTTGTGACGCTGGATGAGAACTGCGATGACTTCGGTATTACTGAATTCAAAATCAACGATATCCGTCAGGGTATTGTACACGTAGTTGGCCCTGAGCAGGGCGCGACGCTGCCTGGTATGACACTGGTATGTGGTGACTCACATACTGCAACCCATGGTGCTTTTGGTGCACTGGCCCACGGTATCGGAACTTCTGAGGTTGAGCACGTACTGGCTACTCAGTGTCTGATTCAGCGCAAAATGAAAAACATGCTGGTTAAAGTGAACGGCACTTTGGCCCCAGGTGTAACCGGTAAAGATATCGTACTGGCAGTGATCGGTAAGATCGGCACTGCAGGTGGTACTGGTTACGCGATCGAATTTGGCGGCGAAGCGATTCAGCAGCTGTCTATGGAAGGTCGTATGACCATCTGTAACATGGCGATTGAAGCCGGTGCACGTGTCGGTCTGGTGGCTGTGGATCGGACCACTATCGACTACGTAAAAGGCCGTCCTTTTGCACCGACGGAAGCACAGTGGGAGCAGGCTGTGGCGGCCTGGAGTGATCTGCACTCGGATGCTGACGCTCAGTTTGATGCGGTGGTTGGACTGGATGCTGCGGATATTGAGCCTCAGGTTACCTGGGGTAACTCGCCTGAGATGGTGGTTCCGGTATCTGCTGTTGTGCCGAACCCAGCCGATCAGTCTGATGAAAACCAGCAGAAAGCCTATACCCGTGCGCTTGAGTACATGGGGCTGAATGCCGGTCAGGCGATTACCGATATTAAGCTGGATCGCGTGTTTATTGGTTCCTGCACCAACTCCCGTATCGAAGATCTGCGTGAAGCGGCGGCCATTGCCAGGGGCAAAAAAGTAGCGGCTAACGTCAAGCAGGCTTTGGTGGTGCCGGGTTCCGGTCTGGTGAAACAGCAGGCGGAAAAAGAAGGTTTGGATAAGGTCTTTATCGAAGCTGGTTTTGAATGGCGTGAGCCAGGTTGTTCCATGTGTCTGGCAATGAATGCTGACAAACTGGGTGCCGGTGAGCACTGCGCATCAACCTCGAACCGAAACTTTGAAGGTCGTCAGGGCTTTGGTGGCCGTACGCATCTGGTGAGTCCGGGTATGGCAGCTGCTGCAGCTGTTGCCGGTCACTTTGTTGATGTTCGTGACGTTCTGCAAGCTAACTGATTACCGGAGGCACCCATGGAAAAGTTTACTCAATTAGATGGCCTGGTTGCGCCAATGGACCGCGCCAATGTCGATACCGACATGATTATCCCGAAACAGTTTCTGAAGTCGATCAAGCGTTCCGGTTTTGGCCCGAACCTGTTTGATGAACTGCGTTATCTGGATGAAGGCAAGCCGGATCAGGATTGCAGTCAGCGCCCTAAGAATCCGGATTTTGTTTTGAATCAGCCTCGTTACGAAGGTGCATCCGTACTTTTGGCCCGTAAGAACTTTGGTTGTGGTTCGTCCCGTGAGCACGCGCCCTGGGCGTTGTTGGATTACGGTTTTCGCTGCGTGATCGCGCCAAGCTTTGCCGATATCTTCTACAACAACTGCTTTAAGAACGGCATTCTGCCGATCGTTCTGGATGAAGCCACCGTTGATAGCCTGTTTAAAGAAGTGGCGGGTGAAGAGGGTTACCGTCTGACGGTTGATCTGGAAGCTAAAGAGATTCGCACCCCGAGTGGTCGTAGCATTGCTTTTGATGTTGATGACTTCCGTCGCCACTGCCTGATCAACGGTTTGGATGATATCGGCCTGACGCTGGAAAAATCCGATGCAATCAAGGCATTTGAAGCCAAGCATCAGGCAGCGCAGCCTTGGCTGTTTCGTGAAGCCTGATCGCTTAGCCTGATATACTTTGCTGCGGAACTGACTATTCGATGATAAAGGCAGGGGTAACCTGCCTTAGGAAACAATAAAATGACAAAAAAAGTATTGGTGCTGCCAGGTGACGGTATCGGACCTGAGATCGTAACTGAAGCGGTAAAAGTGCTGGGTGCACTGAATCTGGATATCGAAATTGACTCTGCTCTGATTGGTGGTGCTGCGGTAGACGCAACCGGTAATCCGCTACCGGAAGAGACGATGACTAAAGCCCGCGCTGCAGATGCCATTCTGCTGGGTGCGGTCGGTGGCCCTAAATGGGATGGCAACCCGATGGAGCAGCGTCCGGAGAAAGGCCTGCTGGGTATTCGTTCTCAGCTGGAGCTGTTTGCTAACCTGCGTCCTGCAATTCTCTACCCGCAGCTGGCTGAAGCCTCCACGCTGAAGCCTGAAGTGGTTTCCGGTCTGGATATCCTGATCGTGCGCGAACTGACCGGTGGTATCTACTTTGGTCAGCCTCGTGGTATCCGTACGCTGGAAAACGGTGAGCGTGAAGGTTACAACACCTACGTTTACTCTGAGTCTGAAATTCGTCGTATCGGCCGTCAGGCTTTTGAAGCGGCTCAGAAACGTGGCAAGCGTCTGTGCTCCATTGACAAGTCCAACGTGCTGGAAGTAACGGTACTGTGGAAAGAAGTGATGGACGAGCTGGCGAAAGAGTACCCGGACGTTGAGCTGTCTCACATGCTGGTGGACAACGCTGCAATGCAGCTGGTACGTGCGCCTAAGCAGTTTGATGTGATGGTAACCGGTAACATGTTCGGCGATATCCTGTCTGATGCCGCTGCTATGCTGACCGGTTCTATCGGTATGCTGCCGTCTGCGTCTCTGGATCAGAACGGTAAAGGTATGTACGAGCCTTGCCATGGTTCTGCACCGGATATCGCGGGTCAGGGTAAAGCGAACCCACTGGCAACCATTCTGTCTGTTGCCATGATGCTGCGTTACTCGCTGAATGAAACTGCAGCGGCAGATCGCATCGAAAAAGCGGTGGAAGCGGTTCTGGATCAGGGCCTGCGCACCGGCGATATCATGTCTGAAGGCTGCACACTGGTCAGCACAGAAGAGATGGGTGAAGCGGTTGTAGCAGCTCTTCTGAAATAAGCAGTTTCAGTTCTTAGTTGTAGAGTAAAAAAACAGGCAGTGGCAGGCTGCCACGGGGTGAACCACAAGTTTGCCCCGGCTAAAAACTGCATTAAATCCCTTAACCGGACGCAGCCACAATATCGGGCTGTAGTCGGAAATACTCCATAGACCAATAGGTGACAATATGGCTCAAAAACGTGTAGGTCTTGTTGGCTGGCGCGGAATGGTAGGTTCTGTGCTGATGCAGCGCATGCAGGATGAAGGTGACTTTAACCACATCGAACCTATTTTCTTCACAACCTCTCAGGCGGGTCAGGCAGCGCCGAACTTCGGTAAAGAAGCGCCTGCTCTGAAAGACGCTACCGATATCGAAGAGCTGAAGGCCATGGATATTATCATCACCTGTCAGGGTGGTGATTACACGAAAGCGGTTTATCCAAAGCTGCGTGAAAGCGGCTGGAACGGCTACTGGATCGATGCGGCATCTTCCCTGCGTATGGAAGACGACGCCATCATCGTTCTGGATCCGGTGAACATGCATGTGATCAAAGACGGTCTGGCCAAGGGTGTTAAAACCTTTGTTGGCGGTAACTGCACCGTTTCCCTGATGCTGATGGGCCTTGGCGGTCTGTTTAAAAATGATCTGGTGGAGTGGATGACCTCCATGACTTACCAGGCGGCTTCCGGTGGCGGTGCCCGTCACATGAAGGAGCTGATCTCTCAGATGGGGATCATCCACAATTCAGTGGCGGACGATATTGCGTCCTCCGCGGCAATTCTGGATATTGATCGTAAAGTTGCCGAGACAATCCGTAGCGAGCAGATGCCGCTGGACAACTTTGGCGCACCGCTGGCGGGTTCTCTGATCCCTTGGATCGATACCAAGCTGGATAACGGCCAGAGCCGTGAAGAGTGGAAAGCGGTTGCGGAAACCAACAAAATTCTGGGTCTGAGCGATAACCCGATTCCGATCGATGGCACCTGTGTGCGTATCGGTGCGATGCGGTGCCACAGCCAGGCATTCACCATCAAGCTGAAGCGCGATGTGCCTATGGACGAGATCGAGTCCATGATCGCCGAAGCCAACGACTGGGTGAAAGTGATTCCTAATGAGCGTGATATCACGGCTCAGGAACTGACGCCTGCGAAAGTAACCGGCACTCTGAGCGTACCGGTAGGTCGTCTGCGTAAGATGAATATCGGCAACGAATATCTGAACGCCTTCAGTGTGGGTGATCAGCTGCTGTGGGGTGCTGCAGAGCCTCTGCGTCGCATGTTGACCGTTCTGCTGAACGACTAAGCCGTTTAGCGGGGCTGACCTGCTGTCTGCTTTATTAAGAAGCCTGCCCTCGGCAGGCTTCTTCCGTTTCTGCGGCAAGTGATTACCTTTTGTAATTTATTAAGTCCATCTTTTGTCACGGGGATTCAGGAAGAGGGGCTTTTAGTTGGCTATTTTTTTCAATTTCTTCACACAGGTTCAGATATACTGAGCGCTTGCCGATAATGTTTTTGTATCATCACATTAAATGTTTAGCCGTAAATATGTTTTTACTTTGGCTTGCTTTTTGCTTTGTCTAAAAGCAGGTGATTTTTCTTTGGGTTTTACTTCAGCGTTAAGATTCAAAAAAGCTGAGAAAAAATAACAACCTAAACTAATAAAAAACCTGAATGGTTCTTTGGTGATGTGTACAATTTGTTGAATAATTGATAAAAGTTACACATATCCAATATCAACTGGGACAGTTAAGGCTAAGGTTTACCGATCTCAGTCTGTCGTACTGCCGTTCAGGTCAGTGCAAAGTGTTAAGGAATCAGAAATATGGTGCGCAAGCTGGCGGGTACTCTTGCGACGGTGGGCATGTTAAGCAGCCCACTGGCGTTTGCTTTGGGGCTCGGGGAAGCCGAGTTACTTTCATCACTGAATCAACCTTTTAAGGCCACGATTCAACTGGCACAGACTAAAGATGTCGATGCTTCGGATATTCGCGTACAGCTTGCGGATGAGCGTGCATTTGCCAAGGCGGGTCTGGATCGTCAGTTTTTCCTGCAGAACCTGAGTTTTAGTGTTCTTCCCGGTGAAAACGGTCCCTACATTGAACTGACCAGTTCCCAGCCGGTTAAAGAGCCCTTCCTGAATTTCCTGCTTGAGGTTGAATGGCCTCAGGGTCAACTGATGCGGGAATATACTTTCCTGCTGGATCCGCCGACCTATAACAACACGCTGACGCAGCAGTATGCCCAGTCCAGCCAAACCTCTCAGCCTCTGGCCGCGCCGGCTGCGGGTAATCTGGTTGAGGAAGGTGCGCGTCGGATCAAAGTTGGCCCAACGGATACTTTGTGGAGTCTGGCCCGTAAAAACCGCCCGGACACCAATGTGACGATCAAGCAGGCGATGCTGGCGATTCAGGATGCAAACCCTGACGCCTTCCCAACCGGCAATATCAATAATATGGAAGCAGGCAGCACCATCCTGATTCCAAACCGTAGCGCAATGATCAAGCGAAGCGCGACCCGTGCTGCAACAGAAGTTGCCCGCCAGAATAAAGCTTGGGTTGCCTTTAAAGCGCAGTCAGTACCAGCGACGCCTGACGTTAAGCCTGCGGCTAATGATGCACCGGTAGAAAGCCAGCCGCTGAAGCTGGTTGCTGAAACTGAAAAAGCTTCGGATTCTGATACTTCTTCTTCTGCCGATGTCAGTGAAGAGCTGGCGCTGAGTAAAGAAACTCTGGATCAGTCGGCCCGTGAGAAGGCTGAGCTTTCCAGTCGTCTGGATGATCTCCAGAAGCAGGTTAATACGTTGCAGAAGCTGATTCGTCTGAAAGATGAGCAGTTGGCTGCGATGGAAGCGATGCTGGATAAGCAGAATCAGTTACTGGCCGGTAAGTCCGTTGCTGATGAATCTGGCACGGAGATGGCCCAGGACACTCAGCCTCCCGTTGCCTCAACGTCATCCGCGGCAACGACCGGTCAGGTAACGGCAGGTGCTATCGGCCTTGATCTGGCTGCCGAAGCTGAAAAGCAGAATGCAACAGAAGCCTCTGAAAATCAGGAGATGGCTTCTGGCGCTGATACTGCAAATCAGGAAGAAGCCAAGCCGGAAGAAGCAAAACCTGAACCTGTTAAATCCTTCTCCCTGGATAAACAGGAGACTCAGGAGCTGGATCCGGGATCATTTCTGGTAGATAGCTTGCGTAAGAATGCAACCATTATCGGTGGTGCTGCAGCTGCTATCCTTGCGCTGATCCTTCTGCTGATGGTTATGCGCCGTCGTCGCAAGTCCGGTGATGATGGCGGCAAGAAAAACAGGTCAGACGACTCTGATATTTCCGGTCTCGGTGCCGGAGCAGCAGGTGCCGCTGGCGTAGCCTCTCTGGATGCGATGTCTGATGATGACCTGCCTGATGATCTGACGCTTGATGACGATCTTAGCGGTGATCTGGATGATGACCTGAGTGGTGGTCTGGATGATATGGATCTGAGCCTTGATGAAAGTCCGGCCGAGCCTGCTGCTGAAGAGCTGAGTCTGGATGATCTGGGGGAATCTGACGCCCTGGCAGAAAGCTCTACTACTGAAGTTGAAGATCTGGGCGATTTCGATCTTGGCGATCTGGGTGATGAAGAGTCGTCGACGGGTGATAGCGATGCACTGGATCTTGATGGTGAGCTGGACCTTGACGATCTGGACTTCTCCGAAGATTTTGATCTGGGTGATCTTGATGATAGCTCAGAGGATAAGAATTCAGACGATGGGGAGGGCTCTCAGGTCCCTTTCGCACAAGCTGAGTTGACAGAAAACACCGTATCAGCAGAGGACGCTGATTCCGGTGAGTCGGCTCAGGATAATCTCATTGAACTGGACACTGATGAGCTTGAGATTCCGCAGGCTGAAGCGTCAGCGGAACCTGAAGACCTTGGTGACCTAGAACTCGAGGATATCTCTGAACCAGAAAATGCGGTTACAGATAATGAAGACGCTGTTGAGCTTGTTGATCTTGAAGGTGATGATCTGAGTGATCTTGATCTGTTAGATGAAAGCTCTGATGGCGGCTTTGAAGAAGAGGCTGAGTTCTCTGCTGATGATGAATCAGCCGATGACGATCTTTTAGCGGAGTTAACTGGCGAGTCTGATGCATCTTTAGCGGATTTGTCGGACGACGAGACGCTGGAAATACCAGAAGCAGATGATCAGAGCGACGATATTGAAGACCTGTCTGGTTTGACTGTTGATTTGTCAGACCTGTCTGGTTTGACTGTTGATTTGTCAGACTTGTCTTTCGATGAGAGCACGCAAGCTCCTGATGATAGCTCGGGAATGCTGGATGCTCTTGATGAAGCACAGGCTTACCGTGAATTGGGACAGCCTGAGCAGGCGGCTGCGATTCTGCAGCGGACACTGGGTGAGAACCCTGACGACAACGATGTTCGTCTGAAGTTTATGGAAGTATTGGTTGACCTGGGTGACGAGGCGACCTTTGATCATGAACTGCGTCAGTTGCAGGAAGTGGGCGATGCAAAATCCCTGAGTGATGCTCTGGCCCTGCAGCAGGAGCTCTACAATAAAGTCGGTGCCAGCAATTACGTCGGGTCCACTTCAATCGACGATCTTGGTGATCTGGATGACATTCAGGCGCTGGATAGTGAAGTGTCGGATGATTCGGTCCTGGACATGGCTCCAGCCGGAACCGACGTGGATTCAGAAGCCAGTGGCGACAGTAATAGTAGTGACTATGATTTTGATCTGAGTAGCGAGCTAGATGCTCTGGAGCGTGATTTTGAGCGTTATGCAGGTGAAGAATCTTCTGATGACTCAAGTCTTGATGATATCGACTTCGAGTTGACGGATCTTGATCTTAGTGACGATATCAAAGATAACGAACCTATGATCAACCTTGATCCTTTGGATCTTGGAGAGCCTGAGCCTCTTGATACTGATGACTTTGAGTTAACAGATCTGGCGGATCTGGAGTCTGATGATCTGGTTCAATTGACTGGTTCTGATGATGCAACAGGGTATGATTTTGATGATACCCGTGAAGCGTTGCGTTCTGATACTCAGGATTACATTGCTGATCTCGGCGATCTGTCAATGTCGGCCGGTAAAGATGATGATGCGCTGGAACTGAGTGGTATGGAAGATCTGGTGGGTCGTGATCTGGCCGATGATGAGATAGTCGATTTGTCTCCGAACATCGATGAAGATGATGATCTTGCGGATCTGGGAGAGTTATCGGATATATCCTTCGATGAAAGCTCTGACGATGATCAGCTGAATATTGATGGTCTTCTGGATGAAAATGAAGACCCCGAGATCAAGCTGGATCTGGCGAGAGCCTACGTGGATATGGGGAATACTTCATCAGCCCTGGAAGCTCTGGAAGATGTTCTGAAACGTGGAAATGCGGATCAGAAAGAGGAAGCCAGTGCTCTGATTGCAAAGCTTCAGGGTGAGTGAATTAATTCTGAGTTTTAACAATCAATAAAAAATCGGGTCTGACTTCGGTCAGGCCCGTTGCTGTTTTTAGCCTGTAGATTAATCGGTAAATCTCAGGTGCACCTGATGGCATAATGACCATTCTTTTATCTGTTTCTTAATGAGTCCGCTTTACCCGATATGATCCAGCTCCCTGTAATTCCCGATGATAATGGCCGTGCCGGTCGCTATGCTCTTTGTGTCGAATATAATGGCTCCGGTTACCACGGCTGGCAAACCCAGCAGCCCGGTGTGAAAAGTGTTCAGGAAACCCTGGAGAAGGCGCTAAGCAAGGTTGCCAATGAGCCGATCACAGTGATGTGCTCCGGCCGTACCGATACCGGTGTGCATGCCTCGGCGCAGATTGTGCATTTTGACTCAACTGCGGTGCGTTCCAGTAAAGCCTGGACCTTCGGTTGTAATACCAATCTGCCGGACAGTATTGCCGTTCGCTGGGCGATTCCTGTCGATGGCGAGTTCCATGCCCGTTATTCGGCTACTTCACGTCGCTATCGATATGTGATCTATAACCAGCGGGTACGCCCGGCCCTGATGTCAGATCAGATGACCTGGTTTGATCGCCCTCTTGATGAGGTAAAAATGCATCAGGCGGTTCAGCACCTTTTAGGCGAGAATGATTTTTCCTCATTTCGTGCTGCCGGTTGTCAGTCCAATACGCCGTGGCGTAATATCGAGAAAGCCAAAGTTTTCCGAATGGGCTGTCTGGTGATTCTTGAGATTCAGGCAAACGCCTTTCTTCATCACATGATCCGTAATATTGTCGGAGCTCTGCTGCCGGTTGGGGCAGGGGATAAGCCGGTTCAGTGGATTGCAGATCTGCTGGCTCTGCGTGACCGTACGCAGGCGGGTGTTACTGCCCCACCTAATGGCCTCTACTTTGTCGAAGCCCAGTACCCTGAGCATTTTGGTTTGCCGAAGCTGGAGCTGGGTCCGCACTTTTTAACCCTGCTAGGTTCTGAGAATATCTGAGTCATGAGAACCCGTGTAAAGATCTGTGGCATTACCCGAATTGAAGATGCGCTGGAAGCGATAGCGGCGGGGGCTGATGCTCTGGGTTTTGTGTTTTACAAACCCAGTCCACGCTATGTGACGCCGGAGACAGCCGGTGAGATCATTGCTCAGCTGCCTCCTTTTGTGACTACCGTTGCACTTTTTGTTAATGAACCGCAGGACGAGATTTATCGTATCCTTGATATCTCTGGCTGTGATCTGATTCAGTTTCATGGCGATGAGTCTGCTGAATTTTGCGCATCCTTTAACCGGCCCTGGATTAAGGCGTTACGGGTGAAGGACGCGGAATCTCTGTCAGGACAGCTGGTGGAATTCGGAAACGCCCGTGCGCTCCTGCTCGACAGCTACCGTCCCGGCGTACCGGGCGGAACCGGTGAGACTTTTAACTGGGAACTGATCCCGGAAAATCCACCACGACCTATTATTCTTGCCGGGGGATTAACCCCGGAAAACATCAGCTCTGCCGTACATCAACTCCAACCCTATGGAGTTGATGTGTCAGGCGGTGTTGAAGCCCAGAAAGGGATCAAAGATCCCGCTAAAATCCATGCATTTATTAGAGGTGCAAATCCGTGACCAAGGCGAACACCTATGCTGAACTTCTGCAACTGCCGGATACCAAAGGCCACTTTGGCCCGTATGGCGGTCGCTTTGTTTCAGAAACGCTGAGCTACGCGTTAGAAGAACTGGAAGAAACCTACAACAAATTATCAAAAGATCCTGAGTTTCAGGCTGAGTTTGATAAAGATCTGGCCCATTACGTGGGTCGTCCTTCGCCGCTATATCACGCAGAACGATGGTCACGGATGCTGGGTGGTGCACAGATTTTTCTGAAGCGTGAGGACTTGAATCACACGGGTGCTCACAAAGTTAATAACACCATTGGTCAGGCGCTGCTGGCGAAATACACCGGTAAACCTCGTGTTATCGCTGAAACCGGTGCCGGTCAGCATGGTGTGGCAACGGCTACTGTTGCGGCCCGTCTTGGCCTTGAGTGCGAAATCTTCATGGGTGCGGACGACGTTAAGCGTCAGTCCCTGAACGTGTACCGCATGAAGCTGCTGGGCGCCAAAGTACACGCCGTTACTTCAGGTTCCCGCACTCTGAAAGACGCCATGAATGAAGCCCTGCGTGATTGGGTAACCAACGTCGACAACACCTTCTACATCATCGGTACTGTCGCCGGTCCTCACCCGTATCCGATGCTGGTGCGTGACTTTAACTCGGTAATTGGCCGTGAAGCCCGTGAGCAGAGTCTGAAACAGAATGGTCGCCTGCCGGATGCGCTGGTTGCCTGTGTTGGTGGTGGTTCCAATGCGATGGGGCTTTTCTATCCGTTCCTGCAGGATGAATCAGTTGCCATGTACGGTGTGGAAGCGGGTGGTGACGGTATCGAAACCGGTCGTCACGCAGCTCCTCTGTGTGCCGGTGAGCCCGGTGTACTACATGGCAACCGTACTTATCTGATGCAGAATCCCGATGGTCAGATCATTGAGACTCACTCCGTATCCGCAGGTTTGGATTATCCGGGTGTGGGCCCAGAGCACGCTTATCTGAAAGATATCGGCCGTGTGAACTATGTGGCCGCTAACGATGACGAAGTGCTGGCCGCTTTCCGTGAACTGACCCGTGTTGAAGGCATTATGCCTGCTCTGGAAAGCAGTCACGCACTGGCCTACGGCCGCAAGCTGGCTCAGAGCATGAGTCCTGATCAGCACATTATTATCAACCTGTCCGGCCGTGGTGATAAAGATATCCACACGGTTGCGGGTATCGATGGAATTACGGTGTGAGGTTGATGATGAATCGTTTAGAAGAAAAATTTGCAGCTCTGAATGCTGAAGGTAAAAAAGCTCTGATACCTTTCATCACTGGCGGTGACCCTAAGCCGGAATATACTGAAGGTCTGATGCATGCGCTGGTTGAAGCGGGTGCAGACATGATCGAGCTGGGTATGCCGTTCTCGGATCCTATGGCTGATGGCCCTGTGATTCAGAAAGCCTGTGAACGCGCACTGGCAGCAGGTGCCAGTGTTCAGGGTGTTCTGGATATCGTGGCGTCTTTCCGCGAAAAAGATAACACCACCCCGGTTGTGCTGATGGGCTATCTGAACCCGATCGAGCACATGGGCTATGAGGCTTTCGCGGCTAAAGCCAAAGCATCCGGTGTTGATGGTGTGCTGCTGGTGGACCTGCCGCCGGAAGAGGCCGAAGATGTGGTTCCTGTATTTAAGGAATCCGGTATCGATACTATCTTCCTGATTGCTCCGACCACCACCCGTGAACGTGCCGCTAAAATTGCAGCCCACGCCTCCGGTTACCTGTATTACGTGTCTGTAAAAGGTGTGACCGGTTCGGCTACGCTGGATGTTGCTGAAGTGGGTAACAAACTGGCGGATCTTCGCGAGCTGACTGATGTGCCTCTGGCCGTTGGTTTTGGTATCCGTGACGGTGCGTCAGCCGCTGCGGTTAGCCAGGTTGCTGATGGTGTGATCGTGGGTAGCGTGCTGGTGAACTGCATTGCGGAGCTGGCAGAGACCCCGGAAAAAATTGCACCGGCACTTCAGGAGCGTATTAAAGAGATGCGTTTGGCAATGGATGCCTAAAAACACGCTTCTTTACTTTATGTGATCCGTGTAGTTTTGGTATATTGCACCTACGCTCAGAGAACGCCCCTTTTTCAGGGGCGTTCTTTATCACAAAAAGATTCGCTGCTGGTCGCCTGAGGGCGGCCAAGCTGTTATACGGAATAGCAGAAGTAAATAACTTATGAGTTGGCTCGAAAAAATTGTACCTTCGATCGTTCGTTCTGATCGTAACCGTCGTAACAATATTCCTGAAGGCCTGTGGCGCAAGTGCCCTAAGTGTGAAACTGTTCTCTACCGCCCTGAGCTGGAGAAGAGTCACAATGTGTGTCCGAAATGTGACCACCACATGCGTCTTACTGCCCGCAAGCGTCTGGGTATGTTCCTGGATGAAGATGGCCGTACCGAGCTTTTCTCTGAGATCGAGCCTGTAGATCGTCTGAAGTTTAAAGACTCCAAGAAATATAAGGATCGTCTGGCTGCGGCTCAACGCGATACGGAAGAGAAAGACGCGCTGATCGTTATGCGCGGTTCTGTTCAGGGCGTTGAAGTTATTGCCTGTTCCTTCGAGTTCAGCTTCATGGGTGGTTCCATGGGTTCTGTGGTTGGTCAGCGCTTTGTTAAGGCAGCTGAACTGGCACTGGCTGAAGGTATTCCTTTCATCTGTTTCTCCGCCAGTGGCGGTGCCCGTATGCAGGAAGCGCTGTTCTCCCTGATGCAGATGGCGCGTACCAGTGCGGCACTTGAGAAGCTGAAGCAGGCGGGTATTCCGTATATTTCTGTACTGACCGATCCTGTTTACGGCGGTGTTTCTGCAAGTCTGGCGATGCTGGGTGATCTGAACGTTGCTGAGCCTTTTGCTCTGTGTGGTTTCGCAGGTCCTCGTGTTATCGAGCAGACTGTACGTGAGAAACTGCCGGAAGGCTTCCAGCGCAGTGAGTTCCTGCTGGATCACGGTACGGTTGATATGATTATCCACCGTCATGAGCTGCGCGAGCGTCTGTCATCTATCCTGCGTAAACTGACGGCTATGCCGGCAAACTGAGCATTCGCTGATCAATGAACACCCAATCCGGTACTTCGGTCTCCGGTAAGCAAACCCCTGATTCTCAGGGGTTTGCTGCTGATAAGGCCTCACTTTCTGAATGGCTGGGCTATCTTGAAGCTCTGCATCCGACTGAAATCGATCTTGGCCTTGACCGTCTGCGTCAGGTCGCTGAGCGACTCGATATCACTTCGCTTCCCTGTAAAGTTGTCACTGTTGCCGGCACTAACGGCAAAGGCTCAACCGTAGCGCTGCTTGAAAGTGTGCTGCGTGCTGGTGGCTACAGGACAGGTTGTTATACCTCGCCACATTTTCTGCATTACAACGAGCGTATCGCCCTTGATGGCGAACCGGTTGCTGATGAGCTGATCTGCAAAGCCTTTGCTCAGATCGAGCAGGCTCGTGGTGATATTTCCCTGACCTATTTTGAGTTTGGTACGCTGGCCGCATTTCTAGTTTTTGCTGAACAGAAGCCTGACGTTGCGATTCTGGAAGTGGGTTTGGGTGGCCGCCTTGATGCGGTGAACCTGATCGATCCGGATGTGTCAGTAGTGACCACGATCGCACTGGATCACGAAAGCTGGTTGGGTTCGGATATCGAACAGATCGGTCGTGAGAAAGCGGGTATTTTCCGTAGTGGCAAGCCTGCGATTATCGGTTCCCAGCAGATTGTGAATTCCGTTCGGGAAACTGCCGAAGCCTTGGGTTGTTCCTCAATCGATCAGTTGGGCTATCAGTATCGCTGGTCGCAGGCTGATCAGGGCTGGAACTGGCAGCAGCTGAATGCTGAAGGCGAGGTAACACTTCAGTATCTGCAGCTGCCGAATGTGAACCTGCCAACGGATAACGCGGCTGCTGTCCTTCAGGCGATCCAGCATCTTGGTCTGGATATCGCAAGTGAAGCCCTTTATCAGGGACTGGCATCAGCACAGCTGACCGGGCGTATGCAACGTCTGGGGCGCTTTATGCTGGATGTGGCTCACAATCCTCACGCCGCTGAATATGTGGCTAAACGTTTGCCTCAGGTTGAAGGTAAACGGGTTGCGTTTCTGGGGATGCTGGACGATAAAGATATCGAGTCTGTACTGGATATTATGGCTCCGCATTTTGATGTCTGGTATCTGGCTCAACTGGATGGCCCAAGAGCGACAGATGTGAAACGCATTGAATCGCACCTCTGTGCTTTGGGATGTGATAACATGCGCAGCTTCGAGAATGTTTCCTCAGCCCTTGATGGTGTTTTAGAGGAAACCTGTGACCAGGATCTTGTCTTTGTCTTCGGTTCTTTCTTTACTGTAGCCGGTGTTCTGGCTGAGAAAGAGCGGCTAAGAGCCTGATATGTCCATATCAGTTCTGGGTCTGACGATTACAAGTGGACAAGATCGCCCTGAGCTAAGTGTGAAAGGATCAGACCTGTGAAATATGGCTTAAAACACCGGATCATCGGTGCCATTATTTTGCTTTCCCTCGCAGTCATCTTCCTGCCGATTATGCTGGATGGTGGTGAGCGCCCGCAGCTGCCGCAAACCACTACGCCCATTCCGGCACCTCCTCCTAAGCCTGAAATTAAGGTTCGAGAACCTGTGCCTGAAGAGCGCCCCTCTATTGTTAAGTCCGCTCCGGAGCGTGAACAATGGCAGTCAGGTTTGACCGAGCGTCATACATTAGCCACCTGGACGTTGCAGGCTGCCAGTTTTAAAGATGAAGCAAATGCGATGACACTACGTGATCGCATTCGTGCTAAATCGATTCGTGCTTATGTGCGTGAGCGCGCACCCTATTTTGTCGTTTACGCGGGACCTTTTGCCGACCCGAAAAAGGCTGAAGAGGTTAAATCAAAGCTCAAAAGTGGCTTTGGTATTAAAGCTCTGATGGTCAGTTATGACCCTATGGCGGATGTTCGCCAGTAGATAATTTTTATCAACTGCTAGCACATGTACCGATTGATTTAGCTAGCGGTTATTACTCTGAATAAGTGGCAAATGAACTGCCGAAAAATAATTAAGGAGTCGTTATGGTCTGGGTAGATTGGGCTATTATTGCAATTTTAATCCTCTCCGCTGTGTTTGGCCTGATGCGTGGCATGGTCAGAGAGTTGATTGCATTGGGCACCTGGATTGCGGCGATTATGATCGCGCGAATTTTTGGTCCTCAGGTCAGTGAAATGCTGGCACCTTATATCGACAGTGAAACCGTGCGAACAGGGCTGGGTTTCGCGCTGACAGCGGTTTTGATTGTTATGTTGGGATCAATGCTTTCTAAAGTCGCCCGCTCATTAGTAACGGCAACAGGCCTTGGTGGTTTTGATCGCTTTATGGGGTTTGTCTTTGGCGGCGTCCGTGGTGTTGCTATTTTGGTAGTGCTGACAGCTGTCGTTAGTCTGACCTCACTGAAAGAAGAGGCGTGGTGGAGCCAGTCACAGTTTATCCCCCTGTTAGAAGATTTAAGAGATCAGGCCGCGGGCCTGGTAGATAGTCAGATCAGTTAATTTTTGTTTGAAGTAGTCTAACCCCCAAGAGGTGATACTAGATGTGCGGAATCGTCGGCATTGTTGCCAATAGCAGTGTAAATCAGGCCATTTATGATGCCCTAACTGTCCTACAGCACCGTGGACAGGACGCTGCCGGTATGATGACTTGCCAGGATGGTCGGTTTTTTCTGCGTAAAAGTAATGGCCTGGTGCGCGATGTATTTCGTACCCGTCATATGCAACGTCTGCATGGCAATATTGGTATTGGCCATGTTCGTTATCCGACGGCTGGTTCTTCCAGTGAGGCGGAATCTCAGCCTTTCTATGTGAACTCACCTTACGGTATTGCACTGGCTCACAACGGTAACCTGACCAACTCAAAGGATCTGGCTGAAGAGTTGTTCAACACCGACCTGCGTCATATCAACACCACTTCTGATTCTGAAGTGCTGCTGAACGTATTTGCCCATGAGCTGGGCAAGCAGGGATTACAGCTGACTCCGGAAGATATTTTTGATGCGGTTCGTCGTGTACACCGTCGTTGCAGTGGTGGTTACGCCGCTATCGCTATGATCAGCGGCCTGGGTCTGGTGGCATTCCGTGATCCTCTGGGTATTCGTCCTGCGGTATTTGGTAAGCGTGAAACTGAGCAGGGCACTGAGTACATGGTTGCTTCTGAAAGCGTAGCGCTGGATGTACTGGGCTTTGAACTGGTACGTGATATTGCTCCCGGCGAAGCGATCTACATCAGCAAGCAGGGGCAGATCTTCACTCAGCAGTGTGCTGACAAGCCAAACCCTCGTCCTTGTATCTTTGAGCACGTTTATCTGGCGCGTCCTGATTCTATTATGGATGGCATTCATATCCATAAGTCCCGTATGCGTATGGGGCAGAAGCTGGCAGAAAAGATCAAGCGTGAACGTCCTGATCATGGTATCGATGTGGTTATCCCGATTCCGGATACCAGCCGTACTTCTGCACTGGAACTGGCGCACCATCTGGGCGTGACTTTCCGTGAAGGTTTTATTAAAAACCGTTACATCGGTCGAACCTTTATCATGCCGGGTCAGACTGAGCGTAAGAAGTCGGTGCGTCAGAAGCTGAACGCGATCGATCTGGAGTTTGAAGGCCGTAACGTACTGCTGGTGGATGATTCTATCGTGCGGGGTACTACCTGTAAGCAGATCATTCAGATGGCTCGTGATGCCGGTGCCAAGAATGTTTACTTTGCATCTGCAGCGCCTGCGGTTCGCTACCCGAACGTATATGGTATTGATATGCCATCTGCGGAAGAGCTGATCGCCCATGGCCGTACCGATGATGAAGTAGCTGAGAAGATTGGTGCAGACTGGCTGATCTATCAGGATCTGGAAGATCTGGTAGAGTGTGGTAAAGAAGGTAACCCTGAGATCGAAGGTTTTGACTGCTCAGTATTCAACGGTGAATACGTGACCGGTGATATTGATCAGGCCTATCTGGATCGTATCGATGCTGAACGTAACGACGATGCAAAAAAGGATTCAAACCCTAAGGTCGACGTTGTGATCGATATGCACAACGACAGCACTGGCGATTAAGTCAGGCTCAGGCGGTGGCTGATTCGGGATCAGTCACCGCTGTTACGTTCTTTCAAATCCACTCTCTCTCATGCTTAGATCTCCTGATGAGATTTTTACCCGCTGTCCGCAGGTATAACATCTGATAACTGTCACGCGGACCGCAAGAGCTAATTAAAGAGCATTCTATGAACGATTTTGATATTAATGCCCATGAATGGGGGTTGGAAACCTTAGGCGTTCGTGCGGGCCAGACCCGTTCCGCTGAAGGTGAGCATAGTGAAGCCATCTATCCGACTTCCAGTTTTGTTTTCGGCTCTGCTGCTGAAGCAGCAGCCCGTTTTTCCGGTGAAGTACCGGGTAATGTTTATTCCCGTTTCACCAACCCGACTGTGCGTATGTTTGAACAACGCATCGCCGCACTGGAAGGTGGCGAGCGAGCCGTGGGTACTGCATCCGGTATGGCGGCTATTCTGAGTACCTGCATGGCGCTGCTGGAAGCGGGCGATCATATCGTTGCCTCCCGCAATATTTTCGGTTCTACCGTTAACCTGTTCGAAAAGTATATGAAGAAGTTTGGCGTCAGCATCAGCTACGTAAATCTTCAGGATTATGCTGGCTGGGCGAAGGCTGCTCAGGAGCGTACCAAGCTGTACTTTCTTGAAACACCGTCTAACCCATCCTGTGAGCTGGCGGATATCACTAAAATTGCTGAAATTGCCCATGATAAGGGCGCGAAGCTGATTGTTGATAACTGTTTCTGCACACCGGCGCTGCAGCGTCCGCTGTCTCTGGGGGCGGATATCGTGATCCACTCGGCGACCAAATATCTGGATGGTCAGGGCCGTTGTGTCGGTGGTGTTGTGGTCGGTAATGAACAGGATATGGAGCAGGTTGTTGGTTTTGTCCGCACTTGCGGCCCGAGCCTTAGCCCGTTCAATGCCTGGGTTTTCCTGAAAGGTCTGGAAACCCTGAACCTGCGGATGAAAGCCCACAGTGAAAACGCTCTGGCACTGGCTGAATGGCTTGAGCAGCAGCCTCAGGTGATTAAAGTGAACTATTCTGGTCTGGCATCGCATCCGGATCATGAGCTGGCTAAGAAGCAGCAATCTGCTTTTGGTGCTGTACTTTCTATCGAAGTTCGTGGCGGTAAAGAGAGTGCATGGGCAGTGATTGATAGCACTGAGCTGATGTCAATTACAGCGAACCTGGGAGATGTGAAAACGACCATTACCCATCCTGCGACCACGACCCATGGTCGTATCAGTCAACAGGAACGTGATGATGCCGGTGTCACTGATGGTATGCTGCGAATCGCTGTTGGACTTGAGACGCTGGAAGATCTGAAAGCGGATCTGGCACGGGGTCTTGCTAAGATCTGATAGGGATTGAATCCCTTGTCTAGTCCTGATATAAGTTGACACTTTTTTACAGCGCCCGATGAACCTCATCGGGCGTTTTGTATTTCAGGGAAT
>JBLWSY010000025.1:0-52268 GCA_048270425.1 Oceanospirillum sp.
TTCAGATAAGTGGTCATCACATTTCTCCAGTTTAGGATAGAAAATGTGTCAACCTTATTCAGGACGGGACACAGGCACAAAAAAAGCCGGGCTCTTAAAATAAAAAAAGCCGGTACTCCCCTATAGGATACCGGCTAAAAGTGAGCACGAATGCTCGACCCATTCCGAATGTAACCCACCCGACGAGAGATCAATGCAGGTGGGCAACGATGTTTTAGATGCTCTGCGCGACAAAAGTTCCTGAGCTTTGGTAAAACATCGACAAATTAGTGTTGGTTTTCCTTTTTCTTTGTACTTTTGTTAAGTCAGGGCGATCCCGCGAGGATAGCTCCCTGACTTTTAACGGTTTTTTATCCCATCAGACAGTTTCGCCGTTGCTGCTCCCGCTGTCAGACAGAGCTGCTTTTTGTGCCGCTTTCTCGCGTTTTTTCTGCAGCAGCATCTGTACCACTGGAGCTGCCAGAATCAATACGGTAATGCAGACAATCACCAGAGTAATCGGACGCTCCCACAGGAAGGAGAGGCTGCCATCAGAGATCATCAGAGCGCGACGCAGGTTGTTCTCCATCAGGCCGCCCAGAACAAAGCCCAGCAGCAGCGGTGCCATCGGGAAGTTCAGCATACGCAGGCCAATCGCTGCGATACAGAACGCCACCATCATGACGATATCAAAGGTGTTGAAGGACACCAGATACACACCGGTAATCGCGAAGAAGAGAATCATCGGCACCAGTACGGTACGCGGAATCATCAGCAGCTTAGAGATATACGGAATCAGCGGCAGATTCAGAATCAGCAGAACGATGTTGCCGATGTACATGGACACAATCACCGACCAGAACACGTCCGGGTTATCGACCATCATGCGTGGCCCCGGCTGAATACCGTAAGCGATCAGAGCGCCCAGCATGATAGCTGTGGTACCGGAACCCGGAATACCCAGTGTCAGAAGCGGTACAAAAGAACCGGATGAAGACGCGTTGTTAGCCGCTTCAGGGGCAACCAGACCGCGCAGAGAACCAAAACCAAACTTCAGCTTCTCTTTGGCACTGGCCAGGTTACGTTCCATACCGTAAGCCAGGAAGGCGGCGATGGTCGCACCGGCACCCGGCAGAACACCCACGATAAAGCCCAAAACTGAAGAGCGCAGAGCGGTTGGTGCAACCTCTTTCACTTCTTCTTTGGTTACCGCCATGCTGCCAATCTGGCTGGAGTCGGTTTGGTTCTCTTCCTCTTTCAGGTGATCACGCTTCAGTACTGCCATCACCACTTCTGCTAACGCAAAGGTTGCCATCGCCAGCAGCAGGAAGCTGATACCGTCCATCAGGTCGATATTGCCGAAGGTGAAGCGTTCAACACCGGTTGAGCGGTCGGTACCCACGGTTGAGATCATCAGACCCAGAACCGTCATCAAAAGCGCTTTAAGTACCTGACCTTTGCCGGAAAAGGCCGCAACAGCGGTCAGGCCAAGAACCATCAGGGCGAAATAATCCGCCGACTGAAAGCTCAGGGATACGCTGGCCAGAGCCGGTGCTGCGACTAAAAGGAACACGGCAGAAATCGTACCGCCGGTGAAGGACGCATAAGCCGCCAGAGCCAGTGCTTTACCCGCCTGACCTTTCTGTGCCAGCGGGTAACCGTCAAAAGCGGTCACAACGGTACTGGAACAACCCGGTGCGTTGATCAGGATCGAAGAGGTCGATCCACCAAAAATTGCACCGTAGTAAACACCTGCCATCAGAATGATGCCTGAGGAAGGCTCCAGACCATAAGTAATAGGAATCATCAGGGCGATGGCGGAAATAGGACCAAGACCCGGTAACATGCCGATAAAGGTGCCGACAAAACAGCCAATGAAAACCATCAGCAGATTCATGGGCATTACGGCGGTGCCCAGACCCGTTAAGATACCGTCTAACATGAGCTTATCCTCCGAAACCCAGAGCCGCGAACAGTTGGCCCGGTGCCAGATAGATATCCAGCAGTTGTGTCAGCGCAAACCAGAAAACCAGAACAAAAGGCAGAGAGGCACCAAACAGAATCGTTTTACGGCGCTCGCCCAGTACCCAGAAGCCTGCAAACAGGAAGAAGGTGGTGGCGATCACAAAGCCCATCCACTTAAGACCCATGGCATAGATCACCATGATCGCCAGCAGCTTGATCACGGTTGACCAGTCGTAGCCTAAAGCCGGTTGCAGCTGCGGCAGATCCAAGCCTTGCTGCTGTGCATTTTCCTGTTTCTTTTGTTGCTGCTCACGCAGCGCGCTGATCACTAATGAAAGAGACAGCACCGTACCCAGAACAGACAGAACATAAGGAAGGGTACGGGCTGTAAAAGGTTCATATTCATCGCCGGGGAAATACGGGATCAGCTGAGCCGATAACCCATAGCCGATCGACAGTGCCAGAAAAATCAGGCCGCCGATCAGATCCTTATTCAGGCTTAACGATGGTTTGCTTGCACCTGAAGCAGCTTGTGTTGGTGTCTGATGGTTAGACATGACGAACTCCAGCCGAAGACGAAAGCCCCCGGAAAAGATATTGAATTCAAATCAGATAGAGACAGACCTGAGGTGATTGCTTCAGCCATAGCGGCTGTAGTAACTGATGCAGTACCTGAGGTGTCTGAGATGTCGTGGTGGTAACGGTGGTAACCGGAACCTGATCAGGCTCGGTTACCATCGCTATTCACTCAGGGTGTGCTGCGCTTACTTCAGAAAGCCCAGTTCACGCATCAGACTGCCAACCTGCTCTTCCTGTGCTTCCAGGAAGGCAACAAACTCAGTGGTTGGTTTGTAGTCGTTTACCCAGCCATTACGGGAACGTACGGTTTCCCAGGCTTCCGTCTCGTACATGTCGCCCAGCACTTTTGCCAGCTGATCACGCTTCTCGTCGCTCATACCCGGCGCACCGAAGAAACCACGCCAGTTGGCGAATACGGTGTTGTTACCCATCTCTTTCAGCGTCGGAACGTTTGGCGCATCAGGAGTACGTTTTGGTGCCGTGGTTGCCAGAATACGAACCTGACCGGCTTTCGCCATTTCCAGCGCTTCCCCCAGACCGGTAGACAGCAGATCTGCTTCACCGGACAGCAGGCCAGCCATCGCTTTACCGCCTGCATCGTAGGCGATGTAGCGCAGAGAACGCGGATCAAAACCTTCTTCTTTAATCGCTGCAGCCGGAATCAGGTGATCCATGCTGCCACGGGTAGAGCCACCGGCAAACTTCACATTCCGTGGATTTTTGCGGTAATCCGCCACAACTTGATCCCAATGGGTATACGGGCTGTCGTTACGTACGACCAAGGCTCCGTAGTCGGCAATGGTGCCGGCAACCGGTGTCAGATCACGAAAAGACTGCGGGAAAACACCGGTCAGAGAGCGGATCACAATAGGTGTTGAGTTCACCATCAGCGTATCTTTCTGTTGTTCAGCGGTTTCGATCAGATAAGCGATCGCTTTTCCGCCGCCACCGCCAGACAGGTTTTGGAAAGAAACCTTGTCCACCAGACCGGATTTTTTCAGTGCTTCACCGGTACCGCGTGCTGTACCGTCCCAGCCACCACCAGCGCCACCAGGCACCAGAAAGTGAATGCTTTCCACCTGAGCTTTGGCGGCATTAACGGAGAACGGCAGGGAGAGCGCGCCTGTAAAAGCAACGGCCGCAGCCATTTTTATCAGGGTTCGGCGGGTAAAGGCACGGGGTTTGAATGCGAGTGTGCTTTTCATGATAGTGACCTCGTTGATTATTGTTATCGGGGTTCTTTATTTGGTTGTTTTACGGTGGTGCTGCCCACCGGTGATCCTGTTCGGATCTGTTCATGGCAAGTTGAACATGTGTTGAACCTTAGTTAACGGGATCAGGAAGCAGAAGTTTATGAACTTAAAGGCTTTTTATTTCTTAAAGATCATTTTGTTCATAAAGATCACGGCCGTTCATAAAAAGTGCTATCAGCAGGACATTACGGTTGGTACCGGTTGCGGGTGTAAAAGGCGTGTGCTGAAAAAATGCTGTGCTGATCAATAGTTAGCGGTCAGTATCCTAGTCGCCAATGCGTCTGCTCGTTATAATGAGCAGCATTAGTGCTTAATAGAGCCGCTCAGAGATAAGCATCAACTCTAATATAAGAACCCATTCTACAGATTACCGGACCGGTCCAAGCGACTTATCGAGGCTTATATGGAACCCCTTTTCGTACCCGACAGTGATCAGGTCAAACGCTGGTTGAACGAAGGTTCAACCACCAATTACATCTGCGAACATTGCGATGGTTTACACCTGACAGATCTTCAGCAGTTGGATGGTGTTCTGGACAGCCGGATTTTTGTTGAATCGGATCATCTTGTCCTGACCACAGAAGTGGAGCTGCGACCTACCGCATTGCTGCCCCTGACTATCGAAATGGGGCGCATCAATATGGCTTTCCCGCACCTGAAGGTATTTATTGAAGTGTCGGATGAAGCGCTGCCTAAACTGATTATGATGGATACGCTGCATACCCGTGCCGGTGTCTCCTTCAGTCAGTTCCGGCATTTTCTGCTGAACGTAATGGAATACACCCGCCAGCTGGTGAGCGACTGTCAGAACATGGGCGTAATCACTTATCCCGAAGGCCCGGATGGTGAAGAAGATGAAGCAGAAGGCAGTTATCTGCACTGATCTGATCTTCAGTGTCATCTGCAGATAAGCAATATTCTGCTTATAAAAACTACCCGGTCAGCAATATTTTGCTTATCGGGTATTTTTTTATCGTCTGAAAGTCCCTAAAATCAGGCGCTTAGCGGATTTTTGATCTTGGCCTGTGCTTTGCAATTGTCATGTTTGCACGCTGTCTCTGCTGAAACAGCCTGCTACTAAAACAAGAACGATAAGGAAGACATGACAATGAAACACTTGATGCAAGGTACTGTTTTGAAAGATTCCATTTTTAAAAATCCGTTTGTTAAAACCACTGCGATGGCCGCTGCACTAACCGCCTCTGTTTTTACGTCAGGAGTTCAGGCGCAGGAAAGTAAGTCGTATATTTTTGCGACAGCAACAACCGGTGGCACTTACTACCCTGTGGGCGTTGCGGTAAGCACCCTGACTAAGGTGAAGCTGGAGCCTACCCATAAGATCTCGCTATCGGCGATCAGCTCTGCGGGATCCGGCGAGAATATTAAGCTGTTGCGTGAGAATCAGGCTCAGTTCGCGATCCTGATGGGATTGTACGGAAGTTGGGCAAAAAACGGTGAAGGTCCTTTGACTAATGCCGGGCCTCAGGAGCATCTGCGTTCTGTAACCATGCTGTGGCCTCAGGTTGAACACTTCCTGATTTCAAAAGATAAAGTAAAAACCGGTACGCTGGATGACCTGCAAAACCTGCAGGGTGCGAGTTTTTCTATTGGTAAGCGTAACTCGGGCACAGAAGGTGCGAACCGCTATATCTTCGGTCAGCTGGGCATCAACCCGGATGAGACCTTTGATCTCGCGTTCCTGGGGTATGGCGCTTCAGCGGATGCGTTCAGCAACCGAAAAATTGAGGGTATGAATACATCGGGCGGTATGCCGGTTTCTGCGGTAACCCGTGCGATGGCAGATACCAATACAGAGGTTTCTCTGTTGGGTGTGACTGAGGATCAGTTAGCTAAGGTGAATGCGAAATTCCCACTTTGGGTTCCGTACACGATTCCGGCTAATACCTATCCGAATCAGTCGCAGCCGGTTCAGTCGATGGCTCAGTCCAACTTCCTGGCGGTACGTGATGACGTTAGTGAAGAAGATGTTTATCAGCTGACAAAAGCGATTTATGAAAACTTAGGTTTCCTGAAAAATATTCACAAAGCAACGTCTGAGATGTCGCTGCAAACCGCGATCAATGGTCTTCCGGTTCCGCTGCATCCCGGTGCTCTGCGGTACTACCGCGAACAGGGTGTAAAAATCCCGGATGCGTTGCTTTAACCTTTTCAGGGCAAGACCCTTCTGAAGATTCAGCAGGGTGTCACTTTCCCGCTGTCTGAACTGAGCTGGCGACTGCGCTCACTCGGTTGCCAGCCGGGCATCAATCAGCAGCGGATTGTCTTGCTAATTGTGGTCTTGCCCTTTTTCGTTTTCCTCTGATGTCTTTCCGGTTTCTGCGGTTGTTATTACCGCGGAGGCTGGTTGTCGCTTTTGCGCTGTCAGCGTTTAAAAAGGACCCCGTTATGAGTCAACAGTCACTGAGTCGTGAGGCCGCCCAGGAGCCTCAGAGCACGCCTACGCCTGAAGAGCTGGATGCTCATCTGTCATCTGATCCGGAATCGGCGGTGCCTGCTCCGGAAGCCCAGGGTTGGTTTGGCAAATTTGCTTTTGTTTTCTGCATTTTTGTCGCGTTAAGTCACATCTATTTCAATACCTTGGGCAATATGTCCGAGCTGTGGTTATCGGCCATGCACTTCGGCATGTTCGGTTTTCTCTGCGCACTGCTATACCGTACCGGTAAGCATAAAACCGGTGCTGCAAAATCGTTTCATTGGGGTATCAATATCCTGTTGGGCGTTTTAAGCCTTGTTGTTGTGGGCTACCTGATGCTGGGTGAGTCTGCACTTTATGCCCGTGGCGTCACCTTTATCACAACCGACTGGCTGGCAGCGATTATTGCGGTGGTTCTGGTGGTTGAGTTTGCCCGTCGTACCAGTGGTTGGGTGATTCCCGTGATGATTCTGATCGCTCTGTCTTATGTCGCCTGGTGGGGTAAGTATCTGACCGGTGTGTTCCACTTTCCAGGGCTGACGGCGGAGACTTTATTGTTCCGCAGCTACTTCTCTAACGAGGGAATGTTCGGCTCCATCGCCCGTATCAGCTCAACCTACGTCTACATGTTTATCCTGTTTGGAGCGTTCCTGGTTCGTTCCGGTGCCGGTGAATTTATTATTGAGCTGGCGCGTTGTGTGGCGGGTCGTATGATCGGCGGGCCGGGACTTGTGGCGGTGCTGGGTTCTTCTCTGATGGGCTCAATATCCGGTTCTGCAGTAGCGAATACGGTATCGACCGGTGTAATCACCATTCCTATGATGAAGCGTGCCGGTTTCCGTCCGGTATATGCCGGTGGTATTGAGGCTGCGGCTTCAACCGGTGGTCAGCTGATGCCGCCTGTGATGGGGGCGGGGGCTTTTATCATGGCCTCTTATACCCAGGTGCCTTATCTGGAGATTATCACGCTGGCGTTTTTACCGGCGATGATCTATTTCCTGTCGGTGGCGTTCTTTGTGCGTATCGAAGCCAAGCGCCTGAATATTCAGGTGGTTGAGGAAGAAACGCCCCGCGCACGGGATATTCTGAAGCGTGGCTGGCACTCTCTGGTGCCGATTATCGTGTTGGTAGCTCTGCTGATCTATGGTTTTACGCCAACCTACGCAGCAGGCTTCAGTATTTTAAGTGTGGTGATCGCTTCCTGGTTATCTCCTAAGCCGATGGGGCTGCGTGATATTGCCGAGTCCATGGTGCAGGGTACCTACAATATGATTCCGACAGCAGTACTGCTGATTGCCGTTGGTCTGGTGATCAATGTGGTGACCACAACCGGTGTCGGTAATACCTTCTCTCTGATGATCAGTCAGTGGAGTGGCGGTAGTTTGCTGATCAGTCTGGTGTTGGTTGCTCTGGCGTCTCTGATTGTTGGTATGGGGCTTCCGGTGACGGCGTCTTATATCGTACTGGGTACGCTTTCGGCTCCGGCGCTGTATAGCCTCATGAATGAGTCTCACCTGATCGATTATCTGATGAGCGGTCAGGTTGAAGGCATGGCAAGCGCCATGATCACTCTGAGTCTGCCAAGCCTTGCGGAAGCACTGCCGCAGGGGTTAACTCTGGCTCAGGCGCATCAGGTGATTGCGACGCTGCCCGCGGATTCTCTGGATATGGTGATAGAGCAGGGGTTGTCGGCAGAAACCCTGACCATCAGCCTGATCTCTGCCCACATGATCATTTTCTGGCTATCTCAGGACAGTAACGTGACGCCGCCGGTTTGTCTGGCCGCCTTTGCCGCCGCTGCCGTTGCCCGTGCGAATCCGATGCGAACCGGCTTTATGGCCTGGCGCTTTGCTAAGGCGCTTTATGTGGTGCCTCTGCTGTTTGCTTATACGCCTTTAATTGGCGGAACCCTACCGGAAGTGTTGCAGATATTTATCTTTGCTTGTCTGGGGATGTACGCATTAGCGGGTTTCTTTGAGAATCATCTTGAAGGACCGCTTCAGATTTGGCAGCGCATCTTACTGTTGCCTTCGGCCGGATTGATGCTCTGGCCGGATCTGGGGCTGGTTGCCCAGCTGGCTGGTTTTGCCATTCTGTTGGTGCTCTTTGTGATGAGCCGCCGCGCGGAACCGGTAAACCCGCATCAGGTGGTTAGTGCTGAAGCGGCTTAACCCCTTAAAGCTGTCACTTGAAAAAGTGGCAGCTTTTTTCTTTTTTCAAAAGGCGGTGCACTTTAATATGCTCGGCCTTTATCGCTGTTTTCGAAACAGCCTTCTCAGAACTGCAGTTATGAACTTTTCCGGGGCTGACTTTGAATAAACCGGTTGTGTCCGCTGGCCGGACTCGTCTGATCTCTTACCCTGTTGCTATCCTCTGCTTAGTGGTTTGCTGTCTGATGCTGACGGCAGGTGCCAGTCATTACTCCTACTACAACACCCTTGCCCAGTTAGAGCAGGAAGGCCACTTTAAACTCAACCTGTACAAAAAAGTGGTGCTGAGTGAGCTGAAGCGTCATGCCTATCTGCCGCTGATGCTCTCGAAAGATGATCAGGTGCTGGAGTTTCTGCATGACTCTGAGCTGAAGATGAAAGGGCAGGCGCTGAATGCTCATCTGGAGTCTCTGAGTGAAGGGACTGATGCCCTTAATATCTATCTGATGAATACCGAAGGAACCACCATCGCCACCAGTAACTGGAAAGAGCAAACCAGTTATCTGGGGGTAAATTATCGTTATCGGCCCTATTTTCTGAATGCATTGGCCGGGCAGCCCAGTATCTTCTTTGCCATTGGTGTGACAACTAAGATTCCCGGTCTCTTTTTGTCCCATCCGGTGTACTTGAATGATGAGGTTGCCGGTGTGGTTGTGGTGAAGGTCAGTATGCAACCCTTAGAAAAACTCTGGGCAGAGCAGGGAGCCGAGAAGGTTTTTCTGACCGATGCTAACGATATTATTTTCAGCAGTACCGAATCAGATTGGCGGTTTAATGCTTTGTTTAAGCTGACGTCAGAGCAAAGAGAAACCTTGAGAGCTGACCGTAAATATCTGGATTACCCCATACGTTCACTCCCAATTCTTCGCAATAATGATATTCAGGATCATCGACTGATTCGAATACTTGATGCTCCCCGGCTGGGCAAAGATTATCTCTGGCTGACGCAGGCACTGCCTAACAGTCCCTGGAAATTGCATATTATGGCCAGTGCTTTGGGGGCGCGTGAAGCCGCTATTAACGCCTTTTTTCTGGGTTTGCTGCTCTCCAGTCTTGTGGGATTGTTGGCCTATATGCTGATGAAGCGCAAACGTGTGGCTGACCGTCTGAGAGAAGCCCATGACTTGTTGGAACAAAGGGTAGAAGCACGTACCCGCGAGCTTTCAGAAAGTAATCAGCAACTCACTTACGAGATTGAGCAGCGCCAGAGGGCGCACGAAGCCCTGCGTCGTGCTCAGGATGATCTGATCCAAAGCAGTAAGTTGGCGGCATTGGGACAGATGTCCGCGGGCATTACCCATGAGCTCAATCAGCCCCTATCTGCGATTCAGACCTTTGCCCGCAATGGAGAAAAGTTAGTGGCGCGGGAGCGCTATGATGCCGCGGGAGAGAATTTCAGCCGTATTTTTGCCCTCACCAGCCGAATGGGTGAAATCATCAATCATCTGAAAACCTTTGCCCGCAAGAGTCGGAAGCGCAAAGAAGCAGTGGATCTGAAGCAGTGTGTTGAAAATGCCTTGCTGCTAGTGGATCACATGAGTCAACGGGATCAGGTGGAGATCGTTCTGAACGTTGAAGGCGACACACCATTTATCGTTGCCGGAGATCCTGTTCGGCTGGAGCAGGTGTTCATCAATCTCCTGAGTAATGGTATTCAGGCGCTGCACAGTTCAGATAATCCTGACAAACGCATGACAATACGACTGCGGGCGCTGAAGAATAATGCCGAGGTAATCATCCATGATAACGGTCCGGGTTTTGACGATCAGATTCTGGAGTCGATTTTTGATCCCTTCTTTACCACCAAAGAGGTTGGTGAAGGCATGGGGCTCGGGCTGTCCATCGTTTACGGTATTCTGATGGAACACAACGGTGAGATCGATGCTCGCAATAACAAGGGAGCAGAGATCTGTGTCTGTCTGCCCCTGTTTCAGCGCTCTCATCAGACCAACAACCTGGCTATTGAAGGGGAAACCAGTGACCACTGACACGAGATCACAGCTAACGCATTCTCAGTCTAACCTGACCGTCCTGTTTGTTGATGATGAAGAGAATATGCGCCTGTCGGCAGAGCAATGCCTGCAGCTGGAAGACTTTCAGGTTGTGACCTGTTCCGATGCGAAAGAAGCTCTGCAACACCTTAAGCCAGGTTATCCGGGCATTCTGGTAACGGATATTCGGATGCCTGGTATGACGGGGCTGGAGTTGATGACAAAGGCACTGTTACTCGACCCTGAGCTGCCCGTGATTCTGCTTACCGGACATGGCGATATCGATATGGCTGTGAACGCTATGCACAGTGGTGCCTATGACTTTCAGCAGAAACCTTTCGACCCGGACCACTTTATTCGCATTGTCGGCCATGCTTTGCAGCAGCGAGCGCTGGTACTGGATAATCGCCAACTGAGAAAAAGTATTGAATCATCTGATCTGCTCGACACTCTACTGGTGGGCAAAAGCCCGCAGATGCAGATGCTCCGGGAGACAGTTCTTGATCTGGCGGATCTGCCGGTCAATGTGCTGATCAACGGCGAAACCGGAAGTGGCAAAGAGCAGGTAGCAACCTGTTTACATCAGCTTAGCTACCGCAAAAAAGCGCCCTACGTCGCTCTGAACTGTGCCGCCATGCCGGAGCATCTGTTTGAGAGTGAAGTTTTTGGTTTTGAGAAAGGGGCGTTTACCGGTGCAGACCGACAAAGAATAGGTAAGCTGGAGTACGCTAAAGGCGGTACGGTTTTTCTCGATGAGATAGAAACTATGCCCCTTAACCTTCAGGTAAAACTTCTTCGGGTTTTACAAGAGATGAAGGTTGAGCGTTTGGGCTCGAATCAGCTGATTGAGCTGGATTTTCGTTTGGTTGCTGCAACTAAAGCGGATCTTCTGGCGGCCAGTGAGCAAGGCGAGTTTCGGGAAGATCTTTATTTCCGCCTGAATGTGGCGGAAATTCACATTCCCCCTCTGCGTGAGCGCCGTGAGGATATTCCTCTTTTATTCAGCCACTTTATCAATCAGCTGGCCCACGAATACGGCCGTGATCCTTTTGAACCGGATCTGAATGATATCCGTGAACTGATGCAGTACAGCTGGCCGGGCAATGTGCGTGAACTTAAAAATATCGCCCAGCGTTTTGTTTTTGGGCGGCAGGGACAGAAGCTTCCTGTTGCGGAGCTGATGAGAACACCGGCCACAAAAAACAGTGTCGGCCTGCAGTGCCAGATGAGACGTTTTGAACGCACCCTGCTGGAAAATGCCTTGCGCCGTCATAACGGACAAGTACAACCCCTGTTGGAAGAGCTTGAATTGCCCCGACGTACCTTCAACGAGTTAATGAAAAAACACGGCTTGGACAGGAAGGATTTTTTGCTTGAATAACATTGGCCTGCCCGAGCTTCTGAAAAGCGCAAACAGGCCATAAGATCGCCGGCAATAATCAGGTGATAATGGGGGCAATATCAGGCTGTGAGGGGGGCTCCATTGGTGTGTCCGGTTCAAGCTCTTCTGACCAGGCTTCCACCTGATCCACAATATCGCTGGTGTCTTCTTTAAAACGGGCGATATGGAACAGAGCTTCCCCTTCGTGTACCAGTGGCAGGTTTACCCGGCCGATCACGATACCGTCGCAGGGCGCGATCACTTCTACTTCAAACTCTCCCATAGGGTCGGCAACCAGTGCGATAACACTCCCTTTGGTGGTTCTGGCACCCAGTGGTAACAGGGTGCGCAAAATGCCACTGGTGGGTGAACGTACCCAGATAGAGTTCAGGGCGACCGTGGTTTCCTGCGGTTCTTTTTTACGACGTACCCGGCGAATCATACCCAGCTGGCGCATCACGTTCACGATGCCGTTCATACCGGCACGGATACACACTTCATCAAAGCGCAGCGCTTCACCGGCTTCATAAAGAATAATCGGGATGCCTTTGTCAGCAGCGGCTTTACGGAAGGTACCTTCCTTACTTTCAGAATGCAGAATCACCGGCAGTCCAAAGGCTTTGGCCATCTCGGTGCAAACGTCATTGGTGGGGTCAAAACGGATCTGGGGCAGGTTCGCTCTGTGGCGTGCTCCGGTATGCAGGTCGATACCGTGAGTGGCGTGACTGACCACCTGTTCCATAAAGCTATAGGCCATTCGACCTGCGAGTGATCCTTTAGGGGAACCGGGAAAGCTGCGGTTAAGGTCACGACCATCAGGCAGGTAGCGACTGTGGGCGACAAAACCGTGAATATTAACAATAGGTACAACAATCAGAGTACCGGACATGCTGGACAGTTGGCGTAGCTTCAGCAGGCGGCGAATAATTTCAACACCGTTAATCTCGTCTCCGTGTATAGCAGCAGACACGAGTAGTACCGGACCGGGTTTTTTACCGTGAATGACCTGAATCGTGAGATTGACATCAGCGTTAGTGACCATTGCTGCAATAGGGATTTTCAATGTGCGGCGTTGGCCGGGAAGAATGGTCACTCCATTGATTTCCAGAGGTGTCGCTTTCATGCATTAGGCTCCGAATGAGCGTTTTCCGGCAGGCTTTTGGCCTGATTCTTCTTATTTAAAGCGTTATAACGTTTTGCGCTTCGTTTTGACTGGCGCTCGGTGATGGCAGGAGGTGCAGTCCGAGCGCTCAGAAGCTCTGATTTTAAGATGTTTTTGGCGGGCAGACCATTAGTCTTAAAGGCTGTACTGAAACAGCCTCACTTTACAAAGTCTGAACAATGAGGGGCAAAGGCGAATGCTTAGCCCTTGCCTCGGGTTTTAGTGCTGTTGGGTTTAGCGTTAAGCTCGATAAACTCAACGATCAGCGTTGCGACATCTTTTTTGGTCGCATTTTCGATGCCTTCTAGGCCTGGCGAAGAGTTGACTTCCATCACCAGAGGGCCACGGTTAGAGCGCAGCAGATCAACGCCTGCGACATTCAGGCCCATACACTGCGCGGCCTTGATAGCGGTAGCGCGTTCTGAAGGGGTCAGACGGGTCAGCTGAGCCGTACCGCCGCGGTGCAGATTTGAGCGGAATTCGCCTTCTGCCGCAGTACGTTCCATTGCGGCCACAACTTTCTTACCAATGACCAGACAGCGTACATCAGAACCACCGGCCTCTTTAATAAATTCCTGAACCAGAATATCCGCTTCCAGCTCTCGGAAGGCATCGATGACACTCTCTGCTGCCTTACGGGTTTCTGCCAGAACAACGCCCTTGCCCTGAGTACCTTCGGTCAGTTTAATAACCAGAGGCGCACCGCCAACAAGGTCGATCAGCTCTTTGGTGTTGTCCACGCTGTGCGCAAAACCGGTTTTTGGCATGCCAACCCCTTTACGGGACAGCAGCTGCAAAGAACGCAGTTTGTCACGGGAACGACCCAGTGCGATAGATTCGGTCAGGGTGTAAGCGCCCATCATTTCAAACTGACGGATCACAGACAGGCCGTATTGGGTTATAGAGGCACCAATACGCGGAATGATGGCATCGAAGCCCTCAAGTTTCTCACCCTGATACCAGACCGCCGGTGAAGAGGAGGTGATATCCATGTAGCATTTTAGGGTATCAATAACCTGAACTTCATGGCCGCGTTGTTCACAGGCTTCCACCAGACGGCGGGTCGAGTAGAGGTTTGCATTACGGGATAAGATGCCGATTTTCATGGGGCTTCCTTTTAAAAATTTGGGGTGTCTTATTGGGTTGCGCCCTTTGAGTGACAAGGTACTAATTGGCTAAAGGACGTTTAAAGTGGCAGCCGGATGAGGAAGAAATCCTCTTTGCTATATCCGGCTGGGGCAGATTATTTATCTTGTGGCTAAGGGCTTTTTAGCGTCTGCAGCGTTTTAATCTGCTGTCTGCTTCAGTCCTTAGGGTGTAACTTAGGCTCTGAGCAGGCGTAAGAGAGGTCTGAATCGACAATAAAGTGTCCTCTTAACGCTGTTCGGCCCAGAAGCATGCGATAAGCCATGGTTTCACGGTCAGTAAGTGTTACTTCTGCGGTGACCTTTTCATCACCGACATGCAGTTCCGTTTCAATCACATAGCGTTGTTCAGTATGACCACCGGAATCGCTCACATTGCGACGATCTTTAACCGGTGCTTCAACAATCAGTTCGGGCTCCTGCTTTTTTCTTAGCGGGTGCAGCCCGAAGCGAACCCATTCACGGCCATCATCACCGGTAAAAGGTTCAACAAAAAAAGCGTGGATTGCTGATGTGCGGGCACCGGTATCAACTTTAGCGATCACTTCTTCTACGCCCAAAGCCGGAATTGCGATCGCTTCACGCCAACCCACGATACGTTTTTTTGTTTGATGTTCTGTCATGTTTTTTCCTTACAGCGGGAGTTCATCCTGAGTTACAGATTAGATGACTCTACGGATTTATGCGCCGGAGATAAACAGGGTATGTCAAAACAATCCACGCGTGTACGAAATGTTTATGACAGTGCCAAGCGCATAAAAGATGCGGCATTCTATGACGGCTAAAAAGAAGGTCAACAAAAAAAGGGGGTAAAGCTAAAAAAAGATAAAATATCTTTTTTTTGAGGTTAAAAAGTGAGTTTGCCTGTGTTTTTAACTCAAAGATCATGATCGGCAGATTAACTGGTTACGACCCTGATGCTTTGCATCGTAAAGAGCATCGTCGACCCGTTTGATCCAGCTATCCAATACCTGATCGGTTTCCTTATAAGCACTAACACCCATGCTGATTGTCACCTGCAGTCGGTGCTTCTCGTAAGGCACCACTAACTGGCTGATACGCAGTCCCAGGCGTTGCCCGATGATGCAGGCACCATCCAGGTCGGTATGGGGCAGCATGATCAGAAACTCTTCTCCCCCGAAACGGCCGCAGAAATCAGTTTTACGCAGCAGCTCTTTGCAGACTTGCGCAATGCCTTTCAATACCACGTCTCCTGCCAGATGACCGTATTTATCGTTAATCTCTTTAAAAAAATCGATGTCCAGCATCAGCATACTGGAGGTATAGCGATAACGACGACAAACGTTAAACTCCCGCTCAGCCAGCTCCATAAAATAGCGTCGGTTGGCCATACCGGTCAGAGCATCCAGGGTTGCCAGTTCAGATAGACGGCGATTGCTGGCTTCCAGCTCGATATTTTTTTGAGTCAGCTGCTGGTTCATAAACTGCAGCTTCTCCACCCGGGTAAAGCCTTCCTGTTGGGTTAATGCCTGAAGTTCTTCTTGAAGACTGGTATTACAGGGAATGATCTGAATGCGAGCAAGACACTCGTTCCCTAAGATTTCCAGGCTGGAAACCCGGGCCCGCATATTACGCTGCAGATGCAGGCTAAAGATTCCGGAGAGTTTACCGCAGAGAAACGGCAAAGCATGTTCTTCCTGGATATCCGGGAACAGCTGGTGTTCCCAGGGGTTTCGGATAATCAACTGCGCTGACGGTAGGGCATCGTCAAAATGCGCCCCGGTAATCTCCCCCCAGCCTGCGGTGGCGATTTTCTCGCCCCAGTGTAAAAGTCCGCTGATAAAAGACTCATCGTCGTAGCGGGTGATCACTTCATAGTCAGTTTCGGAATGGTGGCTGGCGGAATAGGCAACTAATAGAGAGAAATAGGTTTCACCCAACTCCTCATAAAGCGGCACCATCATGGAAGCCAGTGACGGTTGTTGCCAGAATAGGGTTGCTGGCTGCCCTAAAAAGAGCAGCCGATGCTGTTGATCATCCCAGTGAAGCCATTCCGGTAAAGCCATTCAGGTATCCTGCCCGCCATTTGTGTCAGCCTTGGTGGCTGTATGGCATGTTATTGGTGTTGATCCGGCTGAAGCAAAATAAGCCAAAATTGCTAACGCATAAACTTTACAAGTATAGATGGGATTTTTCAGAAAAGAGCAAAATCTATGGTTGTGCCTAACTAATTGATAGTGCTAGAATTACGCCCGTTGTTTGGCAAAGCTCAGGCCCTCAAACAGGTTTAGTCGCTACCAAACAAAATTAGTGGTGGCCCTGTCGGTCCCCCCGCAACGATACCTCGTGAACCTGGTCAGGTCCGGAAGGAAGCAGCCACAGCGAGCGACTCGTGTGCCGGGGTGTGGCTGGCGGGGCCATCTCCATTTCAGGCTCCTGAAATGTCACCACCTCTACTCGTTTTGTCCTCTTTTCCTGCTTATACACAGACTCTTTTTTAGAGGGGCTGTGGATATCTGTCGACTCTTTGAAAGCATCCCTGCAAGCCTTAGGTTAATCTACGTATTCGCAAACCCATTGATCCCTTCAACAATCGCCCGAAACAGTTTGAATCCCACCGGGATAAGTTCATCCGGGAAGTCATAGTCCGGGTTATGCAGCTGCGGGCTGCTGTCGCCGGCGCCCAGGGCGAACATGGCACCTTGGGCAACTTCGGTGAAGATGCCGAAATCCTCTGACCACCGGAATCCTTCCTCTGGGGTGACCAGTGGCGTACCTGTCGCTTCACAGGCTTTTTTGACCGTCTGATAACCGCTGTCGCTGTTGACGCTGGCGCGGAAGACATCATCCCATTCCAGAGAAAAGCTCAGCCGATGATCATCCGCCTGTTGCTGAACCAGATCTGTTGCCTCTTCGATCAGTTGGTTCATGGCTTCGTTGGTGGATGTACGCAGGGTTGCCATGACGGTAGCTTCTCCGGGTGCGGTGCCGAAGGCGATCTCCCCAAGGTGGGCATAAACCACGGTGACCAGATTAAAGCCGGTCATCTGCCATTGTAATTGGGACTGTTGGGGAAGCTGGGTCAGTTGCTGAATGATGCTGCTCATGGCAAGCGCGGGGCTTACGCCATCTTCCGGATGGGCTGCGTGTGAGGTTTTGCCTTTCAGGTGAATAATCATGCCTCGTGAGGCGCAGTTAAAGGCGCCGGGTTTGCAGTAAACCGTACCCAGAGGTTTACCAGGCAGGTTGTGCAGGGCAAAGCAGTAATCCGGTTTCAGTTGCTCAAACTGGCTGTCACGCACCACGTTGACGGCACCGGCACCTGTCTCTTCGGCGGGCTGAAACAAACAGATGACACGACCTTTTTGTGGTCGGTTCTGTGCCAGATAGCTACCCAGGGCGGTGACGATTGCCATGTGTCCATCGTGGCCGCATTTGTGGGAGATGCCATCACAGATGGAGCGGTAGGGCAGGTCGTTAATCTCCTGAATGGGCAGGGCATCCAGCTCGCAGCGGATCAGAGTTGTTGGGCCTGATTCTTTACCATCAAAACAGAAAGCGAGTCCGTTGCCACCAACATTTTCGAGGGTTTCATCAGGGGGGAAACTGGCGAAGATATCTTTGATACGCGCTGCGGTAGCAACTTCCTGATCAGAAAGTTCCGGGTGTTGATGCAGCGTTTGGCGAAACTGGATAAGAGCCTGATCGGACAGCATGGTAAAACTCCACGTTGGTACGCAATGTTGTCAGGCAGGGTAGATCAAATGAGTGGCAGGTTGAAGTCCCATTATTGTGGATGCAGACTTTCGAGAGGAAGAAAGAAGGCTTATCCAGCCTTCTGGTCATTCTCTTCCAGTCGATGCAGCAGGTCTTCACGAATATCCATGTATTCAAGATCCGGTATTCCCAGATAACTGAGAACCGCAAGAATCTCAGGAGGAGATTCTTTGGCGTCGTAAATTCGCCAGAAACGTCGATAGCGATAGCTGATGTCTTTGGCTAACATCAGAATACAGAGCAGAGATTTTGTCTGATCGGACAGCATATTCGGTGTATCCAGAATCTCTGTATAACGTGCCTGTCCTTCGATCGCATCGGCAATATGGTCAGGCATAAACCAATGTCGGGCGATGTCTGCACCCAAAGCAAAGTGATTCATGCCAAAGCGTTTCTCTTCCTGAGCAGACAGGCCAAACAGATCTGCACCATTGATATCCCGCAGAAAAGCTTTGTACTCCGAATGGGTCTCCAGCATAAGAGGAATGGCGCAGTCGTGCATCATGCCCAGGGTGTAGCTGTCGTGGGGATCAAGGTCAGAAACCCGATGGGTTATAGAGGCTGCCAGATGAGCCACTTCAGTTGCGGTATCCCAGAAGCGATCCAGTCTTCCAAGTTTGCTCATGGTGTTTTGCAAAGCTGCTAGTCGGATAACGGCAAAAAGCTTATCCAGTCCCGGCAGGGTGATGGCGTGGGTCAGATCGGTAATCTTCTTACTGAGTCGGAACAGCGGCGTATTAACCGCTGCCAGCACCCTGGTGTAGAGAAAGACATCCTGTCTGAGAATCTCTGCAATGTCTGATGCGGATGGATTTTTGTCCTTCATCAACTCTGCAATGGCGATAACAGCTTCCGGGCGGGAGGGGATTTTATAGCGCTGGGCTGATATCGCGGTCTGTGCGGATGGTTCCATAGGGATCGTCCTACCTAAAAAAGTAAGATAAAAATATCTTTCTTGGGCAGTTTATCAGACCCCATGTTGTTTAATAAACGGAATTATCTTTTCCAGCACAAGGCTTGGTTTTTCCCGGTGCGGCACGTGATGGACTCCGCTCAGCAGCTCCAGCTGCACCGGCCCTCTTACTCCCTTGGCAATTCGCTTTGGCTGATCGGCTGACCCGTATTCATCCATATCACCATGTAGCACCAGCGTCGGGCAGGATACGTGGGGAAGTGCCTTATCCAGCGACCAGTCATCAAACGCTTCAGAAAGCCAGCTGTTGATCCAGGAATCCAGCACCCAGCGGGTACGTTCCCCGTGATATCGGGCCAGACGATCCAACTGCTTCTGATCCTTAAACAGTGCTTCAGCTTCACGAATGCCGTCGCGGGTCAGTTGTTCAACAAAAGCCTGAGCCGATTCCGTAATCAGTAAAACGCATTTTTCAGGGTGCTGTGCAGCGGTATGCACCGCCATACCACCCCCTACGCTGTGACCGAAGGCGATAAAACGCTCCACCCTGAAGTAGTCACAAATCAGTGGGATATAACGCTCCGCTTCCTGAGGAATAAAGTTGATATCGATAGGCTCACTTACCGGATCGGACTGACCAAAGCCCAGGCGATCATAGGCGATCACCGTTCGTCCGGTTGCCTGGGCAAGAGCTTCCGGAAAATCCCGCCATAAACCCACTGAACCCAGGGAGTCGTGAAACAGCAAAAAAGGGATGCTGTCTTGTTCTGTGCTTTCAGGCTGCCAGCGGCGGGCAAAAAGATTGCCGTAAGGTGTTGTCAGTGTGAAGGCTTCTGAGGCGATAGCGTGAGGCGTCTGCAATGGGGAATCCGTCATGGTGTCGATCCTGTTATTTTTGTTTTGGTGTTATTTATAACGCTTATTAGGATCACCATAATGCCAAGGATCTTGCGGGATTTCTGCGCCATCACCCGATTAGGTGAGACTGATGGGTCATTGCTTCCTTGATACCCAAACTTGTTCGGGACAAATTAAGCCAGTGCTTTATCTTTTTTCTTGCTCAGGTACATATGCTGGTCGGCAATGTTCAACAGTTCCTCTATGCTGATTGGATCTCTGGGGTTAAATAGTGCGAAGCCTATACTGAGGGACGGGATGATGACCTCTTCATGAGGTTCAGTCTTTGTACTTTTGAATACCATGGGGTTGTTCGTGAGGCTTGCTTTAATCTTCTCGATTCGTTCACTGGCTTGATTTGCATCGCGGGTATTACTCAAAATAACCAGAAATTCATCCCCTCCAACACGGGCTACAGTGTCCCGTTCGGTAATAGCTTGCTTTAGGCTGTGTTTCGGGTTTTCGTAGTTCTGAATATCTGTTATACCCTGCAAATCTATTGAAATAGCCAAAAGTAATTTAAGGTGAACCTTAATATGGTGATCAAAGAGTACACCAAAGATCAGCAATCTAAGCTGACCTTTACAGGTCGTTTTGACTTTAGTGCCCATAAGGACTTCAGGTCGGCCTATCAGAAGTTACTGGACGCTAAAGCTAAAGTGATCGTTCTGGATCTGAATGGTGTGGAGTATCTGGACAGCTCGGCTCTGGGCATGCTGCTTCAGCTTAAAGACAAGGCAGATGCGATTCGCACTAAAATTGTCATTGAAAGTCGTAATGACTTTGTGAACGATATTCTTGCAACGGCTAATTTTCAGAAAATCTTTGAGATGAAAAAGTAAGTGTTTTTTCGTGCTAAAAAGCTCCGTAGATCTTTGAAGCAGGCATAATTTATAGATAGATGCGGCAAGCCATGCTTCGTCATTTGAGAACTATTCTATCCAGAGTTAAATAGTCAGAGAAAAACAGTACGGAAACTGAAAAGGTGTTCTGCGTTTATTGCAACATCTATAACCTCAACCGGGGCTGTATAAAATCGAGAAAGGCGCTGATACGGGCTGCAATAGCACTGTTCCGATAATAGACCGCCTGTACCTTCTCTCTGCGATTGGGTGATACCAGCTGATCTGCCATCAGGGAGATCAGCTTACCCCCGGCGATATCATCCTGAACCATAAAGTTTGATAGCAGTGCTATTCCCAGGCCTTTTAAACATAAATTACGTACAACATCGCCATTGCTTGAACTGATAGCAGGTTCAATTTTGAGTGGGTTGCTGAATGGCCAGATGTTCAGATGAGGTGCATCAGCGAAGCCGATCAGATCATGCTGTATAAGCGCCTCTGGTGTTTTCGGTACGCCACGACTCTGCAGATAGTCCGGACTAGCCACAAGATGTAGCTTACCCCGACCCAGAGGGCGGGCGTGCAGATTGGAGTCATCCAGATCACCAATACGGATGGCGATATCAGTCCGGCGTTCGATCAGGTCGATAATGGTCTCGTTGGCAACCAGCTCCAACTGTATATCCGGATAACAGTTTCTGAACTCCTCCATTAAGGGAACCAGTTGATGGAGGATAAAAGGGGAAGCGCTATCAACTCTCAATCGTCCTCCGGGTTTTCCTTTGGCTTGTCTGAGGCTCTCTTCAGCAACCGCTAATTGCTGCAGACCAGTACGTACCTGATCCAGAAACAGCAACCCCTCATCGGTGAATTGCAGCTTACGGGTTGTGCGGTTGATCAGAGTAACGTCCAGCTCGTCCTCCAGACGACTGATGGAGCGGGATACCTTTGCTACCTGAATATCCATCTGTCTTGCGGCTGCCGAGAATCCTCCACAGTCTGCGACTGTCAGCAAAATTTCCAGATCCTGAGTCCGGCTGACTAAGGGCATAGGGGGTATCCTCAGAAATTATTGTTGCTAAAATTGATAAAGTAATTTGTTACTTATGCTGTTTTTGCAAATTATAGCCTTAGGCATACTGCTCGGCAAATCAAATACGAGGCGGAAGTCCTGACCGGTCTTCTGCTGACCTGGGAGAATTTGCTATGCCTATTGCTTTATTTGCACTCACCCTGAGTGCGTTTGCTATCGGAACAACGGAGTTTGTGATTGTCGGCCTTGTACCGACTATCGCTCAGGATCTGGGCGTTTCCTTACCTTCAGCAGGTCTGTTGGTCAGTCTCTATGCGTTGGGAGTTGCGGTTGGCGCGCCTATACTGACCGCATTAACCGGGCGCTGGAAGCGAAAAACGGTTCTGTTGACCATTATGGCGCTTTTTGTGCTGGGTAATCTGCTGGCCTGGGTTGCTCCGGGATACGAGTCTCTGATCGCTGCCCGGATTCTGACGGGGCTTGCCCACGGGGTCTTTTTCTCCATCGGATCAACCATTGCCACCGGATTGGTCAGTAAAGAAAAAGAAGCCAGCGCAATTGCCATTATGTTTACCGGTCTGACCGTTGCTCTGGTTACCGGTGTACCTCTGGGCACCTGGATCGGCCAGAACTTTGGCTGGCGGGCAACCTTTATGGTGGTTGCTGTGTTGGGGCTGGTAGCTCTGATCGGTAGTGCGCTGCTGGTACCAAAGAATCTGAAACAATCTGCACCAGCTAAAATCAGTCAACAGCTGAAAGTGTTAACTCAACCTCGTTTGTTGCTGGTCTACGGTATGACTGCTGTAGGTTATGGTGGCACCTTCGTCGCTTTCACTTTTCTGGCTCCTATTCTGGAGCAGGTGTCAGGTTTTGAATCCAGTGCTATCGGCCTGATCATGCTGGTCTACGGTGTGTCTGTCGCGGTAGGCAATATCTGGGGTGGTCGACTGGCCGATCGTATGGGGCCGGTTAAAGCCTTACATATCATCTTTACTGCCTTAGCCCTTGTGCTGCTGGCCTTCACTTTTACCGCGTCTAATCCTGTTTCTTCGGTTTTAACGGTATTGATCTGGGGTGCGTTTGCCTTCGGTAATGTTCCGGGATTGCAGGTCTATGTGGTTCAGCTGGCGGAGAAATATACCCCGGAGGCGGTGGATGTTGCCTCGGGTCTGAATATTGCCGCCTTTAATGTGGGTATCGCTCTGGGTTCGATATTGGGTGGTGTCATTATCGAAAGTATGACCTTGCTGGATCTGCCGTGGATTGGGGCTCTGATTGTCCTTGCGGCCCTTGGCCTGACTCGTCTGTCCGGTTTTCTGGATCTACGTGATCAGCTTGTATCGAACCCTTCTTAATATGACTCGCGGGGCGGTTACGCCCCGCTTGGAGTGATTCTATGAGCATTCAAAAATTAACCCAGGGCGGCTTTTCTATCGGAGTTGAGTTGCCATTAGATAATGACTGGAGCCCTTTGGGAGAAATATCCCGGAAACAAGATCATCGTCCATTTGGTGTCCCGGACATGACCAGGCATGCCGAGCGTATAAGGCTTGCTGATGAGTTGGGTTTCAGGGCTGCATGGCTTCGGGATGTTCCCTTGTACGATCCTAATTTTGGTGATGCTGCACAGGTCTTTGAGACGTTTACCTATTTGGGTTATCTGGCTGCACATACCGACAACATATTATTAGGTACCGCAGCTGTTGTGCTTCCTTTGAGAAATCCCTGGCTGGCCAGAAAAGCATCTCAGACCACTCAGGTTCTGAGCAATGACCGACTTTTGCTTGGCGTAGCCAGTGGTGACAGGCCCAGCGAATACCCTGTATTAGGTGTTGATTTTTCCAGCCGTGGTGAGTCCTTCCGACAATCTGTTGAAGTGCTCAGAGGACTGCATGATAAGCATCTTGATGAAGGCATGGCGCTGTTACCAGCAGCGAAACAGCCACCGATGTTAGTGGCGGGGTTGGCGCAACAAACCCCAGCATGGGTCGGTAACAATATGGATGGTTGGTTGGCATATCCGGGAACACCGGATGACCACTCAAAACGGGTAGCTCTTTGGCGAGAAGTAGCTGGGGATAAGCCATATATCAGCTTTATACATCTTGACCTTCTTACGGATAAAGATGCTCCCGTTCGCCGTCATCGATTCGGGATTCAGGCTGGAGTTAATGGATTAATAGATGAGCTGAATGCGATGAAATCTGCTGGTGTTGACCACATCGGTCTTCAGCTCAGAAGAAGTCAACAATCAATCGAAAGCACATTAAATCTTATTGGTGAATCTGTATTGCCAATATTTCATAAAGAAACTCAGGAGTAGACACAATGAACACAATGCCATCATTAGGTATGGGCACTTTTCGTCTTGAAGGTGACGTTGCATTTAACTCGGTCAAAATGGCGCTGGAAGCTGGTTATCGTCACATTGATACAGCGCAGATTTATGGCAACGAAGCAGAAGTAGGCGATGGAATTAAAGCCAGTGGTATTGCTCGGGAAGAAATTTTTCTAACCACTAAGGTGTGGCTGGATAATCTGTCAAAAGAAACCTTTCTGGAAAGCGTTCAAAAGAGCCTGGATCACCTGAAAACAGATTACGTAGATTTATTACTGATTCACTGGCCCAAAAAAGCTGGCGAAGTACCTATGGAGGAGTATCTGTCTGAGCTCAAAAAAAGTCAGGAACTAGGCTTAAGCCGCCATATTGGTGTTTCTAACTTTACTAATGCTCAGTTAGATCAGGCAATTGAGATTTTGGGGCAAGACAGCCTCTATACCAATCAGGTGGAGATCCACCCTTATCTGCAAAACCGTGCCGTTATCGAGCATTGCAATAAACGAAGTATTCATATCACAGGTTTTATGCCTTTGGCTGTGGGTAAGGTGATGCAGGATGCCGTGATTAAAGCGATTGCTGATGAACATAACGCTAACCCTGCTCAGGTAGCCATTGCCTGGCAGCTTCAGCAGGGGCTGACGACCATTCCATCCTCGACTAAGAAGGCAAACCTTGAGAGCAACCTGAAGTCTGTTGAGGTGACTCTTACCGAGGAGAATATGGTGGCTATTGCAAAGCTTGATGCTGGTGAACGCATTGCTGATCCAGACTTTGCTCCAGAGTGGGATTAAGAGCTTATGGCGGGATTAGTTCATATTCCTTCGCATATGAATGCGTGGCGTTGGTCAGAATCAGATCTGGATCTTTATCAGGCTGATGCTGCTATTCCAACGCTTAACAGCGATGATCTTTTGATCAGAAACCATGTCTCTGGACTAAACCCAGTGGATTGGAAATTTATTGATTCTTTGGCAAAAGGAATCTGGCCTGATGGACAGATTCCCGGAGTTGATGGTGCAGGGGTTGTGGTTGCTGCTGGTAACGTGGGCCTTGAACATTGGATCGGCAAGTGTGTTTGTTATCACCAGTCCCTCAGACGTGATGGCAGCTTTGCCGAGTACACTGCAGTTCAGGCCAGGGCTGTGATAGTTCTGGCTGAAACCGGTCCAGATCATAAAGAGCTCTCCTTTGAAACTGCGGCTGCCTTTCCCTGTCCTGTCATGACCGCTTTTCAGGCAATTGAGAAAGTGCCGTTAAAACCTGAAGCGCGCGTGCTTATTTCGGGTGCATCCGGTTCAGTGGGCAGAGCACTACTGCAGCTCGCTAAAAAGAAAGGTTTTCATGTCACTGCACTGGCTTCAGAGTCACGTCATAAGGCGCTGGATAAACTTGGAGCTGATATCTGTCGGGTAAGAGCAACGGAAGATGACTCTTTCTATGCCGTATTTGATTTGGTTAGCAGTGAAAATGCGACTTCCCTAGTTAGTCAAATTGAAGCTAACGGCCATCTGGTTTGCATTCAGGATCGCGTTGAGCATTCTGTTATACCGGCGTTTACCAAGGCCATCTCAGTGCACGAGGTGGCTTTAGGGGCTATGCATCAGTTTGGTAGTGATGAGCAGTGGCTCGATTTAGTTTCAGAGGCCCGCCAGCTGATGAGCTGGGTTCAGTTACCGGAGATATCTGCTACGGGAGTCAAGGTTGAAGATTTTACTAACCTGAGGTCAACCATCCGGCAAGTAAAAAATAAGCGGGAAGCATTGAAGCACTGTTTCTCCATTGTGCAAGGAGAGAAAGAATGATCTATCTGCTGGCACATTTACAGGTGGTTCCCAGTCACAGGAGCAAGGTGCTTGAGTCATTGGATCGGTTGCGGACTGAAACCCTGAAGGAACCCGGCTGTATTCAGTACGAACTGCTTGAGGATCTGCCTATACAGCTGGAAAGGCGGGATGCATTGCCCGATAACCTGATAATGATTTCTGAAATATGGCGCAGTGAAGCGGATCTCAGAGTTCATCTTGAGCTGGAGCATATGAAGGTATTTCAGCAGCAGACGGCAGTCTGGATTGAAGAAACTCGTTTAAATACCTTGCGCAGCGCAACGATAAGTCCTTCGGCTTAATTTTGAGATTTATGATCTGTGAATGATTAATTTTGCCGGACAATCTTTCTTGCTGATGATCTTTAAATCTCACTATTCGTATCCATCTGAAGAATATCCGATTGAATCAATCAACTTTTAGGAATCACCATGACTGATCTTTTTTCACCACTGAAACTTGGCGCTGTTGACATTAATAATCGCGTACTGATGGCGCCTTTGACTCGCTGTCGGGCCGATGAAAACCATGTGCCGACCGATCTTATTGCAGAGCACTATGCTCAGCGGGCCACTGGTGGTCTGCTAATCGCTGAGGCGACTATGGCGATAGAAGGTAACTCTGCTTTCTGGCGAGAGCCGGGGATCTATTCTGATGCTCAGGTTGAGGGCTGGAAAAAGGTTACTGATGCGGTACATGCTGAAGGCGGCAAGATCTTTCTGCAGATCTGGCACGGTGGCCGCGCCTGTCATCCGGCGCTGAATGATGGCAAACAGCCGGTAGCACCAAGCGCTATCGCGATTACCAATACTGATGTTCATACTCCGGAAGGTAAGCAGAACTACACTGAGCCTCGCGCGCTGGGCGATGCTGAAATCCCGACCATTATTGAAGGTTTTGTAAAAGCGGCTGAAAACGCCAAGCGCGCCGGTTTTGATGGCGTTGAGGTGCATGGTGCTAACGGTTACCTGCTGGATGAGTTTTTGCGTGATGGTTCAAACTTACGGGAAGGCCCTTATGGCGGTTCCGTCGAAAACCGTGCCCGTCTGCTGCTGGAAGTGATTGAAGCGGTCAGCAAAGTATGGGGCGCTGATCGTGTGGGCGTTCGCCTGTCACCTCTGAACAGCTTCAACAGCATGAAAGATAGTGATCCTGTTGGTCTGATGACCTGGCTTTCCCAAAAACTGAGTGACTTCGGCTTGGCCTACCTGCACCTGATGCGTGCTGATTTTTTAGGTGAACAGCAGATGGATGTGGTAACGCCGGTTCGTGAACATTACAAAGGCAATCTGATTGTTAATATGGGATATTCTCCTCAGGAAGCTCAACAGGTTGTATCCGAGGGTATTGCGGATGCCGTCGCCTTTGGTGTGCCTTTTATCGCCAATCCAGATCTGCCTCGTCGTATCAAAGAAGGTGCTGAGCTGAATCAGGCTGATCCGAAAACCTTCTACACTCAAGGTCGAGAAGGTTATAACGATTATCCGTTTCTGGAAGAATTGTCACCGGCATAAGCAAGGAGAAGATGATGAGCGATCACTCGCAGCAAGCAAGTTATACACCGCCTAAAGTCTGGAAGTGGGAAGCCGGTAACGGCGGTAAGTTCGCTAATATCAATCGTCCGGTTTCCGGTGCGACCCATGAGAAGGAGCTACCGGTTGGCGAACATCCGCTGCAGGTTTATTCTCTGGCGACCCCTAATGGCGTTAAAGTCACTGTGATGCTGGAAGAGCTGCTGGAACTGGGTTTCAAGGAGGCGGAATATGACGCCTGGCTGATCGATATTATGGAAGGGGATCAGTTCAGTTCCGGTTTTGTCGCTGTAAACCCGAACTCGAAAATCCCTGCGATGATGGATCATAGTGTGAACCCACCGCAGCGTGTGTTTGAGTCAGGCTCTATTCTGCTCTATCTGGCAGAGAAGTTCGGTGCTTTTATCCCGAAAGACCCTGCAGCAAAAACAGAGTGCATGAACTGGGTGTTCTGGCAGATGGGCGCTGCGCCGATTCTGGGTGGTGGTTTTGGTCATTTCTACGCCTATGCGCCGGAGAAATTTGAGTATCCGATCAACCGTTTCACCATGGAGATCAAGCGTCAGCTGGATGTTCTGGATAAACGACTGGCGGATAATCCTTATCTGGCCGGTGAAGAGTATTCCATCGCCGATATGCTGGTATGGCCTTGGTATGGTGCTTTGGTGCTGAATCGTTTGTACGATGCTGCCGAGTTTATCGAAGCAGAGAGCTATACCCACGTGATGCGATGGGCCAAAGCGATTGATCTGCGACCTGCGGTTCAGCGCGGTCGTATCGTTAACCGCACCTGGGGTGAAACCTTCGAACAGTTGCGGGAGCGTCATAGCTCTGAGGATATTGATAGCGTTATTCAAAAATTGTGATCTGTCTTCAGGAGGCAGCCTGAAAAGGCTGCTTCCTGAACGACAGGCATCGTCTCAGAAAAACCAGCCTAATGTTCCGTAGAGGCTCTGAGATGTATTGTATTTATCCGATGTAGCCAGTGCCTCAACCCCTATCATAAGGTTTGGCAAGCTCTGCGGGGCTGGTGTGTAATTGACGCCAAGGCTGGCAATACCGCCAACTGCTGAGTTTGTGTTCTTATCTCTGTCTATTTGGTCATATTCCCAGTCAGGGCCAACCTTGTCTTCTTCCCAGGATCGGGTGTAGATTGCTTTGCGTTCGTACTGTGTATATGAGAGACCTAAACCGCCTTTGAGTGTGAATTTCTCGCTCAAATCGTGGAAGTAGACCCCTTTTATGGCGATCTGTTTTATATCCAGGCTGGCATCCCACTCTTCTTCATACTCATTAGGAGTGCCTCCGCTGACTCCTGTCGGCAGCGATGGTATTTCACTGGGGTTTTTAGTGTTAATTTCTTTCTCTGCGTCACTTCCGGATTGACGGTAGCTGACCTCAAGGCCTAAAGAGTCCGCACGGAATCCTAGCGTGATGTTTTGATCAGAGCTGCGAGAGTCCAGTTTTAAGCGGGTGTTATCGCTAAAGGTGACTGTATCATCATCATGGTCGATCTGTGTGGTTCCAAGGCCAAGTTGAATATAAGAGTCTGCCGAGGCCTGAGGGGCGCTCAAAAGTACAGGCGATATCAGAAGTAGTGAGAATGTCAGATTTTTTTTCATCATCAGCTCCATATCAGAGAGGTTTGTTTTGATAACCGGATGGTGTTTTAAGGGGTAAGAATGGTTAATGAATCAGCTTCGAACTCAGTCTCCTGCGCGTCATTATCCAGTTCACCTTTCAGCAGTAATTGGCCGTAATGAGGTACGAGCTGGCCATGCCATAGGTGGTTGTCTATTTCGACCACCAGAGTTCCGCTGGAGTCTTTAAGCAGAAAATCATCATCAGACAGCCGCTTGCTGATATGCCCCTTGATGCAGATGATGCTGTCATCCGGCAGGCGTTTAGCTTCGGCTAAAGGGGTTATGGCTGTGCAGTCTGCACCACTGGCTTCAGTGGCTATAAGCAAGGCCAGCGTTGAGATAGAAAGACGTGAAGGATGCATACTGAGCTCCGTTGGTGATTCGGTAGGCTCAGTATCCGTAAACAAGAATTAAGTTTGTATTAAGTAGACTTGGGGATGAATGAAGGTGTTACTCTGCGACTGCATCACGGGAAAGGCTAACGCTTAATCCCGGAGAAGCATCTTCTAACCTGAGGGTGAATCCGTGCTGCTCCGCAATCTGCTTGCAAATAGAAAGTCCTAGTCCAAGACCTTCTCTTCTCTGATCCTGTCGGACAAACGGCTCCAGCATTAAATGACGTTGTTCGGCAGAAATACCGGGGCCATTATCTTTTAGAGTTAGAAAATCATTTCTATCCGGGTTCAGTTCCAGAGATACCTCCGTTGCTCCCCTGGCATGCTTGATGGTATTTAAAAGCAGGTTTTCTACCAGCAGAGCGAGAAGTGTTGGGTCGCCTTTGAGTTGCATATCCTGAAGATTGAGGCTCAGGCTAAGCCCAGCTGCGGATAGTCGGTGTCTCAGGCGTTGACAGACATCGATAAGAACCGGTTTCAGGTCCAGGGTTTCTGTTTGTTGTTGCCAGTAGCCGGATTCAAGGCGAGCCAGAGTCATAAGCTGTTCTACAACTCTTATCAGTCTGTCTACTTCCTGACGCATCGCTGTCAGGTCTGTATCAGGTAAAGCAAGCTCAAGCTTTAAGGTTGCCAATGGAGTGCGAAGTTCGTGAGCCACATCACTGGCAAAGCGTTTTTCTCTTTCCAGGGTTGATTTGATTCCCTGCATCAGCTCATTAAGACTGACATTGATTGCTTGCAGTTCTGCCAGGCGTCCGGATGGTTCAAACTCCTTCAGATCATCAGCTTTACGTTGTTCTATCTGGCGTACCAATCTCGACAGAGGGGAAGTAACGATACTAAGTAAGGTTATGAGTATCAGAAGGCTGATAATGTTCCCGATTAGCACCGGAAGCAGCGCGTCTTCTATTACATCGCCCTTAATGTCCGCTGCCATATCATCTCGCCTTAGCAACTTAATCAGCAGGTTGCCATCTCTTAGCTGATATCCTTTCCAGATATGCCCCGCAAAAGCAAGTTGAGTGACGCCGCTATCAGAGCTGCCATAACTTCTTTCTATCTCAAGATTACTGGCAAACCAGCCATCTTTTATATGTTCGACAGAGATCAGAAAAGTGTCTTCGTCATCATCAATAAAAGATTCACTCAGAAACTGTTTTAATTCGTCGGGTTCGATATGACCTCGATGAAGCATACGGGACAGTAGCTCTGTTTGTTGACGGATATCCTCGTACAGAAGTTCGCTTAACTCGTCATCAACGGCTAACCAAGTGACGCCAAGGCTTGCAACAGCTGTCATCAACATGCTCAGGCCCAGAATCAGAGCCAGCTGTTTGAGCTTAATCGTTTTTTTCATCTCACTGCTCTGTTAAACGGAAGCCGTAGCCTCGTATCGTTTCGATTCGTTCTTTGCCCAGTATTTTTCTGAGCGCATGGATATAGACATCCAATGTATTGGATTCCGCTTCGCTACCGAGACTGTAGAGCTGTTGTGTGAGCTTGGATCGGCTAACGGGGACTCCTCCTGCATGGATCAGAAGGCTTAGAATGTCATGTTCTTTTTTGGGGAGTCTGATGGGATTTTCATCAAGGTAGAAGATGTTTTGAACAGGGTCCAGAGACAGGTTTCCTGACACTATGATTTCTGAGGCCTGACCTGCAAGTCTTCTAAGTTGAGCCCTAAGGCGAGCAAGAAGCTCCTCTGGTTCAAAGGGTTTGACGATGTAATCATCCGCCCCTGTATCAAGTCCACTAACACGGTCATCCAGGCTGTCTCGGGCTGTCAGAATCAGCACAGGAGTAGTGTTTGAGTTATGGCGCAATGATTTAAGAAAATCGATCCCATTGCCATCCGGTAGCCCCAGATCCAGCAGAATAAGATCGTAATCCTGAGAGGAAAGGTATTTCTTGGCATCTGCCAGAGATCTTACCCATTCAACGCGATAGTTGCTTTTAAGAAGACGGATAAGTGCATTACCTAAAGGGAGGTCATCTTCAATCAGTAACAGATGCATGTTCGGCCAGTAACGTTAAAAGTGGGATGATTAGCCTGAGACTGTATCAGATAATTACTTAAGCTTTTATTAAGCATGGGAGCGAGCCAAGTATGACAAAAGCTTTGGCCAGAGAGAATGCAGTTGTGTTTGCCGAAATTGAAAAGTCAAAAGCGCGTTTGAAGTAATGGCTAAGATTAAGATCTCAGGGGGGGAGCTTTGAGGCCGGAAAGAGGAGCTTATGCAATGAAATCAAACAGGAGTAATCTTAAGAAAGCTGGCGGAAAAAAATGTGGAAGATCGACGTTCATTCTGAGGTAAAGCAAGGCACAAACCCCCATATAACCAGCTCAGATGAGCCAGCTGTAACGCGGGCGGGCGAGAAGGATCTGTGCCTTGCTGTGTTACCTCAGATTGCGAAATCAGACTGTTGCTTGTTAAAGCAAAAGCGCTTTCCGCTTCAGCAACGTGGGTAAGAATGACGGATTAAATGATCTGGAAAAACAGGTTTTTTCGTTTCGATTGTCTGTTTTTTTCGATGCTTGGTCGGTTTTACCCGTTTATTGTGCAGTAGCGATAAAACCCTGAGATTTATGCGGATCTGGACTCCTTGGCTTGATCCGCGTGCTTGACTTCTTACTGGCAAAAGTCGAACGGGTTTTCAATTAGCCGCTCTCCGGGTTGTATCTATTGAGCTGCCGGAGCCGGTTTAGCAGCAGCCAGTACCGCTTTAATGCCCGGATGCATAGGGTTGGGAGTTCGGGTAACGGCAAAGTGGCTGACGGACACCGATTTAATCTCACCGGCTTCCTCCACCAGGTACTGACGGCAGACTTCATCCACAATCACCGTTGGGGCGGTAAAAATTCCCATACCTTCACGGGCAAAGATCTTAATCAGGGCGCTGTCGTTGATCTCGGCCTGCACCTTCATATCGATATTCTGCTGCTTGAGCCAGAAGGAAAGCTCAGAAAACCATTGAGTATCCGTATCGTTGGTCAGTAGCGGGTGACCGTCCAGAGAGTGGGGAAAACCCCGGCGGAGATTCCAGGCAAGTCTTGGCGCGGCAAACATCGACAGGTGAGAGCTGAGCAGATGCTTGGGATGCAGATCGCCAACTCCGGCGGACATCTCCGGTGTGATCGGCTGATCACTGATGACAAGATCCAGTGTCTGGCGCTTCAGACTGCGCAGCAGATCCGGCAGATCACCACTGACCACTTTGAGTTGCAGCGGTTGGCCGCAGTTCAATGCCGGTTGAATCAGACGATAGGCGATCATTTTGTGTACTGATGCGGCAAAACCTACAGAGAATTTGATCGGTTGGTTGTCATCGGGGTTACGCAACACCTGATCCAGTTCACCAGCTAAGGCAAAGATCTTGTTGGCGTAGGCTCTGACTTTTTCACCAAGAGGGGTCAGCTTCAGCCCCCGGCCTTTGCGGCTGAAAAGTGCACCGGTTTTGGCTTCAAAGGCAGACAGCTGGCCGCTTAAGGTCTGAGGTGCAAGATCCAGCTGATCACTGGCGCGGGCGATGGAGCCGGTCTCAGCGATAACCCAGAAGTAATAGAGGTGTTTCAGGTTCAGATCTTTTAGCACGCCATTTGCCCGCTTAGCCGTTTGAAAAGATGTTTGCGCTCACATAATAAACAGCGCAGGCGGGCATTTTAGCAGCTTTAATCCAAATGTTTAGAGAACCTGAGAGAAGCCACCAGCAAGCCGATAGCGGTAAAGCCAAGTAGCCAGAGTACATCCGGTTGCAGATCAAGTACCCCGGCATCCCGCAGAATGATCCCCCGGCTCATGCGCATAAAATGAGTGGCAGGCAGCGCTTCCGCGATCCATTGTGCTGCCGCGGGCATCGCTTCGTAGGGAAACATAAAGCCGGATAGCAAAATGGAGGGCAGCAGAATAAAGACGGTCATCTGCATCGCCTGTAACTGAGTTTTAGCGATGGTAGAGATCACAAGCCCCAGTGTCAGGCTGGCGCAGATAAAGAGCATGGCGGCACCCGCCAGATCAAACAGACTGCCGCGAATCGGCAGGTCAAACAGCAATCGGCCTGCGGTCAGAATCAATCCGGTCTGAATAAAACCCACCAGCACATAAGGCGCGATCTTTCCCAGCATCAGTTCCAGCGGCTTTACCGGCGTGGTGATCAGAAATTCCATATTGCCCTGTTCCCGCTCCCGAACGATGGCGGCAGAGGTAAACAGCACCATGGTCATGGTCAGAATCACCCCCAGAAGCCCGGGAATGATATTCACCACTGAACGCTGTTCCGGGTTGACGTAGAGGGCGACAGCAAAGGTATCTGCAGTCGCGGTTGCGTTAGTTGCTGGTATCTGAGGCAGATCTTCTATCTGGCTCAAAGGCATCTGACGCAGTCCCTTAATGCTGGCCGCAACCACAGTGTCCGAGCCATCCACCAGCCATTGGCCGATCGGTTGAGGTGACGGATTCAGTGCGCCACTGGCCGGATGTTGCGCGAGACGGGATGAGAGATCGGGCGGCAGATAGAGCACCGCTTTGACTTTACCCGCGGTAATGGCGGCTTCTGCCTGTTGAAGATCCTGATACACCTCGGTAAAGCGTACGACCTGTGTCGCTTCGGTTACCTGAATCAGCACACGGCTGGCCTGAGTGTTGCTCTTGTCCACGATACCTGCAGGCAGATTGCGGGCATCGGTATTGATGGCAAAGCCAAACAACATCAGCTGAACCAGAGGAATCATCACGATCATGCCAAAGGTCATACGATCCCGTGACAGCTGGCGCAGCTCTTTCCAGAGAATGGCAAGTATACGGCTAACGCTGCCCTTAAATGGATTAGCCAACATGACGACCTCCTGTACAGCTGACAAAAACATCCTCAAGGCTCGGGTGTACCCGGTTCAGCTGGCGCTGACCAACCTGCTGGCTGAGCCAGTGTTCCGGATCGCTCAGCTCCTGTCTGACCAGAACCCGAAGGCGGGTGCCTATCTGAGCCGCTGAGATCACTTCTTCCTTTTCGGTGAGATGATTCTTCAGATTTCTCAGATCATTACCGGATACCTCTATCACCACGGCTCCCATGTTATCCATGAGCTGTTCCGGTGATCCGTCGGCACGTTTTATCCCGTTTTCAAGAATCGCCAGACCGTGGCAGCGTTCCGCTTCATCCATATAGTGAGTGGACACCAGAATGGTGGTGCCGGCATTGGACAGGTCGAACAGGCGCTCCCAGAATTCCCGACGGTTCTCGGGGTCAACTGCAGACGTTGGTTCATCCAGGAATAAGAGTTCAGGTTTATGCAGGGTGGCCGCTGCCAATGCCAGCCGCTGTTTCTGACCACCACTCATGGAACCTGCCATCTGCTTATGCTGACCGGTGAGATCGTAAATAGTCAGCAGCTGATCGATGCGCTCTTTGGCTGCTTTGCGCTTCAGACCGAAGATCTGGCTGACAAAATGCAGGTTCTCTTTCACGGTGAGATTATCGTACAGGGAGAATTTCTGCGTCATATAGCCGATCCGGCGGCGCAGGTGTTCTTCTGAACCCGGCAGGGTTTCTCCTAATACTTTGATCTCTCCGGCAGTTGGCCGAAGCAGCCCTGTGAGCATGCGGATCGAGGTGGATTTACCGCAGCCGTTGGGGCCGAGAAAACCGTAGATACTGCCTTTTGGAATACTCAGATTCAGATCTGAAACCGCAGGTTTATCACCAAAGACCTTACTCATTCCCCGGGTCAGAATGGCATAGTCCTGTTCCGCTAAGGGTTCTGTGTTAAGTACTGGGGTCCCCGTGGCTTTGTCATTGGCGGCGGTGTTTTGATCAGACTTCATGGCAGCACAACTTCCAGCGCAAGTCCTGTTGGCAGTTGTTGCCCTTTATCCAGCAGGTCGATATCCACCAGCACCATCAGTCGTGAACGGTTAGCTTCGTTCAGCGCATAAAAGGGGGTGAAAGCCGGTTGTTTATGGATCAGGCGGATACGGCCCCGATACTGCTGGTTCGGTTCTTCACCGCTTTTCAGCTGAAGATCCGTACCCTGAGTGACTTTATCCAGCATGTTCTGAGGTAAGTAAGCTCTTACATAGGGTTTGTTGTTATCCAGAACACTGGCTAACAGAGTGCCTGCACTGACTCTGTCACCGGGTTGCCAGGGCAGCTGATCCACCGTACCTGCGATCTCACTTTTAACAGTCAATTGTTCAAGCTGGTACTGCGCACTCTCAAGACGGGCTTTAGCGGCGGTTACGGCTGCAGTTGCCTGCTCAATCTCTTCATGGCGAAAGCCTGATTTCAGCTCATTCAGTTTCGCCTGCGCGGCATCCAGCTGTGCTTTTTCAACACGGGTTTGGGTTTCTGCAACGTCCAGCTCGGCATCATTTATCATCTTGTCCCGATAGAGTTCGCGGGTACGCTTCAGGGTTTTCAGGGCAGACTGGTAGCGTGCTTTAGCCGCGTTCAGCGTGGCGGATGCCTGTTGAAGGGTTTCTGGCCGGTTGCCGGTTTGCAGCAGGTGCAGTTGGGCTTCAGCCTGTTGCAGCTCGGCCTGGCGTTGCTGAATCAGGAATTCGGTCTGACTGCTGTCCAGTTGCAGCAAGGTTTCTCCCGCTGCGATTGAGTCGCCCTCAGATTTCAGAATCCTTGTAATTTTTTCGCTGGCGGGGGCAGATAGGGTGGCGGCGTGGCGTTCCACGACACCATAGATTCTTTCACTGCTTTCCTGACAGGCACTGAGCAACGGCAATAGAAGCAGGCCGATAAGTAATGGGTGGGATTTCATGACTCTGGGGTCTCTTGATGTGTTTTGTCGCTGGTTGGCTTAAGCATGCCCTGATTGAGTAACTTACCGGTGTGCTTAATATGTTCTGCAATGGTTTCAGGGGAGTGGCTAATGCCCAGCTGCTGGCTAATGACGGGTGGTGCTATTAAAGGAAAGACCATAAGACTAATAAAGCTGAATTGGGCCCTGGCAGGATCCACATCTTCTCTGAGCATACCGCTGGCGACCAGAACATCGGTGATCCATTTGCGGGAGTAATGCACCAGTTCCTGCGTTGTTTTGTAGAAAACGGGGTAAGCCTCACTGTCCTGTTGGTGCAGAATTTGAAAAACAAGTCGTGGCAGGCCTGGTCTGCGAGTCATGACCTGATAGTAAGTGGTCATTAATTTTTGCATCAGCTCTTCACCGGATAGATTTGAGGGTTCACCATCCGGCAATTCAGGAAAACGGAACTGATCAATAATAGGGGTGAAGGTCTCCCGGATGATGGTTTCAAAAAGTCCGACTTTAGAGCCGAAGTAGTAACGGATCATGGCGGCATCAACACCTGCTTCCCGAGCGATCATGCGGGTTGATACTGGCTTGTACCCTTGCTCAGTAAAAAGTGCCAATCCGGCATCAAGTAACCGTTGCCGGGCTTCGGAAGGTTGCGAAGGGCGGCCGGGACCCTGTTTAGGTTTTGCAGGGACCTTCGAGTCTGCCTGTTTTGCCTTTGACATAAGGCTGTTTCCTAAGTTGCTATTCATCTTTTGATGAATATCGTAAAGTCTCTCAGCCTTATATGGCATCAACTTAATTCCTCAATGTTTCATCAAGCGAGGAATTTGTTTAATTTTGTTGCTTATGTTGTTTATTTGAGTTTGAGCTCTATTTTGGTGCCGCATTGCTGTTTATTATGTCTCGGCTCTGTTTCACAAGGTAGTACAGGCTCATTAATCATCGTTATTATCGGTTGAACCGTTATTATAAGATGTCTTATTTAAGATAAAGGAGTTCTTATGGTTGTTGTGGAATATAGTCTGCGTGAAGGAAGTGATGAAATGGTGAATAAGCATCGGGATTTGAATAGCTTTCGCGATGCTTTTGACGTTATTGATCAGTATCCCTGGGCCTCGGAAATTGAAAAGACAGAAGAATTGGGTGAAGGAGGAGGTTTTTATTTCTTTCGGGATGAAGGTGATAAACATGCCAGTTTTCAGCTTACCCCAATTGAAAAAGACCGAGCTTTTTTAGACATGGAAGTCGTGCAGAAAAGCGGATTTCTGGGTTTTATCGGGCGTAAAGCAGTACATAAGGATTTTGATGCTGTCTCCATAGAGCAGGCAAAAGCACTTATCAAGGATCTTTTCGATCACACAGTGGATAGTCTTTATAGCAAATACAGTAAAGGTCGTTGATCTTATTGCTATTTATGCGTTCATCAGGGTGTTCTTAAATATCAAATATAAATGCTTTTTAATATTATTGTATGGCGTTGTTTTAATATAGGTTTTTAGGGATAGACTGAAGGCTTATAAGGAGAAGGCAGTGGCATTTAACCGTATGGTTATTAACGGATTTGGACTGCTTTTAGTATTGATTTTTGAATCGTTTAGTCAGATTGGGCTGGCTATGGCCGCCAAAAGTTCAGATAATCTGCGTCCTGAAAAAACGGATCCTTATGTTGTTGCTTTTGCGCAGGATAATTTGAGGAATGATTTTCGCCGGGCACAGGTGGCCGAAGTCAAACAGGAGCTTGCCCCTTATCGCGATATCCGGTTTATCCATTCCGATGCGCAGGGTAAAACCTCTCTGCTTATTCATCAGATCAAAGAGTTTACCATTCAGAAGGTTGACGTGCTGATTGTTGGTACAAATGATGCTCATTTGGTCGTCCCTGTTATTGAAGAAGCCCATGAGAAAGGCATTAAGGTGCTTATTCTTGACCGGGGTGTTGAGACCCGGATGTACACCAGTTTTCTGAATTCCGATAATGTGCTGATCGGGCGCATGGCCGGAAAATTTATTGCCGGAAAACTGAATGGGAAGGGTCAGGTTTTACTGATGGAAGGCCTGAAAACAGCCGATGTAACGCAGCATCGAACCAAGGGTTTTATGGACGTGATGGCGCAATATCCCGATATTAAGGTGATAATGCGTACGGGTAATTACTTGAGAAAAGATGCTTTGATGGCGATGGAAGAGGTTCTGGCTGAGGGAGTTCGGATTGATGCCATTTTCTCCGAAAGTGACAGTATGCTAAGTGGGATCCGTGCCGTACTTGATCGCCATAGAATTGATCCTGCCTCTATCATCTCTGTTGGATGCGATTATACTAGCGAAGCCCGCGCAGCAATCCTTCGGGGCAGCCAAACCGGATCGGTTCTTTTTCCCCTGGGCGGTGTGGCTGCGGCTAGAGCTGTACTGGATCTGAAAGCAGGGAGATCAATTCCCGCTCATATTCATATTTCTGTAGATACCCTGGTAACCCAGGATAATGTTAACCAAGTGAAGCCGATATTCTGACGATGATCTCTCTAGTTGAACTATTCCGAAACAAGGGGTTGGCAACCCGTTTTTCTCTTTGGGTGGCTTTATTAACGGTTCTGGTGATTTCAGGTCTGGGTATCTATTTTGATAGTTTTCTGCGAACCAGTTTTCTGGAAAATGCCCGAACGCGGATGAATTATGGCTTTGAGCGGCTGAACTTCAATCTGGGACAGATCGAATCCAGTTTGCGTGAGGGTGTGGCTTTTCTGCATGAAGATGAATTAGCTCTTGCCTCGGTAAGTCTGATTAATCTTTATGAAAACCGCGAAGAGTACAATAGTTTTCTTCTGGATGAAGAGAAGAAGGCGCTTGCCAAAGAGCTTTTGAATAAGGTCAAGCTCTCTTTCAATGATGATATCGTGCTTTATGGTCATAATCTGGATGTTATGGCTTATGTTGCCCGTGACCCTCGGGGTTATCACCTGAATATTGTTTCCTATGCTGAGGGTAAGCCGGTTCTGCTAAGGCGTTATGAGGATGAAAGCGATTATGCTGTTGTCCCTGTTACCAGTATGGAAGCGGATGGCATTGCCTATAAGCATGTTGATTTTTATTCTGACCAGGCCATTAAAGAATCCACCCAGCTGACACTGCATCAGAATGAGCAAGGGTTGGTAATAAAATCTCACCTCAGACTGTCGGACACTGATGGCAAATCTTCCGCGGCCCATATTGAGATGTCCCGTGTTTTAGACAAAGATTATTTTCAGACTTTATCGGTCAACATGAATCTGGATATCTCTCTTTCAGATCAACCTCCGGTAGGTGTTGAGGGGGTAAAAGCCCTCAGAGATGGCCATCCCCGATTCTCAATTTATGAGGCGTCTGATAATTATTACAGCAGTACGTACCTGGACACGATCAATGGGCGTGCTTTTTTTAATGTCAGTATGGAGCGGGATCAGCTGACCAAAGTTTTGGGGCAGAACCGCTTGCATCTTCTGTTTCTCTTGCTTCTGGCGGTTGTTTTTGCACTGTTCTGGATTCGGTTTATTACTGAACGCCGCCTTCGCCAGCCTTTGCGGGCCCTGATGTCTCAGATTGGTAAGATTCAACAGCGTGATTATTCGCCGACTGATGTGGTTAAAAGTCATGATGAGCTTCAGGATGTATCCGAAAGCATCAATCTCTTAGCGCAAACTGTGCGAGAGCGTGAAAATTCGCTGGAAAAGTCCCAGAAAGAGCTGGAGTATCTCTCGGATCATGATGTGTTGACCGGGCTGGCTAATCGTCGTTTCTGGACTCGATTTCTCGATCAGACTTTGCAGAAAGCGGACCGGCTTCATCGGTCTGTAGCTGTTCTTTTTATCGACCTGGATCAGTTTAAGCAGGTTAATGATATTCAGGGCCACGATGTGGGTGATAAGTTGCTCCAGGCGGTCTCTTGTCGTCTGCAGTCCTCGCTGCCACAAAATGAAACCCTGGCGCGTATTGGTGGAGATGAATTTAATCTTCTGATCGATAATTTGGCTTCCGCAAAAGATGCTGAAGCCGTTGCGCGTCGCATCATCGCTTTATTTGAGCAGCCATTTAATGTTGATGAGCAGCAGATTACTATCTCAGCCAGTATTGGCATTACCTTGTTTCCGGATGATGGTCAGGACAGTATCACCCTGACAAAATACGCTGACCTTGCCATGTACAAAGCCAAGGAAAACGGCCGCAATAACTTCTGTTTTTTCTCCAAAGAGCTTTCTGCTCAGATGCAGGATAAAGCAGAGCTGACTGCCGCGCTTCGCCAGGCTCTGGTCGAAAAGACTGAATTCGAGCTTTACTACCAGCCAAAGGTTTGCGCGCTTACCGGAAAAATTGTTGCTGTTGAGGCTTTGATTCGTTGGCATCACCCGGAAATGGGCTTGGTTTCACCGGCACGTTTTATCCCTTTGGCGGAAGAGTTGGGGTTGATTATTCCTCTTGGCGAATGGGTTCTGGAGCAAGGCTGTCGGGATTATATGCGTCTGGTTGGTACAGGTATTCAGCTGGACCACATCAGTGTTAACGTTTCCAGTATCCAGTTGGATAACGACAATTTTCCACGGGTGCTTGATCGGGTTTTAAAAGAAACAGGTATCGACGCTCAGGCGCTGGAGTTGGAGATTACCGAAAGCTATATCGCCCAACACCCTGAGGCTGCCCGTCAAAGGCTGCACTATTTCCGTGAGAGAGGCGTGCGTCTTGCCATTGATGACTTCGGAACCGGTTATTCTGCCATGAATACTCTGCAGAGCCTCCCTGTGACACGTCTGAAGATAGATAAGTCGTTTGTGGATGGCCTGCCTTTTGACAATAACAGTGTTGCGCTGGCACGAGCGATTGTCAGTCTTGCTAAAAATTTCAAGCTGGCACTGACAGCGGAAGGGGTTGAAACTGCCGATCAGCTGGCATTTCTTTCTGCAGAGGCTTGTGACGAAATTCAGGGCTATTACTTCTCTAAACCGCTTAATTATGACGGTTTGCTAAGCTACTGCCGTGAAAACAGTTCTGAAAATGTATTGCTTTTTAACCGTGACTTATGAGTTCCCCCGACCAGTGTTGATGTGTTGATCATCCTTCCTCTCGAAATATGTAGGATATTTTTTATATCTTTTGTCATATTCCGCCTATTTAGTCTGTAAGATACCCTGACTGTTTTTGTTGTATTTGGTCAGAATGGGTGTCTTCAGCTTTCCCTGTCGTTTTGTTACATTTGTTAACAAAGTGATCTCTAAGGCTTATACTGACAGCGTGCTATGTCGAGGCATTGGTTTGCCTCTTTTTTTCGTCTTGCGTTTTGGCTGAGTTAGCCGCTTGTTTTTTATTTGGTGATTAGCTGGTGCGTATTTTGCTTAGTTACTGATATCTGTTGTTTTTTTGAGTTGTAAGTTCCGGGGATTTCCCTGGCTGAGGGATGCTCTGTCACCGGCATCTGAATGCAGACTGTAAACCACGTTTATCAAACGTTTTGGGGTTGGTTAGTGATCGTACGTAACGTTTTACTCTTTGTTTTTCTGGTAGTGGCAGGTTGTGCTTCTGCTCCGGACGAATTGAGTGATGATATTGTTGCTGTACCTGAGCTGGCAGATGATGTTACTTCAGTGACTAATGACGCTCCCTTTGCCAATAAGAACCCTGAGATTCATGTTCCGGATGATGAATCCTTCAACCTTTGGTGGCGTTATACCGGTAACAAAGAACTCGAGTTGTTGATTGACAGAGCCTTAACCAATAGTCAGACGCTGCAAATAGCTGCGCAACAAATTGTTCAGGCTAAAGCCCTGGCTGTTCAGGCTGGGGCTAATGGTTCACCAACAGTAACTGCTCAGGCGAGCTATTCTGAAGAGGCTCCTGCTGCTGGCATTGGTTCAGTTCCCAGAGGGGCTGTTGCAAGTGGTCAGGGATCTTATGAGGTTGGCTTAGTCGGTCAGTATACTTTTGATCTTTGGGGACAAAATGCTGCTTTGGCTCAATCCGCTGAGTTAAAGTTAAAGCGTGCAATTTTTCAGTACGACGCACAACGCCTGGCGTTGATCTCGCAGTTAGCAAAAACCTACTTTGAATACCTCTCTCTTAATGACCGCATCCTGAATACCCGCGAGACCGAAGATGCCCTTAATTCGATGCTGTTGGCAATGCAGGATCGTTATGATCAGGGCGATGCAACGGTCGTTGAGATGCAAATTCAGCGTTCCGCTATTTTCAGCTCACGGGTTCGGTTACCCACTCTTTTAAAGGACCGGCAGCAGCTGGAATTTTCCATTGCCCGTTTGGTGGGGGTTGCCCCTGGTCAGCTGAAGTTGACTGAGAAAGGTCTCAGCAGTGTTGTTATGCCGGATGGTGTGCGGGGGATTTCGACAGCCTACCTTTTAAGGCGGCCTGATATTCGGGCGATTGAGTCCGGTATGTTAGCTGCAGATGCTGACCTTGATGTGGCCCGGAAAGCTTTGCTTCCGGGTTTAACCGTATCAGCTGATATCAGTTCTGGGGTGCGGAACCCTGCCGATCTTTTTCAACCCAATACACTGCTTTGGAACGCTTTAGGCACCTTGAGTGCGTCGGTTTTTGATGGTGGTCGCCGGGAGCAGGGGGTGAAATTTGCGCAGGCTGTCCGTAATGAGCTGGTGGAATCCTATGCTAATACAGTCTACAACGGCCTTTCAGCGGCCCGTACGGCGATTACTGAATTAGAGTACAGTGGTGAGCGGCTTTCAATGCAGCAGGAGTCTGCGGAAGCGGCTAAGGTAGCGCAAGATTTCGGCTTTCAATCTTACTCTGTAGGTGGTATCGACTTTCTGACGTACCTGGACTCCATGCAGTCCTATCAGGAGCGCATGGATGTGCTGCACCAGTTTGAGCTCGAATATTATCAGGCCTTTGTGGATTTTTATGCGTCTCTTGGCGGTGGTATTCCCTACCGTTCAATCAGTGAAACCAGCCCGGTATTTAAGGCGGGTACTAACCGCTCTACTGACACGGTGAAAATATTGCCAGCGGCAACAGTATCCTCGCGTCGCTATGTTGTTGATGGTTGGATGGATAAACCGGAAAACTTCACGCAGGGCCCTTGGCTGGTAAAACTGATGGGGGTTTACGATCATTTTGCGGTTGATGCACTGGTAAGGGATTTGCCGCGTCGTTATGAAACGCTGGACCCTGCGGAAGAGTTGCTTGTTGAAGTTGTTGATGTGAACCTGATTGGCGCTGAATCGGATACGCATTGGTACAGCGTCAATTTTGCTGGCTTTTCGTCTGAAGAAGAGGCTCAGCAATGGTGCACCCAACTCAGAAACCAACAACAGCGTTGTGTGGTTTATCAGCCGGAAGAAAACTTCGATGTGATCGCCCGTTTTGATATTAAGGCGATGGAAAAACGCGCCTACTATGCCGGTGAGTCGATTCTCGCTTATCGTCATCAGGCTGAGAAAGAAGCCCGTACAGCAGAAGATGCAGGACGTGACGGCGTTTCATTTGGTCAGCTCTATTCTCTTATCAAAGTTGAAAATAATTATGCTTGGTTAATTGGCAACCGTAGTCATCGTGTTTGGCGTTTTCCGGTTGGTGCATCTCTCGCTTATAACGGCAAGCTAAAAAGTGTCAACCCGAAAAGAGCTATTGTCAGTTTTGAAAACCGTGATTACCTGTTGCGACCTTTATATCAGGTTGAAACTGTAGAAAAAGGGGCGGGCAAACAGCTGTTCGCCCGGATGCGCTGGGGCGGAGCCAGTGGTGAGATGTACTACCACCGTGTTGGTGAAAGACTCTATGGCGGTGGTGTGATACGACAGATAACGCCTTATCAGGTTGTTGTTGACTGGAAAGGGCAGCGCATAACTCTGCCTGTCTTGGACTGATAAGGATATCGGTATGGCTAAAGCCCAGTTAGTCGCGGAAAAAAACAGCAGACAAACCGTTGCAGGTCTTACTGCGCGTCAGCAAGAAATTCTTGAATTGATGCAGCAGGGTAAGGTGAATAAAGAAATTGCCCGTGACCTGGATATTAGTTTGGGGACCGTCAAGCAGCATCTGGTCGCCATTTTCAAAAAGCTGAATGTGCAGAATCGCACTATGGCGGTTGCGCGCTTAGCCGAGTTTAAGGACCAGTCAGGCTTTGATGCCGCTTTTGCTAATGAGACTTTGATAGCCCGGCGCCCTGCTATTGTGCTCAGCCTGAAAACTAATGGGCGTTTGCCTCGCAGCGCCCAGAAATTGTTTCATACACGCCTTTCGGAAGTCGCTTTTGATAGTCAGGCGCTCTTTATGAGTCGGGAACCCGGTGATGGCGATCTGATTTTTGGACTTAAGCGCTCATCTGCTCAGGATATTCGTACTGCTATTTTGGTTGCAGACTATCTTTTTCGGATCATGAGTGAATTTGTTAAAGATACGTTAGCTGATCCTAATAGCGATCAGATTCTGACCGGTGCTCTGGTTGCTGGCCTGATAACCGTTAGCCAAAACCGATTTGGCGGGTGGTCAGGTGAGACGGTTGGCAGTCATGTACTCAGCTGGGGGCATCAGCTGAGAGACAGTGCGGCAAAAGGAAACATCTACTTCGATGAGCCCGTTAAATCGGTTATGAGCGCATTTGATATTACTTTGCCAGGTGGTATTTCAAACCAGCTGCCCTTGAGTGAGATCGTTAAGCTTAATAACTGGGATCATGATGAAAGCTTTCCTTTAATTGGTCGTGAGCAAGAGCTGGAGCAGGTAGATGCCCTGTTAGCCAATGAGTTCTCGGTACTGATTGTTGAGGGCGAAAATGGCATGGGCAAATCCCGGCTCTGTCGGGAAGCCGCAAGGCGGGCTGTTAACCAATCTATTCCGCTGAATTACATCCGGGTTGTTAATGCTGGCTTTTTTGACAGTGTGACCCACTGCTATGCTGAAAGTTGGTCTGAGCTGGCTGATATGCTGAAGGACAAGCCGAAGGGGCTGATGATTATTGATGATGCCCATCACCTGACCGCAGATGCGAAAGGAGAGCTCATTACCTATCTGTCCGGGTTGCGTCATCAGGTTCGGTTTATTTTATGCGGTCGCCAGCCTCAGCAGTATGATTTTGAGGATGATCTCTTCCCATTCTGTAAAAAAATACATTTGCAGCGTTTGGCAACAGAGCAGATCAGAAAGCTTGTGTCGGCGGAGCAGGCGGATGCTGGTTTTTCTGTTATTGCAGAACGTTCCAGAGGAATTCCGCTTTTTGCAAAAGAGCTGATGCTTCAGGACGGTGATGAGATCTCTTTAGCTATGCTGATCACCGTCGCGTCAAGGATTGATAAGTTTAAAGTGGATTGGAAGCTACTCTATTGCGTGGCAAGTCATGAGTCAGCAGTTTCTGTTGAACGTCTGGCCAGCTTGATGCGTGATGATACCGCCTATATCAGAGCTGCTGTTGAACGGGCAGAAAGTCTTGGTGTTCTGCAATATGAGTCCGGCCTGACCTCTTTTCGACATCCATTAGTTCAGGATGTGGTGCGATATCTGTTTCAACCTAACCATTCTGTCAATCCAGTAAGCGAATATCTATGAGTCAGCAGCAAAGCAAAGTCTCGTCACGGTTTGGTGATCGTGATCAGCGAATCCTTGGCAAGATTAAAGTTAAGGGTATACGTTCGTTGCGAAAGGTATTAGGTACCCGCGACGTGCGTCAGCTTATTCCTGTTATCGTACTTGCATCGCTGATGAGCAACCTGCTGGCGCTGGCGCTGCCTTTGGGAATGTTGCAGATCTTTGATCGCGTTCTTAAGAATGAGTCTGTCGATACCCTGATTGTGCTAACAACGGGTATCGTGCTGATGATGATACTTGAAGAGATTCTGAAAAGTGTCAACGAAACCGTAACCAATTGGCTGGGAGCCCGTTTTAAGCATCGCGCGAGTATGCAGGTGCTTAATAAGTTTTTTCAGATTCCGATGCAGCTATTCAGTCAGGAAGAAGCGGGTGCTTATGCTGAGAAGATGCAGACTGTTTCTAAAGTAGCTGACGTATATTCCGGTAGCGCTTTACTGATCCTTCTTGATCTGCCTTTTATTTTTATCTTTCTTGGCGTTATTTGGCTGATTGCAGGCAACCTTGTGCTTGTGCCTGTTGTGCTTATGGTTCTTTTCGCCATAGTCGTAGTTTTCTTTGGTCGCTGGATGTACCAGCAGATTCTTACGCGGGACCTTAATGACGAACGTCGCATCAGCTTTTTAACAGAAGTGCTGGCCGGAATTTTATCCGTAAAAACCATGTCCGTGGAAAGCATAATGCAGCGCCGTTACGAGCGCCTGAAAGAGAACAGTGCATCTCAAGGCGAGCGTCTTTTCTTTGGTAGTAGTTTTGCCAGTAACCTGGGCAGTGTTATGTCTCAGGCGATGATTGTACTGGTAATCTTTTTCGGCGCACTTATGGTTTTGGATGGCGGTATGACGGCAGGTGCTCTGGCTGCCTGCATGATGCTTTCGGTTCGGGCATTACAGCCCTTGCGTAAGGGCTTAAGCACCTGGATGCGTTATCAGGCTTTTATCGCTGGTGACCGCCGGTTATCAGCGGTGCTTTCTATGCCAGGGCGTCATGAATTGGGACTGGTTTCCCTCCCTGAGGTACGTTATGGCCTGAGGCTTGATCAGGTTTGTATGGGAGATAAGGGGGGCAATGGCGCTGAAACTCTGTTTCACAACCTGTGTTTGAATGTTCCTAAGGGGCGCTATATTGCGATTCGTGGTGATAGTGGTAGCGGCAAAAGTACCTTGCTGGCACTGATGAATGGCATTGATGAGCCTGATTCCGGCACTATATTGATTGACGGTGCTCCGATTGGTGATTTTTTGTCTGAGAGCCTGCGGCAAAAAATAGCCCTCTTACCTCAGGAGGGGACTGTTTTTGTTGGTTCGATCCTGGATAACCTGACGATGTTTGAGCCGAGCCGTGAAGCCCGTGCACTTGAGATCTCAGAGCAGATCGGTCTGGATGTTATTGTGGCCGGTATGAAGCAGGGTTATCAGACACCCTTGGGAGAAAATGCCAGCGAGATTCTTCCAATGGGGGTTCGTCAGCTGATTGCTATCGTGCGAGCCCTGGCCTTTGACCCTGAGATTATCCTTTTTGATGAAGCGAACAGCGCTTTGGACTTTGAGGGGGATAAGCGCCTAAGACAGTATTTGGAATCCGAAAAGGGAAGGTTAACCATGGTGATGGTGGCAAACCGCCCCTCTATGGTGAAGCTGGCCGATATTGTCTACCGTATTCAGGATGGAAGGCTGGTTGAGGATGATGGCGAATTTGTTTTCAGCAGGCCCGATCTAACTGATGATGGCCTGGATCGTCCGGCTCAGGATGACTCGCTGGAAAACGTGATTGGGACCCGCGTCTTTAACGATTCTGACTTTTCCCGCTGTCTTTTGCCTCTGCTGCGACATTTAGGCTGGAACGGTAATTCCCGGGAATTTGCTCAGTCCTTGCCGCACCTTGCTGATCATGTTGATCTGTCTTATTTCTTCGGCGCTATGGCTAACCTTGGCTTCAAGGCGCGTCATTATGGCAACAGCTTTAAACGCTTTGACCAGCGTCTACTGCCTTGTATCTTTATGCCAGCCTCTTCGCCGGCTGTAGCGGTTCTTGAGGTCCTCTCTGACGGTGATTATCGCGTGTTCAACAGTCAGAGTAATCGCGAAGAGATCTGGGAAAAATTGCCTAAAGGCAAGGGCGACATTTACATATTCCAACCGATCGAGGCTGAACTGGGTAAAAATAAAGCGCCATGGGTAAGGGAGCTTCTATGGAAGTTTCGCAAGCATCTGTCTCTTGTTTTTACCGTGACACTGATCAGTACGATTTTGGCGATTGCGCCATCACTCTTCGTCAGAACGGTATTTGATACGGTTATTCCCACCGGAGATGTCAAAACCGGCATCTTTCTGTTGCTTGGCGTCTTATTGGCGATTGGATTGGGCTGGTTCCTGAACTCTCTCAGGGGACGATTGTTGGCTTATATCGGTGGTCGTATTGAATACGTGCTGGGTAGTGCTATTTTTGAGCGTGTTCTGCATCTGCCTTCCTCTTCGTTGAATGGTGTTTCGGTCAGTCGGCAGATCAGCCGTATTAAGAGTCTTGAACGATTGCGGGATCTGTTCCTTGGGCCTCTTGTGATGCTTGCGTTTGACCTGCCAGCAAGCGTTATTCTTCTGATCGTTATCTTTCTGATTAATCCCTGGGCTGGCGGCATTCTGCTGATTTCGATCAGTGCATTTTTGTTTTTGTTACTGATGACCCGACCTTTGGCTGACCGTTCAGCAGAACAGTCTTCGGCGGCTTCCGGTAAGAAAACTGAGCTGATTGATGAGTCTTTGGGGAAAATGAGAGGACTCAGGTCGCTAGGGGCTCAAACCATGTGGATGGGGCGTTTCCGGAACCTGAGTGGCACAGCCGCCTATACCGGTTTTAAGGAACAGCAAGCCCAGCTGAAAATTACTGCTTTTTCTCATCTGATTGGTAGCTTCACAGGCTTAGCTGTCTTGGGCACATCGACTTACATGGTTATTCAGGGTTCGATTACGGCAGGGACGATTATTGCCACTATGATTCTTACCTGGCGACTGATCAGCCCTATGCAGAGTCTGTTTATGGCTCTAACCAGCTGGTCGAGGATCTCGACCAATATTTTCCAGGTCAATCAGTTAATGAAGCTGGCCCAGGAGAGTGAGGGGCATAATCTTGAAGCGAACCGTTTTGTTAATCAGGGGGCACTGGATTTTAACCGGGTTTCTTTCCGCTATGCTGCGCACCTTGATCCTGTTTTATTGGGTGTAACCTTTAAAGTACCCCCCGGTAAGATTTTAGGGGTAACGGGTCCTGATGGTGCCGGTAAATCCACGCTGCTCTCTCTGATTAGCCGACTGCATTATCCGCAGGCGGGGTCTATTCGCATCGATTCTATCGATACCCGCCAGATTGCCGCGGATTATTTGCGCTCCATCATCAGCTACATGCCGCAGAAGTGTGACATTTTTTACGGAACTGTCGCGCAGAACCTGCGACTGGTGCACGCCTCAGCGACCGAAGAAGAGCTCAATTGGGCCATTGAAATGGCAGGTCTCAAGAAAGACATAGAGCGAATGGAGCAAGGGATTAACACCCGAATTTCCAGTAGTGATACTGACCAGCTCTCCAATGGTTTTAAACAGCGTCTGTCACTGGCCCGAACCATTCTGAAACCTGCCTCCATTGTATTGTTAGATGAGCCGGGTAATGGAATGGATGATGCGGGTGATGAGGCCCTAATGAGATGTATTAACTGGCTTCGGGGTCGAGTCAGTCTGATTCTGGTAACCCCCAGACCCAGTCACCTGAAAATGGCTGACCATATTTTGTATATGGAAGATGGGTCAATTACAGCGCGGGGTAGTTATGCAGAGGTTGAAGGTAAAATTATGGCGGGGCTAAGTTAATGTCAGTGCAAGTTACTCGTAAGGATCATTCTGAAGAACTGGGTAATCCCGTAGAACTGCCACGTTCAGAGATTACTATGGGGGCCCGTCAGCGCCGTTTGCTCTCAGAAACGATTCATGTAGAAGATGAGTTGATTCCCACTTATGCCAAGCCCGTACTTTATCTGGTGATCCTGATGGTTATCGCTTTTGTCGTATGGGCAGCGGTCACTAAATTAGCCGAAGTAACTTCGGCTCCCGGAGAAGTTATTCCATCCGGACAGATTAAAGTAGTGCAGCACCTTAGTGGCGGCACCATATCTGAAGTGATGGTTGAAGAGCGCATGGCTGTCAAAGAAGGCGATATTTTGTTGAAGCTTGATGATAGCCGGGTACTGTCGGACCTTCGCCAGATCGAGGGGCGGTTGGCTTCTCTGCGTCTTCGGGCAGAGCGGCAAGAGGCTTTTGTCATGGGACGTGAACCCGACTTTTCGGATTTTGAAAGTCGATATCCTTCCATGGTGATGGTGCAACGTCAGCAGTTGCAGAATCAGATCTCGGTTCGTGAATCGACTTTGGATGTTCTTCGTCAGCAGACACGTCAACGTCAGTCTCGACTTGATCAGCTCGCGAAATCATTGGATTCGGCTCAGCAGCATCGTGAGTTGACTGAAGAGATGCTTGAAATGCGTCGTGGGATGGCCAAGAAACGGCTCATTACCCGCATCACTTTGCTAGAGACTGAGCGGGCAGCAGTCTCTGCGCGAGGTGAAGAAGAGCGTATCATCAAAGAGATGAATCTGATTCGTCAGGAACTGGCAGAGGCTAATAGCCGTTACTATGAAACCCAGAATCAGATCCTTCAGGAGCCTCTTGATCAGATTGATCAGCTTAAAGCTCAGATCGCTGAAACAGAAGAAGAGCTGAGTAAAGTTAAAAGTCGACTGGAGGAGTTGTGGGTTCGAGCTCCTGCAACCGGATTAGTGTTTAATCTGGAAGTAAATAATGCCGGACAAGTCATACAACCCGGTTCCGTGTTAATGCAAATTGTGCCGGACAATGTTCAGTTGCAGGCGGAAGTAAGAATTTCACCGGATGATATCGGCTATGTCCAGCCTGGCCAGAATGTGAACCTTAAGGTCAGCAGTTATGACTTTTCTCGCTTTGGTTATGCCACGGGCAAGCTGGAGCGGGTTTCTGCGTTCAGTACACTGGATGAACAGGGACAGCCATTCTTCAAAGGATGGGTTTCTCTTGACAAAAACTATCTGGGGGGACAGCAAGGACGACTGCCTCTGATGCCCGGTATGGTTGTTTCCGCCGAGATTCTTACAGGCGAAAAAACGCTTTTGGCGTATCTTGCTGACCCTATTACTAAAGGTCTTTCCAGCAGCTTCGATGAACGCTGATCCTATCTCTTTTGTCACCTAGATTAGGGGCCGACTGATTGTTCAGACCGGCCCCTTTTTTATTTAAGGTGTATTTAACAGTTATATAACTTCTGGCCAGCTGTTTTGCTGACATCATTGGTTTAGTCTTGTATTCATCAAAGATTTATTTAGTTTATCTGATTTCATTCAAAGGAGTTTGACCATGGCTGATCAAACTGGCAGTGCAGGCAGCAATCCATCGCAAGGCGGAGTTGAAAATTCAACCTCTGATGATGCGCTGCTGTTTGACGAAGCAACGGTTTTGAGCCGCAGCGATGCCTCAGAGGAAGACAAAGAGGAATTTGACACCTCAGAGGTTAAAGTTGGCTCAGAAGATTCCGGCAATGAAAATATTCAGGCATCCGTGGATGATAACTCTGAATTTCGTCATGCAGAGTATGCTGCTGGTGCGACATTGGATGAGGATGTTTCCACAGCGCGAGGCGCTCAGGATGATGAGGATTCTAATCCTGCTCAGAATGATGATGATATTAGTTCTGGCGAGCAGTTAGATATCACTCAAAACCAGTCGCCTAGTCAGGATCAGGATACAGACATTATTCCTGATTCTCAGGATGAGACCGATGGTGACTCGGATGCCGCTGTATTTGACTTTATTGATCCTGTTCTTGCTCCCGCCGGTGCTCGTCCGGTTGAGCCCACTCCAGCATCCTCTGAGCCTGATGCTCCTGGAGTAGACCCTACTCCTGAAGAGGAAGACGATTCTGACGCAGACGCAGACGCAGACGCAGACGCAGACGCAGACGCAGACGCAGACAGCGACTCCGATTCGGACAGCGATTCAGATTCGGACAGCGATTCAGACTCCGATTCGGACAGCGATTCAGATTCGGACAGTGATTCTGACTCTGATAGTGATTCAGATTCCGATAGCGACTCCGATTCCGACAGTGACTCCGATTCGGACAGTGATTCTGACTCGGATAGCGACAGCGACTCCGATTCAGATAGTGATTCAGATTCCGACAGCGACTCCGATTCCGACAGTGACTCCGACTCGGACAGTGACTCCGACTCGGACAGTGATTCAGATTCCGATAGCGACTCTGACTCGGATAGCGACAGTGACTCCGATTCGGATAGCGACAGCGACTCCGATTCGGACAGTGATTCAGATTCCGACAGCGACTCAGATTCCGACAGTGACTCTGACTCCGACAGCGATTCAGATTCCGATAGCGACTCTGACTCGGATAGCGACAGCGACTCCGATTCGGACAGTGATTCAGATTCCGACAGCGACTCAGATTCCGACAGTGACTCTGACTCCGACAGCGATTCAGATTCCGATAGCGACTCTGACTCGGATAGCGACAGCGACTCCGATTCGGACAGTGATTCAGATTCCGACAGCGACTCAGATTCCGACAGTGACTCTGA
>JBLWSY010000026.1:0-52079 GCA_048270425.1 Oceanospirillum sp.
AGCGCCGATGGTAGTGTGGGGCCTCCCCATGTGAGAGTAGGACATCGTCAAGCGCCTTATCTGAAAACCCCGTCTCTTACGAGACGGGGTTTTTTTATGCCTGGGCGATTTTGGCTTAGGTTAGGGCTTAGGACGTGAAGTGGGCCACTGAATGATGGAGAGGCTGGTCGTGGTGCTGGGGATAAGAGGTGATAAGTATCTAACGCAAATAGCCTTTGCTGATCTCGCGGAATTTATCGGTATTGCATTTATGCAGCCATTCAAAAGCAACCATCTCTTTGCTGACTAACTGAATACCATTCTGCTGCATACGAAGCAGCGCTGCGTTGTAGTCAGATTCTTTGCGGGATGCGATAGCGTCAGTCACTACATATACGTCATAGCCCTGTTCAGAAAAGCCAATCGCCGTTTGTAGCAGGCAGACATGACTTTCTGCGCCGATAAGGACCAGCTGTTCTTTTTCAAGATCATTAACCGACTTTAGGATATGTGCTTCTTCTGCAGCTGAGAAGTGTTCTTTCTCAAGAATGGTGGCCGATGACAGAAAGGGCTTTAGTTGCGTACTGGTATGACCAAGACCCTTCGGGTATTGCTCGGTGATGAGGGTAGGGATAGAAAGTTCTGCAGCAACTTCAATCAGCCATTGGCTGTTGGTCATTAATTGCTCAGCATTATGCAGAGCCGGAAGCAACTTTTCCTGAATATCGATGACTAATAAGGCTGAGTTAGTAGGGGTGATGAGCATAGCAACTCCTTAGATTGTTGTTATGTCTGGAATGCGCATTCCGCGCCCCATTAGCTCAAGCATAACGAGATAATAAGTAAACTAACAGGTAACTTTATGCAGCGTATGGCAGTATGGTTTTTTGCTTTCTTCGTTGTTCTGGGCGCAGGCTTGGATCAGGCTGAAGCAAAACGTTTGGGTGGTGGTAAGTCGTTTGGTTCTTATTCAAAGAGTACAACAACATCATCGACCAGCAGTAATTACACTCAACCATCCAAAACGAATACGGCGACTTCGACCGGTGCCCGTAGTAGCAAGATGGGGTTCCTTGGCCCACTGGCGGGCCTGGCTGCGGGAGGTCTTCTGGCGGCGATGTTCTTTGGTGATGGTTTTGAAGGCTTCCAGATGTTTGACTTCCTTCTGATTGCACTGATTGCCTTTATCATTTTCAAGCTAATGGCCCGAAAGCGGCAAACGGCTGCAGCTTCAAATATGGGCTATCAGAGAGGAATGTCCAATCCGGATCAGGAGCGTAGCTTTGATACTAATCTGATGGGTAGCGGTGCTCCAATGCAACAGCAGGTTCCTGATTGGTTTGATGCGACAGGTTTTGTAGAGCGCGCTAAAGGCCACTTTGTTCATCTCCAAAAAGCCTGGGATAACAATGATTTAGCTGAGATTCAGGATTTCGTAACGCCTGAACTATATAACTTGCTGGCTCAGGAGCGAAAATCCCAAACTGAAGAGCCAAATACTGAAGTGGTCACTCTTGAGGCGAAGTTGGGTGGAATCAGCCAGCAAGGATCGCTGGCTGAGGCGAGTGTTGTGTTCTCAGGTCAGATTCGTGAGAACAGCTCTGTTCCGACAGATTTCACTGAGACCTGGCATCTGGTGCGCGATATGCGTCAGGAAAATGCCAACTGGTACCTGCAGGGTATTCAGCAGCACTAAGAGGGCTTTCTCAAGGTGTAGAAGAGGCCGCTTATTGCGGCCTTTTTTGTTAGGGTGGAGATGCTTATTCTTCGTGATTTCTCAGGAAGACCCACTCATTCCCCTTGCTCTGTTCTTGACTGAAGTAATAACCGTCCGTGTCAAAGTTCTTCAGCTGTTCCGGATCACTTAGGCGATTCTGAATAATGTAAGCTGCCATGAGACCGCGAGCTTTTTTCGCGTAGAAGCTGATCATCTTGTATTGCCCGTTCTTCCAGTCCTTAAAGACAGGGGTGATGATCTCAGCCTGCAGTTGCTTCACTTTGATCGCTTTAAAGTATTCGTTAGAAGCCAGATTGATCAGTACCGGCTCTTTTTCTTCGGCAAACTCTTCGTTTAAGGCATCTGTCAGCTGCATATCCCAGAACTCGTACAGGTTCTTACCGCGGCTGTTAGCGAATTTTGTTCCCATCTCCAGGCGGTAGGGCTGAATCAGATCCAAAGGCTTTAGCAGACCATACAGTCCGGACAGAATTCTCAGGTGGTCCTGCGCAAAGTTGAAATCGTCTTCTGAGAAGCTCTCCGCATCAAGTCCCGTGTACACATCACCCTTAAATGCCAGGATCGCTTGTTTGGCATTGTCTGGTGTGAAAGGTGTTTCCCAGCTTTCAAACCGAGCGACATTGAGGGCTGCCAGTTTGTCACTCAGCTTCATCAGAGTCGCCACATCGGCATGGGAGAGCTCTTTTAGCTCATTAATCAGCAGCTGACTGTTATCCAGAAAGGATGGATCGCTGTGGGTATTTGTAACTGGAGTTGTCTCAAAATCGAGTGTTTTCGCTGGAGAAATAACAAGTTTCATGGGCGTTACCTGCGGCTGCAATCCTGAAAAATTCAGAGGTAACCCTATCTGAAGGAGCGAAAGAAAACCAGACTAAAACCCTTGGGATTGGCGCTCTATTATGGTGCGTTAACTTGGCTTGCGCCTTTATTTGGTGCGCTGCACTAAGAGGTTTTAACTGTTTGCTTTTGTTTGGCTGGGTTCAATGTTTAGTTTGAATGTTGCAATGCAGTGTATTTTGCTGTTTGGATGCTGGGCACATCTTTTGCTGTGATGTAACTATATAAAAGAAAAGTGAAATATCACAAATGGGGTGTGTTTATGGATGCAGCAAGTGTACAAAGCAATCTGGATCTGGTCTGGATTATGGTTTGCGCTGCATTGGTTATGTTTATGCAGGCAGGATTTACTGCGCTGGAGTCAGGGCTGACGCAGGCTAAAAACAGCATCAATGTTGCCATTAAAAATATAACGGATTTTATCATCTCCGTGCTGGCATTTTGGGCAGTAGGCTATGCCATTATGTTCGGGGTTAGCTCAGGAGGCTTCTGGGGAACAACAGGCTTTGGTCTGTCAGGCATGACAGAAGCCAGTGATTTTGCCTCTTTTGCTTTTCAGGCGACATTCGCCGGTACTGCGGCGACTATCGTTTCCGGAGCGGTAGCCGAAAGAACTAAATTCTTAGCTTATGTACTGGTTGCGGTGTTTACGACATGCGTTATCTATCCTGTTTCGGGTCATTGGATCTGGAATGGTGATGGCTGGCTGGCACAGCAAGGCATGATCGATTTTGCAGGTTCAACGGTTGTCCATTCTTTGGGAGCATGGGTAGGGCTGGCAGGCGCTATCGTCGTTGGTCCTCGCTTAGGGGTTTTTGGTAAAGATAAAAAGATCACTAAAATCCAGGGGCACAGTTTGGTACTGGCTGTTGTAGGTGTGCTGATTCTTTGGTTCGGTTGGTTTGGTTTTAACGGTGGAAGCACGCTGACCGGTGATGCCAGTATTGCCAAGATCATTGCCAATACTATGCTGTCAGCAGGTGCAGCTGGTCTGAGCTGTTTCTTCCTGTCTATGGCGATGCATGAGCGTCGTGAAGTAAATGTCGAAAAGCTGCTCAATGGTGTTGTTGGTGGTTTGGTTGCTATTACGGCTGGCTGCGCAGTTGTTGAACCTGCGGGAGCTGTCGTTATTGGCTTTGTTGCTGGTGCTGTACTTTATTTCGCAGAGTGGCTGATTCTGCACATCATGCGGATTGATGATCCTGTCAACGTTGTAGCCGCTCATGGTATCTGCGGAGCGCTAGGCACTCTTCTGCTGGTGTTCTTTGCTGATAAAGCTGCGCTGGTTAACGGTAGTGTGATGGATCAGCTGATGGTTCAGCTGACCGGTGTATTTGCGGTTTTTGTTTGGGGTTTTGGGCTGGGGTATTTAGCCTTCTCTCTACTAAAAGCCTTTGGTGCGCTACGCGTGCCGCCAGAAGATGAGGAACGGGGGCTTAATGTCAGCGAGCATGGTGCCAGCTCGGCATTGCTGGATATGCAGGATGCGATGCAGTTTATTATTCGGGATGGAGACCTGACCCGTCGTATAGCTGTTGAACGGGGCAGTGAGTATGAACGTCTCGGGGTTATTTTTAATCTCTTCCTGGACAGCTATGAACGAGCGATCGGTGATATTAAAACGGCCTCAACTCAACTGAATGATTACGCGAAGGAGATGGCGAAGGCCAGTGATGAGTTGGAAACCGGAGTGACCCACCAGCAGGAGCAAAGTCTGCAGATCACGACCGCAATTACTCAGCTTTCTGCAGCGGTGAAGCAACTTGCAGCTAGTGTTAAAGAAACTTCACAGCAGACCGAAGAAGCAACGGTTCAGTCCAGTAATGGTCATAATCTGGTGAAAGAAAGTGTGAAGGATATTCATGCGTTGGCGGAGCGAATTGCCTCTGTTTATGACGTAACCGAGCAAGTTCAGTCACAGGCTGGTGCCATCACTCAAATTCTTGAGACGATTGAGGGGGTTGCTGAACAAACCAACTTGTTGGCACTGAATGCTGCTATTGAAGCCGCAAGGGCTGGTGAAGCTGGGCGAGGCTTTGCGGTTGTTGCTGATGAGGTTCGCGCCTTATCTCAGCAGACACAGGGTTATACCCGTAATATCCAGGAAACCATTACCGAGCTGCAAACCCGGGTACAGAATGCTGTTACCTTAGTTCGCGGTGGTCATGAATTAGCAGATACCAGTGTTGGCACAGTAACCCGTTCCGGTGCTGCTTTTGAAGCGATCAATAATATGGTGCATGCGATCAACAGCAGCAGTGTTGAGATTGCGACAGTGGCAGAGCAGCAATCGCAGATTGCTCTTGAGGTTGATGCGAATATTCGCCGTATTGATGATGTGGTGCGTCAGACGGCCAGTGAAGCGCACACTTTAAATGGACTGGGACACGATATAGAGCAGCTAGCCTCTCGTCTGCAGTCTTCTGTATCGGCCTACTCTGTTAGGGATACCTCTGTGGTTCACTAATGCTTTTACTGCTCAGTTAAAGGGTTCCGTACCTGAAACGCAAATCGTTGAAGGGTTCGGAATCCTGATTAATTCGCTGCATAGGCGTATTCCTTATGATCAGTTACCATCGAATATTGGTTTGATATAAGGGATCAACAATGTTTCAGCGTGTATTAAATATCTCTCCCTATGGGCTGCTGGTTCTGACGACACTTTTTTGGGCGGGTAACTTTGTGCTTGGTCGCGCGGTCCATCTTGATGTTCCCCCTTTAGGACTGAGTTTTTGGCGCTGGCTTACCGCCTTAGTCATTATCCTGCCTTTTGCAATACCGCATTGGAAAGCTTCCCGACAGGTAATCCGGGATAACTGGTTTATTCTTTTAGTGCTGTCGGTTTTCAGTGTTGGTTGCTTTAACACCATGATTTATCTCGGCCTGCAAACAGCACCTGCCAGTAACAGTATTCTGTTGCAGTCGGCCTGTCCGATTCTGATTCTGATCATTTCCTGGCTCTTTTTCCGTGAAAAAGTCACCTTGCTCCAAGGTGTAGGTATGTTGCTTTCTCTATTTGGCGTTGTGGTTGTTGTCACCGAAGGTAGCCCTTCGGCAATTATGGATATGAGCTTTCTGAATGCCGGTACTGCCTGGATTTTACTGGGAGTGCTCTGCTGGGCCGTATACTCCAGTCTGCTTCGTCTTCGCCCCGATGGTTTGAGCCCCTTTGGCTTTTTTGCACTGACTGTAATGGTAGGTGTGGTGGTACTACTGCCGTTTTATCTTTATGAAACGTTCTCTGGCAGAGAAATGCCTTTTAATCTGATCTCAGTAAGCAGTGTGCTCTATCTCAGTATCTTCCCGTCAATTCTTGCTTATCTGTTCTGGAATAAAGCGATTGCAGAGTTGGGATCGGCGCGAGCGGGGCAGTTTATTCATCTGGTACCGGCATTTGGTATCACGATGGCTATTCTGTTTTTGGGTGAGCCTTTACAGGGATTCCACATTAGTGGCTTTCTGCTGATTCTCGGCGGTATTTGGTTGGCAACAGTGATTGCGCGCAAACGGATTTGATGACTTTGCTAATTGATTGATGTGAAGGGCGCTTAACAGCGCCCTTTTTTGTTTAGGATCTGACCTCAGTTAAAACGAATCAGAAGTACACCGCCAAACAACATCAGAACGCCGATAATTCGCCAGAGATTAATACTGTGCTCCGGAAATGTCGCCCAACCGAAGTGATCTAACACCACTGACATGGCCAGCTGCCCTGCAACGAACAGTGCAATCATGGTTGCTGCGCCCAGACGGGGAGCGAGGAACGCGGATGTCGCGACAAAAAGCGCCCCCATTAAGCCACCGGTCCATGCCCACCAAGGCGCAGTTTTAAGATCCGATACTGCCGGCCACTGATGTCGGGCTACAAGAACGACCGCAAACAAGGTAACAGAACCAACGACAAAAGAGATCAGTGATGCCCAGATAGCCCCTGAGCTTTGCAAAGCCAGTGTGCTGTTTACGCCGGACTGAAGTGGCATAAAGGCTCCGGCGACGAAGGCCAAAGCGATCCAGAATGTAAGCACAGAGCCTCCTGGGTAGTGAAAAGTGTTGAGGAATTCAGGCCAAAAGCTATAGAACCATTTCTATAGCCTGTATTCGGCAGAGCAATGCTATCAATAAATAGTGAGGGATGCTTGTGAGATTTATAGTTGTCTGGCGATTGGCCTGAACGCCCTGTAAATAGAGAGTTCTAGCTTGGTTTTTTATGACAACTAATAAATTGGGCTGTAACGGTTTTTTGCCATAGCGTATCGGTTTTGCTCGTTTTGTATCAATAAACCCGCTTTGTAGCCTTGTTACTTAAATGCACAGTGTTAGAATTGCCCGCTCGAAAATGACTGCTCAGTTGAAAATAAACCAAAGTAATCTGTGGTTGCTTATGTCTGAACAAATTGGCGTTATGACCCGGCTGAAGTTTTTGCTGGCTGAGAAATTGTTTCACTCCTCCGTGTTGCGTCACTCTAAGCTGCGACATCAATGGGTGATGCGACTGTTTAAAGCATCGGCTAATGAAGGGCATCTTAAGGCGCTCTCAATCTATGGCCATTTGCTGTATTTCCGTGGTATCTCACCGCTGGATAAAGGTCAGGGTGTGAATTATCTGCTGGATGCTGCCCGTCAGGGCGATATCAAGGCTCAATACCAGATGGGTTGTATCTATGAGAAGGGCTATGGTCATCTGACCAAGAACTCTGAAAATGCAGTTCGCTGGTTTGTCCGTGCTGCAGAGCAGGGTCATCCATTGGCCTGCCGACGAATGGCAAAGGCTTGCAGTGAAGGTGAGTTAGGACTGGCTGTGAATCCTGATCAGAGTCATTACTGGGAGCAGAAAACCCGGCATAGCCTGGAAAAGGCAAATGGCATGAACCTCTCTTTAAACCTATAATCTGCCTATTGGCATGCAGCTTGCTCTGTATCCTACAGAAACATGCTGTGTGCGAGGGTGCACACCGGATGTGTACCGGTTGTCCAATGTGGTTGGGTCCGCAAACTGGGACGAGTGAATTTTGACAACAAACGATAAGCAGACTCAGATGCCTTTTATTATTGATGTTGAAGCGTCAGGTTTTGGTCGCGGCAGTTACCCGATCGAAGTGGGCTTCGCCCGGCCTGACGGCAGCGTATTCTCTTGCTTAATCCGCCCTGAGCCCGAATGGGATCACTGGGATGACAGTGCGGAAATGGTCCATGGCATTCCTCGGGCGAAGCTGATAGAAGATGGCGCTTCCGTGCGTGATGTGGCTGAAAAGCTGAATGAAGAATTACGCGGTGAAGTGGTTTATACCGATAGCTGGGGGTTTGACAGTACCTGGTTGTCGTTACTGTTTTACCACGCGGGTTTGTCACAGTTGTTTCGGTTAGAAACACTGAGCAAGCTGCTGACTGAAAAACAAACCTCTATTTGGGGGCAGGTTAAGCAGCAGGTTGCACTGGAATTGAACATTGATCGTCACCGGGCTGGTCCTGATGCCCGTATGCTGCAGCGCACCTTTGAACTGACTGCAACAGCCTGAAGTGTCAGGCTGTTATGCTTTTTCAAAGTGTACGCTTTCGGTTTTAACCCTCTTTAACCCTCCCTTACCTGAAGGATTAGCTTGCCGAGTGTTTTGTTGCTGGCGAGGTAGTCGAACGCATCCATCGCTTGTTCAATAGGGAATACCTTGTCGATAACTGGCGCGATGGTTTGGGCTTCAAACAAAGGCCATACGTTGATCAGTAAAGCCTGCAGAACTCTCTGCTTGTAGGCCGCGGATCTTGGGCGGAGCATACTGCCCTGAATTTTCAGGCGCTTCATCAGGACATGCCTCAGATCAATCTCAGCTCTCATCCCCCCCATTGCCCCGATCATACAGAGTCGACCGTCCTCTTTGAGAAGGTTGAGATTATCAGCGAGATAATCAGCACCTACCGGATCCAGAATAACATCGATTCCTTCATGCTGAGTCCAGCCAAGAATGGCATCTTTAAAACTTCCATCGTGACGTAGAAAACAGTGGCTGGCTCCTAGTTCCAGACAAGGTGCTATCTTTGTTTTATCCCCAAGGGTCGTATAAACCGATGCGCCAAAGGCGTGACAGAGCTGAATTGCTGCAGTACCAACACCACTGCCGCCGGCGTGTATCAGTACGTTTTCGCCAGGTTTAAGCGCGGCATCCATAAAGATATTTTGCCAGACAGTTGCATAGACTTCAGGTATTGCTGCTGCCTCTGCAAAGCTGAATCCTCTTGGCACCGGGAGGACCTGAATCACCGGGACGCAGACATACTCTGCGTAGCCTCCGCCTGCCAGAAGGGCGCACACAGCATCTCCCGGCTGATAGTTTGTGATATTTTGGCCAATGGCGTCGATAACACCGGCGCATTCAAGGCCCAGAGTGCCGTTTGTCCCTTCTGGTGGCGGGTAAAGACCATCACGCTGTGTCAGGTCGGCACGATTAATTCCGGCCGCATGGACTTTGATTCTTACTTCATTTGGGCCTGGTTCCGGGACAGAACGCAGGTCATCGCTCCAGATGAGCGAGTGGCTCTTCGGACTGATCTGAATGCAATGCATAACTGACTACTCCACTGAGTTATAACGTCAGTTTATGCCCAGAATAGATTTTACGCGGAGAATTAAAGGTAAATTTTAGTTACAGCTTCATTCCTGTGAAGCGTGGCAATGCTGATCCGGGGGGCAGTGGATCAATAGGAAGGAGGGTCGACTGCGGGGATTGGGTTAAAAAAGGCCTGACAGTCAGGCCTTTATAGTATTTACTTATTCAGCATCTTTCAGAATATTGCTACGAATAAAGCGAATACCAAAATAAGAAATTGCCAGGCAGCCACCAACAACAGCCAGACCAGCGAATACTGCAGCGTCAAAATACATAGTACAACCTCATTATCGTTTTAATTTCAGGCGGGCAAATTTAATATTTTTGCTTCCGGAAAGCATCCTTTGGGCTGGAAATCCTTAGAATTTTTTCGAATAAGTCAGTTTGCATGATTTCTGTTTTGAGTTTTGAACCTGCTTAAGGATAATAGCCTTGAGTTTTTTGGTTACTGGTAGCCGTAATGCAGAAGAAACAACCGAAGAAACCCGTCAGTGTGCACTGGAAAGTGCGGCTTACGCGGGCGGGAAATAAACAATATCTGGCACGTACGCTGAGCCTTTCTGCGAAGCATCTGCACATTGAGAGTGAATATAACCTCAGGGCAGGTGAGAAGGTAAAGCTAGAGGTTTCAGCGCTTCACGATGGCGTTAAAAAGGTGCTGGTCATTATTGGGCTGGTTCGAAGCTCGATTTTACTGTCTACGGGAACCTCGTATGGGCTGGATGTTAAAATTGAGAAGATCAATGAATCTGATCAGGCTTTTATCGATAGCTATATTAAAGCCCGGGAAGGTTTGATCGGAGCCCGATAGTGAGCGCTGTCAGGCGTGAATTAAAATATAAAAGGCAGCCATGGCTGCCTTTTGGTTTTTAAATCGGACGATCCTAAGGGATCAGGTCGGCAATACCAAAGGTGTCATCCATCCACTGACCGACAACATTGCGGCCGCACAAGTGATGGGCGTACTGAGTATGCAGGCAGCGAACGGTATCCCAGTTGGCGATACCTCCGATTCCCTTCTCTTTTAGCAGTTTCAGAAAGCCGGCTTGCTCTGCGAAAACTCGTTCTTCTTCGGTCATATAGTGCCAACGCTGATCAACGTAGTCCTGATGACTGGCGTGATACTGGGCCAGAAATTCCGGGTCTTCAATCAGGCGCTCTTCCAGTGCTTTAATTTCGCCACGGGCTTCAATATGGCTGATCTCTTTTTTTAGCAGCTCTGAGGTCATCCAGTACAGCGTTGGGAAAGGCTTTTTATCCACAATGGAGTGCATTCGCACGACTAATGGAGTGCCGTGACTGTCAGTGGCGCTTACCGCCTGAATGCCACGGGGAGCGCGACCAATCTGGAGTTCAATCTTCTCAATTAACTCTGGGGTTGGGGCTATATCTGTTTTTTGGTACATCTATCTGTTTATCCACTGCGTTTAGAGGTCGCTTTCCAGTATAATGGACGGCAATTTTGAACTAAAAAGAACTAATTTGACTCAGAATCAGTTGTTTTACTCAGAACGATTTATTTTGACCCAGAAAATATAGGAAAGCGAATAATGAAGAACTTGTTGCGAGCCTGTACGCTGGTCGCTGCGTTTATTACATCCGGTACAGCCACCGCCGCCGCAACGGATTATGCCATAGGGACAGATCTGATTCGCTGGTTTGATCCGGTACAGGATGGTGGAATGGCCAGTCTGACCTTCCAGAAGGCCTTGGGTCGGGAGGATGCTTTGTTTGTGGATCTGGCCCAAAAAGATGATCGTTATCTTTTGGGCGTGGATTACAAAATCTACAACCAACGCTATTACTACGGTTCCTTTATGCAGGTCGGTGCGCTGTTGGATATTGATAACAGTACTCGTCTGTATGTTGAGGGGGCTATGGGTTACGAGTTTTCGCCATCGCCGAACTGGGTGGTATCCGGTGATGTGCAGATGCTGTATGGCCCCCGTCATCCGGTCACTAATGATGAAGAGCCCTGGTTTGTGCCGCGCCTGCGTGTGATGTACGCCTTCTGATTTTTCGAAACAGCTATACAAAATCCCCGCTGAGTACTTTTTATGAGTCACTCGCGGGGATTTTTTGTTTCTGTCGTTTATCCGGATTTTCAGGCACAGGCTTAATCGGCTTTACCGATATCAGCCCATTTACCATTGGTTAGTGCCAGAAGGTCATCCGGCTTGAGGGCAATTTCCAGCCCCCGTTTACCGGCGCTGACGTGCATGGTTTCCAGAGCCTGAGCACTGGCATCGATAAAGGTTGGCAGACGTTTCTTCTGGCCCAGAGGGCTGATGCCGCCAACCACATAACCTGAGGTTTTCTCTGCCAGTGCCGGGTCGGCCATCTCCATCTTTTTGCAACCAAAGGCTTTTGCCAACGCTTTCAGATCCAGAATGCCGGAAACCGGCACTACGGCGATGGCCAGTTTGCCATCATTGCTTTTCGCCATCAGCGTTTTAAATACCTGATCTTCCGATAAGCCAAGTGCCGCGGCCGCCTCGCCACCGTAGGATTCGGCTCCGGCATCGTGAGCGTACTCTTTGATCTGGTAGTCAATACCGGCTTTTTTCACCTGACGGATTCCCGGGGTCATCGCTGAATTTTCCTGATTATTTCTGTTATTAGAGTGCTGCTCAATCCTGCTGCAGCTGTGTCAGTTCCTGGCGGTGATGATCGCACAGTGGCTGGCTTTTTTTCTCTGCAAAGCTGTAATGCACCATAGTAGCAATACCTTTTGCGCCCATTTTCCCATCCTGCCAGGCTTCCTGACAGATCTGGAAGGATGAATTTCCGATATGGCCGACATAGGTTTTGATGGTGACATCACGACCGTAGAAAAGCTCGCCTGTATATTCCACTTCGATTTTTGCCAGAATCAGCTGCCATTTTTGCGGGTCCAGATCCGGAGTAAAGATATGAAAGAGATCATTTCGGGCCTGTTCAAACCAGATCGGCAGCTTGGTGTTGTTGATGTGCCCCAGAGCATCGGTATCGCAGAATGCGGGTTTGATTGTTTGAGTGTACATAGTAATCCTTAATTATTGTTTTTCTCGAGCGTTATGATTTACCGGGATCAGGCGGGTGATCTGCTGACCAGCAGGTTTCTCAGTCTATCCATATAGGGTGGCGCGATTGCCAGATAAACCGTGGCCAGCGCCAGTGACAACAGGGTACCCCACAGCAAGCCAAGTGATGGGTAAAACCAGGCGACGCCTGTGGCATAAACCATCAGAGAACCCAGTCCTGTCGGGTAGTGTTTAATCACCGTCAGAGCTTTGCCCGGACCATAGGTGCGATGCATCAGCACCAGAAACGGGAACATAGAGATCGGAAAGGCCGCCAGAATACCCGCCGTGGATGAAGGCACCAGATGGGCTGCACCGGTAATCAGCACCACGATCAGAGCAGCGGTGACAGCCCGGAACAGGAGCACCGAAACCGACATAGCCACCCGCTTAGTAACCTGGGTTTCCGGAATATGGCGGTAGAACCAGAGGCAGCCAAGAATAGCCAAGGTTGGCAGACAGGCTGCAGTAATCAGATTCAGCTCCAGCTGATCGATAGCAAGACCGGAAATCAGAAACAGCGCCACGCCGGATACACTGGCCAGAGCAATCGCTAGCCAGCCGCCGGTTTCCTGTAGCTGTTGTTCAGCCTGTTGCTGTTGTTTGGTGGGGTGATTGAGTTCTTTCGATGTTGTCAGTCGGTTCAGCCCAAACAGATATCCCGTGGTCAGCATGAGGGTGCTGGCGAAGCCTGCTAAGGTATAAACCGCTCCTTCTGCTGCAAAATCCGGGCTGATCTCGTAGCCGATAAAGAAAAGAGCAATCGCAGTCCCCAGGGGATAGCCGGAGAGTAAACCCGCAATACGCGGGTTTACATGCTCAGCGATCAGGGAAAGTCCGATTACCGTGGCAATGGAAACGCCAATCTTGATGAGCAGTAGTGTGGTCATTAGCGCAGTAACACCACTTTGCCGATGGCGGTTCCCGCTTCCACTTTCTGGTGAGCTTTAGCGACCTCTTCGAAGCTGAACATATCGTCATCCAGCAGAGGCTTAACGTAGCCGTCGGCAACCATGCAGCTCATGGCGTCCACAACCTCGGTCTGTGCGTCAAAGTCGACGCCATGAACCAGTGGTGTGGCGATAAAGACAACGTGCAGCGTCAGGTTCTTTCCGTGTAGTGGCGACAGGTCATGGGTGGAGCGGGCAGCGATGGTTGCTACTGTTCCGCTGACACGGGCGGCCTGGAAAGAGCGATCCATGTTGTCGGTGCCGACGGTATCAAATACCACATCAAAGCCTTTGCCATCGGTGCAGCGGGCAACATAATCGTCCACGGATTCATCGCGATAGAAGATCACATCATCAGCCCCCAGATTACGGGCGATCTCCGCCTTTTCCGGTGTGGAAACCGTGGCATAAACTTTGGCACCCGCCCATTTCGCTACCTGAATCGCAACGTGTCCTACACCACCGGTGCCCGCGTGAATCAGCACCTTATCCTGTGGCTGAACCTGAGCTCGTTCCACCAGAGCCTTCCAGGCGGTGATAAAAACCACCGGCAGCGCAGCGGCTTCCGCAAAGGCGATATTGTCCGGTTTTTTCGCGATCAGGCGAGCATCGACCAGCATATAGTCCGCCAGAGCACCCTGATAGCGCTTGATACCACCGGCAAAACCAAACACCTCATCACCTACCGCAAAGCGATCTACACCTTCACCGACTTCCGTCACGATACCGGCAACATCGCCGTGCAGAATCGCAGGAAATGCCGGATTTGCAGGTACGGCTCCGGCACGAATCTTGGTATCCAGCGGATTCACACTGGTGGCTGCGACCTTAATGATCACATGGCCCGGTTCGATAACCGGAGGGGGCATTTCTGCTTGTTCGAACACGGCTGCATCACCGTACTGACGGATCACCATAGCTTGCATAAGTAGGCCTCGTGGGAGCTGTTGTTGTATTAGAGGTTTTTGTAAGTCTGAGCTGTTTTAAATTAGCGCAAGAAGATTTGTAGCAGAGGTTGATTTTGGCGACAAAGTGGTTGGCTTTCAATCAAACAAAACGATCATTCGGATGAATCTGTGTCATCACTGTTTTGCTGCAAGACGTAGAGGCTGAGAACCTGTTTATTTTTATTACGATTAGAGTAATTATTCTCTTTTGAGGCTACCTTATTCTGTCTAATAATCATTTAAAAACAGAAGCTTATTGTCTGTGGCTTACATCCTGTAATGCAACAATACAGTTTATAAATTGATGTGTGTCAGATAAATCTATCTAATGCCGTGCCGATAGCCACTCAATTCCAGAGTGGATTTAGGCCGCTCAAAATAAAAACAACGCATCGGTCCAGTAGCTAATTAAACAACCACCGTGAGGAAACACATGGAAGCTCTGTTGCGTCGTTTTCGAATACAGCATCGAATCTGGTCGATGCTCATTTTAACCTTTTCGTGCATGGCTCTTTTGCTTTTTATGACTCTCAAGAAAGAGCGTGCCAGCTATGACGATCTTAAAATCAATGAGTTACGACACCTTAATCAATCAGTTGTTTCTATATTCGATGTTTATGATCGCAGAATTAAAGCCGGCATAATCAGTCAGGAGCAGGCGCAGAAAGAGGTAATGGATCTGGTAGAACAGATGAGATTTGGTGAAAGCGATTATTTCTGGATTATGGATTATGAGGGCGTCACCATCATGCACCATGATCCTAATGAACTAGGAAAAGGCGTTTCTAACACTACCGATATTAACGGAAAGTACTTTCTGAAAACGGTACCTCGTGACCTTGTCGAAAGCGGGGAGAGTGTTGCTGAATATTATTGGCAACGGGCTAACTCAAGTGAGCCGTCTCCGAAAATTTCTCATATTCTGGCTTATAAGCCGTGGAAGTGGGCAATTGTGACTGGGGTTTATGTTGATGACATTGAAGAAGCCTTCTGGAAGCAAGCCTATTCTATCATTTCATTTTCTCTTTTGATCATGTGCATGATTGCGCTTATTGCATTTGCTATCGCACGAAGCATTACCCGCCCGCTCAAAACGACCGTTTCGGCAATGGAAGATATCAGCCGTGGAGAGGGTGATCTGACTGCCCGTCTGAAAGTGGAAGGGAATGATGAAATTACTCAGCTGACTTATTATTTCAATGGGTTTGTTGAGCGCATTCACAAAGTCATTATTGAGGCCAGCCGTGCTTCGGAAGCCGTTTCGGCTGCCGCAGAAGAGCTGTCATCAATCACTACCGAAAGCAGTGCTACCATCAGCCAGCAGGCAAAAGAAACCGATCAGGTTGCCACCGCAATCCATGAGATGTCTACCACGGTGCATGAGGTTGCGCAAAATGCAGGGCGAGCTGCTGGGGCCGCTAATAATGCGGATCAGGAAGCGATTCAGGGCAAGCAACAGGTAGAGACAGCAATTCGGGCAATTCACGATCTGACCGGCCAGGTGAAGAGCTCTGCCGATGTGATTCAGACCCTGCGCTCCGACAGTGAAAATATTGGTACCGTGTTGGATGTGATTCGTAACGTTGCAGAACAGACTAACCTGCTGGCGCTGAATGCTGCCATTGAAGCAGCCCGTGCTGGCGAGCATGGTCGCGGTTTTGCGGTGGTGGCTGACGAAGTACGCACACTGGCGCAGCGTACTCAGGAAAGCACCGATGAGATTCAGGGCATGATCGAGCAGCTGCAAACCGCAGCCCTTAAGGCGGTATCGGTCATGGATGAAAGTCTGACGTTTACTGAAGCAACTGAAGCTACTGCCGCCGAAGCCGGTGAGTCGCTGGATCGTATTCTGGCAGCGGTGGAATCGATTCGTGACCAGAACGATATGATCGCCAGCGCCGCGGAAGAACAGTCGCTGGTAGCGGAAGAGATCAACCGTAACGTAGTGAATATTGTGGATCTGTCCCAAACCACATCTGAATCTACCAGTCAGGTGAACCATGCCAGTGAAGAGCTGGCTCAGCAGGCCGATAAGCTGCACAGTCTGGTACGACAGTTCCGGATCTGATCCAAAAGAATTGTAGAAAAAGTGATCTAAAACAGTGGCATCGGTGATTTCATCGCGGTGCCACTTTTTTTTGAAGCATTGAAGTTACACTATTAAACAGAAGGCTACACTAATGACTTGTAATGCGTTGTGTACATGGCATCTTAAAGCCATAACAATAAACAGAGCGTACGTTAGGTCAGTGTCTGAAAAAATAAAATAAAGCCCCATACAGACCCTGAAAGCCCGAACGTTGCTCGTAGCTAGAACTAAGGAAAACCCTATGGAAACGACGTTTCGCCGTCTACCTATTCAATTGCGCATCTGGCTGCTTCTGTTGCTGGTCTTTGCTTCGATCAGTGTGCTGCTGGTTGTTTCGCTTCAATATTCACGAGATGGTTATACCGACCAAAAAACCAACGAACTCCGTCATTTGAATGAATCGGTGATTAGTCTCTTTGACGGACTTAACAAGCAGGTTCAGGCCGGAAAACTGACCTTAGAAGAGGCTCAGAATACAGCGTTGGAACTGGTTAAGCCGATGCGCTTTGGGCATAACGATTACTTCTGGGTTCAGGATCTTAAAGGCATCGTTCTGATGCATGTCAGCGATAAGCTCATTGGCAAAGATTTGAAAACCATTAAGGACGTTCACGGTAAATACTTTTTTGAGGGTATGGACAAGGCCCTTGCCAGTTCCGGTGATTTTATCTCCGAATACTACTGGAATCGTGCCGGATCCGATAAGCCTGTGCCAAAACTCTCCTTTGTACTGGCTTATAAGCCGTGGGGTTGGGCAGTAGGTACAGGTGCTTATATCGATGATATTGATGCTCAGTTTAACCGTCAGATGATCTCGGTACTTTCTGCGGCGGTTGTCATTATCGGCATTATGGCGGCAATCGCCTGGCTGATTGCCCGTAGTATTACCCGTCCGCTGAAAGCCACTGTTCAGGCGATGCAGGATATCAGTCAGGGTGAAGGTGATCTGACTTCCCGTCTGCGCGTACGGGGTAACGATGAGATCACTCAGCTGACCTTCCACTTCAACGCCTTTGTGGAGCGGATTCATCAGGTGATTATTCAGGCCAATAAATCCTCTGAAGCGGTATCCGCTGCGGCAGAAGAGCTGTCCTCGATCACCCGTGAAAGCAGTACCACCATTACTCAGCAGGCGAAGGAAACCGACCAGGTCGCAACAGCGATTCATGAGATGTCCACAACTGTACATGAAGTGGCACAAAATGCTGGTGAGGCAGCAGCAGCTGCAAACCGTGCTGATGAGCAGGCGCGTCAGGGTAAAACGCAGGTTGAGGATGCGATTCGCGCCATCCATGATCTGAACGGTCAGGTGCAAAACTCGGCAGATGTGATCAAGACCCTGCGCTCTGACAGTGAGAACATCGGCGGTGTTCTCGACGTAATTCGCAACGTCGCCGAGCAAACTAACCTGCTGGCGCTGAATGCCGCCATTGAAGCGGCGCGAGCCGGCGAGCACGGCCGCGGTTTTGCGGTAGTGGCGGATGAGGTTCGCACCCTGGCCCAACGGACTCAGCAAAGCACCGACGAGATTCAGGGTATGATTGAGCAGTTGCAGGCTGCTGCGATGAGAGCGGTAACGGTGATCGATGAGAGCCTGAAATATACTGAGGCTACCGAAGCAACTGCAACGGAAGCCGGCAGCTCACTGGACTCCATTCTCGCGGCAGTTGAGGCGATTCGGGATATGAACGACATGATCGCCAGCGCTGCTGAAGAACAGTCTCTGGTGGCCGAAGAGATCAACCGCAACGTGGTGAATATTGTCGATCTGTCCCAGACTACGTCTGAGTCGACTGATCAGGTGAATGTTGCCAGTGATGAGCTCGCCAGTCAGGCAGATACCCTGCACAATCTGGTGCGTCAGTTTAAGGTCTGACGCCTGTTATTGATTGACGATGTGGCATAAACCGCATGAAGCCGCTGAGGTTATCCCTCAGCGGCTTTTTCGTAGTGACCGTTATGACAGTTATGAAAATTGAGACGGTCTTAATCTTTTGAGGTCAGAGCGATCAGCGCACTGGTACACACCAACGCCAACACCAAACCAGTAATGCCCAGCCATTGCCAGTGACTCCAGAAATAGCCGCCCACGGAACCGATCAGGCTGGAACCCGCGTAGTAAAACAGCAGATAAAGCGCCGATGCCTGAGCCTTATATTCATTGCTCGCCTGTCCCACCCAGCTGCTGACGATAGAGTGCGCGCCGAAGAAGCCGAAGGTGAAGATGCCCATCGCGGCAATAATAATCCAGAGACCGTCTAACACGGTGAGCAGAAGCCCGGCCAGCATGAGTAGCATACAGATCAACAGCACCGGACGCTGGCCAAATCTATCGGCTTTAGCTCCCATCCAGGTAGAGCTGAAGGTGCCCAGCAGATAGATAACAAACAGCCAGCCGATAGCGGCTTCACTCAGCAGATAAGGCTCATCGTGAAGGCGGAAGCTGACATAGTTATAGAGGGTTACCAGACCGCCCATTAGCAGGAAACCGTGCAGAAAACGTCCCAGTTGCGGCCAGTGTCCCAGGTGGTGTGCAAAGCCTTTTGCCATCGCTTTTAACGACAGACTCTGAGGGGCGAAATGCTTCGACGCCGGCAGGGCAAAGGCGAAAATCAGGCTGCAGGCAAGGCTGATACCCGCCAGCACCTGTAGTGCCAGATGCCAGTTGTACAGCTCTGTCAGGGTTCCGGTAATGATACGTCCGGACATACCGCCCACGGTGGTACCGCTGACGTAGAGTCCCATGGCAAGACCGCGGCACTCCTGACTGAACTCTTCATTTACATAGGTCATGGCGATAGAAGCCAGTCCTGCCAGTGCAAAACCCTGCAGGCCACGAATAATCAGCAACAGGCTGTAGTGCTGAACAAAGGTCACCACAAAACCCAGTACCGAGGCCAGCAGCAGGGCGGTAACCATGACACTCTTACGTCCCACCCGATCAGAAATGCCGGGGGTAAACAGCAGCGCAACCGCAAGGGACGCGGTGGCAACCGATAGACTGAGACTGGCAGCGGCTGGTGAAATATCAAATTCCCGGGCGAGCAGAGGCAGCAGCGCCTGAGTGCTGTACAGGTTGGCAAAGGTGACAAAAGCACCGGAAAAGAGTGCCAGACTCGCTTTCCAGAAGGCGGATTGATGACGCTGAATGGCAGTGTCCGTAGGAAACATACACAAACTCCACCGGCAGGTCTGAGTCAGACAACCGGATTAAAATACGGGGTTCAGACAGACAAGGCTCAATACGCTGTAGTTTTCTCATAACAATGCGTTAGCGGAGAAAGCTGAGACAGATGGAGCCTGAAGTTGTCGTTATCGATATGAAATATCGTTTTGGCAACCGGTGCGGGTTTGGTCTTTGCAAGAAGATCTTTGTCAGATCGGCAGCGTTATTTTTTATTTGAGGGCTGCTACAGGAATCGGCCCTAAGGTACTCCTGAGAGCCGTAAAGCTCCAGCATCTGACGGAAAAATTAATAATCAGATGCCGGAAAATAGCGTTTTAGTCGAATAACCGGAACCTGCTAGCGGTGTCTATGAAACGGGCGCAGACTCCGGTCATCGCTAAGGCTCGCTGGTTCGGGGCTGGCTAGTATGGCGCTAGCTGGTACGGAACTGGCGCGCCATACGTTGCAGATCCTGACTCAGGGTATCCAGAATCCGACTGGCTTCAGCCCGTTCTTCGCTGGCTTGCGCGGCTTCATTCAGAGTTTGCTGCAGGGCTTCACTCTGCTGTTGAAGGGCCCGAACCTGACCGGTCTGCTGCTCAGAAGAATCCGCGATAGACGCAATCTGCTCACGGGTTTCCAGCGCACAGTGGCCAATACTCTGCAGTGCTTGGCGAGTCTTGCTGGCCAGTTGCAGGGTCTGATCAGACTGCTGCTGCAGCTGTTCCATATCGGAACAGGTTTGTTGCACTTCATCGCCGATGGTGCGCACGATGGCAACAATCTGTTCGGTCATCTGATGGGTGCGGCTGGCAAGGTGGCGCACTTCATCGGCGACCACCGCAAAACCGCGACCATGCTCGCCTGCGCGAGCTGCTTCAATAGCAGCGTTCAGAGCCAGCAGGCTGGTCTGATCGGCAATACCCTGAATATCATCGGTGATTTCAGAAATGCTGTCGGTCCGTTCACTCAGTCCCAGCACCTGTTGTGAACAGAGCGTCAGTTGAGCGGACAGGTTTTCCAGTGCTTTGTGGGTCTGTTCTATATCGTCCTGACCGGCACGGGCGGAGGTTTCTGTATCCCGACTTACAGCGTTTGCCTGCTGGGCGTTGTGATCGATGGTGGCGATCTGATCAACCAGTTCACTGATCGCCTGATTGATCGAGTGCACGCTGCTCTGCTGTTGCTGGGCGTTGATCACACTTTGCTGACTGTTGGTGGCCAGCTGACTGCTGGCAGAAGCCAGACTGTCGGTGCTGCGTACCAGTTGTTGGATCAGTGTCTGCAGCTTGATCATAAACTGATTAAAGCTGCGGGCGATCAGGCTGAGTTCCTGCCCACCCTGTTCCGGCAGACGGGCCGTCAGATCGCCATCACCGGAAGCGATATCGGTCAGACGACGGTTCAGCTGCAGCAGAATACGGCGCACGTTTCGGCTGATCAGAATCGCCAGCAACAAGCCAATAATAGCAGCGGCAGCACTGGCACCAATCAGGCCGGAGCGGGTTTGTTGTGTCAGGCTCTGAACCGTCTCGCTGGTGTCATTCAGCAGCGCAAGAATGCCTTTGTTCAGCTCAGATGCGGCCACTGAGATGGCATCGCTGGAGTGGTCCAGTTGTTCCTGAACAGACTGACGTTTTTGGGTCAGCAGGCGGCTTTCATTAATGATCAGAGCGACGCCGTCCAGAGATTTACCCAGCTGCCCGATGCGATATTGCATCTTGTCACTCAATCCTGGGCTGTCCAGTTGTTGCTGAAAGGCACGGGCTTCGCCGAGATAATATTCCGCTTCAGCCAGCAGGCTTTCATCCCGGTGGGTCAGATACTGATGCAGAAAGATACGGGCTTGCTGAAAATTCGCTTGCAACTCACTAACAGCAATCACCAACTCAGCAAAGTTGTTCTGACCGTTGGCGGTCAGCTGGGAAACCAGCTTTTTGATTGCGCGGTCTGTGCCACGCGAGGCGGATTCCAGATTTTCCCGCAGGCTTTGCTGTTGGCTCATAAAGCCGACCAGTTTGTCCCGGAACAGATCAGAATAGCCCTGATTCAGCTGCTGAACCTGATCCAGCAGTTCCTGTTGACCGGCTGAGGCCATGTAAGGACGTAGCTGTTCCAAATTGGCACTGAAAGCTTTTTCACGGGTCGCGAACTCATCCAGCATCAGTGGCTGAGGGTTTTGCTGGTAGTTCAGTACCAGAATGCGCTGTCGTGACAGGTATTCGCTGATCGCCTGAGCTTGCTGAGTCATAGGCGCGATCTGAGTAGTAGCCGCCGCCACATCACGGTCGATTCGCTTCAGCGAGAAAAGAGCAATGGCGCTGACAGAGATCAGCAGCAACAAAATAGTGATCGGAGAGATCAGTACGCGACTTGTAATCGACAATTGATTGAATCTTAGCGTCTGCATAAGGGCATGCCGTCTAGGATAAAGGTTGACGAAAGTCGTAGAAGAGAAGACGGACAATAGTACCGATAAAATGTGCCGGGACTGTAATGAATTGTAATTTCAGGTGTAAATATCGGGCTAAATCAGCAAAAAAAGTGAACCAGCCAGAAAAAATGAGATTGAATCTTTTTCCGTTTCTTCCAATGCCCTATTTCCGTCGTCGTAATCGGTTATACTCGATGTAATTTTTGCAGATAGAGCTTTTGCTCGCTGTTGTTCGACTTAACATTATTACAGATCTTGTTTCCGGCCTTTCAGGGTTTGGGCTGTTCTGTAAGTGGCTTCCACAGGGAATCTCCGTATGACTCAGACCTCCGTATCCGGTAGCCGGTATCTGTCCGGTTGCCAGCCCTTGCTTGTTCAGCCAGAGCTTCTGATTAAGCGGCTGCTTATTCTGTTGCTGGTGCTCTCTCTGTCATTGTTATCGCTGTCTGTTTCGGCGAATGACAAGACAAAAGATATCTATGCCGGTTTACCTCTGACGGTGACTCATATCGGTGAGGTTAGCTACGACGATGGTAATACCGTCGGCATTCGTTTCTCCGTACCGCTGGATGGCAGTAAACCTTTTCAGTCTTATATTCAGGTTTCCAGCCGAAACAGCAACTGGGTGCTTTCGGAGGATGGGCTCTTTCTCTATCTGCTGAATCCTGAACCGGAAAGTAAGTACGAAGTACATGTGGCTGAAGGTCTGCAGGCAGCAAATGGATCATCCCTGTCAAAGCCGCGTTATGAAACGGTTACTCTGAGTCCGGCTCCGAAAATTGTTCGTTTTCCGGGTGATGGCCACTATCTGCCTTTAAATGGCTCCGGAGGCCTGCCGGTACAAAGCCAGAATGTGCCCCAGGCGAATGTTAGTTTCTTCCGGGTGAAAAATGATGAGGAAGCGCTCCGCACTTTGCTGCGTTGGAAGCGAAGCAGCACCACTGAAGGTTATTATCGACTGAATGATATCGAAGAGCTGCTGGAGCTGGCTTATGAAGGGCGTTTTGAACTCAATGCTGAAGCCAACAAACTGAAAACGGTTAATCTGCCGGTGCAGAATATTCCGGCATTAAAAGAGCCCGGCGTTTATCTGGCGGTGATGCGTGATCCGACCCGTTTTGAAAATACCCTTTCTGTAAACTGGTTCAGTGTGACGGATCTGGGGGTTCATGTTCGCCGCTACCGTGATGCGATGGATGTATACGTGCATCGCCTGTCCGATGCCAAGCCTGTGGTCGGAGCTAAGGTTGAGTTGCTGACCTATAAAGGTGAAAACAACCGCTGGTACACTACAACAGGGCTGGGCAAAACCAATATTCCTTATCAGGTTGAGCCGCACCGTCAGAAAGCGCTGATGGTAACCGAAGGACGTTCTGCCACTCTGATGCCGCTGAATCAGCCGCCACTGGATTTGTCCCGTATGGGGACAGGTTCCCGCCAATTCCTGCATCGTGAACTCTTTATCTATTCGCCTCGTGACCTGTATCGCGGTGGGGATACTGTGACGATTAACGCCTTGCTGCGTGATGAAGATGGTCAGCGTTTGTCGGATACCAAACTGGTGTTGACGTTAGTACGTCCGGACGGTCAGAAAGTCAAAAACCTGAGTTGGGAAAGCTCCGGTAATGGCTTCTATAGCTTTGATTACCCATTAGCTGCCGATGCTAAAACCGGTAATTGGCAGGTACAGGTTAAGGGACCTGCGAATCAGGTTTGGCGTTATAACTTCAAAGTAGAAGACTTTATGCCTGAGCGGCTGAAAATCAGCTGGAATCCGGATAATCAGCCGCTGGCTCAGATGGCGTCGCAGCCTCTGAACGTTAAGGTGTTGGGCGAATATTTGTACGGTGCCCCTGCCGCGAATAACCGCTTTGACGCCGAGTTTAAAATTTCCCCATCGGTGCATCCGATAGCGGCCTTCCCGGATTTCTTCTTTGGCCAGCCGAAAAACAATGACTGGAATCAGGCGTTTACCCGCGCCAATCAGACGCTGAATGCTGAGGGTAAACTGGAACTGAATGAGCAGCCTCGCTGGAAAGAAACCAAGATTCCTTTGCAGGCTCAGATTACGGGGAGCTTGTTTGAGAGTGGTGGTCGCCCTGTGGTACGCCGACATACGGTTCACTTGCTGCCGGCCAACAATCTGGTAGGGGTGCGTCCTCAGTTTGATGGTGAGGTGGCCAGCAATAGTCTGGCGGAATTCGAGCTGATCTATACCAATATTGAAGGTGACCTGTTAGCCAAGAATGATCTGACCGTTAAGGTTATTAATCAGACCCGCAAAACCTACTGGCGTTTCAGTGATAGCCGCGGTTGGTATGCGACCCATACTGATCAGGATATTAACGAGCTGACACTGCCGGTTTCCATTGCTGCCGGCGAAAAATACAAACTGCAGGTTCCGGTCAATTGGGGCGAGTATCGCCTGGAAGTGACGGACAACAGTACAGGGTTGGTTACGATTCTGCCGTTTGAAACCGATTATTGGTGGGGTGATCAGCCACAGAATGCCTCTTTCCCGGACCAGGTCGCTCTGACGTTGGATAAATCGGCTTATAAGGCCGGGGACAAGGTACAGCTGACGGTAACACCACCATCGGCCGGCGAAACTCTGATTCTGGTAGAAAGTGATCGCCTGCTCTGGTCAAAACGAATCACAACGCCGAAAGAAGGCACCGTGGTTGAGATTCCGGTTGATCCGGAATGGAAGCGACATGACATCTATATCACGGCACTGCACCTGCAACCGAGTGATAAAGAGGGGCGTATTACGCCGACCCGGGCGATTGGTCTGACGCATCTGCCTTTAGATCGCACCGGGCGTAGTCTGCAGGTAACGACTGAACTGCCGGAGAAATGGTTGCCGAATCAGACAGTGGAAGCCCGTCTTAAAATCTCCGACAGCAGAGGCCAGCCGGTTAAAAAGGCTTGGGTTACTCTGGCGGCGGTCGATGTCGGTATTCTTTCGATTACCCGTTTTGAGACACCTAAACCCCGAGACTTCTTCTTTGCCCAGCGCCGTTATCAGGTTAAGCACCATGATATGTATGCGGATCTGATCGAGCTGAATGATGACAAAAATGCCGGTATCGCTTTTGGTGGTGATGGCGGTCTGACCCGTGGTGGTGATCTTGCCCGTTCAGAGGTTCAGATCGTTTCTCTTTATTCCGGTCGGGTTGATGTTGTGAATGGCGAGGCGGTCATTCCGTTAGATCTGCCGGACTTCAATGGCCGCTTGCGCCTGATGGCAGTGGCCTTTGATGACAACCGCTTTGGTCATCTGGAAGAAGAGGTTATCGTTGCCGCGCCTCTGGTCACTCAGCTGTCGTTGCCTCGCTTTATCGCTGCAGGCGATGAGTCTCAGGTTGCACTGGATGTGACCAACCTGAGTGGTGAGCCCCAGGAGATTCAGGTACAGATGCAGGCCACGGGCCCAGTAGCATTTACGGATACCGGAAGTCTGACACAAACACTGACCTTGGCTGATAAAGAGAAACGTACTCTGAACTATCCTTTTACAGCGGGTGGTCGCAGTGGGCGAATAGAGTTCAATGCCAAAGTCACCGGGCTTGAAGAGTATCCGGTGGATCGACGCTGGGGCTTGATCAGCCGTCAGCCGTATCCGACGACCACGCAAACCAAGCGTGATTCGCTGGCGCCGGGCGAGAGCGTGACACTGAAGTCTGCCGAGTTTGCTAAAGATCCATCCATGATCAATCCGGAAACTCTAAAGATAGCCGCAGGTATTGATAACAGAGTCCCTCTGGATGTGCATACCCATCTGGATAACCTGCTGCACTATCCGTATGGCTGTCTGGAGCAAACCGTCAGCAGTACCTATCCTTGGCTCTATAGCCTCGATAGTGAACTGGAAGCGATTGGTGGTGCTCAGTACTCACCTGTCTATCGTCAGTCGGCGCTGGAAGCAGGTCTGGAACGGCTGGCTAAAAAGCAGAAGAGCAACGGTGGCTTTGGTATGTGGTCAGCCACCGATGAGTATGAGCAGCACTGGCTGACCGCCTATGCCGGTCACTTTATGACCGATGCGGTTAATGCCGGTATCAGTGTCGATTCTGCCATGATGGAGCGCACACTGAAGCGCCTGCAGGACTATACCCGTGGCCGGGGCAATATGCGCGAACGCTGGTCACCGGAACCGAGCCAGTATCGTTTCGCTTATAAAGCGTATGCCCACTATGTTCTGGCACGTAACAACCGTGCCACCCTGGCGGATATTCGCAGCCTGGCAAGAGAGGTGGGTAGTGAAACACCTTCCCTGAGCATTGTTCAGCTGGCTGTGGCTGCCAAGTTACAAGGTGATCAGGGGCTGGCTAACATTCTTATCGCTCGTACGACAGGCCCGGATCTGATGACTTCTGATGGTGACTGGCGTTATATCGGTCACTACGGCTCTCTGATTCGTGATAAAGCGCAGCAGGCTCGCTTGTTGGCGGAGCATGATATGGATGATGGCCGTATTCAGAATCTGACCCGATCTGTGAGTGGTAAGCTGAGAGAGCGCCGCTACCTGAGTACTCAGGAGCAGATCTCTGTACTGCAACTTTCTCAGGCGCTGAATGCATCTGCCGGCAAACCATGGCAGGCGGAGGTGAGCTTGGGTGGTAAGACCTCCCGTTATACTTATGACAAAGGTTTCTACCTGAGCGCTGAAGGGAAAGACCTGATGCAGGGGGCGAAAGTTACTAACCTGAGTCAGTCCCAGTTGTATGTGGACTTTGCCGTTCAAAGCACGCCTAAAACTGCACCGGCCGCTTATAGTGAAGGCGGAGTTCGTCTTTCCAGACGCTTTATGACGATTTCTGGAGAACCTCTGCCTGTTCGTGATGGGAAGATCTATCTGGAGACCGGCGATCAGGTTATGGTCAGCCTTCTGATCGACAGTGACAGCTTCCGTCCGGATCTGCTGCTGGTTGATCTTTTGCCAGCGGGACTTGAGCTGGAAAACCAGAACTTGGGTGACAGTCTGAAGCTGAATGAGATCAGCGTTGAAGGCAAAACGCTGGATGAGTGGATGAAGCAGTCGGATATCCGGCATCAGGAATATCGGGATGACCGCTTTGTGACCGCGCTTGCCGCCGGTAAAGATTCCCGCTGGGGGGACTATAAAACAACACGTATCTTCTATCTTGCGCGGGCGGTAACACCGGGAGCCTATCAGATCCCGAACTCACTGCTGGAGGATATGTATGATCCGGAAGTACGGGCGATCAGCGACTCTCCGGGTGTTCTGGTGGTTTCTCAACCGGGGGCTGCACAGTAACAATCGCCTCTGAAGATAATGAAGCCCTGATAAAGGTAAGTAACGCCTCTTGGATAAGTTCGGCCAATTCAGAAGCAATCACCCTTGGACAGCAGGCCTTTTAGGCCTGCTGCTTTTCTTTTGTCTGCTGATTGCGCTAACGCTTGCAGCACTGAACTATGCCTATCCTCTGGATGCGATTTTGCCCAAAAGCGGATCGGTATCCCATGATCACGAGAAGACTGGTGGTGAGATTGGTAGTCTGAGTTTTGCTCAGACGGTGGTTGACCGCTATAAGCGGCCGTTGCGGATTTTTGCCGACCATGAAGGCCTTTGGCGCTATCAGGTTGGTCTGGATGAGGTCTCGCCAGACTATCTTAAGGCAGTGCTCAATTACGAAGATCGCTGGTTTTATCAGCATCCTGGCTTTAACCCCTTTTCGATAGCACGGGCTGCGTGGCAGAACTGGCGTTGTGGTTGTATTGTTTCCGGTGGCTCAACCATCACTATGCAGGTGGCCCGTCGCCTGGATTCCCATCAGCGCACTATCTCCGGTAAGGTGCACCAGATTCTTCGGGCGATACAGCTTGAGTGGTATTTGAGCAAAGAGGAGATTCTGACACTCTATCTCAATTATGTGCCCATGGGGGGCGTGATTGAGGGGGTGGAAGCAGCGAGTCGTCTCTATCTGGACCGGTCTGCTTCAGAGCTTTCATTAGCTCAGAGTGCTTTGCTTGCCGTCTTGCCTCAGGCTCCATCCCGATTGAGGCCGGATCGTTATCCGGGGCGGGCAAGGGCTGCCAGGGATAAGGTTTTGCAGCGACTGTATGATTTTGGCGTCATCGACCAGAAGGCGCTGGAGCGTGCTAAGCTGGAAGCTGTTGTTGCCTGGCAGCCCGATATGCCCCTGCTAGCCCCCTTGTTGTCCCGGGAGCTGCATCAGCAATATCCTGGCAAAGCGGTGATCCGAACCACGTTGGATGCGGATATTCAAAGGGAGCTGCAAACCCTCCTGCAGGAAGAGATTCAGATTTACCCCAACGGCCATTCGGCGGCCATTTTGGTGGCGGATAACGCCTCAGGTGACATCATCGCTTATGTTGGCTCGGCAGACTTCCTGAATCTGCAGCGCTTTGGTCATGTGGATATGGTTCAGGCGATCCGTTCGCCGGGTTCAACCCTTAAGCCCTTTATCTATGGTTTAGCGTTAGAGGAAGGCCTGATCCATTCCGCCAGTTTGTTGCGGGACACCCCGCGTTATCAGAAGGAGTACCAGCCGGAAAACTTTGCCCGGGCTTTCTCCGGTGCGGTGGATACCCATACGGCTCTCAGGCAGTCGTTGAATCTGCCGGTGGTACAAGTGCTGGAGGCTCTTAGCCCGGAACGCTTCGCCGCAGCTTTAACCAATGTGCGCACCCCTTACCGTATGCCCGGCGGCAGTCGGCCTAATCTGGCGATGGCGCTGGGCGGTGGCGGGTTTAACCTCTGGGATCTGGTGACGCTTTATGGCGGACTGGCCAATAAGGGGCAGGTGAAACCGCTTAAGGTGTTAACTGATTCCGGTGGCGCTGCCGGCCTTTCTGAAAGCGAAGCTGATAGCCGCTGGCTGATGTCGGAAGAGACCAGTTGGGTGGTTGCCCGCATGCTACGTAATCCTCGCCCGGATCAGACCCGCAACCCAGCCATTCGGGATCGGGCTCCTGGCATCGCCTGGAAAACCGGTACCAGCTATGGTTTCCGGGATGCCTGGGCGATTGGCGTTACCCCGAAACTGACCATAGGTGTTTGGGTGGGGCGACCGGATGGTTCGCCCTCGCCGGGTTATTTCGGTGCGGTCACAGCGCTACCGGTTTTGTTCCGAATTCATGATTTTCTTGATCCCTACCCCCGCTGGGCGGATATGCCGGATCGTGTCAGGCAGCAGAGTATCTGTTGGCCGTTAGGGCAATTAGCAGAGCAAACGCCGCCAGAACATTGTCATGTAGCCCATCAGGCCTGGATCATCCGTAAGCAGGTGCCTCCGACTCTGAGAGATGATGTTACGGACGGCTTGCAACCAAACCCAATGACGATTCGGGTTAATGCTCAGGGTGAGCGACTCAGCAGTGGATGTCTGCCCCAAAGTGGTGAGGTGACAACACAAAAGCTGGCACTTTGGCCTCAGCCAACAGAGCCCTGGATTCCGCGACGCTGGCGCTTAAGTGAGCAACTTCCTCCATTGGCTGAAGGCTGTACGCCGGATGCTCTGATGTCGGCTCCTTTGCATATTGTCGGTCTGAAAAGCGGTGAGCGTTTGTTACAGCCTGAAGGCTCGTTAGAGGAGCATCTGCAGCTGGAAGTCTTTTCCGTTGGCGGTCAGGGGGAGCGGGACTGGTTTCTTAATGGTCGCCATCAGGGGCGCACAGAATCCGGTGCCCCCGTCATGCTGAATTTTGCCGAGACCGGAGATTATGAATTGGTGGTGCTGGATCAGCAGGGTCATCTGGAGCGGGTCTGGGTTCGCCTGGAATCCTCATCGCGTCGATAAGATGCTGTAACGTGGGCACCGGGTATGCCTGCTGGAACTGTAATCAATGCTCCAGAGATTGAACTTATAAAAAATACACCCACCTCGTTAACACTCTGATTTATAATTCAAATCTTGTCTGGCTCTGTTTCTGAAGCGGCCTGACGACAATGACCTCTAATGATGTGCCTCGCTATCGTAAGGATCTCCCTTGGAACTGATGTTAAATACCTCGCTGCTTGTGCTGGCGTTGTCGCTGGTGTTATTACCGGCTCTCTACGCATTTTTATCCGAGATTCTGGCTCCTGCCTCCCGTTTTCCGGAAGCAGGTTATAGCCAGCGTATCTCATCCCTGGCTGTTCAGCAGATGCTAGCGCTGCCGGGGCTTGTCATTCTGGTGTTGGCGCCTTTTCTGATAAACCTGAGTGCTGAGCTGATGTTGGCCTACGGGCTTTTGGTGGCGGGGTTGTGGATATTACAGCTTCCCATGTTCTGGCTGCGCATGGTCGACCTGCGTCAGGCTGTCCGAAGCATTAACTGGAGCGGTGCTAAAAGACGTAACGGTCAGATACAAGTGCTGTTAGCGGCTCAGATTGTTCTTGCAGTGGCCACCATGCTGGTGGGCGTGGAATGGACGGGCAGCCCGCAATCTGCATAATGTCTGCTGTTTTTGCTTCCAGTGATCATTTGCAGGCAATTAAGGGAAATCCTGCAATAAAATACCCACAGCCACCTGACCGAGGAATACTGAGTGAGTCCCGAGCGCTTTGCCAAAATTAAAGCGGTACTGAACCGCCGCCAGCCGGATCTGACAGTGATCACCGATAACGTGCATAAATCCCGCAATCTGTCGGCGATTGTACGTACCTGTGATGCCGTGGGTATTCCTCATGTTCACTCGGCAGATCCTGATGATGGTTACGGTACTTATCACGGCACGGCTAAGGGCAGTCACAGCTGGGTGAAGGTGCATCTCTATGAAGGGGTGGATAAGCCGATCAAAAAACTGCAGGCGGAAGGCTTCAAGGTTTATGCGGCAACCTTTACCGATCGCGTGGTGGATTACCGCCAGCTGGATTACACTCAGCCCTGCGCCATCCTGATGGGGGCGGAGAAATTCGGTGTCAGTGATACCGCCGCTGAGCTTGCGGACGAACACATTATGATCCCCATGATGGGTATGGTGGAGTCTTACAATGTGTCGGTAGCTGCGGCGATTATTCTGGCGGAGGCTCAGCGTCAGCGTGCTGAAGCGGGTCTTTATGATAAGTCCCGCATGGATCCGGAAGAGTACGAAACGACCCTGTTTGAATGGGCCCAACCGAAGATTGCCCAGTTCTGCAAAGAGCGTAATCTGGACTACCCGCCACTGACGGAAGAGGGGGATATCGAAAACCCGTCCGAGTGGTATCAGTCAGTGAAAGTGATCCGGGATGAAGCCCGCGAAAAACGTGAAGCGGTTAAGGCAGCTCTTGCCTCAGAAGGCCTGGATCAGACCACTGAATAATCCGGTTACCTGTGTGTGATTAATAAAAACCGTGGCTTAGCTCACGGTTTTTTTGTGCTTGTTTGCCTGATCTTATTTTTTTGCAATTCAGCTGCATCTTTAATGCTTTTTGCTGCGTAACTGATTCTGAATCTATCCGGCAGATGATGCCTTCGCACCTAAGCACCATGAAAGGATGCCTGTTATGCCTGACTTATTTGATCATCAACCAAGTTTGCTTGAACCTGCGGCCATTGTTAAAGCTGTAAAAGTCTCTCTGATCGTCGGGACACTGTTAAATCTGATTAATCAAAGTGCTGTATTTACCGGTGTCTCGGTTCAATGGTTGCAGCTTTTGCTCACCTATCTGGTGCCTTTTATGGTGTCTTTGTTCAGTGCCTATGCTGGATTGAAACAGGCTTATGGCCGCTTTGTTGAATTGGAGCAGCATACAAAAGCGCACCGTCAGGAGAAAATGCAGGGTGTTGAGCAGACCCTGCAGGCTATTCTTAAAACAACCAATCAGGTCTCGGATAATGCCAAAAATGTGAACCAGCGTTCCAGGGCCCGTGTTGAGTTTGCGGCGCAAACCCTGGATCACGTGCGCGCGGTTTCCGACAGTGCCAGTGAAGTCGTCAGTGATGTTATGACGGCCGATCAGCAGGTGGAGCATCTGGATTATCAGCTGACGGAGCTGGATCAGCAGAATCAGTCTTTTACCCGTGAATTTGAACAGGCAGCCGAGTGGGCGAAAGAACTTCTGATGGATACTCAGCAGTTTAAAGAACAGTTTGATAAGGTGGAAAATATCGCCTCTACGATTACCGGTATTGCTGATCAGACAAACCTGCTGGCACTGAACGCTTCTATTGAAGCAGCCAGGGCGGGAGAAGCAGGGCGCGGCTTTGCGGTTGTTGCGGATGAAGTGAAATCCCTGGCCAATAAGTCGGGAGAATATGCCGGTGATATCAACAGCCTGATGGCTCAACTGAGTCAGGAGAGCCAGACGTTATCATCCAAAGTGCAGCACTTTTCGGATTCTATGGAAGAGCTGCTGGCGCAAAGAGATGATGAGCGTATTGCCCTGGTAAATGCCTCCATCGGGCAGATCAAGGCTGCGATGCATTCTGTGACTCAGCGAGCGGAGCTGCAACTTGATCAGGCGCGCTCCGTTGTTGAGCAGGTCGAGCAGATGGCGTCTGATGCTGAAGCTGCAGTCGCGGGCTCCGCGACGAATATTCAGCTGAGCAGCGGTATGATTGAGGGGCTCAATAAAGGTTTATTGCAGCTGAAATCTGCCTGATCAGTCTTTATGTGTCAGGGGGATAACCTTCGCTTTCTGGCTGGCCAGCAGTATCTTCATCACTTTTTCAGCCTGAGGGTGATTAAAACGCTCCGGCAGGGCATCCAGTTGTTCTGCCGGTGTTTTGTCTTTATGGATGATTTGCCACTGAGTCAGCCACTGCTGCCAGTCGGTTTCATTTTCAGGGCCGTTAAACTGAGGCATCTGACTGAGCAGATAAACCGCCGCCCGATCAAAACTGTCCAGTACCTCGGCTTCTGCAACATCGGCCAACAGCGCCTTGCTTAGCTGGTCATGCAGTGGTCGGCTGAGCCAGCCTTTTAAACCTGCGGTATCCGACAGAATTCTTACCAGCAGAGCTTCATCACCCTGAGCCAGATTAAACCAAGTGGAAAGGGCGTAATGGTTGGTGATGTAAGAGGATGCTGATGTGGTCATGGTTTGCTCTTGCTGGTGAGTATCAGAAATTATGCTTTGCTCTGTGTTTTTTGTTCGAACAGGCTTTGCCTGATTGGGCTTTCAAAGGTAGCCTGAGACTCCTGTAGGGCAGACGTCAAATAACAGGTCTTAATAAATGCCCTGAGAATTGCCACAATAAAGAGCCGTGAGTATAGCAATTGTTGACCGGAAAACTAGGCTATTACTTCCAGCCTGAACAGGCTCACGCTCCATTCTTACTTTTCCTTATGATTCAGATGCGGAGCTATCGTGACTGCTAATAACCCTCAAACTGACACCACTGTTGCCTCCCGATTTAACTTTGATCAGCCCGTGGATCGTATCAATACCGATAGTGCTAAGTGGCAGCATTATCAGATGGAAGCAGAGCGCCAGGGGCGGGAGATCCTGCCGATGTGGGTCGCTGATATGGACTTCGTTTCTCCATCTGAGGTGTTGGATGCGCTGCAACAGCGGGTCGCACATGGTGTCTTTGGCTACGGCAAAGCTCCCGAAGGTATGGCAGAGGCTTTCTGTGATTGGTATGCAAAGCATCACAACTGGCACATTGACCCCAAGTGGATCGTCTGGTTACCGGGCCTGGTGAGTGGTTTGCATGCCGTGGGAAGGGCTTTTGGCGAGGCGGGCTCCGCCATTATGACCCATACACCGGTTTACCCACCCTTTCTTAAGGTTGCCGCCCGAAATCACAAGCAGCTGCAGGCGATCCCGATGCGGGAGGGAGAGCGCTGGTCATTGGACTTTGCGGCGATGAAGGCGCAGGTGAAGAGCAATACCCGACTCTTTATGTTCTGTAACCCGCATAATCCTACCGGGCGAGTGTTCTCCAAAGAAGAGCTGATCCAGCTGGCCGAGTTCTGTATTGAGCAGGATCTGGTGATCTGTTCTGACGAGATTCACTGTGATCTGGTGCTGGATAAGAATCGCCGTCATATCCCTTTAGCGGCTTTAGGGGATGAGATTGCAGCCCGAACGGTGACGCTTTTAGCGCCCAGTAAAACCTTTAATATTGCCGGGCTCGCCTGCTCCGCCGCAGTTATTCCCGATACCAAATTACGCAGTCACTTTAAGCGCTCAATTGAAGGGCTGATGCCGGGCGTGAATCTTTTGGGGTTTGTTGCGGCAGAGGCAGCCTACAGGAACGGAGCTGAGTGGAGATCAGAACTGGTGAATTATCTGGCAGCTAACCGGGATCGGCTTATTAATTGGGCTGCAGAAAAAAAACAGGTCGCTGTTAGCGCTCCTGAAGCTACTTATCTGGCCTGGCTGGACCTTCGGTCAACCGGAGAGGAAAAACCCGCACAATGGTTATTAAAAGAGGCGGGTGTCGCACTGTCTGAGGGCCTCGACTTTGGGCGCCCGGGGTTTGCCCGCCTCAATTTTGGCTGCAGCCGACACCAGTTAGAGCAGGCTCTGGAACGGCTGGATGCTGTTTTGAATTAGGTTATTCTGTTTTAAGTTAAATTGTTGCGCTAAGTGGCTGGCTTAGATGGCTGAGTCCGATAAAAGTAAGTCGGCACTCAATATTGAGTGCCGAATTTTGCTTCCAGTTGTAAGGTCAGGCTCAGATTGCTTTCGTAATCATCTTCAGCGACCAGTGTGTCGGCAGGTGTCACACTGAAGAACAGCCATTCCCCATCAATTCTGCGTCTCAGTGTTGCGCTGATCTGGGCTTCATCAATCAGGTCTTCGGCATCGTCCGTTGTGTAGAACGTAATGTTATAGGTTGCGCGCAGGTCATCACTAAAGGCTTTTACGAGCTGCCAGCCATGTTGGTAGTAGGTCATCTCGTCATCAAACAGATAGTTTGCGCCGGTTGTGCTGTTAAGGGTAGTGATGGCATCAAGCTCTGTTTGAGTATGCAGGTTGATACCAGCACCGGGTCCGGAGTCTTCTGTCCAGAAGATCACGGGTGATGGCCTTAACAGCCAGTCTGACACCTGATAGTTACGTCCGGTCCGTAAATAGCTGACCGCTTCCGTATCCATATTGCTGGTGTCCAGTTGCCAGCCAATATCAAAGGTGTTTTGCCATAAAGAGCCGGGCTCCTGGTGGATGTAACGCAGGAACAGCCCGGCCTTATCGGCTTTAATAAACCTTTCTGATGCTGGTGAGTTCTGTTGGCTCTCTGTCGCCGGAGCAGCGGCTGGTGTTCGGTCCGAGGCATCCTGAGATACATTTGTCAGGTCGAGGTTGTTTTTGCTGTCCGGTTCGGCAGAGGTTGTCGAATTACTGCTGCTAAGACGATTTTCTTCATCCAGACGAATAAAAAGCTGCAGCTTACTTGTGGTTGAAGGAAGATCCGCCCTGAAGTTGAAGCCGTTAACCGCTACCGAGTCACCGTTTTGTTCAAACCGGACACCGGTGCGAAGGATAATCGAACTCTCATTAGGTTGATGTTTATCCGGAGAGCCGAAGATGGAATCCAGACCAAAGCCAATGGTCGCAGCGGTTTGACCCAGAAGGTTGCGGCTTTGGGCAACACCCGTTCTCAGCGCCTTCAGCTCGATTTTGGGTCTGTTTTCCGTATTCTTAGGGGGCGTTTCATCCGCAAAAAAGTTGTCGAACTCGTCGTTTTTTTGCGGCTCTGACGATGCTGCCTGCAGCGGAAAAAATAAAGCAAGCAAAGCAATGTTGAAACGGCGGCTATAGCGTAACTGCGTAACGGAAAAAAATTCTCGTTTTGTCGCTCTGGACAACACTACCTCCTGGCAGTCGGACGTTTTTTTGCTGCTTGAGGGTCCAGCTTACGCTGAGTGGTCATGATGGCACCCTGAGAGGTCTGAGCACGAACCTTGTTAACCAGATTATAGCCCTGTTTGTGCAACCCTTTATCCAACCAGTTCATTGCGTTCATGCCTGCCCAAAGAGGCATAAGGACTGCCAGACCGACAAAGGTCATTGAAACCATCGGCAAGTTCATGGCTCCGGCAATGAAAATACCCGCCAGTGCGGTACTCCAGCCAAGAAAAAGCAGAAAGCTTGGCCCCCAAAGGTTGTTCGACAGTGTCCAGATCAGGGAAAAGAGAGCTGCGGTCCAGTTGAAACCGGATGTTATCGCGGCGTAACCCCGTTGAGGATGTTGGTAAACACGATAGATCTGCATATCCCTTTATCTCGGTCCTGATTGACGATGGCGCGCCATCTGTGATGGCAGTTACTGGCGGCTATGATACCTGACTTTCTGATACGCTTTAACGGAAAAACGGTGACAATGCGTCACCGTTCCCTTTTTTAGGTCGGCCTTATAAACCGATCAGAGCGGCATACTCAGATCTGATCGCATGGGGCAGATCAGCTCAGCCGGAATCGGCTCAGACGCTGTCTGAGACTATCGGCCATACCCGCAATCTCCTGACTGCTCAGGGCGATGGTAGCCGCCCGGTCAAGAACATCCTGAGAGATGGTACGGATATCAAACAGATTATGGTTGATCTCTTCGGCAACGGATCCCTGTTGCTCTGCAGCGGAGGCGATCTGAGTACTCATATCGCTCACGTGGCGGATATGCTCAACGATGGCATCCAGATCGGCACCCGCTTTGACCATTTGGCTAACGCTGTTGATCGCCTCGTCACTGCTCTGACCCATGGTCCGGTTGGCATTGGCAGCCTGCAGCTGAAGCTGTTCGATAATATGTTGAATCTCCCCGGTGGAGCCCTGAGTCCGACTGGCAAGGTTGCGGACTTCATCCGCTACTACGGCGAAACCACGACCAGCTTCTCCGGCCCGGGCGGCTTCAATGGCAGCATTCAGAGCCAGCAGGTTAGTCTGATCAGAGATCTCGCGGATCACATTGATCACTTCTCCGATTTTGTCGGTTTGTTCGCTCAGTTTACCCATCACACCGCCAGCTTCGGAAACATGCTGAGACAGCAGTTCAATGGCATTGACGGTCTGGCGAACTTCTTCCTGTCCGGTTTGCGCCTGTTGGCTGGCTTCCCGGGTTGCTTCAGCGGTATCGGTGGCATTACGAGCCACTTCCTGAATGGTTGACGACATTTCGGTCATGGCGGATGCGAGCTTATCGACTTCGCTGAACTGGCGATCCATTCCGTTGCGGGTTTCTTCGCTGTTCTGACTCATGGCTCCGGTATGGGAGCGCAGCTGTTCTGCTGCCAGCTCTACATCCGATAAGACTGTTTTCAGCGAGCGCGTCATAGCATCCACTTCATCTGCCAGCTGGCCGATTTCATCGCGGCGTTTCAGGTCGATGGTGTGTGTCATATCCCCAGCAGCGATAAAACGAACGGTTTCCAGCATACGGTTCAGAGGCCGGGTAATGTTCCGCACCATAACGATACTGCCCCAGATCGCCAGGCTGAAAAGAACAACCTGAAACATGGCCGATTCGGTGAGTGCTGCCCAGAAAATATCAACGACGTCACTCAGATAAACACCGCTGCCGATTACCCAGCCCCACTCGGTAAAGCCTTTAACGTAAGAAACTTTGTCTTTGGGTTTATCAAACTGAGGGCCTTTGTAGGTGTAATCAACAAAACCTTCCCCCTGAGACCGTACAACATTGACCATCTCCTGCCAGTGCAGTTTGCCGGAGGCGTCCTTAATGTTGGTCATGTCTTTGCCGATGATGTTTTTCTTGATCGGATGCATCACCAGTTTGTGCTGCATATCGTTGATCCAGAAATAACCGTTTTTGCCATAGCGAAGAGAAGCGATAGCATCTAACGCCTGTTTTTTTGCTTCCGCTTCACCCAGCTCAGCGCTCTTGCTGTAGTAGTGCTGGATCAGACTGGTCGCCGATTGAACCTGCTCCTGAACCTGCACCTTTCGTGCGGCGAGCAGTTCATCATATAGACGGTAGAGTGAGTTCAGTTCCACGAGAGTCAGTGTGGCGAACAGCAACCCGATAAGCAGTGCGAGTTTGCGAGCCACAGGCCAGTGACGGATTTCCATGTTAATTCAGGTCCTTAGCTAGTCATTTGAAATTCTGTGTCTGTAACTTATTGTTATTTTTATGTAGTTAAACAGTAATAAACTCATTGTATAGGACTCGTAAGGTTATAGCTTTGATCCTAGACTGCCTTTTTTTATATTTTATTGTTCTTATGTATTGTTTGGTTTGGTATAGCAGTTTGATTTAAAAGGATTTTTATTTCTCCTGCATATCAATCAGAAGGTTTGTTATGCGACTAAAGAAGATTGCAGGCTTCCCAGAGCCCGAGGATGCCCTGATAATCCGGCGGGGTAATAGTGTTATGCAAGTGGAGCGCAGACCTTGATCCATACAGATACTAATACGCTGAAACAGCGATTGGATAACACCCCGCCCAATGCCTTGCGGGATGATCTTTGGGCTCATCTGTGCTGTGAGCAGGCTTACCTTGCTTTAAACGCCGGTAACTATGGTGTGGGTGCTGTTCTGGTCAATGATGACGATGAGCTGGTTTGCGTGGCCCGCAATCAGGTTTTTTTGCGGGATGCTGCAGAGCTGCCTGAGCCGATATCCGGTTATCACAGCCAGCGCCATGCGGAGATGGAGTTACTGGACCGGCTGGAAACGGAGTTTGCCCATCTGGATCGCCGTGAACTGACGCTTTATGTCAGTCTTGAACCCTGCCTGATGTGCAGCGGGCGTATTCTGTTATCCGGTATCGGGCGGGTGCGCTATCTGGCAGCTGATAAAACGGGTGGTTTTATCTCCCATCTGCACGGCTTGCCGCCGGCATGGAAAAACTTAGCATCCGGTGTCGAAGTGGAAGAGGCGCTGATTCAGGGTTACTGGCGCAATTTTGCCCATGATTGTGTCGAGCAAAGCGCGGCACAGATGCGGGAAAAAGTAGTGCAGGCCTGGAAGGGAACAGAAAAGGGTTAGGTCAAAGCCTTCAAGAGGACTCTGCACCAGCCGCTGATCACAGCTGGCACAGAGGGTGGGAACTGAGATCCCGAAACGCTTTCGCGCTGAAACAGGCTAAGCAGGGATTAATCCCAGCTTAGCGCGCCGCCAACCTGATACTCGGTTACGCGGGTTTCAAAGAAGTTCTTCTCTTTACGCAGGTCGATAATTTCCGACATCCACGGGAACGGGTTGGTTGCGCCCGGGAACTGCTCTTTCAGACCCAGCTGCTGCAGACGACGGTTACAGATGAACTTCAGGTACTCTTCCATAATACCGGCGTTCATACCCAGTACACCGCGTGGCATGGTGTCACGGGCGTATTCGATCTCAAGCTCGGTACCTTCCAGAATCATCTGAGTCACTTCCGCCTGGAACTCAGGAGTCCACAGGTGCGGGTTCTCGATCTTGATCTGGTTGATTACATCCACACCAAAGTTCAGGTGCATAGACTCGTCACGCAGGATGTACTGGAATTGCTCAGCAACACCGGTCATTTTGTTACGACGACCCATCGACAGGATCTGGCTGAAACCGCAGTAGAAGAAGATACCTTCGGTCACGCAGTAGAAGGCGATCAGGTTGCGCAGCAGCTCCTGATCGGTCTCAGGCGTACCTGTGCTGAAGTTCGGGTTAGACAGTGAGTGCGTGTGGCTCAGACTCCAGCTCGCTTTCTTAGCGATAGACGGAATCTCGCGATACATGTTGAACACTTCACCTTCATCCATGCCCAGAGACTCAACGCAGTACTGGTAAGCGTGGGTGTGGATCGCTTCTTCAAACGCCTGACGCAGCAGATACTGACGGCATTCCGGGTTGGTGATCAGACGGTAAACCGCCAGCACCAGATTGTTGGCTACCAGAGAGTCAGCAGTGGAGAAGTAACCCAGAGAGCGCATCACGATCATGCGCTCGTCTTCGGTCAGGCCATCCTGACTTTTCCACAACGCGATATCCGCGTTCATGTTGACTTCCTGTGGCATCCAGTGGTTTGCGGTGCCATCCAGGTATTTCTGCCATGCCCAGTCGTACTTAAACGGAACCAGCTGGTTCAGGTCAGCACGGCAGTTGATCATGCGTTTGTCGTCAACCTCGATGCGGGCAGCGCCCATTTCCAGATCTTCCAGACCCGGTGCAACGTCGATGTTGTTAACCGCTTCACGGGCACGTTCCTGAGCGCTTTTATCGGCAGGCTGGCTTTCAGAAACCGGTGCGGTAGCGACTGGAGCAGGAGTGGCCTGAGGAGCTGGCGCAGGCTGTGGGGCTGCCTGAGGCTTTTCGGCTACTGCGGTTTCCTCGTTATCAAATTCGTCCCAGCTAAGCATGGTGAAATCCTCTTAAATGTCTTAATCAGCGGTGCTGATGATTTATACAGTATAGTCAAGTTTGGACATTGACTTGCCGCAGGGCTTGCAGTAAATCCGTTTTATCAGCTCGATTTAGATTCGGAGCTTTATAAAAGCACTGTGGCAAGTCGATGCGATGTGGGCTTCCGGTAAGCCGGAAACCAGCCGCATCCTTGCGGTCAGCGAAAGGCTGCAGTGCCTTTCGCCGGGTTCCTTTACTGAGACGGCCTTACTGGCACGCCTCACAATCCGGATTGTCGATAGAGCAGGCCTGAGGCACCGCTGCGGCTTCGCCGGACAGTTCAAACTCGTCCTTTGCGGCAGTAGAGGTTGCCGGAGCAGGTGCTGCTGCAGCAACGGGCGCTGCCGCTGGTGCCGGAGCAACGGTTGTTGGCGCGCTACCACTGGAAACCGCATTGTGGGTACCACGATCAACCGTTGATTTCTCAACAGAAGATGCGCCCATCGCACGGAGGTAATAGGTGGTTTTCAGGCCACGGAACCACGCCATACGGTAGGTGATATCCAGTTTCTTACCGTTGACGCCGGAGATGTACAGGTTCAGAGACTGAGCCTGATCGATCCATTTCTGACGGCGGCTTGCAGCATCAACCAGCCATTTCGGCTCAACTTCAAAGGCGTTGGCGTACAGGGCTTTCAGATCATCCGGGATACGGTCGATCGGCTGTACGGAACCGTCGTAGTATTTCAGGTCGTTAACCATCACCTCATCCCACAGACCGCGCTCTTTCAGGTCGCGAACCATGTATGGGTTTACTACGGTGAATTCGCCGGACAGGTTCGATTTCACGTACAGGTTCTGATAAGTCGGCTCGATAGACTGAGACACGCCACAGATGTTGGAGATAGTCGCAGTCGGTGCGATCGCCATCACGTTGGAGTTACGCATACCCTGTTCACGTACCTGAGTACGCAGGGAATCCCAATCCAGTGTGCTGGACGTATCCACTTCGATAAACTGTTCGCCACGGGCTTCAATCAGGTTGCTCAGGGAATCGATTGGCAGTACGCCCTGACTCCACAGAGAACCTTCGTAGCTTTCGTAACGGCCACGCTCGGCGGCCAGATCGCTGGAAGCCTGGATGGCGTAGTAGCTGACCACTTCCATGGAACGGTCTGCAAAGGAGACTGCTTCGTCAGAAGCGTAAGCGGTTTTCGCTTTATACAGTGCATCCTGGAAGCCCATGATGCCCATGCCTACCGGACGGTGTTTCAGGTTGGAATTGCGTGCCTGAGGAACCGCGTAGTAGTTAATGTCGATCACGTTATCCAGCATACGAACAGCAGTGGTGACGGTGTTGCGGATCTTGTCCACATCCAGTTCGCCATTGTCTTTGACGTGCTGCGCCAGATTCACAGAACCCAGGTTACATACTGCAATTTCATCAGCACTGGTGTTCAGCGTGATCTCGGTGCACAGGTTGGACGAGTGAACAACACCCACATGCTGCTGTGGTGAACGCAGGTTGCACGGATCTTTAAAGGTGATCCATGGGTGGCCAGTTTCGAACAACATGGACAGCATCTTACGCCACAGGTCTTTCGCCTTGATGCGTTTGAACAGACGCAGCTGACCGGCATCCGCCATGCGCTCGTACTCTTCGTAACGGGCTTCAAAGGCTTTGCCGTACAGATCGTGCAGATCCGGGGTGTCGGATGGAGAGAACAGCGTCCACTCTTTATCTTCGAAGACACGCTTCATCAGCAGATCCGGAACCCAGTTAGCCGTGTTCATGTCGTGGGTACGACGACGGTCATCACCGGTGTTCTTACGCAGATCCAGAAACTCTTCTACGTCCAGGTGCCAGCTTTCCAGATACGCACAAACCGCACCTTTACGCTTACCACCCTGGTTTACCGCGACAGCGGTGTCGTTAACCACTTTCAGGAAAGGTACAACACCTTGAGATTTACCGTTGGTGCCCTTGATGTAAGAGCCCAGAGCGCGAACCTGAGTCCAGTCGTTACCCAGGCCTCCGGCCCATTTGGACAGCAGTGCGTTGTCTTTGATTGCACCGTAGATACCTTCCAGATCATCTGGCACGTGAGTCAGGTAGCAGGAAGACAGCTGCGGACGACGGGTACCTGAGTTAAACAGGGTCGGCGTGGATGCCATGTAGTCAAAGCTGGACAGCAGGCCGTAGAACTCAATCGCACGTTCGGTACGATTTTCTTCGTTCAGAGACAGGCCCATCGCCACACGCATGAACATCACCTGAGGCAGTTCGTAACGTACGTCGTCACAGTGCAGGAAGTAACGGTCATACAGGGTCTGCAGACCCAGATAGGTAAAGTTGTTGTCGTTCTCAGGCTGAATTGCAGCACCCAGAGCGGCCAGATCGAAGTCTGCCAGAGCCGGATCCAGTTGCTCCAGTTCAATACCTTTGGCAACGTAGGCGGTCAGCGCTTTCGGATACAGATCTGCCATCTCCTGCTGAGTGGCTTCGTCAGCAACCTTCAGGAAGCTCAGTGCTTCACGGCGCAGGTTGTCCAGCAGCAGACGTGCGGTAACGTAGGTGTAGTTCGGCTCTTTCTCAACCAGAGTACGGGCCGCCATCATCAGAGCGGTGGATACGCCATCAACCGGTACACCGTCGTACAGATTTTTCAGCGCATCATCGATAATCAGCTTTTTGTTAACTTCTTCCAGACCTTCACAGGCTTCACTGACAACCGTATCAATACGGCCCAGATCCAGAGGCAGCTTGCTGCCATCCGGGTGTGTAACGTTGATTGTCGGGTGTGGGTTGGAGATGCCCTGAGCTTCTGCAGAACGCAGACGGGAATGCTCTTCGCGGTACAAAACGTAAGCGCGGGCAACTTTCTGCTCACCGGAGCGCATCAGAACCAGCTCAACCTGATCCTGAATATCTTCAATGTGGATCACACCGCCAGCAGGCATGCGACGCTGAAAGGTCTCAATAATGTTCTTGGTAAAGGAATCCACCAGTTCGTGGATACGGCTGGAATTCTGAGCGCTATCACCCTCAACAGCGATAAAAGCCTTGCTCATCGCAACGGAGATTTTGCTCGGGTCACATGCGACCAGATCGCCGTTACGTTTCATCACCTGCAGATTGTTGAGTGCTGCGTTGGAAGTGGTGTCCTGTGCCATGCTAAATGCCTGCTAGTAGTTAATCTTGGATCTTGACTGAGAAGATCATTTGTCTGTTTGGCTGCTTCGCTTGTGAGTACCTAAGCGGAGAAGCGGAATCTGTGTGTCTTATCTTGGTGCCCGTATGTTGCACCTTTGTTTTTCACCTCATCCTAAGTCCCTGCTCCGGGTGTGGTTGGAGCGGGCTAAAAACAAAAAAACCGGATGGGATCCGGAAATATCGCTAATAACAAGGGCTTAGGTTGAATTGTGCTGCAAATTGTGGCTGACCCCTATATATGGGGGTGCTTTGCATCGCCGGCACAAGATAATGTTGTTTTTTGATATCTGCAAGTGGATAACCTGTGGGTAAGTTGTGTTTATTCAGGGGGTGAAAACCAACTAACTCGGGAGCTCTTTTTCCAGAGGCTTTGCAGAAATTTCAAGTACGAAAGAAGAAAATTTTTTCACCTTGCTTTGTGTCAAAGTGAACTAATTTTTAGGTGAGGATTTAAGGTATCCTATTATGTAGGCATAGTAACTGTATGTGCAGATAAGTTATGATTAAATACATCAAAAAGAAGGGTATTGCCCTGAAAAGTACATAAAATATACCCTTTTGAGTCGCCATCGGGCGATAAATGGACACGAGGCGGCCAAGATCGCCCCGTTGAATGTGACGTAGAAAGCCGGTAGCTAATGCGCAGGCTATCGCAATAACGAGAGAGCATCCCGTGGATACACAAGAAACTTCCCGAATTCTGATCGTTGAAGATGACGAACGACTGGCGACCCTTACCCGAGAGTACCTTGAAGGCAATGGTTTTGATGTTGACGTTGAGGGTGACGGTAACCGAGCAGTTGATCGCATTCTGAGCGAGAAGCCTGACCTGGTTATTCTGGATGTAATGCTGCCGGGTGAAGATGGTTTGGGTGTTTGTCGTCGTGTTCGACCTGAATACAGTGGTCCTATTCTGATGCTGACGGCCCGGACGGATGATATGGATCAGGTGGTTGGCCTGGAAATGGGCGCAGATGATTATATCTCCAAACCTGTACGACCAAGAGTTTTGTTAGCCCGCGTTCGGGCCTTATTGCGCCGGGTGAGCGGTTCTGATGAGCCGATAGAGCTTGAAGAGAGCGACGACAGCCGTCTGCAGTTTGGTAATCTGGTGGTTGATAACGCGATGCGTGAAGCCTGGCTGGCTGGCGAGAGTATTGATCTGACCAGTGCTGAGTTTGATCTGTTGTGGTTACTGGCCTCCAACGCGGGGCGTGTACTGACCCGTGAAGAGATCTTTACGGCTCTGCGCGGTATTGAATATGACGGTCAGGACCGTTCTATTGATGTGCGAGTATCCCGTATTCGTCCAAAAGTGGGCGATGATCCTATGCATCCGCGCCGGATCAAGACGGTACGCAGCAAGGGTTATCTCTTTGTAAAAGAGGTTTAATATCTTGGTCGCCGAAGATGGGAAGCTTTGGTGGCGATATCATCCAGTTTAGGATGACGATGTTTCGGGGCTTACAGTGTTCCGACCTGGCACGGCAGATGACTGATCTCTGCCGTGTTTTTCGTTCAGGCCTTTCGGCTCGCTTTTTCAGCCGGATTTTTTTCAACAAAACCGGGACTCCTCTCACGTGATGCCTTTAAACGCTCTTCGGGTTAACAGCATCTTCATTCGTGTTTATCTGCACATGCTGCTGGCGATGCTTCTGGTTATCGTGCTCGCTGTTGGCGCTATCTCCTTAATCAATCATGTTCGCGTGGAACAGTATCGCGAAGAGCTGGCTTCCGGGACCTTTTACTTATTGAGTAAAGGGTGGTGGCAGCAGGAGGCGTCGAACCGTGTCAGTTGGCTGATGGAAACCGGTGCGGAGCTGAATATTAAGTTATCGGTGACCCGGGTAGACGATGAGCCGCTGGATAGTTGGCAATTACGCCGGTTGCGCGAGAATAGAATACTCTTGCTGCAGGGGCATGCTGATAGGGAGTTGGTGGTTTATCGTTATCTGGAACCAGAAAATCAGCTGCTGGTGAAGGGGCTGATTCCCCGCTTGTCGGAGCAACATGCCAGAGCGTCTGTTGACCTGCTCCGACAGGTTATCCGAAGTTATGATTATCCCGCCGAGCAGGTGCTTTCAGAAACCAATCCCCATTTTGCGTATCCGGTATCACTGATGCCTGTGTCAGACGTTTCTCTTGATCGAATCGAACTCCAGCAGCTTAAGGAAGGGGAGGCGATTCTTTCTTTTATGGAAAATGGCAGGGCTGTCGTTGCCTATGCGCAACTGGATAATGATCGCATGCTCAAGGTAGGCCCTGTAGGAATGTTTGATCCCTATCCCTTGGTTCTGATGGCGGCAATAGCGCTTGTAGCCTTGCTGCTATCCGGCAGTGGCGTGTACCTGTCCGTTCGTATGCTGGAGCATCGCCTGCAAAAGGTTGAACAGGCCGCCAGCCGGATAGCTGCCGGTCATCTGAGTACTCGTGTACGTGTTGACGGCGATGATTTTGTAGCTCGCCTTGCCCGGGCTTTTAATACTATGGCAAAACAGGTTCAGGAGTTGTTGAAAACTCAACAAGAGATGATTCATGCCGTTTCCCATGAGTTACGGACGCCTGTTGCCCGTATCCGTTTCGGGATGCAGATGATTGAGGATATGGTGGATGATCCTTTTGCCCAGAAGCAGCTGAAGGGTATCGACAACGATATTCAGGAGCTGGATGAGCTGGTGGATGAGATTCTGACCTATGCCAGGCTTGGACAGGAAACGCTGCATCTGCATTATGAGCGTGCTGCGGTGATGCCTTTACTAAACGATGTGGTTAATGGACTGAAAGTACTGAAACCTGAGCTTGAGCTGGCGGTCACTCATCTTAATCCTGCTGCGGGAGATGATGCTGATGTTGAAGTACGCTATTTTCAGAGAGCGGTTCAGAACCTGGTCAGCAACGCCTGCCGCTATGCGGAGGCTCAGGTTCGGGTCAGCTGCTATGTTGATTCGGATAGTATCCGAATCGATGTCGAAGATGATGGACCCGGTGTCCCGGAAGAAGACTGGGAGCGTGTTTTTACACCGTTTTCACGACTGGATGACAGTCGAACACGGGCATCCGGTGGTTACGGCTTAGGTCTGTCTATTGTTCGCCGTATTACTTACTGGCATCAGGGTGGGGCGATGGTCGATCGCAGTGATGAATTTGGCGGTGCCCGCTTCAGCCTGATTTTCCCCCGATACCGGGTCGATGTGGAAGATACCCCTATCGTTTGATAGTAGAATTTTGTCGTTATAAAGCAGTGATTTCAGCATTATTTTCGTCAAAAAAAGCTAATCCGGTGCTTTTTGACTCAGATTAAGTGTTGGGCCGGATTTTGTTGATGAGTATCAAGAAAGGACAGGCGCTCATTCAGTAACATTTTTCCTGCAGTAAATTGGAACGCAGGTTGATTTGTAGCTGAGACTTGAGTTCTATCCTTTTTATCTCTCCTTTTGAGAAGGGGCCATGCAGTGGGCCCCTTTTTTTCGTCTGCTGTTTTTGTTTCAGTCTTTTTTACCCGTTAATCCGCCAGGCCATCAGGTTTATGATCCGCTGGCTGTATGCCAGATAGCGTACGGAAAGAAACCTCCCGGGCTGTTCTCAGAAAGTCCTTCATATAAGCACTATCAATCGTATCTTTGCGCACAGCGGCAAACAGGGTACTCCAGAGACCTTTTTCGCCCAGCCGAACACCCTTGACGTAGTCCCGCTCCAGATATTCTGCCGCTGCCCAGTTAGGGAGTGCGCAAACCCCGCGACCACTGGCTACCAGCTGCATCATCATAATGGTCAGTTCTGCTGAACGGGTATCTGCGGGCTCAAGACCAGCAGGAATCAGAAACTTCGAGAACACATCCAGGCGATCGCGCTCAACCGGATAGATAATCAGGGTTTCCTGAGCCAGCTCCTGTTCGGTGACAAAGCTCTTCTTGGCAAAAGCGTGTTGTTTGGCGACGGCAAGAAGCCCTTCATATCGAAAGAGAGGTACATACTCGACACTGGGTAAGGGTTGAGGGTCTGACGTGATAACCAGGTCCAGTTCGCCTCGGGCCAGAGCAGGCAGTGGAGCGAAGTTGAAGCCGGAGGCAAAATCCATTTCTACTTCTGGCCAGTTATTGCGGAAACTGTCGATGGTCGGCATTAACCACTGGAAGCAGCTGTGGCATTCAATCGCCATGTGCAGGCGTCCGACTTCACCGCCGGCCATACGGTCAAGATCCCGTTGGGCTGAGCGTAGTAGTGGCATGACTTCGTCGGCCAGCTGGAGAATACGCATACCTGCACTGGTAAATTGCAGGGGTTTGCTTTTGCGGACGAAGAGTGTGCAGCCTAATCGTTCCTCCAGATCTTTGATCTGATGAGAGAGGGCGGATTGTGTCAGGTGAATACGGTCGGCGGCCTCAACCAGGCTGCCGGTCTCTTTTAGTGCCATCAGGGTTTTGAGGTGTCGGATCTCAATCATGGCTATCTCTTTGAATAGATTTCATGAATATTCTTGCTTGATCTACTTCTGCTCATTATAGCACGTGGGCTCACTGAGGAGCGGTTTAAAGGAAGACTTAAGATCCGAATGTAAAATCAATTTGCGTGACATCTTGTCAGATTTTGTAGCTAACTGTACTTAATGCGCGCTAAGTACACTTTAAAAGGTAGCTTTATTGGAATATTAGTTTTTTTCTGGTAAAACCGGTGGGTCGCATGGATGCAGACATAACAACTACAAAAGCTGCCGAGGGAAACATGATCGAGATAATAGACAAACTGATGCCTCAGCTTGTCCCCAAAGATCAGCATCAGCTGCTCAGGATGAGACGAACGTTGATGGCAACCGGCTCCGGCATTGTTTTAACGGCTATCGTTATCCTGTCGATGCTGCTGGGGATGGTTGATCTGGAACTACCCTATTTTATTCTTCTTTATACCCTGATTTGGTTGGGCAACCTGTGCTTTCCTCTGATGATCAGTTATGACATCAATCTGCTTTTTAAAGATCCCAGCCTGACGATTCCTCAACTGATTTGGCACACCTTTACTAACACGGTCTCCATCTATTTGGTTCCTGATCTGCAAAATGTGTTTCTGATGCATTATCTTCTGGTGGTTTTGTTTGGTGCATTCAGAATGCAGCGTCGCGGATTCTTTATTGTCGGTGGCTTTATCCTGATCTGTTACACCAGTGTTATGCTGCTGCATCAGCTTAGTGGTGATGGTGTCGGGCTGGTCCGGCAGGTTTTAAGCGCGCTGGTTTTTATCTTTATGCTGGTTGGGGTCAGCATTATTGGCACGGAAATCAGCAGCTTACGTTGGGCGCTTAAAAAACGTAACGCAGAGATGAACGAGGTAATGAAGCAGGCCAAAGAACAGGCAATTACCGATGATCTGACGGGACTTTATAATCGTCGTCACCTGATGCAGATTTTGCGCAGACAGCAGGCTTTGGCAACCCGGGGTGATTACGAGTTTAGCCTCTGCTTTGTCGATCTGGATCACTTTAAGCAGGTTAATGACCGTTATGGCCACAAAGCGGGAGATGAGGTTCTGCAAACCTTTGCTGATATTGCGCGAAACAGTGTCAGAGAAGTCGATTTTGTAGCGCGCTTGGGTGGCGAGGAGTTTGTTCTGGTGCTGGTCCGAACCCCTTTGGAAGGAGCTGTACAGGTAGCCGAACGTTTGCGTGTATCGATGGAACGTGCTCAGCTCGATATTCTCGACCCGGGTCACAGCGTGACGGCCAGTATTGGTGTGACCCAATACCGGCCTAAAGAGCCCATTGAAGAGACGATGCATCGCGCGGATATAGCCGTTTACTCAGCGAAGAATCACGGACGAAATCAGTTGGTGACTGATCGGCAGCTGGGAAGCCTGCTAATGCCTTCAATGCCTCGGGATGATGACTCTGATATTAAAGGTGGGCTTCCTGCAGACGTTTAGGTGTCAGAGGGTGGTGTCGTAAACAAAAAAACCGGTAATCGCCATTACCGGTTTTTTGTTGAGATCTTTATTCAGCGTGATCAGAGACTCAGAGGGAAAATTCGTAAGCCAGACCATTACTGGCAACGGCTCTCAGTTTATTGCCGCCAACAAATGCAATGTCCTGAATACTGACACCGGAAGGTTTCCAGGCATTACGCTTAGTCGCCTCCCAGTCAGCAACCTCTTTTTTAGCCGAAAGGTCCCAAAGTTTCAGTTTGCCGGTACTGGTGCCGGTCACCAGCAAATTCTGGTTTTGGCTGAAGCTTGCGGCAGTATAGGTTGCGGCAGCAATCTCACCGGCACGGTTAATATCTATATTCATCGCGATCTGACCGCTGGTCAGATCGACAACAACACCCGACCCTGCTTGCGCGCCACTAAATGCATAACGGTTATCCGGCGCAATCGCCAGAGAACGAATCTGGTTGTCGTGAGACCACTGTCCTCTTACCTCACCATCTTCCGTATTCCATAGGTAAACGGAGCCGATGCGGGTGCCGCCCATTGCCATGGTGTTATCGGCGCTGAGTGTGACGGAAGATACCTGATCGTCGGCAGTAAAGGTGCGCACACCTTTTCCTTGGGCAGTACTGATCAGAACAGCAGTGCTGTTATCAAGACCAGCCAACAGGAACTGGCCATCAGCTGACATATCGAGACTGCGAATATCTGCCGGTAGAGCCCAGAAGTTCAGGGCTTTTCCGGATGTTGCATCCCAAAGTGTCAATTTACTTTGCTCGGCAGTTGCGCCATACCGGCCGTCGCCGGAAATAGCTACCTGATCCAGCAGAGAAAAGGTATCGGCTTTATGGTTCCAGTTAAACACGCGCTCATGCTGTGGCAGTTGCCACAGACTACCGCCATGATTGATTGACGCAACAATGGCCAGGCTGCCGTTGTCAGATAGGGCCGCGTCGTAGTGGCCTTTCGTCGCCAGTGACCAGGTTTGTTCCGGTGGCGTCAGATCAGAGCAACCGGACAATGTCAGAAAAAGTGCGGCCAATACAGCGGAGGCTGCAGTTTTACCTGCTTGGATCATGAGTTTACAAGTTCCCTATGTGCTGTGTGCAAGGTTTCGATCAGGGTGTCTTCATGCTGAAAGCGATCAGCCAAAAACTCTCCCAGGCGTGATAACTCATCGGATAGTTTCAGTACCGCTTCTTCTGTTACTGAACTGCCGCCATAAGCTTCATCAAAGTCCAGAATCACATCGGTGCTTTTCTGAATCAGGGGGAATAGCTTCTGGCTCAGTTCAATTGCATCCTGATCGGAGAAGGCTTCTGCCTCTCGGCAGAGCTGTTCGAAAATTTCAAAGTGACCGGCCGATGTGTAGTCAACCATGACATCGCATAAAGCCTGTACCTGTTCCGGTTTAGGGGCTGCGCCGGTTTTAACCTGGTGGGCCAGTTCGGTGTAGCAAACAATAAGCTCCTGTCGTTCCAGAAGCCATTTGTCGATCATCTCATGTACGCCACTCCAGCGTTCACGGGCGTTTTTACAACCTTCAAGCATGGCAGACCTCCAGCATTTCGACGGCTTCAGCGACCGTTGCAGAATCACTTATTTAAGACAGGTTTTCGTCTTAGCATACGGTAGCGGTTATGCAATGTCACCTGTGATCGACCGCAATTATCGGCCGTCGGATTTTCAGAAGTATTTCTTACGTCTGTTTAACGTTTTGCTTTGCGGTGTGCCAGAAAAATCATGCCTGCAAGGCCGATATAAGCAAACATTGTCCACCACGGAATTGAAAGACCGAGAAAGGTCCAGGAAATTTCGGCACACTCACCGCTGCCGCTGAGTACCTGGCTGATGACCGATGTAAAAGGCAGTACGTCAAGCATATAGTCAAGACCGGGGCCGCATGATGGAACTTCTGACGGTGGCAGATTTTGTAGCCAGATATGGCGTAGTGCCAGACCAATACCGGTGGCCAGAGCCAGCAGGTTAAGGCCGCTGATAAGCACGCGCTTACCTGCAGACACCGGATTAAACAGAGCGCCGATCAGGAAGAGGCCACCGGCAACCATAAAGCTGATGCGCTGGAAGATACACAGAGGGCAGGGTTCAAGTTCAAAAACATGCTGCATGACTAGGGCGCTGGCAATCAGCAGAAAGCAGGCAGCAAAACCTGCCAGATTGAGGGTGCGGTAATTCAGGGGCATTCTCTGTCCTTAGTTTTAAGAGGTGAAGGCAAAGTATCGGGTAAAGCGACTTTGCCTGAGGCTTATTATATGCGGCTTGCGCATTGGAAAAAATCTGTTGCAGCCCTACAATAGAACGATATTTGACTCAGGCGGCACCGTGGATCTCATCCCGGCTGCTCCCATAGAGTATTTTCATTCCGGCAGGTTCCCCATAACTGCGGAAGGATCCTTATAACGCGGATAATGATTAAATTGGAGAGTGCTGAGTGATTAAGTTAGTGAAACATAGCCTGCTGGCAGTAATGATTGTGTTTGGCGCAAGCATGCAGGGCTGGGCAGAGGAAGGTGGTGAAGGCTCGCCTATCGCTTACACTGAAATGAAGCCCTCCTTTGTACTGAATTACGGTGGACCGGGGCGTCTTAAATACCTGAAAGCTGATATTACTCTGGTCACCAGCTCGCCTTTGGCTGAACAAACGGTAAGCCACCATATGCCGCTGATCCGTAATGAGTTGGTATCTTTGTTTAGTCGTCAGACCGATGAAGCCGTAACCACGCCTGTGGGGCAGGAGCAGATCCGCATGGAAGCCACGCAGGCGGTAAAAGATCTGATGCAGAAAGAAGTAGGTCATCCTGTGATTGACGACCTCTTGGTACTGAACTTTATCTACCAGAAGTAAGCGCTGCTGGTCTGAACGAAAAGTCCGTGTCTAGTCCTGATATAAGTTGACACTTTTTTACAGCGCCCGATGAACCTCATCGGGCGTTTTGTATTTCAGGGAA
>JBLWSY010000027.1:0-48230 GCA_048270425.1 Oceanospirillum sp.
ATTTTGGCTTAGGTTAGGGCTTAGGACGTAAAGTGGGCCACTGAATGATGAAGAGGCTGGTCGTGGTGCTGGGGATGTATAAGATACGGGCTTGGACAAGGTATAAGCAAAGATAGCGGCTCGAAAGTGATACGCCTGAGCCAATCTCGTCTCGGTTAGTCTCAGGCGGTGAGTGAAAGGGGATCGCTAGACTGAAAGCCTGTCAGTGGTGTATGCAATCAACTACTACCCGTTTCAGCACATTAAGGTTGCTTAGCTTAAACTGTTATCTTGAAGATGTGCTGTCAATAAGACAGGTATTTTTACTAGAGCTGGTTCGCTGAAAAAACTCTCTTGCGCAGGTAAGTCTATAGTTAACAGCTATAAGTATTTATGTGTAAAAGAATGCTCATGACCGAGAAATTAAAAGTGAATGCCACATCAAGATAATAGCCAATGCTGCCAAGCTAAGCGCAAACTAATCAGAATAACCAGTAAAACAAAGACTCTCCTGACCCAGATGTTACCCATTCTGATAGCCGAATGGGAACCACACCAGGCACCAAGCATCAGAGTTGATCCCATTGCTATTCCAAGTCCCCAGGCAACATGCCCCAGCCAGGCGAAAGTAACCAGGGATGTGAAATTACTGATAAAATTCATTGTGCGGGCTAATCCAAGGGTCTTAAGCATCTCCATCCGATAGAAATGTAAGGCACTTGCTGTCCAAAAGGCACCTGTTCCTGGTCCCGCAACTCCATCATAGCCTCCAAGCAGAAAGCCGTGACTTCCTTTGAAAAGCCTGCTTCGTTTTTGTGCATTCTCACTTGGAGGGGAGGGTCTCGAAAACAAGGTATAAACAGCCGTTGCGATAATAATTAGTGGCAGGGCTTTGGCGATGAATTCCGCATTTAGGATACTGGCGATAAACGTACCTGTGGCGGCACCAATAAAAGTACCCAGTGCAGCAGCTTTCCAGTGTGTTGGGTCGAACAAGCCTTTACGATAAAAAGTGATTGTGGCCGTTAAAGAGCCAAAACTTGAAGAGAGCTTGTTGGTGCCAAGACTCAGGTGGGGGGGAATGCCTGCAGTCAGCAACGCAGGGACGGTGATGAGTCCGCCGCCTCCTGCAATTGCATCAATAAAGCCAGCTAAAAAGGCCACCAGCATTAGAAATAACAGGTGGCCCAGGGTTAAGTTTTCCGCCAGGGGCAGGATAATATCCATAATGTCCGCATCGTCAGGGTGCGGACTGTGAAGGATTACAGGTGACGCTGTTTATCTTCATCCGCAATTGCGTTAAGTACATCCACCACCAGTCCGCTTTGCTCTTCCATCACTCGGAGATGTTTGAGGGCTGTTTCACAATCTCCAGCCTGTGCTGCGGCTACCGCAGCCTGACCTTCACGGTGAACGGCTTCATGGGGGGCTTCAAGATGGCTGAAATTATGCAAACTGGAGAAGCGCTCGCGACCATCGCCCTGATAGTACCATTTTCCTAATCGGCACTGGTGGTGATCGGTAAAATCTTTTGCTGATTTCCGGTTAAGCCCCAGATACGCCTGATAAACTTCATTTTTATAGACGATATGGTCCAGCTTAACGGTTTCAATAAAACCGAGTGTTGTTGAGGTATCAATCGTTCTTTTCATACTGCGGGAAAGCTTCACAACAGAGTGAATTAAGGTCTCCGCTTCCCGAACTGCGTGATTGATTTCACTGGATTCCTCATCCATTGCTTTGGCACTTGCCGCTGTTTTTCGTGTCTGCTCTTCAATTACAGAGACCAGATTGGTAATTTCCGAAGTTGCTTCACTGGCTCTTTGAGCAAGGTTGCGTACTTCATCGGCTACAACTGCGAATCCCCGACCATGTTCGCCTGCGCGGGCAGCTTCAATGGCGGCATTCAGGGCCAAAAGGTTAGTTTGCTCTGAGATGGTATGAATTATATTTACAAACTCAGAAATACGGCCGGATGCGTCATCCAGAATACCCACTTCCTTATGGGTTGAACTGGATTGCAGGCTGATATCCTGAGCTTGTTTATTAATTTCGGTGAGTAATCTCAGGCAGCGGTCAAACAGTTCGTTAGAGTCTTTTAATGAAAAACTCTCTTCTCTGAGAATATCTGCTGAGTAAGCTACCTTTTCCCGGACTTCATTCAAAGAGTCGTGTCCGGAGCCCCAGAGTGTATGAAATTCTTTTGTCAGAGCCTGTTGCTGGTTATCAGCTGAATGGTCATTTTGTTGCTGATTCAATCGTTGGCTTAGACCCTGATTCTCTGCCATGAGAGACTGATTTTCCTGTTCCAGTTGTCGCAGGCGTAGCTGTAGTTCATCTATTTTTTGTTTGTTGCGGTTCCACATAGGGTGCTCCGGGCCAATTCAGGGCCTTGATATTCAGTAGGTTCTTCCGTGATTAAAGCAATGTAATAAAACTCTAATCTTAACTTAATAAAAAACGAATGAAAGCGTTGTTTTAGGGCGGATACTTAGAGGGAGAGATAACTTAAGCCATGGTTAAGCTTATGGGGCCAATAGCATTGAGCAGGGAGGTAACTGAGCACCACAACGGGTGTGGTGCTTTCTGTTCGATAGTGTTAGGCGAAAACTGATGATTAAAGATGTTCCAGTACTGTTATTTTCTCTGGCTCGGCCAGCATGGCAGCTATTGTGCCTGAGATATTATTTCGTTCCGTTGATTTGCTCCACTTAACCCAGGCGCTTTGGTCTCTCCATAAGGTGAATATATAGCGGTGATTCGGATGGTCAGCATCTTTTAATGATTCTCCGGATATAAAGCCTTCAGCATGAAGAGCTTGTTGCAGAATGCTGCGGGAGAAGGATTCATAGTCTGGTTCCAGTCCGGGGATAATGATGCGTTCAATCATTACCTTAATCATGCTGTTCTCCTTAGTCGTGCGATTGTTGTTGTGGTGTTGTTTTTTAAGCTTATGTGTAGGCGACCGGTGTTGCCATTCTATATATTCGGTTAGGTCATGCAGTTGAACCCTTTATCGGGTCTGGTAAACTTCCTGCCTTTATTTTTCAGGAAACGATCATGTCAGAACTGACCTATACCCATGAACTTGATACCTCAGGCCTGATGTGTCCGGAGCCGGTGATGATGCTGCACGGAAAAGTAAAAGAGATGGCTGAGGGTGATATCTTAAAAGTGATTGCGACAGACCCATCCACGACCCGAGATATTCCCAAATTTTGCCAGTTTCTGGGCTTCTCATTATTGGCACAGAAAGAGGAAAATGAGCTTTTCTTCTACTATGTCCAGAAACCGGTCTGATACACCATTGTTATCTGATTTATAGATTACCTGATTTTAATTGGCAGCCAAGCATCATACGTTGCAGCGCTGCCAAAGCTTCCGGTTCTTCACGTTTTATCTGATTCGCGACTTTATATTGGAAATAATAGCTTTTTCCTTCCAGATTACTGAATGGAAACAGGCAAGGATCACCGGGTAAAACTGGTGTGTTCGTTACTCTGTCTTCATCCACCAGCATGGCTTCAATTCTGCCATCACTGAACAAAGCCCAGCTGTAAATCTCGGATAGCTGATAGGCAGATTTTTCTGGTAGCAGGCTTAAAGCATGAGTTCCGGTGGTATCAGGTAGTTCCTGCATTACGTAGGGTTTATCTGACGACAGAAACTCATACGCTTCAAGACTGGCTCTAAGCTCCTGTATTTTATGCTCAGGTGGTTCACTGAATACGACTTCTGTTGCCGGGTCATAATAGCCTTGCCAGAGACCGCCTTTTGGATCATTTGCTTGTTCGGCCGAGATTACGTTGGTCAGCCATGGGATGATTCCAACGACATGCTCATTTTTTTGCATGCCCCAGCCCAGGAGAGGAATGGCAAACAGGTTTCCCGGATCGTGGGGGTGAGAGTACACCATACAGAGATGGTCGAGTTCAGGCACGATACGAATCAGCTGTTGACTGGCTGGATCGTCGATCGGCTTCTTACTGAAGAGGCTGATCACATTATCCCGGTTAGCTGTTTGAGCAGTACTGTGAGTCATATTGCCTCCTTCTCCGCTGCGGGAGTTGGTGGTCAGAAGCAGCTGCTTTGAATCACCTGTGGGATTCAGAGCAGCCCTTACTAGAAAAAATAGTCGATAACTTATTGTTTGAGAAGTTGATTTTTAATTGGTGAGTATCTGGCGGGTACTTTAAGCCCTGGTTCTTATGGCTTTAACCTTTCTGGGGAAAGAGCCCGCATTGACGTAAAAGGCGGTTCCAGACCACAGTATGCCTCTGGTTGGCTTGTTGAAAGGATTGCCAGAGCCCTTCGGGGTTCTCCATCGATAGCCAACGGTTCTGATAGCTTTTCAGCTCAGTTGTTGCGTACTCAGCCGGCAGGTTATTAAGGGTGATATCAAAAATCTGATTCATTGGCGGCAACAGCTGATTCGCCATACGGTTGTGGTGGGCAATCACCGGCTGAATACCCTGCAGATAATATTTCTGCAGTACGTTGTAGAGGTTTTTGGAACGCTGCGTGCTACCGCCATTGAGGCAGACAGGGCGTTGGTCAAGCTTTGTTTCCATTAGCTGAGATACCCGGTTCAGTGAGTGGGTACTGACCTGCAGGGATTTCAGCAGACTATGAAGAATAGGCTGGCTATTCAGTACCTGCAGTTGCTGTTCAAGGGTGTTGTTTGGCTGAGGGTTATCTGCAACCTCTGCCAGCTGCTTTAAAGCAGCTGCAACACCTCGGTATTCCGGACGGGCATCCGGCAGGAATGCCTGTTGAGACTGGCTGAGTTGATGAGTCAGCTCATCACCGGCAAAAAACAGTTGGTGGCTGACCAAAGGACGGATCTGTTGCTTGTGCTGATAAACGCTCTCAAGCCGTTCGACAAAATCGCTGTCTTCAGCGAGCCATTGCTCACGCTTCTGGTAGCAGGGTTCCAGTTTCTGCCAGAACGCTTGCTCATAGATAAAGCGCTGTGACGGCGCCATTACCTTGCCCAGGTTGCTGTTCTTCTGGTTGATCAGCGACATCAGGCCGCAGCGTTGAAAATCCCAGACCTCCACTAACCCCTGTTCAAAGCCCGGGATCTCAATCAGACGACTGCGACGATCCGGATAGGCTATTGCGGGAAGCGGGGCAGCCTCTTCCGGTTCCAGATCGAGAATATTGCTCACCCGATCCAGGTAATCCTTGTAGCGGTAACTGAGGGTATCTTCCCGCTGACAGCCACCGAGTAGCATAACAGATAATACTATCAGTATGACGGGCAGGAGCCGTGGGAAGGATTGATTACTGAGCTGAGCGTTGGAACGGAGGCTGGCTTGCGCTGATAAGTTAATATTCACTTTTCGCCTCCGTTTATTCTGATATTGAAGATTATACGGCCGCTGCGTGTTTCCGGTTTGTGACAAAAAAACGCCAGCCCAAAAGCACCGCCGCCATGCTTAAACCGGCAATCAGGCCGTACCAGAAACCGGCAACGCCCATAGCAGGAACAATCAGGTCGGTCAGGGAAAGGATATAGCCCAGCCCCATACCCACAATCCAGTAGGAGAAGAGGGTAATCGGCATAATGATCTGGGTATCTTTATAGCCACGTAATGCACCGCTTAAAGCGACCTGTAACGCGTCTGAGATCTGGAAGATCGCAGCCAGATGCAGAAGGGTAATCGCCAGCGCAATCACTTCCGCCTGATTGGTGTAGAGTTTCGCGATCATTCCCGGCAGGAAGTACATAATGCCTGCTGTGAAAAAGCAGGCGAAGACCGTACAGCCAGTACCGACCAGACTGATACGTTTGCCATAACCGTAACCAGCGGAGCCAATACCGTTACCCACGCGAACCGTCAGTGCCATCGCAAGGCTTAAGGGCACCATAAAGGTTACCGATGTGACGTTCAGCGCGATCTGGTGTGCAGCTACCTGTGTAGAACCCAGTCGGGCGATAAAAAGGGCGATGGTGGTAAAAAGACCTACTTCAAAGAAGATTGCCACGCCGATAGGGATACCAACGCTGGACATCTCCTTAATATCGGACCAGCGAGGGAGGGCGGGGTGATCCAGCAGTCGGGTCTCTTTATAGCGATGGTTAAGGCGGATATAGAGCCAGAGCAGGACGACACCGGTCCACATAGCGATAGCTGTCGCAAAGCCACAGCCCATAACACCCAGAGCAGGAATCGGCCCCATACCGTGGATCAGCACCCAGTTGGCGACCAGATTGAACTGTAGCATTCCCACGCTGATGATGAGTACCGGACGGGTAAAACCCAAGCCTTCGGTATAGCTGCGCATAGTCTGATAGAAGCCCAGTGCCGGGAAACCAATCATAATTCCCAGCATATAGTCACCCACCAAAGGCACCAGATGATCCGGTACTTCCATCAGATGCAGAATATCGGCATAAAACAGCATGACGCCGATACTCAACAAGCTGATAAGTAAACCCAGCCAGAAACCCTGAAAGGCAAAGGGACCAACTTTATCCGGCGTATTGGCTCCTAACCATTGGGCGATAAAAGGCGTAAGCCCCAGCAAGACACCACTTAGGAAGAGAAAAAGAGGCATCCAGATGCTGGTGCCCAGAGCAACTGCGGCCAGATGGTCCGCGCCCAGGCGACCAACCATCAGGGTGTCGATAACACCCATGCCGGATTGAGCCAGCTGGGCACCCATAATCGGCAGTGCGATTACCAGAAGGTATTTGATCTCGGTAGCGAGTGGTGGAAAGACAAAAGTCTTTTTTGCTGATGTTTGCATATCTGGTCTGAAAATCCTTGGCGGTAAAGTACTGCCTAATAATAAAGCGGATAGAAAAACAGAGGTTGCTGGTGAATACAACCGGGCTGAGGATTGTACTCAGTCGCATCCGCTTTGTCTTGAAGAGGGGGGCATGTGATCAATTTTATTTCTGAGTTTGGTTTTGCGCAGTCGCTCTTGTTTCGGATCAAAAACAGTGTAGAAAACCTCGGACTGCTTTACCGGATAGAGAGACAAGACCGTATAATGCGCTCCTTTTCCGGCCGTTAGAAAATGATTGTTGAGGTTATTGTGAGCGAGCAGCACCGTTGTGAGGATCTGATCCGGATTTTTAACCAGCTTTTTCTGGAGTCAGAGCAGACCCGTCTGGTAAAGGGTGATGATGAGCCTATCTATCTTCCGGCTTCGATGACCGGGAATGAGCATCAGGTAATTTTTGCTCATGGTTTCTTTGCCAGTGCCATGCATGAGATTGCGCACTGGTGTGTTGCCGGTAAAGAACGTCGCCTGCAGGAAGATTATGGCTACTGGTATGAGCCGGATGGCCGTACCGAAGAACAGCAGCGTCTGTTTGAAAAGGTTGAGGTGATTCCTCAGGCGATGGAAAAGTGTTTCTGCCTGGCTGCAGGTTTTCGCTTTCGGGTTAGTGTCGATAATCTGAATGGCTCTCCGGGAGATACCCGCGGCTTTGAGGAGAATGTTGACCGTCAGGCGAAGAAGTATCTGACTGAAGGCCTGCCAGATCGAGCCCAGCGATTCTTTGATGCGTTGGCAGACTTCTATGGCACCCAAGCCCGAACAGCACTGTCACCATCTGCTGAGTGTGCGTTAGAGTCTTGATTCTAAAAGGTTTTGATGACGATCAATAAATGAAAACGATTTTCAATAAGTATTGCATTGAGTGAAATTATTGGGTTAAATACCAATTATTCTCATTTCGATGATTGATTAGAACTGCAAAACTTTTTCCGTCAGGAGACACGTTAATGGCTCAACAAGGTTTCACTCAAAAAGCATTCAAGAAAGCGGTTGCTGCTCTGGTTCTGGCTGCAGGTTCTGCTGCCGCGTTTACTGCACAGGCTGCTGATGAGATCAATATCTATTCTGATCGTCAGGCGTTCCTGATGAAGCCGATTCTGGATGCTTTCACTAAAGAAACCGGCATTAAAGTTAACGTGGTATTCGCTAAAAAAGGCCTGATTCAGCGTCTGAAGAGCGAAGGTGCAAACAGCCCTGCAGACCTGCTGCTGACTTCTAACGTAAGCAACCTGACCCGTGCGGTTGACGCTGGCGTGACTCAGAAAGTTGACGATGCGGTTATCAATAAAAATGTACCGGCTAAATTCCGTGATGCTGATGGCCAGTGGTTTGGTCTGACGACCCGTGCCCGTGTTGTCTACGCATCTAAAGATCGTGTGAAGCCGGGTGAGATCGAAACTTACGAAGATCTGGCTGATCCTAAATTCGCTGGCCGTATCTGTACCCGTAAAGGCGACCACACCTACAACATCGCTCTGATCGCTTCTATGATCGCTCACCACGGTGAAGCTGAAGCTAAACAGTGGCTGGAAGGCGTTAAAGCAAATCTGGCGCGTAAGCCTCAGGGTAATGACCGTGCACAGGTTAAAGCGGTTAAAGAAGGCGTTTGTGATATCGCTGTAGGTAACAGCTACTACTACGGCAAAATGCTGACTAACGACGAGCAGCGCGCCTGGGCAGAGTCTGTCAACATCGTTTATCCGAATCAGGGTGATCGTGGTACTCACGTAAACATCAGCGGTATGACCATGACCAAGAGCGCGCCGAACCGTGACGCAGCTCTGAAACTGATGCGTTTCCTGACCGAAGACGAAGCTCAGAAAATCTACGCAGAGCAGAACTTCGAATATCCGGTTAAGCCGGGTGTTTCAGCCAGCAAGCTGGTCGACAACTGGGGCGACTTCAAAGCTGATGATCTGCCACTGTCTGACGTAGACAAGTTCCGCAAGCGTGCTGCTATGATGGTGAACGAAGTGGGCTACAACAACTGATCAGCGCATGCTGAAATCAGTAATCACTTTGGCTGATATTTGCCTGGGCTGTTATTACCGCCCGCAGGCAGATGTCGCCAAAGTTGTTATAACAGGCCGGCCTAAGGTGCTGTTATAATTAGAAATTCTGGGGCAGCCATGGCTGCCCTTTTGTGCGTTCTGAAAAACACTTTTTATCGTTTCTGACAGGTAGGCGCGGATGGTTTCGCAAGCAGAGGAAAATACAGTAGTGAGTGGTCGTTCCCGACTGGCGACACTGTTTCAAAACCGCTCGGGCAATGGCTACTGGCAGTTTGCGGTATGGCTGATTGCGGCCATCGTCTTGTTGCCTGTTCTGGCTGTACTTTGGCTGGCATTTTTCCCTGAAGAAAACATCTGGCCGCATCTGCTTTCTACCGTTTTGCCGGATTATGTCATCACCACGCTTGGTCTGATGCTGGGGGTCGGTGTTCTGGCCGCGTGGCTGGGGGTGTCTACCGCCTGGGTCACCACCATGTACGATTTTCCCGGTCGTAAAGTCTTTGAATGGGCGCTTCTGTTGCCCTTCGCTGTCCCTGCCTATGTGATCGCTTACGTTTACACCGATATGCTGGAGTACTCCGGCTGGGTTCAGATGGGATTGCGGGATCTTTTTGGCTGGCAAACGGCGCGGGATTACTGGTTCCCTGAGATCCGGAGTCTGGGTGGTGCTGTGGTGATGCTGGCGCTGGTACTGTATCCCTACGTTTTTATGATGGTACGGGCGACCTTTATTGAACAGTCTGCGTCTTTGCGTGATGCTGCCCGAACTCTGGGTTGCAGCCGTCGAGAGGTGTTCTGGCGTGTATCCTTGCCAACTGCTCGTCCTGCTCTTGCCGTAGGTTTAGCGCTGGTGCTGATGGAAGCCCTAAATGACTTCGGTACGGTGGATTATTTTGCGGTGCGTACCCTGACCGCGGGTATTTATGATGTTTGGCTCAATATGGGCAATATCGGTGGTGCCGCTCAGATTGCCAGTGTGATGATGATCTTTATTCTGGTGCTGATTGGCCTTGAGCGTTATTCCCGTCGTCGTCAGAAACAGTTTTCCCGTGGTGATCGTTTTAAAGCCTTTCAGCGCACCCGTCTGACCGGCCGCAAGGCGGTTGCCTGCTGGCTGATCTGTCTGGTTCCTCTGCTGTTTGGTTTTGTCGTGCCTGTGCTGTCGCTGGCCCGCCATGCGGTGGTTTATTTTGATGTTTCCTGGACACCGGACTTTTTCCAGATGAGCTGGAACAGCTTTATGCTCTCAGCAGTAGCCGCTATCGGTACTATCCTGCTGGGTTTGATTCTGGCTTATGGTAAGCGACTGGTGAAAGCACCGAGTGTACAGAAGGCGGTGCGCCTTTCCGGTCTGGGTTATGCTATGCCTGGTGCTGTTCTGGCGGTGGGTGTGATCATTCCTCTGGCTGCTTTTGATAACACCATTGATCGTCTGTTTGAGAGTTGGTTTGGTATCTCTACAGGACTGCTGTTGAGTGGCACCGTTTTTGCGGTGATCTTTGCTTATATCGTGCGTTTTCTGGCGGTATCTGCCGGTAGTATCGAGTCCAGTCTGGATAAGGTAACGCCGAGCATGGATATGGCGGCGCGTTCTCTGGGCTACAACACTCTGCAGATTCTCTGGAAAGTTCACGTGCCTATGATCAAACCGGGTGTTCTGACAGCGGCTCTGGTGGTGTTTGTGGACTGTATGAAGGAGCTACCGGCGACTCTGGTTCTGCGTCCTTTTAACTTCGATACCCTGGCGACCCACGTTTATCAGTTTGCATCCGATGAGCTGCTGGAAGAGTCTGCCTTGTCGGCACTGGTGATTGTGCTGGTGGGGATTATTCCTGTGATTCTGCTGAGCCGTTCTATTATTGCCTCCCGCAATGAGAAGCCGTAGAGCTGATACCCGAGACGAGCATCCAACCGATATAAAAAAACGGAGCAGCCTGATTCAGGTGCTCCGTTTTTTTTGTGCCTGTTTAGGCCAGTTTGCAGCGTGATCAGAAGGCTTCGCCATCGTCAGCACCAGAACCATTCAGAGTCTGGTGCACAAACAGCATGGACAGCACGTTGGCTTCCGACTGGTAGGGATCCATGCCGCGCTCGGCCATCCATTCATTGCGCAGATCCTGCCAGTGATCGTAGCCAACGTCGTAAAGACTGGCGGCAGGTTCAAGGGCAAAGGAGGTGTTCATCTGATAGCTGTCGAACAGCATATCCAGCCAGTGCTCATCTTCGCCTGCGCCATCGACATAAACGATATCGGTATCGATATCTGCCTGCAGTTCGCGGATCACCTCTAAAGCGCTGACGCCATGCAGCATCAGGTCATCAATGTCGATTCCGGCATCATCAAACTGGTGGCTACTACTGTCCAGCCAATCATCTTCCGGTGTGATCAGGGTGCTTTTTACCTGGCCATCCGGCGTCGACCAGCAAACCGCGATGGGAAAACCATCTTCATCGGGACTTGAGCATTCAAAGTCGATAAAAATCGGAAACTGGGTCATTAGCTACCTCGTTGGCTGGGCTGAAACTATCGGGCAAACGGAAAAAACGACGCGCATTGTCACTGGTTTTGTGGGCAAGATCCAGCTCAGAAAGTTTCATGTGCCGGCTCATCTCTTTCAGTACCCAGGGCAGAAAGGCGGGGCGATTGGTTCTGTCTTTTGGCTTCTTAACCATGTTGCGGGGCAGAAGGTAAGGTGCATCGGTTTCTAGCATCAGGCGATCAGCCGGAATGTTATGTACCAGCGCCTGCAGGTCCGTTCCACGGCGCTCATCACAGACCCAACCGGTGATGCCGATATAGAGATCCAGATCCAGATAGCCAAATAATGCTTTCTGACTGCCGGTGAAACAGTGGATAACGCCATCGGCGATATGATCGCGATAACTTTTCAGAATCTCATGCTGGCGCTCAAAGGCATCCCGTTCATGCATAAAGAGCGGCTTTTGAAACTCTATGGCCAGTTCCAGTTGCGCCTCAAACGCTTTTTCCTGCTCTTGTGGTGTCGAGAAGTTACGGTTGAAATCCAAACCGGTTTCGCCCACAGCAACACAGAAGGGATGTTGCAGCAGATCTTTCATATGCTTAGGCGTCTGGCGGGTAAATTCTGATGCATCGTGGGGATGAATACCGACGGTGCTACGCAGGTGTTCGGGGAACTGCTCGCAGAGCTTCAGGGCTTCTTCTGAGGAGCTCAGCGAGGTTCCGGTAACGATCTGAGTCAGTACGTTGGCTTCCAGAGCCTGTTCTATAATTTCACTGTGTTTGCCATGAAAACGGTCACTGGTCAGGTTGACGCCGATGTCGATCAGAGCGGCAGGGGCCTGTATCGGTGAATTTTGTTTGCTGTCACTCATTAGTTTCCTGAATCCTGATAGAAATAAGGTTCGAATTTAACTACTATTGACTTCCCAACGGAAGAAATCCGGCATTGATCGCCTTTAATCTGAGACCACAAAATTGGAGTAGCCCATGGCAGGGGTATTAGCTAGCGTAGATTCCCGTACACAGTTAGTCGGTGAGAACCGATTAGAACTGTTGATGTTCCGTTTGCTTACGGGGCAGCTGTTTGCCATCAACGTGTTCAAAATTCAGGAAGTGATGCGTTTACCTGCACTGTCCAATCTGCCTCATCACCATCCTTATGTGGTTGGTGTAACCCATCTGCGTGGCCAGACGGTGACGGTGATCAATCTCAGTCAGGCGATCGGCATGCCAGCGCTACAGCCTACAGAAGAAAGCAGCTTGATTGTGACCGAGTATAACAACTCTGTTCAGGCTTTTCTGGTCGGTGGCGTAGACCGTATTATCAACATGAACTGGGATGAGATCATGCCGCCGCCGCGTACGACCGGCCGCTCTCATTACCTGACTGCCATCACTCGTGTTGAAGAGAAAATTGTTGAAATCATTGACGTAGAGAAAGTGCTGGCAGAGATCTCGCCATACCTGATCAGCGTTGATACTGAGAATCTGGACGACCAGATTCGTCAGGCTGCCAGCAAGATGGAAGTTCTGATGGTGGATGACTCCTCTACCGCCCGAGCGCAGGTTAAAGAGACATTGAGTCATCTGGGGATCACCATCCACGAAGCCCGTGATGGCCGCGAAGGTCTGGATAAACTCCGCGCTATGGCCGATGCTGGTGAAGATGTACCTAATAAGCTGCTGATGCTGATTACGGACGCCGAGATGCCTGAGATGGACGGTTATCGCCTGACCCGTGAGATTCGCGAAGATCCTCGTTTGAAAGATCTTTTCATTACGCTGCATACTTCCCTGAGTGGTAGCTTTAACAAAGCGATGGTGCAGAAGGTTGGTTGTGATGACTTCCTGTCTAAATTTCAGCCAAAACAGCTGTTCGACTTAGTTGTACGCCGAATCTGTGAGGTTGAAGGTTTGGAGCAGCCGGATGCCACGGAATAAGCTTTAAGACTGAATGTTAAAAGCCCGCATAGATTGCGGGCTTTTTTTTTGCCTGTGGCTAGTAATTGTGGGGTGGCAGAAGATACTAGTCCGTCTGAATCGGTACTTTCTTTTCAAGAAGTGGTTGCGCCATACGTTCGCTGAATATTTTGCGGATCTCTTCAATCCTCCGGCGGTTGGTGCCCAGATCGGAATAACCTACCCGGGATGCGGAACGAACGGCAATAACACCCGGAACCTGAAAGTAAAATTCAACATCATCAATAAAGCCCATCAGCGGCGTTCGGAAGTCGGCTCTCAGGTAATGGGCATGCTCACGGGTTACGACAATGGCATCTTCACGCTCTGAAAGCAGTGCTTCCATCTGATCGTAAGCGAGAGTCTGTTCTGCAGTATAAAGAATGGGAGGCACTTTCTGGCCTTCCGGAGTATCCGGATGAGAGGCAACACAGTTGGGCGTGTCCGGGCAGGGTTTGAGGCGATTGTTTTCAACGCCCAGTTTAGGAATATCGTGCATACAGCCGGTTAAAAAGGCGATAATGGTTCCCAACATAACAACTTGTCTTAACACGGGAAAATAAATCATTCGGGTTTCCTGTCTGATCATCCTGATACGACTGTTTAAAGTAGCAAGTTTTAGGTGGATACCTCAACATCGGATCCGTTTTTTTACAGATAATTCCAAAGTTTTTTACAGGCATTTCATGGCGTTAGTAAGATTAGAAAAAGTCAGTATTGCATTTGGTCATCACGCCCTGCTGGATGAAGCCTCTCTGGTTATCAGCAAAGGTGAGCGAATTTGTGTGGTAGGCCGCAATGGCGCAGGTAAATCCACTATGCTTAAGCTGGTTTCTGGAGAGATTCATCAGGACTCTGGCTCTTTATGGTGTCAGCCCGGTCTGAAGATCGGGCAGTTAGCTCAGGATTTGCCTTTGGCCGGTGACGATACCGTCTTCGATATTATTGCAGATGGCATTCCTGATGTTGGCAAGCTGATTCGTGATTACCATCATCTGGTGATGAATATTCACGATGATAACGATCTCAAGAAGCTGGAGCGCTTGCAGAGCGAGCTGGAAAGCAAAGACGGTTGGGCGCTGACCCAGCGTGTTGAGTCCATTATTTCCCGTCTTAATCTGCCGGCTGAAACGCCGATGAAAGCTTTGTCCGGTGGCTGGCGTCGTCGTGTGGCTCTTGCCCGTGCTCTGGTCAGTGAGCCGGATTTGTTGCTGCTGGACGAACCGACTAACCATCTGGATATTGAAACCATCGCCTGGCTGGAACAGCAGGTGAGTGAATTTCGTGGTGCGGTCCTTTTTATCACCCACGACCGGGCCTTCCTTCAGAAACTGGCCACCCGTATTGTTGAACTGGACCGGGGTCAGCTGACCATCTGGGAAGGTAACTATCCAAGCTTCCTTGAGCATAAAGAGCACATGCTGGAAGTGGAAGAGCGTCAGAATGCTGAGTTTGATAAAAAACTGGCGCAGGAAGAAGCCTGGATTCGTCAGGGGATTAAGGCCCGTCGTACCCGTAATGAAGGTCGTGTACGTGCACTGCAGGATTTGCGTAAAGAGCGTTCTCAGCGCCGAGAGCGTCAGGGTACTGCCAATATCACACTGGACAAAGCGGAGTCTTCCGGCAAGCTGGTGGCGGAACTGGAAAACGTCAGTTACAGCTGGGGCAATAAGCCGATTATCCGTAATCTGACTACCCGGGTGATGCGTGGAGACCGAATCGGACTTCTGGGTCGTAATGGTGCCGGTAAATCCACTCTGCTGAAACTCTTTCTGGGGCAGCTGGAGCCGCAAAGCGGCAATCTTAAGATGGGCTCCAAGCTGGAGGTTGCTTATTTCGATCAGTTACGCGCTCAACTTGAACCTGAACGCAGCGTGATGGATAACGTGGCAGAAGGACAAACCAGTATTACTATTGGTGGCCGTGATAAACATGTGATGAGCTATCTGCAGGACTTTCTGTTCAGTCCTGAACGGGCTCGGACACCGGTAAAAGCCCTGTCCGGGGGGGAATGTAACCGTTTGCTGCTGGCAAAGCTCTTCACCAAACCTGCCAATATGCTGGTTCTTGATGAGCCGACCAACGATCTGGATGTGGAAACACTGGAGTTGCTGGAAGAGCTGATCGCCAATTTTGACGGTACTGTGTTTCTGGTCAGTCACGATCGTGCTTTTATGGATAACGTAGTCACCAGTGTGTTTGCCTTTGAGGGTGATGGCATAGTGAGAGAGTACGTTGGCGGTTACAGTGATTGGGTACGTCAGGGTGGTAAGTTCCCACCGGAAGCTGCCGGTGGTGATGGTAATGACAGCAGCACCCTGCAGACGGATAAAACGCCTTCAGCCGAAACCAGCCCTGGAAAGTCAGCTGACGCCAGTCCTGCCGATAACGGTGCCGCTAAAACTGCCCCTAAAGGCAAGAAACTCAGTTACAAATTACAGCGTGAGTTGGATCTGTTGCCTGCTGAGATCGAAAAACTGGAAGCTGAACTGGAAGCGTTGCAGACCATCACTGGTGATGCGGCTTTTTATCAGGGGGATCCGGTTAAGGTTGCTAAAACTCTGGACAAGCTTCAGTACAAAGAAGGTGAGCTGGAAAAAGCGATGGATCGTTGGGTAGAGCTTGAGGCGATGAAAGACGAGTAAGCTTCTTTCTTCTCTGACAAAGGCCGCAGGGCCTATAGAACGAAAACCGGAACAGAAATTCTGTTCCGGTTTTTTTATTGTGCTTTCAGTTCAATTCCGGACTTATTTCTCTTCCTGAATACGAACTGCCAGGACATCACATTTAGCGCCGTGCAGAACACCTGTAGAGGTTGAACCTAACAATAGGGAAAGACCGTGGCGACCATGACTGCCAACCACAATCAGATCTACACCCTGCTCTTTGGCCATGCGATGGATTTCGCTATCTGGTACACCAACCAGAATATGTTGGCGTTCGGTCGGAATGCTCAGTGGCGCAGCCAGTTCAGCCAGTTTCTCTTTGGCATGCTGCTCCAGTTGTTCCTGAATGGTGGTCAGATCCATTGGGATATCACCACCATAAGCAAAGCCCAGAGGCTCCAGAGCATGAATCAGACTGATATCCGCGTTGTTTCGTTCCGCAATTGCCTGACCTTTCACAATAACCTGACCTGATTCGTCAGTGAGGTCAACAGCGATCAGTACGTGTTTGTATTGGCTCATTTTTATGTCCTCCTGCTAAAAAATCCTTATCTGACTGTACTTTATCCCTTGTCTATCGATTAGTATAGGCCGCAATTCAATTAACAATCTGATCAGGTACACTGCGTTGGCGTGGGTCACATTTCAATCTTTTCTTTAGAAATACGGCCCATTTTAATTGTTCTGATCGCCCCGGATTATCGGTTTCTGACTTTTTCCTGATGAGGTTTTTTTATGAGTACCTGGCTTATTGTGGTTCTGATTTTTGCGGCGGTTCTCAGTCCTATCGCCTGGATTGTTCCGTCAAAGCGACAGCGCTATCAGATGCATCTGCGTAAGCTGGCGCTTCACGCAGGGATCAAGGTACGTCTGGAGTCGTTTGAGCTTTTGGGTACTAAGACCAATGCTATCGCGTATCGTGTCATGCGTGATGCGGAGGGTAAAAAGTCTGCTCACCGTTTTCGCTTGGGCAATTGCGCCCGGCTCGACAAAGAGGAAATTGAGTACCGGGGGGATGAGTTTATTTCGGGCTGGGTCTGGCTTGAGCCTGCAACACCGGTTCTGAGCGTTGAGCAACAGGAGCGCCTTAAATCCCTGCTGCAGGTTTTGCCTCAGGATACTCTGATCTTTGAATCCGGCACCGCAGCGTTGACCCTATGGTGGCGTGAAAACGGAACTCCGGAGCAGGTTGAAGCCCTGGCAACACAGCTGGCCGAGCTGAACGTCTGATCAGGCCTGACTGATGTCTAAGCAACTGAATACAGCGCTTCAACAGATGTTGCCGTCTGCTCGGGTCAAAGCAATGTTATTGCCTGAAGCCGAAGCGATTCAGCTTTGGCTGGTTGATCCTGAACCTGTTGACCGGGCGTTTACACCGGATGAGGTCATTGCCATTCTTGAGCATGCGCCTTATTGGGGTTTTTGCTGGGGCAGTGGTTTGGCACTCGCTCGCTATATTCTCGATCACCCGCACGAACTGCTTGGCAAGCGGGTAATTGACTTTGGCGCAGGTTCCGGAGTGGTTGCAGTGGCAGCCAGTATGGTGGGGGCGGAGGTGATCGCTTGTGATATTGATCCCGTCTCTCAGCTGGCCTGCAAAGAAAATGCGCTACTTAACGATGTTAAGTACAAAGTCGCGGGAGATCTTCTGGCGCTTCCCAGGAATCAGGCTGACCTTCTGATCGCTGCGGATGTACTGTATGACCGGGAAAATCTGCCTTGGTTGGATACGTTTTTCTGTTTTGCTGATGAAGTTTGGGTTGCCGATTCCAGGGTGAAAAACTTCAGTCATCCCCGGTATCAGTTAACGGACACGTTCACAGCGCATACCTTGCCGGAGTTGGGAGAACCTTACGAGTTCTCCGATATCCGTTTTTACCGTTCACTGAAAAACTAAAATGAGCTGGTGCTAGCTGGAAAGCAGGGGCAGCTCGTATCGGTCGTATTCGGTTTTATCCCCCTCACAGATCATATCGGCCAGATATTTGCCCGAACCACAACCCATCGTCCAGCCCAGATTATGGCCGCTGTTGATCCAGAGATTGTCGTAGCGGGTTTTTCGGATACAGGGTAGCCCTGTAGGTGTTGCGGGCCTTAATCCTGTCCAGAACCGCGCCTGATCAAAACCACCTGCTTTCGGGAAAAGGTTTCTGGCATGTTCCAGAATACGGTCGCAACGTTTGACATTCAGTTCCCGGGAATACCCCCCCAGTTCACCGGTTCCTGCCACACGTAACTCATCACCCAACCGGCTGAAGACTAACTTGTTGGCTTCATCGGTCAGGCTGACGTTGGGAGCATTGTCCGGATGCTCCAGAGGAACTGAGATGGAATAGCCTTTAATCGGATAGATATTTGGCCAGATCTTTAAGGGGCGCAGAATTCTTGCAGACCAAGGGCCCATGCAGACAATTACATGGTTGGCGGTCAGGTGGCGATTACCCAGTTCACCATTAACCCGAACGTGGATACGTCGGCCTTCCCGGACGAGCTGCATAATGTGGGTGTTCATAGCGAACTCAACCCCCATTCCTTTGCATACCTCTGTCAACTGTTGGCAGTATGCACGAGCATCACCGGATTCATCCGTTTCGGTATAGGTCGCTCCAACAATTTTTTCATTACTCAGACGCAAAGTCGGTTCAATGTTAAAGGCTTCTTCAGCCGAAATGATGCGCCGGTTACAGCCGAAGGCCTGCATCTGTTCAATACTTTTCTGGCTAACTTCCAGGGCTCTGTGGTTTCGATAGAGGTGTAACACTCCCAGACGTTTTTGCTGATAATCCAGTTGATGCTCTTCCTGAACCTGTCGGGTCAGTTGTTGAGAGTAGGCTGAAAGCCGCATCGCTTCGAACAGATTTTTGCGCCACTGACCGGGAGTGCATTGGGCCAGCCAACCGCCCAGCCAACGCCACTGCTGAACGTCAGCGCCGGGTCGAAAAAGCAGGGGAGCATCATCTCTTATCAGGTCACGGATAACGGAAAAAGGTGCTGAAGGTTTGGCCCAGGGTTCGGCATGGCTGACAGCGATCTGTCCGCCATTGGCAAAAGAGGTTTCATTGCCCGGTATTGGCTGACGGTCAACCACAAGAACTTTATGTCCTGCTTTGGCGAGCCAATAGGCCGTATTTACTCCAATAACGCCGCTTCCCAATACGATGCTGTCATACATATAGCTTTTCCCTCGCAACAGATAAAACCGTTTCTTTTCATCAGTGTAGACTTTTTTGACAGGTTAAAGTGAGCGTTTGAATCTGATTTAAACGATGAAGGGTAGCCGACTAAAAGAAAGGCCGGTAAAAACCGGCCAGTAAGAGGGATTTGCCTGAATAAGATCGGCAGGAAGAGCGGGCTGTTATCAATAGCGAACGGTTACGCAGAATGTATTGTCGTCTGGTTTCTGCCGTTACGCTTGGAGCTGTAAAGGGCCTGATCAGCCAGTTCCAGCCATTGATTGTACTCGGTCATCTCATTTGCGATTTCGCAGACACCAAGGCTGATGGTGAACTGAATGCTCTGACCTTCGTACTCTACCTTGCTTGTTTCAAGGCTGACCCGAAGCCGTTCGGCCATGATCACTGCTTGTTCAGCATTGGTTTCCGGCAGAATGATGCCAAACTCCTCACCGCCATAACGTCCTGAAATATCTGTCTCCCGCTGTAGCTTCAATAAGGTGCTGGCGACTAACTTGATCACTTCATCACCCGCCTGATGGCCATAGGTGTCGTTAACTTGCTTGAAGTGATCGATATCGAACATCACAAGGGACGAGGGAGTTTGACTGCGTTTGAAACGGCGGAACTCCTGATCCAGACGCTCTTCCCAGTGGCCGCGATTGTTCAGCCCTGTAAGGCGATCTGTGCGGCTCAGGCGTGCCAGCTCCTGATTAGCTTTTTCCAGCTCAATTTTACTGGTGGCAATATCAGTAACGTCATAGATCAGAATCGCTGCATGGGTCACGCTCTTGTCCATACCGGTCAGCGGAATGATCGTGATGTTCTGATACATCTGATCCGATTTTCCGGTTAAGGGACGGTAGCTTTTAAATTTGAACAGGTGCGGGCGCTGCTCCCATGTGGAGTAGGCTCGGCTGTCCAGAGTAAATACCGATTCCAGTTTTCGGGTCAGCCATTTTTCCGGCAACTCCTGGAAGAGCGCAAAGATATTGCTGCCTCTGGCCTGAGAGGTACGTACTCCGCTGTGGTTTTCCATAAAGCCATTCCACAGCTGAATGTCATAGCCTTTATCAACGACAACCAGGCCGACATCGACGGTTTGCAGCATCTGCATCAGCCAATGCAGTCGGGACATATCCAGTTCATTGTTGGCATTCATCATTTCAGATACCCCGCGCGTTTCGTCAAAGCAGGCAAAGAGTCTTCGGTCAGTACAAGGATCAGGTCACACTCTACCTGATGGTCAGGGATGCCGTAATCAATCTCAATCGCCAGTACTTTCTGATCTTTAGCAGGGGCTCCTAAGAGAGGGGGCAGGTTTTTTTTCTGCCCCAGAACAACCGGGTGACTGTAGCTGAACTCAATATCTAACTGCTCTGCGATACCCTTCAGGCAGGCGCCGATAAGAATCCCGGACAAGTCCATTAACACTTCCAGGTCGTTATTACCCGGCATGCCACTGCTATTGGGGGGCATTTGGTCGTATTGCATCAGGCGGGTCATATGAGGGAAACTTTCGTCCCCCACAATCAGAATTGCTTCGCCTGCAATACCTGAACCGTTAAAGCCTTGAGAAACACCGGAGAGCGATAAGGCATCTTTAGAGGCCAGTACATCCTTAAGTTCGCTGTAGTTTTTCAGGTGTACCTTGGGGACCGGCAGGTGGATAAACGTGTTGAGCAAGCCGGCGAGAAGACTGCCAGCCTGTCCCATAGAAACGTTGACCACTTCCTGTATCAGATCGGTCAGAGCGACTTCTTCATCAAAACGGGCCAGTTCGGTTTCCGTTTGGGGCACGGAGCTGCTGATAATGCCGTAGCTGGTCAGGATTTCGGTTATCTTTTCGGTGGTAACGGGTTTTTTTACGAAGTCCAGTGCACCGAGCGCTTTAACACGCTTGTGGGCTTCCGGCTGAATATCGCCGGAGACCACCAGTACCATAGTCGGCAGATCCTCGTTACGAATGGCTTCCAGAACGGCATAGCCATCCATGACTGGCATATTCAGGTCGAGAAAGAGGATGTCCGCTTTACCGGCTTTGATGGCTTCAATCGCTTCACCGCCGTGGTTGGCGAAGCTGATTTCAACGTCCCATCCACCGGGTAGGGATCGTGCCATCTGTTTGCGGGCAAAGCTCGAATCATCACATATGACGATGGGGGTAGTCATCAGCGGTAAGATCCTTTAGCTGTTGCGTTAAACCCTCAGGTTTATTTTGTAGACTGACTCAGTATAGTTGACTGGGCAGTTCTTGTTTTCGTTACAAAATGATACATATCTTCTGTATCTAACAATAGAGCCTAACAGAAAAAAAATTTCTTTGTGAAAAGGGTGTTACAAAACAGCGCGCTTTGTCACAAAATGTAGGCTGTTATTGTTTTTCTGTTCGCGGATGATAACCGGCAAGAAAAATAAGGGTATAGTCCCCGCGAAACATATTGTTTTTATTCATTTTTCCAGCGCTGATTCTTTTTTAGTTTAGGTCTATTTTAATAATGCGAGATAAATCCATTCTGACCGATATCGATTCTCTGACGATATTGCAGCGGGTACGTTCCCTATTTGAGCAGGTAAAAGGTTATGAGCTGCTTGGTAGTCGTGAGCACCCGGCAGACTTCAATCTGGTACGGGCAGAATATATCAATACCCGGGTGCGTTTTTTGGCGCTTCTTTTTTCGGTGCTGACACCGCTGTGGATTCCGGTCGATTATTTTATTCTGCCGGAAAGTGATTTTGGCATGATGGTAATTGCGCGACTGCTGTTTTCGTTGTCGTTGCTGGCGCTCTGGGTTAAGGCGTCCTATGTCTTCTCGTTAGGTCATGCCAGATTCCGATTGGTCGTTCTGATGGTAATGCCGGCACTCTTCCATCTGTCGACTCAGTTTATTTTGGGGGATCATCTGGATGATGAGCGCCTGGCTTCTTATACCTTCCTGCCCTTTCTGATTATTGCGATTCACTGTGTTTTTCCGTTGACACTGAAAGAGGGCTGTTTACTGGCCTGTTTCACCATTTTTACGCTCTCACTGGATGAGCTGGTTCAGCATCAGATGCTAACCCTGACCTCTCTGAATAATTTGTGGTTGTTGGCGGTCATTATGGGGATTGCGATCTGGGCTCAGTTATCGCAGCTGCACATGCAGTTAAAGCTGTTTGAACAGGCGACAACGGATGCCTTAACAGGCCTTCTTACCCGACGCTCTTTTATGACTCAGGCAGAGTCCGAGTTGAGCCGGGCAGAGCGTTATAACCGGACACTATCGATGGCACTGCTGGATCTGGACCACTTTAAAACGGTTAATGATACTTTCGGTCATCAGGCGGGAGATAAGGTTCTGATCGCTTTTGCCAAACAGCTGAAAGACGCGTTACGCACAACAGATATTATCGGCCGATACGGTGGCGAGGAGTTTATTATCGTTTTACCGGAAACTTCGCTGGAAGAGGCGCGAAAAGTGATACAGCGGGTGGTAGATAACTGCCGGGAAACGGTCATCATGCATGACAACAAACCGATACGTTTTACGGTTAGTGCGGGCTTGGGTGAGGTGCTGGTCGATGTCCAGTCCTCGATTCATTATGTCGATGAAGCGCTTTACAAAGCAAAAGCAGAGGGGCGGGATCGTATCTCTCTGGCTGCCGGAGAACGTGAACTTCTAACGGAATAGAGTTCAGACGGTCGTTGATCGAAAAGGCTGCATTCGTGCGGCCTTTTTCGTTTCCGGCTTCCCAGTTCTTTGCAGCGTTTATTCCCAGCCCCCCTTTTTGCGGGTTATACCGGCTATTTTTCGGCTTTTCGTGCCCGTTTTTCGTGATACATGGCGTTGTCTGCCTGAAGCAGCAGAGCATCCGTCGACGTTGCGTCGCTAGGATAGGTCGCATAACCCACGCTTGCCTGAAGATGCAGACTAACAACACTAAGGTTAGCGCGCTTTTCATTCAGGAGTTCTGTCATACGCCGTTTAATGGCAATGACTCCACTAATGTCGGTGTTGGTCAAAACCAGTACAAATTCATCACCACCCAGCCGGATGACCAGATCTTCTGGTTTGACAACGTGTTTAAGAACCGATGAGAAGAAAATCAGCGCCAGATCACCAGCCTCATGGCCATAAGTGTCGTTGATCGCTTTGAACCGGTCCAGATCAATCAGCATCAGGGTCAGAGGCTGCTCTGTACTTCGGCTTTTAAGAATCAGATTTGGCATCTGCTCGTTAAAGTAACGTCGGTTAAATAAGCCGGTTAGCGCATCAGTATAAGAGTGTTCTTTTAACTGATTGTGGTAATCGTCAAGCTCCTGAGCCAGTTGATTAAAGCTTTGGGCCAGTTGAAATGGCTCTCTGAGCTGAAACTGGTCAGAATCGATACGGTTAACACTCAGGTCGTCTTTAATGGCCTCTCTGATCTGTCGTGAGAGATGTCGTAGTGGTCGTACAATTCTCAGTCGCAGAATAAAGAAAAGGGCGCTGCAGAGCAGAACCAGAATGGACAGCGTTGTGGCTATGTAAACATTGAAGGTATGTGCCAGGGGTTGTTGCATCGGACGATCACTGAAGCGCAGATCTATCACACCGTGAATTGCCCCGGCATATGAATTGACATGGCAGGAGAGGCAGGCTTCGGTTGCTCGTATGGGATACAGGTATCTCAGTTGATTGTGCTGTTGGAAGATGCGCGTTTGTCCTGTTTTCATCACCTCAGCCAGAAGAGGGTCACTGTTAAGCATCTGTTCACTGGCATCGGTTACTCCAAACTGCTCTTCGATGATCTTACTGCGAACCAGTAATACCTGTTTTTCCTGGGGGCTGAGCTCAAGCGAGTGTATGAAATGATCCATTTCTTCTTTGCTCCAGCCCTGCATCATACCCTGCCAAAGAGCTTTAAAAATGATTTCGGCCTGTTGCTCGGCCTGAGTACTGGCCAGTGCTTCAATGGTTTGCTTTTTCAGGTAGTTGGACATCAGGAAGGTAAAAATCACACCGGTCAGTGTCACACTGATAAAGGTATAAAGCAGTGTCTTATAAGTCGAAGTCTTATGGTAAGCAGCAGGCAGCTGCAGGCCATTGGGCTGCGTCATGTAGGTGATCCAATCGTTTATGCGGGGAATAAATCCAGTATAGCTTTTGCAGGTTTATTAGAAAATTAAATAAAAGGCTAAAATTTATTAAATTCCTGTGTCGTTTCTTTGTGATTAAGGCTTGGTGCTTATGGCAAAGATGAGGGGGCGTGTTAGAGCAGAGACTCTCAATCATTCGTGATAGAATCGCCGCCGCTGCGGATTTGGATTAGCCGGAGCGGCTGTACAGAGGTCAGGGTTGTCGGGTTAGTTTGCTGAGTCAGATGCAGCGTAACCGCAAGCTGTGCAGCCAGATGCTTTGATCTCATATTACGTGTGGCCTCATATTGCATGAGGTCCCACGCCAGCCGGAATTTTCATGTACAGCATTAAAGAGATGTTCTATTCCCTGCAGGGGGAAGGTGCCCATTCGGGCCGCCCTGCGATTTTCTGCCGCTTTACCGGATGCAATCTTTGGTCTGGTCGGGAAGCGGACCGTGCCAAAGCGCAGTGTAATTTCTGTGATACTGACTTTGTTGGCACTGATGGCAATCTGGGGGGCAAATATCCGGAGCCAGCGGATGTGATCGAAGCCCTGCTTTCCCTTTGGCCGAGGCAGAGTGGTGTTGCGCCCTATGTCGTTTGTACGGGTGGAGAGCCTCTTCTGCAGTTGGATGAAGCCCTGATCGATGCTCTGCACAATGCGGGCTTTATTATCGCGCTGGAAACCAATGGTACGCTGCCACTTCCAAAGCCAATCGACTGGGTTTGCGTTAGCCCAAAAGGTCCGTCCGAGCTTGTTCTGAAAGAAGGTGATGAGCTGAAGCTGGTTTACCCGCAGGAAGAGCTCTCTCCAGAGCAATTTACCGATTGGAATTTCAGACACTTCTATCTGCAGCCCTGCGACACGTCTTGTCTTACTGAAGGCCAGCGTCAGAATTTGCTGGCATCGGACTCAGCAGAGCAGGCTGTGGTTAACTACTGTTTACAGCATCCTCAGTGGCGGCTTAGCCTTCAGACCCACAAGCTATTAGGAATCGAATAACGTGGAAATCTATAAAGACTTTACCTTTGAAGCAGCTCACTTGCTGCCCAATGTTCCGGATGGTCATAAATGCGGCCGTTTGCACGGACATTCGTTTTTCATCCGTCTTGTGGTCAGTGGTGAGGTTGACCCTCATACCGGTTGGATTATCGATTTCGGTGATATAAAAAAGGCTTTTAAGCCAATTTATGATCGACTTGATCACTACTACCTGAATGATATTGCCGGACTTGAAAACCCGACCAGTGAAAACCTGGCAAAATGGGTCTGGAAGGAGCTTAAGCCGCTGTTGCCTCAGTTAAGCCGTATCGAAATTAAAGAGACCTGTACTTCTGGCTGTATCTACATAGGCGATTAAACGAATTACGATCATAGAAGTTTGTTAGGTAGTTTGTTTGTGAGGTAGGTTATTTTTAGTCAAAGCCTCTGATGATCCGTAAGCGGATCTCAGAGGCTTTTTCGTGGTTGCTAAGGGCTGATGCGGTTGTTTTTTGTGCTGTCGTTATCCGCGTTGTCTTTATCTGTGAGGGCGTTAAAAGAGCTATCTTCATCAGAAACCAAGTCGTTGTTATTACTCCGCTCAGGCTCCGCAGAGCGTGCGTTATCTGCCTGAGACAGGGCGATGTAGTAGCGTGCTTTACCATTTTGCCGGGCAAGTCGCATCGCCTGATCAGCATTATGGAGTGCCTGATTCGGACTGGCATCCTTTGGATGAATCAGGGTGATACCGATAGAGGCGGTCACCGGATACAGATCGGACAGACCAGCCACAGGCAGACTGATACTGTGCTGTAATTTGTCGGCAACCATGGCCGCATCATCCTGGCTACTGATATTGCGAATTAGCACAGCAAACTCATCACCGCCAATTCGGGCGGCGAGATCGCTATCGCGGGTCAGTGCCTTGATTCTTTTGCCGACCAGTGAGAGTAGCTCATCGCCCTTGGCAGATCCCAGATGTTCATTAATGGCACGGAAGTTGTCCAGGTTGATCACCATCAGTGCGGCCAGTGAGGTGTCTGGGTTTGTCTCAACCTGGAGTTGCTCCAGTTCCTGCAGAAGGGACTGACGGTTGCTCATCCCGGTCAGAGAATCTTGCAGAGAATATTGTTCGATCTGTTTCTGAAGATCCCTGATTTGCCGGTAACGGTATGCAGGCTGTCTCAGCAGATAGAAACTGGCAAGAAAGATCGCTAGAGCAAGTATCGTCATTAGCGATGTCAGCAGAAGAGTATTTTGTGGATTAGTGGCTTCTGGTAAGCCTATTTTGAGGGTCCAGACCCCGTTGGGAATCTGAATGGTTTCCTCATGCCAATGCTTGCCCAGCGCTTCCCCTGAAGATTTAATCTGTTTAATCGTGCCAGCCCCCGGCGTTTTGTGTGACAGTTCAAACGCATAACCCTGATTTTCCAGGTCCTGAAAGCGGGCAACCTTTAATAACTCATCCAGGCGGATCAGGGCGGAGGTGAACCCCCAGAAGATGTCCTGACGACCATTATTAATAAACACAGGTTGGCGACCGATGACGGCAATGCCGCCCTGAATCAGCTCAAAGGGGCCTGCCAAGGTTGTTTTTCGTGTGCTGATCGCCTTGCGGGCTTCATCGCGGCGGCGATCATCTTTAAGAATGTTGTGCCCAATAGCCCGCTCGTTTCCGGCCAAGGGGTAGATGTCAGTAATGACACCATCAGGAGCGAGCTGGATATTACTGACTCCAGGGGAGGTCGCCAGAATTTCCGGGGCATACCGGTTAAAACCTTCACGGCTTCCGCCATTTAAACGAACCTGAACCTCCAGCATGCGGGTTACCATCAGGTTTGATGCTAAATGCTGTTCAATTGATTTTGATGTTGCGGACGCCAGTGTGCTCAGCCTGAACCTTTCATTAAGTTTTTCATTTTCATTATGAAGGCCTATCCAAAGCTGACCGAGCAGAAACAGGGTGCAGGCGATAATGAGTGCCAGTACTCCTGCTCGGATATTTTGGGTGCGGGGTAGCTTGTTGCTGTCCATATTACCTCATTACCTGAATGTATCAGGAAAGATCAGCTGCTGATTAATGATGCGTTCATTAATCGCTTGGGTAGACAGAGGTCGACTGAAAAAATAGCCTTGCCCCAGATCGCATCCCAGCTCGCGAAGTGTGTCCAGCTGGGATTGGGTTTCTATGCCTTCCGCCACCGTGATCTTGCCGAGCTCATGGCAGAGATTGATGATGTTTTTTGCCAGAATCCGATCGTGTTTGTTGGTGTCGATATTCTGAATAAAGGCCCGATCCAGTTTTACTTTTGTGACGGGTAGGCGTTGCAGGTAACTGAGGGATGAGTAGCCCGTGCCAAAATCATCCAGAGAGAAGTCGATGCCGTGGCGCAGGATCTCCTCCATGTTGTGGATTGCGCGGTCAATATCCTTCATCAGGCTGGTTTCGGTCACCTCCAGCTGCAGCTGAGAGTGCGCCAAATCGTTATCGTAGATGGCTGACAGAACCAGGCTGTTCAGGTTTTTCAGCCCCATCTGCTCGCTGGCAAGGTTAACCGCGACCGGCAGGTGTGTATCTCCCAGATAGGGGCGCCAGGTACCAATCTGACGACAAACGGCTCTTAGCACCCACTCCCCAACAGGGAGAATAAGGCCGGTATCTTCTGCAATCGGTATGAACTCTTCCGGCGATATCGGGCCTTCTTCAACATTAAGGCGCAGCAGTGCTTCCAGGCTTCTCAGCTCGCCGCTTTGGATATCGACAATCGGCTGGTAATCCACATGAAATCGGTTCTCACTCAGAGCATGCTGCAGATGTTGTTCCACCTCAAAACGTCGGCTGGTTTCACTGGAATATTCTTTGGAGTAATAATTGATGGTTTTTTCCCGCTTACTGCTCGATTTTGCCTGTTCAAGCAAGGAGTCGGGGGTTGCCCCGGTTGTCGGATAGTGGCTGACCCCTAATTTCACTGGAATATGCAGCACAGCACCATCAACCCGTATCTCCTGCTCGCAGAGCTCGAGAATGCGCTTGGCCAGATTTTTATGACTGTTTGACGTAGATCGACCGTGCCTTTTCTCAACACTGAACACCGCAAGCTTAGCGCCTTCTAACCGGGCTACCGTGTTTGAAATGGGTAGACTGCCTCTGAGACGGATTGCGGTATAGAACATAACCTTGTCGGCCCAGTCTTTGCCTCTGGCTTGATTCATCTCGTCAAAGCGGCACAGGTGTATGACGCAAACATTGATCTGAGTGCCTTCGGATACGCTCATCAGAGCCTGATCCAGACGATCAATAAAAAGGCTCTGGTTAGGCAGCCCGGTCAGGGGATCATAGTAGACGGAATTGACCGCCTGATGTTTAACGCTGATCACTTCAGCGTGATTGCGGATTTGGGTTTCAACCAGCTGGGCAAACACCATTAGCTGACGGATGTCGTTATCGGAAAATTTGCGCGGTTTACGATCCATAATATAGCAGGTGCCCACCGATTGGCCGTTTGGCCCCCTGATCGCAACACCGGCATAGAAGCGGATATAAGGTTCATTTTTCACCATAGGGTGGTGTTGAAGCGTGTGATCCGTGCGCGCATCTTCAATGACAACAATCTCACTGAGTAAGGTTTCGCGACTGCAGAAACTCTCGGTGAGGGGGATTTCCAGCTGGTTTATACCGGTTTCTGACTTAAACCATTGACGGTTTTCATCAATAAAGCTGATTGCTGCAATTGGGGTATTAAAGGACAGCGTCATCAGAGTGATTATCTGATCGTACTGGTCTTCCGGATCCGTGCCGATAATCTCAAGCTCGGCGAGTTCCTTCAGACGTGATCGGTTGTCGATCCCGGACGCTTCGGCAGGAAAGCCTTTGGGTTCTTTCGTCATTGCTTAAACCTCACCTCTATCCTTATGGCCTGTTCTGGTCAAACCGAATTGGCCACGGCTACCTGAGAGTAACCAAGTACTTTTAAATTAGCTTAGCTGTTTATGCGTCTCCAACTCCATGTGATAAAAGAACAACTCCTTTTTAATACAATATTAAAAAAGAATCTTTTATGCATCCAAAAATGCATCTATCTGATCCACTCTTTAGTTGAAGCCAGGGGCCGTTTATTTTTCGGGCAACTTTAACCGGACTCTGTTATCAGACTTTATTGAAGTACAGGCATTTTGGATAAACCGGACTGGCCTTTTGCCAGAGCGCGCGTCATACGGCTTTTCACTGTGTGACGCACAAATTTCATAAGATTAATAGGATGTTAGCCTATGACCGAAAGCCACCAGATGATGAACCCGATTTCACCCCGCGCGAATCTATCTGCGTCGAAGACCGCTCATACGGATGACTCTGAGCTGCCTTTGGTTTTAGCGGGGCCTGTGCTGCGCCGTTGTTCATCCGAGACGTTAACCTTCTGGTTGGCGACCTCTCAGCCCGTTGCCGGGCAGGTCAAGCTGATGCCTGATTCCTGTGATGCACTCACGATTACGGTGGAACAATGGCGAAGGGGTTGTCGGCAGATTCAGGCAGCGGAGCATCTCTGGTTTCAGATGGCAGAGATCAAACTGGATAACCCGTTACCCAAGGATTACTGGATCGGCTATGAGCTGAGCTTTGCAGCTTTGTCTGATCCCGGAAAAGCACTCGACGATCTGACTGACCGTGACTTTATCAGCTGGCGACAGTGGGCACCTGATCTGGCTTATCCGGGAAAAGAGACTCCGGGCTTTGTACTGAAAAGTCGCCTGAACAAGCTACTGCATGGCTCCTGTCGTAAACCGCACCATGAGAGTGGCGATGGCCTCTGGCGAGCAGATGATGAACTGGCAGCCAGCGACCCGATGGAGTGGCCCGCCCTGCTGATTATGAGTGGTGATCAGATCTATGCGGATGACGTTGCCGCGCCTTTTCTGGCTACGATTCATCGATTCACCGATCAGCTGCGTTTTCCTAATGAATCTCTGCCTTGCTCAGATGTCTCCTCATCTCATCAGCTGCATACAGACCAGCCGCATTACTATCAGCGGCAAGAACTCCTGCCGGATACCGAAGGCGGTCAGGCGGTAACCGATCTGGTCTTTGGTGGCGCGAGAAAGCCGGTTTTTACTTCTGACAACGCCCATAATCACCTGATTACACTGGCGGAAGTGCTCTCTATGTATCTGCTGGTCTGGTCGCCAGCGGGTTGGCAGAATCTGGTTGTGCCCGGCGTAACGGATCTGCCGCAAACCCTGACACCGGATCAGGCAGAGCGATATCGGAAAGAAAATCGTGAGCTTGAGCACTTTGTTAGCGGTTTATCTAAGGTTCGCCGTCTGATGGCGCATCTGCCGGTGGCGATGATCTTTGATGATCACGATATAACCGACGACTGGAACCTGACCGCCGCCTGGGAGCAAACCGCCTACGGCCATGATTTCTCCCGCCGGATTATCGGCAATACTCTGATCGGCTATCTCCTGTGTCAGGGTTGGGGCAATGCGCCGGAACAGCTGCCGGAAAACCTGATACAGCTGACAGAAACCTGTTTGGCAGCCCCCGGAGGTGACAAGCATAACCAACTGATTGAAGCGCTGATTCGCTTTCCTGACTGGCACTATCAATGGGATACCCAGCCGGTGCTGCTGGTACTGGATACCCGAACCCATCGCTGGCGCTCGGAACGCTCGCTGGATCTGCCATCCGGTCTGATGGACTGGGAGGCCCTTACCGATCTTCAGCAAAGCCTGATCGGCCATGATGCGGTGGTAATGGTATCTCCGGCACCTGTCTTCGGTGTAAAGCTGATCGAGGTGATCCAGCGTATCTTCACCTGGTTTGGCAAACCTCTTATGGTGGACGCTGAAAACTGGATGGCGCACAAAGGTGCTGCCTACGCGCTGATGAATCTCTTCCGTCATCCTAAAACCCCGAAGAACTTTGTGATTCTCTCCGGCGATGTGCATTACTCCTTTGTTTATGACATTGAGCTGCGGGGGCGAGAGCGTGGGCCGGATATCTGGCAGATCACCAGTAGTGGCTTTAAAAATGAGTTTCCGGCGACTTTGCTGACGGTGTTTGATCGCCTGAATCGTTGGCTCTATTCACCTCGATCTCCTTTAAACTGGTTTACCAAGCGGCGGAAGATGCGGGTTATTCCGAGAAAGCCGAAAACCGCTGATCCCGGTGAGCGTTTGACCAATAGCGCTGGCATTGGCTGGGTGGAACTCAATGATGACGGCGCGCCCATACGGGTTGAGCAGCTCTGTGCGGATGGCCGAACCATAGGCTTTAAACTTCAGCCTGATGAGGCTCGCTGGGAGTAACCTTTTAATAGCCCAAATTCATCGCTGACAAGCTGGTAAGCTAACTTAGAATCATCTATAACCCTATGATTCTGTAATTAAATTCTTTAACTTAGTGTTTTAGCTTAATTTGTTTTTGCTTTGATCCGGAGTGCCTCTATGGAACGCTTTAATTTCTCCCGCTGGAAATTGCTGATGCAGCAGTGGGGGCTGGCTGAGCATGGCCCGCTGTTTGAGATGCTGCAGGATGCTTATCGCAAAGAGGGACGTTATTACCATACCGAGTTTCATGTGGATGCTTGTCTGGAACAGCTGGACCGTTTTCGCGCTGAGCTGCAAAATCCGGACGAGGTTGAACTGGCGCTTTGGTTCCACGATGCCGTGTACGATCCCTTCCGGCAGGACAATGAGCTGAAAAGTGCCCAGTGGGCACAGGTCTTTCTGCAAAGTCAAAAGGTCGAATCTACGAAATCAGAACGGGTTTATCAGCTGATTATGGCTACCTGTCACGATAATGCCTCTGACCTTGGGGGAATTTCTGCGTATAACGCGGATGTCGGTACTGATAAAACCGAGGTGGGTACTGATAAAACCGAGGTGGGTACTGATAAAACCGAGGTGGGTACTGATAAAACCGAGGTGGGTACTGATAAAGCTGATGGTGTCGCTGAAAACCCGGATACCTGTTGGATGCTGGATATTGATCTTGCCATCTTGGGGACTTCACCTGAAGCATATGTCCGTTATGAGCAGGCGATCCGCAGCGAGTATCTTGAGGTCCCGCTTGCGGTTTATTGCCGTAAAAGAGCGGCGTTACTGCAGGGCTTTCTTGATGAGAATGCCCTCTACCGGACCGACGTTTTTCGCAAGGAGAGAGAACAGCAGGCAAGGGATAACCTGACTTGGGCTCTGGCCAGTCTGGCCGGGGGTAAAATTCCAGCCTGAATACAAATCACTTCTGGCAAAGTTTAGTATTCGCTTGATAACATCTGTCTAATTCAAGCCGGTGCTTCTAGGGTACCGGTTTTTGCGTTTAGGCTCTTTTTTCCAGGAATTTTGCTATGTCATCGGAAGCTTCCGGTCGCTTTTTACTGGCTGCCGCTCTATCGGCTTTTTTTATGGGCACGATAGGCACCATTTCTCTGTTTGCTGATGTCAGCGCTGAGACTGTCACCTTTTATCGGTTGTTCATTGGTGCCGTGTTGATGGCTGTCTTTCTTTTGGCCACCCGACAGCGAGAGAAACTCTTTATATGGCCGGGTGTAAAGGTCTTGCTGACCGGTGCATTTTTGGCGGGATTCGTGGTGTTTTATATTCTGGCGATGCAGTACACCACTATGGCTAACGCCGTGATGCTGATGTATCTGGCTCCCGTTACCGCATCCGTTGTCGCGCATTTTTTTCTCGGAGAGCGCCTTTCAACCGCTTCAATCGGTCTGATACTGCTGGCACTCTTCGGCTTTGCCATGATGATGGAATTTAACCTTTCCCTGGCAGGGCGAGCGGATGAGGCTCTTGGCCTCTTCTACGGGTTTTGTGCCATGGCCTGTTATGCCGCCTTTATGCTGACAAATCGCCTGATAGAAGAGCGCATTCACGTACTGACCCGCAGTGGTTATCAGATGTTTGCCGGTGCGCTTTGTATGTTACCGCTAATGCTGCTTCAGGCAGACAGCATTTCGCTTTCTCAGTGGGGGTGGTTGTTGCTGGCGGGTATTGTGCCCGGCTTCCTGGCAATAGTGCTTGCCGTTGTGGCTTTAAGAGCCCTACCGGCATCAGCCTTTGGCACTTTGGCGTATCTGGAGCCTATTACAGTGGTTGCTCTGGGCTGGCTGCTGTTTGATCAGAGCCTGAACCTGCTGCAGATGTCTGGTTGCGGTCTGATTTTGTTTTCCGGTATTTGTCAGGCTCTGCTGACAAGTCGGCGCAAGGTATCGTCTGAACCGGAGTATTTTGAGGAAGCCGGGCAGGAAGTGGCTTAACAGTATCGGTGCGATTCGGTTTAACGCTATCTGAAATTGCGATAGTGGCGCCTTTCTGCTGCGCAGTGCGAAAACGGTAAAGCGGTTTTTTCTGATCAACAGAGTGTTGACCGGCAGCATTGTTTTAAAACCCATAAAACATGAGGATATCCGACCTGCCGGTTCCGGCCTGTTAAATCCCGGATCTTTATAAATCCTGTTAATCGATGGCGGTTGCTATGACTTCCTCAAAAGATGCTGCAAAAACGACTCTGAGAAAACTGAAAGCAACAGAAATTGCACCAGGCATGCGCCTGCAGTATTACGAGCACGCGGCCATGGATCGTGCACACCATAAATTTACCGCGTTGCTGGGTGCTTTGCCGCTGGTGGACGAACGTGCTTTTGGCAATCTGCTGGAGCAGATCTATCAGGAAGCAAAAGAGCATTTCGAACAGGAAGAGCGCTTTATGCTGACAACGGAATTTGATCAGTATGTTGGTCATAAAGCTCAGCATGATGCGTTACTGGACGTATTGAATAGTCACCGCGCCAACCTTAAAGCCGGTGAGAAACCCAACGCGGTTGAGCTTCAGCTGGAGATCTGCCGCTGGCAGGACCGACATCAGCAGGATTGGGATTACCCGCTGGCGGACTTCCTCCGTTGCCGTGCCAGCTGGATGAACGGTGAACCCCAGGCGATTTGATACAAAAGCTGATCTGATTCAAAAGCTGATCTGATACTGAATCACTGCCGAGTCTGATCGGCTAAAGAAAAACCTCAGTCTGTAAATGCTGAGGTTTTTTTATGCCTGTTCTTTGTCTTTTCAGTCTGTATCTCAGTTCTTGAGTTCTCAGCTGTTCAACAGGCGATCCCCAAAGTGCTGCACCTGTTCCTGCAGCCAGACCCGGCCCGGTTCCTTGGCAAAGAGCGGGTGATAAATCTGAGTCATCTGCACGCTTGGCAGCCCTTCCGGCGGTTCTGCCAGCGCTACCGGAAAGAGTTCACTGAAGAGCAGTCCCATCTGATAGGGCAGGGTCATAATCGCCTGAGTCTGGGCGACAATCTTTGCAGCCGCCATATAGTTTACGGTTCGGGCGATACTGCGACGGCCGAGTTTATGTTCCGCCAGCCAATGGTCGATAGCATTAGCGTTACTGCCCGCCAGATCCGAAAACACGATGTGGGGGCGCTGAATATAATCCTCCAGATCCAGCTGTTCCGGCAGATCAGGATTGCTCTGGGCTAACAGACAAATCTGCTGCTCGCTGATCCAGTTTTCCACCACAAGATGCGCAGGAACCTGCTCGTTCGCATCCATGCCGACGACCAGATCCACCTCACCGGTTTCCAGATCAGAAAGAAAAGCATCTTCGTCAATCATGCGGGCTTCTACGGAAATATTGGGGGCAATATTCTGAAAGTGGCTGATCATATCCGGAAAGACAACCGCCTCAAAATAGTCGGTACAGGCGATCACAAAAGCCCGTTCACTGTTGGCAGGATTAAAGTGTTCCGGCGGGCTGAGGCTACGTTCAATCTGCCTTAGGGCGTTGCGTACTTCCGGTAGCAGTTCCAGTGCCCTTGGTGTTGGTTGCAGGCCGTTTTCGGTGCGGATCAGCAGGGGGTCATCCAGCTGTTCCCGCAGTCGGTTCAGGGCGTGACTCATAGCGGACTGGCTGAGAAAAACCTTTTCTGCCGCCCGACTCACGTGCCGTTCGGTCAGCAGGGCTTCAAAAAGCACCAGTAAATTCAGGTCAAACTGACGCAATGATTTCATCAAAACAGCCCTCAACGCCTTATCTTTGCTTGATTATTAATTTGGTGCATATCGATATTATAACTATGCGTTTCACTAATGTTTTCTGCAAGCCTAATCTTTAAAAAAGCCAACGAGGTGAGCCAAAAGGGCTGCACCGAAGAAAGTTAATTGGCGATTAACAACCCATTAAAAAACGCTATCAATACAAGATAAAAGCTACGTCAAGAAAACGTAGCCGTTGAATTTAGGAGAATCATCCATGTCTGCAACCGCACCTCAACATACCGGAAGCGTCGCTAACGCTGATTTGCCGCTGTACGGCGAACTGGGCATGACCTTCATGCAGTTTCCGCTGGTGCGAGATATCCAGGCCTCTCTGGCAGATGTCGTTGTCAGTGGCGTACCTTTCGATATGGCGACCTCCGGCCGTCCGGGTTCCCGTCTGGGGCCTCAGGCGATCCGTCAGGCATCTGCCAACCTGATCTGGGAAGGTGCCCGTTGGCCGTGGAAATTTGCTCTGGATGATCACCTGACAGTGACCGACAGCGGTAACGTACGGTTCAAACACGGTGAGCCACAAACCATGGTTGACGGTCTGGAAGCGCATATCGGCGCTATCCTGAACGCGGGTAAAAGCGCGCTGACCTTTGGTGGTGACCACTTTATCTCTCTGCCGATTCTGCGTGCTTATGCGAAAAAACATGGCCCGCTGGCGATTGTTCATGTGGATGCACACACCGATACTTACTCCGGTGGCAGCCAGTACGACCACGGCACCATCTTCCACCATGCGGTTGAAGAAGGCCTAATCGATACCGAACATTCTATCCAGATTGGTATCCGTACTGCTTATACCTACGAAGGCCATCCTTTTGAAGTTCTGGATGCCGCCTGGGTGGGTGACAATGGCCCGCATGCGGTTCTGGAGAAAATCCGTGCCCGTGTTGGTGATAAGCCGGTTTACCTGAGCTTTGATATCGACGGTATCGACCCTGCGTTTGCTCCGGGTACCGGTACACCGGTTGCGGCGGGTATCAGCATCGATTGCGCACTGAAGATTGTGCGTGGTCTGCAGGGCGTGGATCTGGTGGGGATGGATCTGGTGGAAGTGGCTCCGGCTTACGATCACGCAGAGATCACCGCTCTGGCTGCAGCGACTCTGGCACTGGAATACCTCTACGTGCTGGCAGCAAATAAGCAAGCCAAAGCCTGATAACTCAGCCGCTAAGAATTAGCGACTACGAAAAAGAGAAGGCCAGCATCTGCTGGCCTTTTTGTGTTTGGCGTTCTCTGAAATCGCAACCTAACGCATCTCAAACAGCTCCTGATGAATCGCGCTTTGCTGAATACCGTGCTGGTGAAAGTTGTTTCGGATCGCCTGTCCGAACTGTTTCGGGCCACAGAACCAGAGGCTTGCTTCACGCCAGCCGGGAACCTGATCCCTTGTTTGTTCCGGTGTCAGTCGTCCCTGTTGGCTGCTGATCACCAGATGCAGATTGACGTCTGCCTCTTTAGCCAGATGTTCTACTTTGCGGATCAGGTCGGCATCCGGGTGCTCAGTGGTGTAAAAAAGATCAATAACCTGACGATCCTGCTGCTTGTGCTGAATCAGATGCTCCATACGGGCGATAAAGGGCGTAATCCCAATGCCAGCTCCAATCCAGATCTGCTGTTCTTTATTGTCATTAAAGTCGAAGCAACCATAGGGGCCTTCGATTTTAACCGGCATGCCTGTGTGCAGCCTTTGGTTAAGTTGGGCTGTCCAGTCGCCAAGCTCTCTGACAATAAAAGTCAGTTTTGATTCAGCCGGGTTCCATGCTGAAGCAATCGTGTACGGGTGATGACCTTCAGCGGGATCGGAAGTCACAAAGGCGAACTGACCCGGAGTATGTCCCGGCCATTTGCGGGTTTCCTGATCCAGCGTAATCTGACCTTCCAGAGTGTTCTGATACTGATTCAGACTTGTGATGGTGCCATCGACCTTACGCTTCTGGCCGACCCTGCCTGCCAGAACCATAACCGCAGACCAAGTACCACCAATCATCATCACCAGTGTCAGCCAACCAATGGGGTGAGACCAGTAGTTATATTTCACCAGAATCAGACTATGGAAAACCAGCAAGAGGTAAGCCAGTGAGATCCAGAGATGCGTTTTACGGAACAGGCGATAGGGGAAGCGTTTGATCAGAGCCAGTGCGATAAAAATCACTACCGCATAAAAGGCCCATTCACCAATGCTTTCAGCTAAACCCCGTTGGCTGTTAAGCCACTCCTGCAGGGCGGGTAAAACCTGTTCACTGCGCGGTCCCCTTTCAGGCTTTTCAAGCCAGCCCCAGCCCACCATCCATTTGGTGCCTTTTGCCATCCACCAGTGCAGAACCGTAATAACCAGCGCACCAATGCCCAGCCATTTATGCAGACGATAGGACTTGTCCATACCGCCCAACCAGGGTTCCAGCCAAACCGGGCGTGTTGCCAGAATCATGGCAACACTCATCACCATAATGCCCAGCACACCGGAATATTGAATAAATACCTGTCGGAATGAGAAGTAGGTCAGAGGCTCTGGCTGCAGTGTATCGGCCATAAGCCAGAGCAGAGTGGTGATACTCAGCAATCCCCAGAAAGCGGTTTTATATCGGTTCATCGTTGATATCCTAACAGTGCCGGTCAGGCAGAATGAGCGTCGTGTTGGCGATAATTATTTCAGTAAATAAACCGGCGGGAGAAGGCTTTAACCCGGTGTTTTACTTAACTTTACTCAGGTTTGTAATTCTTAAGGTTGAAGCTTAACTGAGGCTTAAAACAGAGCGCTTTATTGGTCGTTTCAGTCCTTTTGATGGATTAAATCCGGCTCTATATCCTGAGGGGTATAGCCCCGCCTGCAGACTCCTTTCTACACTGACCGACAAGTAATGATCAGATCCTGCCGGATCTGCACCGAATTCAGCTGAGGTAGACAATGACAGTTAAATCCCCTGCGACCCGTGAAGAGTGGTTCGAACTCAGTAAAACCCTGACTTTGCATGGTCAGTCCTACATCAACGGTCAGTTTTGTGATGCCGAAAGCGGCGAGACATTTGCCAGCATCAACCCGGCGACGGAAGAGCATCTGACCGACGTTGCCAGCTGTGATCAGGCTGATGTTGATAAAGCCGTTGCCAATGGTTTAGCGGCCTACCGCAGTGGTGAGTGGGCGGAAGCCTCACCTAAACACCGTAAGAAGGTGCTGCTGAAACTGGCCGCACTGGTTGAGCAGCACAAAGACGAGTTTGCGCTTCTGGATACCCTGGATATGGGTAAATCCATCTCTGAAATGACCGCCATCGACGTGCCGGATGCCATCGACTGCATTCAGTGGACAGCAGAATCTATCGACAAGGTTTATGGCGAGATCGCACCGACGGCACCGGGTTCTCTGGCGCTGATCAGCCGCGAGCCGGTGGGTGTTGTCGCCTGTATCACGCCGTGGAACTACCCACTGATGATGGTGAGCTGGAAGATCGCACCGGCACTGGCTGCGGGTAACAGTGTGGTGCTGAAACCTTCGGAAAAAACCAGCCTGAGCGCCCTGCGTCTGGCTGAACTGGCGACCGAAGCCGGTATCCCGAATGGCGTCTTCAACGTCGTGACCGGCTACGGCCACACTGCCGGTAAAGCGCTGGCACTGCATAACGATGTCCACGTACTGGCCTTCACAGGTTCTACCCGCGTTGCCGGTATGCTGCTGGGTTACGCTGGTGAATCCAACATGAAGCGCGTTTGGCTGGAAGCGGGTGGTAAGTCGCCAAACCTGATCTTTGATGATTGCGACAACATCAAAAAAGCCGCTGGCGGCGCTGCAGCGGCTATCTTCTCCAATCAGGGCGAAGTGTGTATCGCCTGCTCCCGTATCTATGTACAGAAGAGCATCAAAGACGAGTTTATCGCCGCACTGGTTGAAGCCGCATCTCGCTATCAGCCGGGTGACCCGCTGGACCCGAACACCAATATGGGCCCATTGGTGGACAAGATGCAGCTGGATACCGTCAGCCGTTATATCCGTTCCGCACAGGAAGAGGGTGGCGAAGTGATTCTGGGTGGCGAGCCTGAGTATCAGGAAGGTGAAGGCTTCTTCGTAAAACCTACCATCGTTACCGAAGCCCACAACGGCATGACCTTCGTAAAAGAAGAGATCTTCGGCCCTGTACTGGCGGTTTGTGAGTTTGAAACGGAAGAGGAAGCGATCGCGCTGGCCAACGACTCTCAGTATGGTCTGGGTGCTGCGATCTGGACTTCTAACCTGTCCCGTGCGCACCGCGTAAGCCGTAAGATTCACAGCGGCATGGTCTGGGTGAACACCTGGGGTGAAGGCGACACCACGGTTCCGTTTGGTGGCGTAAAAGCTTCCGGTAACGGTCGTGATAAATCCCTGCACGCACTGGATAAGTACTCTGAGATCAAAAACGTCTGGATCAATATTGACTGATCCCGGCTGTTTTCTCCTCATTAAGAGCCTGGTCGTGATCAGATCCGAAATGGTCTGATCACATTCCGGCAGAAGCGTCCCTGTTCTAGCTTCTGCCACATCCAGAGTGCCTCACTCCCGTGGGTTCACTCTGGTCTTAGCACCCTTTAGCATCTTTTGGGTGCTTTTTTTGTTTAAGACCCTCCCGTTGTTTCCCTGCTTTTATAAGATGAAAACCGAAAAGCCAGATCAGAAATGAGTGCTGATTTATACCGTATATTTCCGGTTTGATGATAAACCGTGCTCGTTTTGTCCGACTTAATGCTCGGTTTACCCCTGTGGTAAAACTGGATAAGCTGCAAAATCAATGAATTATGGAAAGCAGTCGTGGAATAACAGGCACGCGGCTGCTCTTGAATTAAAGAGTGTGATAACGCGCATGCGCGTTTAGCAGGGAAGCAGTCAGATCAGAAAATGGATTTCTCCTTTCTTATCAAAGCCTTTCCTCAGTTATTGTCGGATTATTGAGATCGGCAAAACGCGCAAGCCTGATATTAAGCTGTTAGTTTGTTTTAAGTCGGAGATAAAATTGAAGTTTTCTAGGATAAATGAAAATAATCAGTACGAGTCTTTTGAATATCCTGATATTTATTTTGAAGAGAAGTTAACGACGGGTTCAAGATTGACCATCGGACCTAAAAGTAAGCAAATCAAATTGATCGATGAGTTGGCTCTTCAATGGAAAGAGGGGCAGTACTATGCACTATATGTATCACTACTGTCTCACACTGGCAGAGAGCCTGGAAGATATCAATCCCCCGTATTTAATGATCTGGATGAGTTAAGAGTGTTTCTTTACACTTTTCAGGAATTCTTCGAGGGCGATGGCCGACACCACATATGGCTAGGTTCTCCAGAGAATGGCTTGCTGATATATGATCAACATAATGTGATTTTTGCATATGGTGATATAAAAAAGTACAAAGCCACATTGCAAGAGAAAGGCTTCTACGAAAAAGAGTTCTGGTTTCCTGTACCTCATGTCCATAGTTACCCATCAGAGTTGACGAAGTATGAAGATGAATTGTTTGATTATTGGGAATGGTCTTACTCTCCTCTTCAAGAAGGCGATGAATACGATTAAGTTAACAAATAAATCAAAATGACGCCTAGGGGCGAATTTTATTAAGGCGTTAAAACTCAAAGGTAATATCGAGCATGAAAACACTAGCAGAGTTGTCGTTCGAATATATGTGGCTTCTCATGTTCGAGGGCGAGGAAGTAATCGATCTAGATTACTCAGTAAAAATTCAAGAGAGTCTCCCGGATTATTTCGCAGCAATGACAGATGAAGAAAAACGAGCTTTGTCTGAAGTTGCAAAAGAAGCTCAATCAAGGCTATTGACTGAGCCTGATGAACATGGGTATACGCCTCGTACACTAGTTACTGATGAGCAAAAGGCGTTTATGAAGGCATTGTCATCCGGGGAGCTTTTTAAGCAATGGGCGTGAAAATTTTAACAAGGCCAGGCAGCATCGTTCCTCGGGGCTGGACGCGCGACGCTCAGCCGCTGTTGGCGGTGCTACGTTGCAAGGTGACTTATGAAGCAAGCATCACGATTTATGCCTAAGTACGAACCTAAAAAGGCAAGCAAATCGGCTTTAGTTGTTTTTTCCGCAATTGCGGCGGCAATCGTTATTTATCAGCCTTGGTATCTGCTAGTGATTGCAGGAATAGCCTTGTTAGCAATAGTTTGGAGCGCGATAGAGCAGCCCAAATTAGAGAGACATTTTCAAAAATTATGCGAAGAGCGTAGTGGGTTATCTATCTGTGAATTTGCCAGGGAGTTCGACCCGAAGGTTGTAGATACCTGGATTATCCGAGCAGTCTATGAGCAGCTACAAACGGCGCTTCCCACAAAGCAAAATGTTCCTATAAAGGCATCTGATAGCCTTTTCGGTACATTGATGCTCGATGAAGATGACCTGGATCTAGATTTGGCTGAGGAAATTGCGCAACGAACAGGCCGAAGTATTGAGGGCTGCGAAAGTAACCCCTACTACGGAAAGGTAACAACAGTTCGAAACTTGGTACTGTTTTTCAATCATCAGGCCCACCAATGCAAAGTAACAGAGCCAAGCACAATTGCCTGATGCAAAAGGCCGCATTGGGCTGGTCCTCGCTATCGCTCGACCAATGTTGCCGACGTTAGCCAATCATAAGGAATCACTGATGAAATCTATAAAAAACGAAAATGTTAGTGCTCATGAATTTTTAAAAGATATGTATGAGGATGATTATTTCCCCAGTCATCTGGTGGACAAAATAAAAGAGATCCTTATTCAGGCATGTGAAAAGATTGAGACTCAGAATCCCAAAACCGATGAAGAGCTTTTCTCGATAACTCATAAAGCTGTAGAGCAAATAAATGAGCTGCAAGCAGAATTCGAAGACAATAATAGTGAACTCGAGACAGCTGCTAGAGAAGCTATGGGAGCGGACTTTGATTTCATTGTTAAAACATATGGGTTCAATGAAGTTGACATTGAAGATGTTATCGCACCAAGAGAATGGTAATGACTAACAACGAGCGCCAGTCGATATTTTTCCGCCACGCTGCTGCTCCAAACCGGCCCGTATGCCGAGCGTTAAATACACAAGGTTCGCATGAAAGAATTACATGAAATCATAGATGAAGTTAAAGATGAAAAGAGCTTCTTAAGTTTTGCGAAAGCACTAATAAAAGACCGTGAGGCACATGAGGGTAAACCGGTAGACGACGTCGGGTTTTCAGGTGACTGGGCAAATAATGATATTTCTGGTTTCTTAGAGTCGGCTGTTGCGTGGGCAGAGGATTCTGACTTTGGTGTTAGTCAAGATCCTGAGCTTCTGTCAAATAAGTGGAAACAGTTCGCGGTGTTTTTGTATTGCGGAAAAATATATGAATAGCCCCGCATTTTAAAAGTCGGAACAGGTTGCACAAAACTATGGTAGCTAGGCTGGATAACACAAATAGCACTGTAGACAATGTCAGTCTGTCAATGAGCCAATATCCAGCTGATCATGAGTCAAATACAATACAAGAACTGGCACTGTTCATACTGTAAAATCAACTCGATAGCCCGTGATAAGCCTTTAAACGTGGTGTCAGGATTAGTTAATGGCAAACTATATACATAACGAAAAAGCTGGGCCGGAATACGATATAAACATAAATAATGCTTATACCGAAGTATTCATTTCGTCGTTAGCGGTTTCTGGGTCCTTCTTGGCAAAGGAGTCAGCAGAAGTCGATTTGATAACCTGGATTTGTTCAAGAGACCAAGCAGTTCTGGGTAATGGCGTTGTGGGATTTGATATTGATGAAATGCCATGGTCTGCTAAGGCTGAGGTTTTTGTTAAGCAAAAGATTTTTTTGCTAAAAGTGGTTGAAAGAGCAAAGAATAATACTGATAAAGAAGCTCTGGGTTATGAAATCAATGAAACATCGGTTAATTTCCTGAATCAATTTATGGTTTCTATCTCAGCTTTTAAATACGAGTTTGTTACAGGTTTGCAAGAGTGGTGGATACCACCAGATCCCGATTTAAAAAAATGCGCTGTTCATAATGTGTATCTTCACGTCGAGGGATGTGTCGTATGCCATTAAAAGTCAGCCGGAATTCGCTAAGTGTGGCCCACTTCGCTTATTACAATACTGTGCGTCGCTTTAACTCGTTATTGTGGCGCTATAGCGTGGGTGGAATTCATGGCGTTTGAGTCAATTTTGTATGAATGGATCAATAAGTCCCTCATCGATGGGAAGTCATCGGCAGTAAAGGCATTCAGCTTCAACCTCTACGAAACGGGTTCAAACTTTGGGATTGAGCTAATCGGCGCTTCTGAGTTCGATGAGGATGATCCTGATTGGGCCTGTGAAGAGGTATTTGAGCCGGAGCAAAGGCGATTAAGCATACCTTTGGCATATTCCGGTGAAAGCTGGGAGCAATGTCTTAAAAAAATGAAATCGGCTATTTCAGGCTACTTACAAACGGATGAAATAGGAGCGGTCGTTCTGAAACAGGCTCAGGCTGTTGCTATTGGTTTTGTAGATGGAGACCTGGACGTTCTGACAAAGCGATAACAAACGGCGTAAGCCGGGCATTCCTCTCAGGTTGCTGCCCTTGGTTTTGCCATTAAAGGAGAGTGCTTTGTTTCGTCTTTTCAGGAAGAAAGAAAAGCTGCAAGAGACAGAGCCTCAGCAGAGAATTAACTAAAAGTGATGGATACATGTAAATGGGAATAATCTGCGATCTATTTGTAAATAATCACAGTGATGCTTTGGAATATGGAAGTTTCACTGATCAAGATCCTGACGAAAGATTAAAGCGCTACTCACCGGTTGAGTTTAAGGGTTTGACGAGTATCGAGTTCGGAACGCTTTGGGCGATCCTGGCTGGCCAAGAGTGGGATGTCAAAAAGCATATGCTTTCTGATGTTGCGTTTGGTGAAGATTATGAAACGTGGCTTAACAAATTTCAGGATGAATACATAGGGTTGTTGGCAAATCTTGACACAGACGCGATAAATCTTGCCGCGGTGGCATGGAGTCAAACTGAAGAATTGTCATGTAGTCCAGATGATGTTCGCCCTGTTATTGAGGCTTTAGTACGCTTATCCAAAGAGGCCATTGCCAAACATCAGGGGCTTTATATGTGGGGATCACTCTAGCTTCTAACCATCTATGTCGGTGAATAAATAAAAGACATTGCCGGTAACAGAGATCTATGTGTACCCATGATTCAATTTCAGATTACTCAGATGACTGCTTTGGTGCTTAAAGAAAACGTAAAGCTTTCGGGTTTTCTCGCATCGCAAATTAAGACGGCACCCATCAAAGCAGATTATTGGTCTCTTCGCTGCGAAAAGGAGGAGCTATTTGTGTTGAAGGTTCAGCTTGAGTCAGCTCTGGAGAAAAATTATAAGGTGCAACCTACGTATAAGGCATTGGTTTTAGATGAGCTTGAGGAAGTCTGTGCTAAGTACACATAGTCTGGCTGCAAAAGGATCAATGGGCTTTGGGGAAATAAATTGGCTAAAAAGTTAACTAAAGAGCAAAAAGAGCGAGCGTCTTTATGTTTTGAATGTGGATCTCTTGCCAGCAAAGATGTCTGGAATAAAATCTGCGCTGAGCAAGGCGATGACTACAAAGCGGTGCGATATATGGCGGATCAGCTGAATATTTCCGATGATGACATGGTCACCATAGAATGTTTGCAGAGCAAAGAGGAGTTGCATGTCGTTGCTGACCACCTCAACTGGGATGGTGAAGACATTGAAAGTCTTTATGCTATTTTAGATCACCCTCTTTGTGACGCAGGAACTGCACTGCTGCTTTTTTGGAAGGGAAGTGGTTATAGCGCGCTATCCCCGAATCCGGGATTGGCAACCATAGAAGAAATAGAATTCTTCAACGAACTGCGTCGTCGATTTGTGAGTCAGGAATTTAACACCTACGATATTGCTTTTGATGCTTACGCTGAAGAATTTGTCCCCTCTCTGGAGGAATATCTGGAAAATAAATACGTCATCCCTGCTGAGTTTCTATGCCCGTTTAGCAGGATGTATGTACAAGATTGCTTGTAACGGGCTTCGTGTGCAGAAAGCTTACTCAAACGCTTCTAAAAACGGGATCACTGTCAGACTGGCAATAGCGATAATAGCGACAAGGCTTAAAATAAAACGGGCTGGAGCTTCCAAGAAGCGCTGTCCCATTGTCGGCACGGGGTGCTGGCGCACTTCTTCCAGCCAGTCTTGCTGAATCTCGTTCAGTAGTAGTCGAACCTCTTCATAATCATCTTTATTTCTCAACCAGATTCCCGCCAGGGAGATTCCAAAGCGCCCCTGGCTGGTTTCGTAGTACTCCACTTCTGCTTCATCAAGACGTGCCCGTACAAAGTTGGCTTCTTCGTCTGTCACGCCGTTAAGTTTAAAAAGCAGTTTGGCCACGGTTTTTCCCTTGAATGATGAAAATATTAAAGGTCTTAATGTTAGCTTTGTTAGTCGTAGGGTGCCATAGGAGCGCTATTTTAAGGTAATGTAGGGTCTTTTTACCTGTCATCTGGTTAATATAACAAGGCCATTGTCAGGTGATGCTTAATTCAGGAAGGAATCATGCAAGAAATCAGAAAAATGAAGGACTATCTGATTGATAGGCTGCGACCTAAGGGGATTGACGTTTTTTGTGCGCTTCAGCACTTTGCGATTATCACTTATGCGGTTCCTGCACAGCGGTTTGAAGGCTTATTCCCCGAGCGATTCCGGCTGGATACTGTTCAGATCGATGGGGTTGAAATGGGGCTGATATCGGTTGTGCCCTTTATTGATGTTGACTTTACATCCGCTGTTTTCCCCTTTCCCCGTTTTACTATGGGGCAAACCAACTATCGGATCTATATCAGAGACCAGCATACTGGTGAGCGGTGTGTCTGGTTTCTTGGGACGGTGCTTGATTCCTGGACGTTAGCGGTGCCAAGGTTTTTATGGAATCTGCCTTGGTATGCGGGAGAGGTCCGTTTTGACTGCGAACTGAATCCTGAAACCGGTTTGTACCAAAAATATCGTATGGAAACGGCCTCTGAATGGGCTGCAGCCTCCGTGGGTCTTATCCAGTCTGAACAGGATGTGTTTAACTTTCCCGGTTTTCCTGATGTTGAATCGGCTTTGGTCTACCTGACACACCCTCTTGCCGGCTTCTATTATCGACGGGATAAAAGGTTGGGAACTTATCGGGTTTGGCATAAGGCGCTTGACGTTAGGCCAGCCAGGCTGCAAGACGCAAACTTTAAGCTGTTGTCTGATATGGGGCTTGTTCATAAGGGTGAACAGCAAGATCCTTATAGCGTACTGATTGAACCACTAAATGAGTTTACGATTTATTTACCCCCGAAAGTTATTGAAGAATATTAAGGTTTTTTCTGTTTGGACATAGGTCCTGCCTCAGTAAAAGTCAGTCCATTTGTGCAATGGAGATAAAAAATGAGACCTGTAAAAACATGGTTCTTAGCTCTGGTTGGTACGTTTATGATGCTTTCCGGCTGTACTTCCAGTGCGATTCATGATGCTGCTTTTTCCGGGGATTTAGGCCAGCTTAAATCTTATATCGAGGGCAGTGGCGATATTGAAGGACGGGGAGAGAAAAACTGGGTTTCCGGTCTTTATTATTATGGTGGTAACACACCGCTTCATATGGCTGTGGCAGGAAACCGGCCTCAAGCGGTTCGCTATTTATTGGATCAGGGAGCCGATATAGAGGCTAAAAACAGCGATGGAAAAACGCCTTTATTGCTGAGTGCTGAAACCGGCAATATTGCCATATACGACTGGCTGCAGGCTCGGGGTGCAAAAACTCATATCACCGATAAAAACGGTAATACCGCGGTACTACTGGCATTACAGTCACTCAAAGATGAACCGGAGAAGGCTTTTAAAACAGTTCAGGCTTTGATTGATCGGCATGCGGATTTCAGTACTGGTAATCGCTGGCAACAGACCCCCCTTCATCTGGCGGCCGAATACAAGCTGACAGCGGTTACTCGTCTGCTGGTTCATCAGGGGGCAGATATCCAAGCGATCAATAATAAAGGGGAAAGCCCGCTATTTTCGAGTTTAAGTGGTGGTTATTTCACGTATCACTCGCCGGATTATGAATTTCAACGCTCAGAGACCTTTGAGTATCTGGTGACTCTGGAGCAAAACTACTCGCTTAAAAATCACCGTGGACAAACGTTGCTACATCGGGTCTGCAATCCGGATTACATCGATCTGTTACTGGATAAGAAGGTATCTGAAACAGAGCGCGATAAAGAGGGGCAGACACCACCTTTTTTTGCTATTGAACACTGCCCGGTCGAGTCTGTTGTGAGTTATATCAATCATGGCTTTGATATTCAAAGTGTCGGCGTTGATGGTAAAACCGTTCCCCTGGCGGCTTTAAACAATGTTTTTTTCCGCAAGGAAATGCTCGCTTTCGTGATTGATCAGGGAGCGGATGTTACTCAGCCGGATTCGTTGGGGGTCGTAACGCTGCATCGGGCCGCGGCTCACTCTCCTCAAATTCTGGATCTGGTGATTAACCATGGTGGCGATATTAACGTCCGTACTAAGACAGGAGCGACACCTTTGCATGTTGCTGCCTCAATCAACCCTTATAAGCTGACATATCCGGATCGGGCTGACCGACACCGGCTCAACACAGAGGCGTACCGGCATTTTTTGGGTAAGCCTGGTGTTTTATTGAACGCTAAGGATATTAAGGGATGCACGCCACTGCATCGTGCGGTAAACAGTGACAGTCTGGAAAAGATGAAACTGCTTCTTGAGCACGGTGCTGATTTCAGTGTTAAAGAAAATCGTGGTCATACCCCTATGGATATGGCCGTCTTAAGAAAGAATAAGCAGATGATTGACTTGTTTAAGCAGTACGGCGCTGTCTCATCAGTTGATACCGCCGCTTCGTACCGTGTCTTATGTGTTTATCCCTGAAACGAAAATGCCTCGCACATTGAATGAAGTGACCCCCAATAGTTGGACACCCAACATTGGGGGTTCTTTTTTATGGCGAAGTACAGCCGATTACTCAAAAT
>JBLWSY010000028.1:0-47748 GCA_048270425.1 Oceanospirillum sp.
CCCTGAAATACAAAACGCCCGATGAGGTTCATCGGGCGCTGTAAAAAAGTGTCAACTTATATCAGGACTAGACACTGGGTAATACGTTATCGGTTTTAGCGCTCTATCAGCATGGCAATGCCCTGGCCGCCGCCGATACACAGGCTGATTACCGCATATTTGCCTTGTACCCGCTCAAGCTCATAAAGTGCCTTCACTGTAATAATGGCACCGGTTGCCCCAACCGGATGACCCAGAGAGATACCGCTACCATTTGGATTAAGCTTCTCTTCCGGAAGCCCCAGGTCTTTGGCTACCGCCAGTGCCTGAGCGGCAAAGGCTTCGTTCACTTCCCAGACATCAATATCGTCAACAGACAGCTCATGCTTTTCCAGCAGCTGACGAATGGCTGGAACCGGACCAATCCCCATATATTTAGGCTCAACGGCAGCAAAGCTATAACCAACCAGTTTTGCCATTGGTGTCAGCCCGAGTTTCTGGGCTTCCGCTTCAGACATCATGGTGACGGCAGCAGCAGCATCGTTCAGCCCTGATGCATTGCCCGCTGTAACCGAGCCCTCTTTCTGAAATACCGGGCGCAGTTTACCCATATCATCGGCGGTGCAGTCCTGGCGGATATGCTCATCCGTTGCAAACTCAGTGGTACCTTTACGGGTTTTCAGCTCAACCGGCATGATCTGGTCTTTAAAGCGGCCCTGTTCTGTTGCAGCCTGTGCGCGTTGATGGCTCAAAGCGGCCAGTGCATCCTGTTGTTCGCGACTGATCTCCCATTTTTCTGCCACGTTCTCAGCGGTAACGCCCATGTGGTAATTTTCCATCGGGCAGGTCAGAGCGCCTGTCATGGAATCCACAATCTGGCCATCACCCATGCGCTGACCAAAGCGGGCAGCAGGAACCCAGTACTGAGCGCGACTCATGGATTCAGCACCGCCGGCAACCGCTGCATCGCAAACACCCAGTTCGATCTGTTGGGCGGCAGTCACAATCGCCTGCAGACCACTACCACACAGGCGGTTTACGGTTAGTGCTGGAGTGTTAACCGGCAGGCCCGCTTCAAGGGTTGCCACACGGCTGATATACATATCGCGGCGGTCGGTATGCAGTACATTACCAAATACAACATGGCCGATCTGCTCCGGCTTAAGATTGGCGCGGGCAACCGCTTCACGGGTTACCGATGCCGCCAGAGTGGTTGCCGGAACATCTTTCAGGCTGCCACCAAAACCGCCGATTGCGGTACGTACACCACTGAGAAAAACTACCTTCTGTGTCATGCCTTGCTCCTGAGTCCCGCGATTCAGTCGGATCGGGGGGTAAGTTATTGGGGGGATAAAATAAATCGGGCAGTGTGCTGCCTGAGCCTCTCAGCTTCCTGTTTCTGTTTTAGAATAAGGAAGGCTGAAAGGCTCGGTCCGTTTTACAAGGGCATAAGCTTTTGCTTACGCCAACTGAGCACGGATCTCCTTTTTGTTGATCTTACCGACAGATGTTTTCGGAATATCGTCCACCATGCGGATCTGATCCGGAATCGCCCATTTTGAGAGGTGACCTGACTCTACATATTGGCTCAGATGCTGCTGCAGAGCTTCCTGAGTCAGATCCGGTGTTTTTGGCACGACCATAGCAAAAGGACGCTCACCCCATTTCTCATCCGGAACGCCGACAACGGCAACGGCAGCCACATCTTCGTGTTGGCTGATCAGATTTTCCAGTTCGATGGAGGAGAGCCATTCGCCACCGGTTTTTATCACATCTTTGATACGGTCTTTGATTTCGACAAAACCATTTTCATGGATGCTGGCGACATCACCGGTATGCAGACGACCGCCTTCCCAGAGTTCTTCCTGTTTTTCATTCTCTTTGAAATAGCCTTGGGTCAGCCAGGGAGCCTGCACCGTAATTTCACCGACCGCCTGACCATCATGAGCTACAGGATCACCGTTTGGCTCAGTAATTGTCAGGTCAACCAAGTTGCAGGCTATGCCGGTCAAGGTGCGGTATTTTAACTGTTGCTCAATGGGCAGTGATCTCTGCTCTTTATTGAGATGAGTTACGGTCAGTAGCGGACAGGTTTCTGACATACCGTAAGCAGTATAGATATCTGCGCCTTTATCCATAGCGGCCTTGGCCAGCCCCTGAGGCAGTGCACTACCGCCGATCAGTATTTTCCAGTTATCCAAGCGTGCATTTTGACCGCTTTCACAACCCAGCAGCATCTGCAGAATAGTGGGTACACAGTGGGAAAAAGTAACGTTATGTTCATGAATCAGGTTCACCAGCATATCGGGCTCATAACGCCCCGGATAGATCTGGGTGCAGTTCAGCATCACTGCTGCGTAGGGTACTCCCCAGGCGTGGACATGGAACATAGGGGTGATCGGCATATAAACCGAGTCAGATCGTAAAAGTGGAATACCCGCATAACTGCCCAGCATGCCAACCATATTCAGGGTGTGAAGTACCAGTTGACGATGGCTGAAGAACACGCCTTTTGGATTGCCTGTGGTTCCTGTGGTGTAGAAGGTGGTCGCGATACTGTCTTCGTCAAAATCCGGGAATTCGCAAACCGGCTCTTCGGCACGCAGCAGCGCTTCGTATTCACCGATAAAGTCCACATCACCAACCGCTTCACTGTTGGCCTGATCGGTCAGGCGGATATAGCCGTCAACCGTTTTCAGGTGACCGTCCAGCTGCTGAATCAGAGGTACAAAGTCATCATGTACCAGCACCAGCTTATCTTCAGCGTGGTTCATGGTGTAAGCGATCTGTTCCGGAGACAGACGGATGTTGACATGGTGCAAAACCGCGCCCAGCATCGGCACGGCAAAATAACATTCCAGATAACGGTGGCTGTCCCAGTCCATTACGGCAACGGTGTCACCAGCCTGAACGCCGGCGGCTTTCATTGTATTCGCCAGCTGCTGTACCCGCTGATAAAACTGGCGATAGCTGAATCGGGTATCACCGCGGTAGATAATCTCATTGTCCGGCTCAAAGCGTCCTGCAGAAGCAAAGATCTGTTTGATCAACAGAGGGTAGGACTTAGCGGCTTTTGCACCCTGCAAAATTTTAGTTGGCATACTGCATCTCCAATTGTTTTTGTTATGTAGTCGGAAGCCCGATAAGGCATTTGTCAGCGCTTTGCTGTGATCTGAAGGCTTTGTGAGTTGTTATTCATTGAGCCTTTTTCGGCGATTGAATCTTTTTGCTCTCAGATCCGACCGCTCGATTTTTGAGCGAAACCTTTGTCAGCAACAAGGTGTTGTCGTAGTAAGAATATCTAATGGCGTGAAATGATAATTTTTTTGCCCTAAAATGAAGCTCGCCAAGCTTGTGCGCATTGAGACTCATAAGTCACGTTAATCTGCAGGATCTTTAAATTTGAATGAGATTATAAACAGGCCTACTGAGCGGCATCAGGCTTCAGTGATTGGTAGTTGGCCTTTGGTTATCAGTCGAGCGCTGGATCACTATCATATTGATGGAAATGCTCTGCTGGCACGGGTTGGGATTGATCAGGGGGTAGCCAATCAGCCTGAGACCCGTTATCCACTGGCGACCATTGACCGTCTGTGGCGACTGGCTCGGAATCTGACCGGTGATGAAGCCGTTGGTCTGACGGTCGCCCGTTTTGTAAGGCCCACCTCATGGCATGCCTTGGGGTTTGCTATATGGGCCAGTGATACCCTGATGGAGTGCTTCAGAAGGCTTGCCGAAAATTTGCGGATGTTTGCTGATTATGCGGAAATGACCGTGACGCCTTTTGGAGAAAGCGTTGAAATAAGTGTTCATCGCCGCAGCGGTCTGACGCGTGAGCACTTAGCTCCTGAAGAGATGGATGCCTTTATAGGCACTTCGGTTCTGACTTCCAGGCATATCTATCGTCCCGGTTTCTCTCCTCAAAGTGTCTGGTTAAGTCGGTCTCAGCCTATGGATCCGACTCCCTGGAACCGGCTGTTTAAATGTCCGGTATTCTTCAATGCCGCTCACGACAAAATTGTCTTTGAAGCGGCAGCTATGTATCAGCCTCTTCTGACGGCGAGCCCTGAATTAGCTGAGCAAAATGACGCTCTTGTGGCGGAATATCTGGCCCGTCTGGACCGAAGTGATCTGAGGACAAGACTGGAGTCTTTGCTGCTCAACCATCTGCCCCTTGGGAGCCTCTCGATAGAGGAGATTGCCGGTGCTCTGAATCTCAGCCCGCGAACCTTGCAGCGGCGTTTGCAGGAGAAGGGAATCAGCTATCAGCAGGTGCTGGATGAATTACGCCAAAAGCAGGCGCTGCATTGGGTGAGGCTGAACTATCTGACCATTGGTGAGATCAGCTACCGGTTAGGGTTCAATCATCCGGCAAACTTTACCCGGGCTTTTAAGCGCTGGTTTGATGAGACGCCCAAGAAGTTACGTCAGAGTCTTGTGAGCTGAGATATTGGTTGCTCGGAACGGTTTTGGACGGGCATAAAAAAACGCCGGATTAACCGGCGTTTTTTTCGACTCATAAAACGTAAGCTTATTTGCTTGCGTTGAAGGCTTCGATAGATTTAACAATTGCGTCACGTGCTTCCGCGGCGTTACCCCAACCTTCAACCTTAACCCACTTACCTTCTTCCAGATCTTTATAGTTCTCGAAGAAGTGAGTGATCTGCTCACGCAGCAGAGTCGGGATATCATCTACGTCCTGAACTTCTTTATAAACTGTGGTCAGTTTGTCATGAGGAACCGCAACCAGTTTTGCATCCGGGCCAGCTTCGTCAGACATGTTCAGAACGCCAACAGGACGGCAGCGGATTACAGAACCCGGCAGTACTGGGTATGGAGTGATAACCAGCACGTCCAGAGCATCACCATCTTCAGACAGCGTGTTCGGGATAAAGCCGTAGTTTGCAGGGTAGAACATAGGGGTTGCCATGAAACGGTCAACCATGATGGCACTGTAGTCTTTCTCAATCTCGTATTTGATTGGAGAACTTTGTGCCGGAATTTCAATGGCTACATAGATATCGTTAGGAGCATCTTTGCCCGCTGGAATTTTATCAAAATCCATAGTTCTGACCCCGGAAATAGAAAATTGTGAATAGAAAAGTAGGGACTAACCCCTTTAAAAGCTGGCAGGATTATATAGTCAGTGCCTTTTGATTGCTATTCTCACACCTTCGATTCCTACTAAAGAACACACTCCTGGCGGAGTTGGGGCTTAAGAGAGGTTCAGAATCCGAATCTGTCAAAAATGTCCGGTATTTTAATGCTTACGCTTCAGGAGGGGATAGGCAGGCTGGCAGGCACTATTGCATAATATTTGCATCGCCAGAGATCCGTTAACCTGTTGCAGATTAATGGGCCCAAGACCCTGTTTCAGGCAGATTTTAAGAGCGAAAAACGTGCAGTTCATGGAAAACCGATCCGAGTTGGTGCAATGACCCGAGACAGTCAACTAAAAATCAGTTATGGACAGGCCTTTATTGCGCCGGACAGAAGCTCCATACGCTCAACGATGTCCGTCAGAGTTCCGGAAGGTTCCGGCCTTGCGGCAAAAGGGGTGTCAGCGGTGGTTGCCGACTCCACCTGGCGTAATGTTATCGCAAAACAGGCTGCGGAAACCTGTGTTCGAGGCTTTCTGGCGGATTACTATGCGACCCCTGACAACTGGGATGTGAAAACTTCGGCTACCAAGGTTTTAAGTGCGCTTAATGGCTGGCTATTCAGTCAGGGCAAAAATGTCACCAACGGCAACTACATCAGTTCTTTTAGTGGTGTCGTGCTCAAAGGCCGCCATGGTCATCTTTTCCACATGGGAGATACACTGGTTTACCGGCTGCGGGGCGGTGAATTTGAGCAGTTAAACCGAGAGCATACCAACTTTATCGGTGGCTACCGTTATCCGTCACGAGCTCTGGGGCTGGATCCCAGTGTCGACATCGACTATCACCAGTTCACGATCAAACAAGGCGATATACTACTGTTCACTACTCAGGCCAGTAAGGGCACTTTGGTCGCCTCAGATTATGTGCAGCAGATTCGCCATAATGCGTCAGATCTTAATGAGGCCTGTGACCAGTTGTTGAATGTTGCCATGGAAAAAGCCAGTGCAAGGGGGTACAGCAGTACGCATTTTTGTTTCCAACTGGTGCGAATCGATATGTTGCCGGAGGAGTCTGGCGATACGATCGGTGAGGCATTTGGTGCTTTACCTGTACCGCGTGAACTTACTGTGGGTGATGACCTGGATGGTTATCGGGTGCTTGAGGTACTCAGTAAAAGCAATATGAGTTGCATTTATCGTGTCGAAGACAAGCACACCGGCCGCGTTATGGTACTGAAGGCTCCCTCGCCACAGCTGGAAAGCCGCAAAGATTTTCTGCGTCAGTTTATTATGCAGCAGTGGGTTGTGGAGCGTGTTAACTCGCCCTATGTTGCTAAGATCGTAGATTCCTCACGTCCCCGGAATTACCTCTACTATCTGCGGGAATATGTCGATGGCCGAACGCTGACAGAATGGATGACTCAAAACCCCCATGCCGAGTTACGCCGTCTGATCGACCTGATAGAACAGATGGTAAAGGCGATTCGGGCCTTGCACCGCCGGGATATTCTCTGCCAAGGACTGCATCCGGATAATATTCTTGTGGATCAGCAGGGCATGATTAAGCTGATCGACTTTGCTTCCTGTGCCGTGCCGGGTACTGATGATCTGCCGTCACCCTTATCGATTTTGCGCATGGTGGGGTTAACACCTTACAGTGCACCGGAATACCGATTGAACCGTGAGCCGGGACCGAATGCGGATCAGTTCTCGCTGGCGGTGATCGCCTACTGGATGCTGACCGGCCAGCAACCCTATGCCGATCAGATGGAGAATTTCCACAGTCGTGCAGATTTCTCCCGTTTGGAATACCTGCCCAGTTATCAGTTTAATCCTATGGTTCCTGTCTGGCTGGATGGAGCGTTGCGTCGGGCGCTGCAGCCAAACCCTGAGCTGCGTTATCGCCGGTTGTCAGAGTTTATCTACGACCTGAAAAAGCCCAACCCGCATTATATGAAAGAGGGTAATATGCCACTGGCAGAACGTAATCCTCTGATGTTCTGGAAAGGCTTATCGGGTATCCTGCTACTCCTGCTGATTGGCAGTATGATTGTTTAAATCTGTTGTCGATTTTTGAGTGCATTGGAAGAGTGCCACCAGGATAAGTACACCGATTAATAAAAGGGAGTCGATACGGCTCCTTTTTATTTTCCGTATTCCACCGGCCTTATATCAGCAGTATTCCGCGATATTTTAAACATCACTTCGACAAATGAGTTTCTCCATGACCGATAAAGCACAACCGGCCACTCAGAACGTTTCTACTCAAAATAACAAAGACCCTTTGCATGGCATTAAGTTAGAGCAGATTTTAAAGGAGCTGGTTGCCGAATATGATTGGCCCGGGTTGTATCAGAGAATTGCGGTTAACTGCTTTAAGTCGGACCCGAGTATCAAGTCCAGCCTTAAGTTTCTGCGCAAAACCCCTTGGGCGAGGCAAAAAGTTGAGAGCTTGTATCTGAAGATGAAAGGCTTTTCCACCGCCAAGCGTGCGACGAAGACTGAAGCTCAGTTGGTTGCGGAAGTGAAAAAAAGTATTAAGCAGAACAAAGGCACTTCTTCAGATTCCGGTAAAGGTAAGGCAGAGGGAATCTGGGCGACAGCCCGCAAAAATCTTGCTGAGAAGGATTAAAAAGGCTTTTAACGGTAAGAGGTGATCTTTAAGTTTTGGAAAGTAAGTGAGGCATCCTGCCTCGCCGTCATCCGTTACGGCTATTCCATACAAGCTTTCCAATTATTCTGAAGTGCTTCAGACTGGCTAAACCCTGAGATTCTCTAAAGAAATCTCAGGTTGAAGGAGACCTGTTTCCCTTCAACCTGAGCACACTTTAAAGACTGGCTGTGACAGTCTGATGACAACTTACGCGGGTTTGAACTCGGCTTGTGCAAAGCGCTTGGGTGTCAGCGGCAGGTGAACCAGAGCCGCCAGTAAGCCAAGACCTGCACTCAGACTCAGGGCAATGCTGTAGTCTCCATACCATTCAAATAACAAACCGCCCCACCAACTGCCGAAGAAAGCGCCGATCTGATGGCTGAACATCACGATGCCAAATAAAGAAGCCAGATTTTTGGTGCCGAACAGATGGGCCACACAGCCACTGGTCAGAGGGACTGTCGATAGCCAAAGCATTCCCATCACCACGGAGAAGGCATAAAACACTTCATAGCTCGGTGGCAATATCATCAGCATAATGATCAAGAGAGTTCTCAGGCCGTAGATGAGGGTCAGCAGGTAGGGCTTGTGCCAGCGATCTCCCGCCCAGCCAACGGTTACCGCTCCTATTACATTGATCAGACCAATCAGTGCAATAGAGTTCGAGGCAACGCTCGAGGGTAGTCCGCAGAAATTCACAAACCCTGCCATGTGGACTGTGATAAAGGCAACATGAAACCCGCAGACAAAGAAGCCGATATTCAGCAGCTGATATTCCGGCACCTTCATCGCTTGTCCGATCGCCTGCCAATCAAAAAGCCGTGTGGGAGCGGAGATCTGAGCCTGTCGACGCTCTTCACGGAGTTGCCTGCTCTCCGCCAGAAGCCAGGCCAAGGCAAATATCACCAGCGTGGAACCGGCAAACCACATAAAGGTATCGGACCAGCCAATAACAGGGCTGATCTTGCCGAGAATAAAGGCGTAGCCAAACTGTCCCAACGACCCCCCCGCGCTGGCAATACCAAGAGCCAGGGTGCGTTTATGGGCAGGGAATTTCTGACCCACAGCAGCGAGAACAATCGGAAAAGTTGTGGCTCCAACACCAATACCCACCAGCAGGGCATTACCGATAAAGAACAGGGTATTGTCCTGTGCAATAGCCGCCAGCACCATGCCCAATCCATAAAGCACCGCACCGATCAGCAGGACACGGACAGTGCCGAATCGTTCTGCCAACAAACCCGCAACGGGTGACACCGCCCCCCAAAGTAGATTCTGTACCGCAAAGCCAAAGGCGAGGTCTGCCTGACTGATGCCGATATCGCGATTGATATCCGGAATCAGAAGACCAGTGGAGAGGCGAACGCCCATGTTGTATGCCAGAATAACGCCGGCGGCCAGAACAACCCACCAGGGGTTAATGCGAGTGGTGTTCATATTCAATCCCTTTTCAGCAGAGCCTCTTAGACGAGGATCGAATATGTTCCTGCAAAATGGTTATTAATGGAAATGAGTTTTGCGAATAAGGGTTATTCGTTAAAAGTTGCTCAATTTGACGGATAGGGTCAGTTGGATAAGGTTGTTACAATAAGGCTACGTTTGAATCTGAAGATAAAGGAACAGTCATTTGAAAACTCTGATTAGCTCTAATTTATTGTTTGTGGCGGGTTTGTCATTAACGGGCCTGGCTCAGGCCCAGCCTTTTAACTATTTTCAGATTGGCCTTACGACCGTTACTTTTGATGAGAACATTAATATCTCTACTTCTGATGGCGTTGTAGAGTATGAAGGGGCTTCCGGGATTAATATTCGCTCTGCGTTCCACATCAGCGATCCGGTATTTATCTTCATTGACAGTCGGTCAGCGGGTAATGAGGGCTACGGTACAGAGCTCAACCTCAGTGCTTCTGATATGGGCGTTGGTTTCACAGGCGGTGATAGCCGTGTCGCTTTTTACGGTAAGGTTGGTTTTAGTTTTTCGGAAGTTGAGAGTTGTGATTCCGGTGTGTGTGCCCGTGTTGAGGGTGACGGCTTTCTCTTTGGTGCGGGAGCCCGGGTAACGGTCGCACCAAGTATTGCTCTGATGGGAGACTTCTCTCAACGCTCGATGGATTATTCCAGACCGGGAAACTTTGACTTAGGATCTGACGTTGACCAAAGCTTTAGTTTTGGCTTGGAAGCGGGTTCCAGGCAGCACAAGGCGGTTATCGAGAATATTATGTACGACGACTTCAGTATTCTGGATATCTCGTATCGCTATAACTTCTGACCTCCGTATTTTTGATCGAGCATCAACGAAAAAGCCCCGATGATTTCATCGGGGCTTTTTCTTGTCCGTTCTAAAGCAGGCTATCTGGAAGATATTACGCTTTGAACTCCGGCAGTTTTTTCTCAGCCAGTTTGTGGCTCAGGCGCACGTAACGTGGCAGACCGGTTTTCTCGTCGTAAGGCAGTTCTGCTTCACCACGGATCAGCGGTTCCAGATATTCGCGGCAAGCTTCCGTGATGCCGAAACCGTCTTCAGTGATGAAGTCACGCGGCATGAATTTCTCAACGTTAGCCACTTTATCCAGAGGGGCTTCTTCAATCACCCACTCGAATGGTGCGTTGCTCTTACGGATGATCGCTGGCATTACCGCATTCTTTCCTTCAACCGCCATTTCAACAGCAGCCTGACCTACGGCGTAAGCCTGCTCAACGTCAGTTTTAGAAGAGATGTGGCGGGCTGCACGCTGCAGGTAATCCGCAACGGCCCAGTGGTATTTGTAACCCAGGTCTTCACGAACCATGTTCGCCAGAGTTGGTGCTACGCCACCCAGCTGTGTGTGACCGAAAGCATCTTTAGTGCCGGCATCAGCCAGGAAGGTACCATCTTCGTAGTGAGCACCTTCGGAAACGACAACTACGCAGTAGCCGTTGTCTTTAACGCTCTGATCCACCTTCTTCATGAAGGCTTCACGGTCAAAAGCGATCTCAGGGAAGATGATGATGTGTGGTGGCTGACCTTCAGCCTGCTGTGCCAGGCCACCGGCTGCTGCGATCCAGCCAGCGTGACGACCCATCACCTCAAGGATAAATACCTTGGTAGAGGTTTCGCACATGGACTGAATATCCAGACCCGCTTCCATCGTGGAAAGCGCAATGTACTTAGCCACAGAACCAAAACCCGGGCAGGTATCGGTAATCGGCAGGTCGTTATCCACAGTCTTAGGTACGTGGATCGCTTTGATCGGGTAACCCAGCTTCTCAGAGATCTGAGACACTTTCAGGCAGGTATCCGCAGAATCGTTACCGCCGTTGTAGAAGAAGTAGCCGATATCGTGGGCTTTAAATACTTCGATCAGGCGCTCGTACTGCTCGCGGTGAGTCTCGATATCTTTCAGCTTGTAGCGGCAGGAACCAAAAGCACCACCCGGAGTGTGACGCAGAGCGGATACATCCTGCTCAGAGATCGCATTAGTATCGATCAGCTCTTCAACCAGCGCACCAATGATGCCGTTCTGACCTGCATATACGGTACCGATTTTGTCGCTGTGTTTACGTGCGGTTTCGATGACACCACAGGCACTGGCATTAATAACTGAAGTAACGCCACCTGACTGGGCATAAAACGCGTTTTGCTTGCTCATCTCTGAACTGGCTCCTGAGAGTCGTTGAGGTCTATAAAATATGTGGCCTAAGCGAATGAGATTTTATTCTCAAACGAAACTTTTTCGGCCCCGAAAAATGTCGGCAATACTACTCGAAATTGCCCTCTTTTGCATGACCGTAGGCAGCTTTTTTCATGCTTTATTAGCATGGGCTGTGTAAGCATCTGTTTTATGGTTGGTATTCTGTAACCCAAAGGGATTTATCTGATGCCTGCGTTTGGGGGAAAAGCCTTCTCATGCTAATCTTCTGGCATTTTTTTCAGGCTCGCGCCGGATGCCTTATTGCAATCGCTGCGTGATCAAATGCTTTAGGGAGTTTTTATGCATCTGCATATTCTGGGTATCTGCGGAACCTTTATGGGCAGTCTGGCGATTCTGGCCCGAGAGTTGGGCTATAAGGTCACAGGTTCCGATGCTAATGTCTATCCGCCGATGAGTACTCAGCTGGAAGAGCAGGGCATAGCGATCACGCAGGGTTTTGATCCTGAACAGCTGGAACCGGCACCGGATCTGGTGATTGTGGGTAACGCCATGAGCCGGGGTAATCCTGCGGTTGAATATGTACTGAACAAAGGCATTCCCTATACCTCCGGTCCTCAGTGGCTTTCAGAGCATGTGCTGAAAGATAAATGGGTGCTGGCGGTTTCCGGTACTCATGGGAAAACCACGACCACCAGTATGCTGGCGCAGATATTAGACTATGCCAAAATGGCACCGGGTTTTCTGGTGGGCGGTGTGCCGGAAAACTTCGGCATCTCCGCCCGTTTAGGTGAAACCCCTTTCTTTGTTATCGAAGCCGATGAGTACGACTCGGCCTTTTTCGATAAGCGTTCCAAGTTTGTGCACTATCACCCGCGCACTCTGATTATGAATAATCTGGAGTTTGATCACGCGGATATCTTTCCGGATCTGGCGGCGATTCAGCGTCAGTTCCATCATCTGGTACGCACCGTGCCTTCAGAAGGTCTGATTGTGTATTCAGATTGTGAGCCACTTAAAGGTGTGCTGGAGCAAGGCTGTTGGACTCCGACGCAACCCATCAGGCCTTCAGGCAGTAAGAGTGCTGGCTGGTCAACCCGTATGCTGCGTGAAGACGGCAGTCGCTTTAAGGTTTTGTTGGACGGTGAAGAAGTAGCAGACGTGAACTGGTCGCTGTCCGGTCAGCACAACGTGGCGAATGCTGTCGCTGCCATTGCCGCTGCCCGTCATGTTGGTGTAACCCCTGACATTGCGGCACAGGGGCTGGCGGAATTCCGTAATGTGAAGCGCCGCATGGAGCTTCGTGGCGAAGTGGATGGCGTTAAGGTTTATGACGACTTTGCCCATCACCCGACAGCGATCAATACAACGCTGGAAGGGGCTAAAGCCCAGCTGGCGCTGGATCCGCATCTGCAGGAGGGAGAGGGGCGTATCCTTGCTGTGATTGAGCCCCGTTCCAATACCATGCGTTTGGGGACACTTCAGGCGCAGCTGATCGATTGTACTCAGCATGCCGATGAGGCCTTCTGGTATCAGCCGCTGGGCTTAGACTGGAATCTGGGTTCAGTCGTGGCAAATGCTCCTGTGCCTTCTGAGCTGGTCGGTGATCTGGAACACCTGATTGTTCGTCTGGTCGAAGTGAGTCGCCCAGGTGACCGTATCGTTGTTATGAGTAATGGTGGTTTTGGCGGGATTCATCAGAAGCTATTGGATGCTTTGGCAACCAAGCCCTGAGAGTACGGCAATAGCTCAATCCGTAAAGCTGCCTTCGACTAAGGTTTACCATCCAAGGATACACTGAGTGCCGATGACTCCCGTATTAGGTGTGTCGTGCACTCGGGGCTGTTTTTGCCGTTAATGCGCGTGTTGTCTTCTGGATTATCGACTAAAAAGGCAGCATTAGCGTTGCGGTAATTGCGGCCCCGTTTTATGTTGAGAATCCCTGCCACGGTTTACTTTGTTCTTTCTATTTAAGAGTCCTATATGAGTCATCCAGAACAGCCCTCTACCGATTCCACTGTGTGTTCCTCTGCACCGTTAAGCGCCGATAAGCGTGTGACGGTTGCCCTGACCGGTGCTTCCGGAGCACAGTACGGCATCCGCCTGATCGAGTGTCTGGTGGCATTGGGCTGTGAAGTGTCCGTCATGGTTTCAAAGGCGGCTCAGGTCGTGATCGCAACTGAGACGGAAGAGAGTTTTCCGTCTGCCAGCGATAAGCTACAGGCTTATCTGGTGGATCGCTTTAAAGCAGAACACTGGCAGATCAAAGTGTATGGCCGGGAGAACTGGATGGCGCCGGTAGCTTCCGGTTCCGGTGCGCCTCACAAAATGGTGGTTTGCCCCTGCTCTACCGGCACGTTGTCCGCCATCGCTACTGCGGCCAGTAATAATCTGATTGAACGAGCGGCTGATGTTGCTTTGAAAGAGCGTCGTCAGCTGATTCTGGTGCACAGAGAAGCCCCATATCACGAAGTGCATCTGCAGCACATGCTGACGCTGACCCGCATGGGAGCGTTAGTGATGCCAGCGAGTCCGGGCTTTTATCACAACCCACAAAGTATTGAAGATATGGTGGACTTTATTGTCGCCCGTATTCTGGATCAGCTGGGTTTTGAACAGAAACTGATGCCTAAATGGGGCGAGTAACCCCCCTGATTGACCCGATAAAACAAGGATGTTTATGTATAAACGATCAGGTTTAGCGTCCGTTATGGCGATATCAGTTTTTCTGCTTTCCGGCTGTGTCGGCTATATCGGCGGCGATCTGGAAAACATCGAAACAGAACATTCCGTTTCCTATTGCTGGAATGAACCTAAGCGTTATCAGTTAAGGGTGCATACGGATGCACCTTACGACTATGCCAGTGAAAACCCCTCAGGTTATATCGCTTCCTGGACATTGGGGATTATCCCGACCTATTGGCTAGATTTTGAAGAAAGCCGGGTTGAAATTCTGGATACAGGCGCTGACTCGAAACCAGTTTATCAGCGAGAAGATCACAGCCGAATCCACAAATTTTATGGCATTTTATGGATGTTGATTCTGCCCGATACAGAAGATGCTTTAGCATCGGATGAAGGCGCTGGTATGCGTGTGCCGGAAGGGATCAGAAGAAGGGCTATCGATAAAACGCTGAATCAATTACCGGAAGGAATCGACAGAGATCTGCTTTGCGTCACATCAGAGTCCGAAGGTTAATTTTCTTATGCTAAAACCAGACGGCTGTGTGCCGTCTGGCTAACGAATGCCATTAAGTGTCAGTTGTCCGTACTGTCGGCGGTGATAACCGGTATGCCGTGCTGTGAAGCAAACTGATGCATATCCTGCCGGGCCAGAGCACTGGCCATCAGCTCCGGAAAATAATCCGGTGTACAGGCAAAGGCCGGGGAACCCATGGCCGTAAACTCTGCCGCCAGCTGTTTGTGATAGAAGGGGGCACCCTCATCGGACAGGGCCAGCAGAGTGATCAGGTTGACCCCGCTGTCTATCAGGCGCTGTGCGGTCTGTACCAGATGATGGCGGTTGCCGCCTTCATACAGGTCGCTGATCAGTACCAGATGGGTTTGTGCCGGGTTTTCCACCAGGGATTCACAGTACTGCATCGCTTTGGCGATATCGGTACCGCCGCCGAGCTGAATACCAAACAGCAGGTCCACCGGGTCCTGCAGCTGATCGGACAGATCCACCACGGCGGTATCAAACACCACCAGGCGCAGTTTCAGTGCCGGCAGAGAGCTCATCACTGCAGCAAAAATCGAGCTGTAGATCACACTGGGAGCCATGGAGCCGGACTGGTCAACGCAGAGGATCACCTCTTTGCTGTTGCGCTGGCGGCGGCCATAACCGATCAGGCGTTCCGGGAAGAGAATTTTTTCCTCCGGCTGCCAGGTCGCGAGGTTTTTACGCACGGTGGCATTCCAGTTGATCTCACCGGCTCTGGGGCGCAGGTTGCGGGTGGCGCGGTTCAGGGCGCCCCGTACCGACTGTTCCATCGGAGCCTGATAACGTTTCAGCAGCTCCCGTACCAGATCATCCACCAGCTTGCGGGCATTGTCTTTCACCTTATCCGGAATATGGTCCTTCAGCATCAGCAGCTGAGCCACCAGATGAATATCCGCCTGTACCTCAGCCAGAAAGGCCGGGTCCTGCAGCAGGGTAACCATATCCAGCCGTCTGACGGCATCTTTCTGAATCACCTCGGCAGCGGAGGCGGGGAAGAGCTCTTTGATCTCACCCAGCCATTTGGCGGCATGGGGCATCGATTGGCCCCGGCCGCCACGGCCTCGGCGGTAGTCCGGCCGGTAAAGCTGGGCCAGAAGTGTATCGAGTTTCTGATCAGCACTGCCGAGTTCCGCCAGATCTTCAGCATCATCACCCAGCAGTAAACGCCAGCGGCGCTGGCGCTGTTTCATCGCTTCATTTTCAATGCTCATAGCGCTTCCTTGTGTTCTGCTGGCGGTTTGTGTGCTGCGGGTGGCAGGGAAAAGGGCTGCAGGCCCATCATCTGCGCCAGGCAGGTCACGGCCTCATCGGCCAGCTGGCTGCTGTGCCAGCCTGGGATGACAGGGGCGCGGGACGGATCACTGAGCACTTTTTCGCCGATCTGCTGCAGTTCATCATGACCGAAACCGGAAAAGGCCCGGCGTACCAGTGGCAGAGTGCGGATAAAATCCTCTTCAGGCAGCTGTTGCAGCCAGTGATCCAGCAGGGCAAACAGGCTGTCATCAAACAGCAGGCCGGACGCTGCGTTCAGGAGCATACCTTCAACCCAGGCTGCAGCCTGTTCCGCATCCGGGTTCCCGGAGACGTTCAGACTGAAGCGCTGTGCCAGCGCTTCGCTGTCGATCAGCTCCAGTTCCCTCAGCAGACGGCTGATACGGCCGGACAGAACCGGATGAATACCCGGGTGATCCGCCAGTTCCGTTAACGCTTTGCCCCAGCGTTGCAGATGTTCCGGATTTTCTGTCAGTGCGATGGCGCTGTGCAGGGACTCGATCAGCTGCAGCATCTCATAGCTGGCCTCTTCATCCAGACAGGCGCAGGCTGCCGTCAGGCCGTTACAACAGCGGATAATAATGCTGTCGGCGATATGATCCAGACCTTCGCTGTCCAGTTTGCGCACACTGCCGTAGCGGCGCAGCTGAATCAGCGGCAGCAGGGCACGCATCATATCCTGCATATCCGCCGATACGGCCGCCACATCCTGCAGGTGCCGGACCGCTTTGGGCAGTACTTCCGGCAGGTGGCAGAGCAGAATCAGATCAATATCCCGTACGATGTCTGCAACCTGGTTGCTGTTGCTCACTCTTTCCTGCAGTTTGTTGCCGGCAGCACTTGCCACGGTATTGCCCAGCAGACTGGCATCAAGCAGGGCGATCGCAAACTCCGGTTGCCACTGCAGTTGCCACTCTTCACGGAAGGAGCCCTGGGCACCGTAGCTGTGATTTTCATCGGCCCAGGGAATATCCAGCACCTGCAGTCGGCGGAACAACTGGGAGCGGGCCAGACCACTGTCTTTGCGCAGATCCAGCGTTTGTTTGCTGATGGCGTCAGATTTTTTCAGTCGCAGGCGTTTAATGCTGGCGTCCAGATCCTGTTCAATGGGCAGGCTGGGCACGCTGTCTGCCAGGGCCCCCATCGCCTGACCGATCACCAGCTGATTATAAATCTGATCAACTGGCCCCTGACGGCCTTCGGTCATCACCGAACGGGTGGCGTCCAGCAGCTCCGTTAGTGAGGGCGAGTGATGACCACGCAGCCCCGCCAGACTGACCGCCAGCCGCACCGCCTCAATGACGTGGGCGCTGGAGCAGTCAAAACCGTTTTCCCGCAGGATACGTGCGGTGCGGATCAGCCATTGAATCGCAGTGTCTTCTGCGTTACTGCCCTGCTGATGCTGGTAAAACAGATGCTGATACCAGGCCGGAGCGCTGACACCGGCACCGTAACCGGATTCCTGACTCAGACGCTGGAAGGTGTAGGGCACCCAGGAGACATCCATTTTCAGCTTTTTCAGCCCTTTGAGCAGGGCGTTATCATCCTTGATGGTGACTTTGGCCTTCAGGGCAGGAACATGCCAGGCGCCACAGATCACCACAATCTTGCCGTATTCTTTGGCGGCGGCGCGGATCTGTTTGCGCATCCAGGCTTCACGCTGCTGCTCGTGCTGCAGACGTTGCTGCTGGCTTTCACTCAGCGGACCGTAATCGGCCAGCGCGCTGCTGTAGTGCTCCCGGGCCAGACTCATCAGGTCGGCAACTGCGCTGAACAGCTCCAGACCGCCGGAGTGGCGTTCGATGGCACCATCCCACCACTGTTCATGGTCGCTGAAACCTGAGGCCGCCAGAATCTCATCCAGTACTGAGGCGGAATGCGGCAGTGGCGCAGGCTGATCGGCGCTGTCCTGCTTCGACAGCTCCGCTTCAGCGGTATTGGCTTCGCTGCTTGTATCCTGCGGCCCTTCGGCAGGCTGCTCCTGTTCAGACTGCTGTTGCTGGTCAGTCTGCTGTTGTTCTGCCTGCAGCTTTTCTTCCGCCCGGCGGGCAGCCTGAATCCCCGCCGGCAGATCGATCATCTGCAGGGGGATCTGCTGCTGCAGAGCAAACTGCATCGCCTGCCATTCCGGGGAGAACTCCGCCCAGGGATAGATCACACTGTTGCGGGGTTCTTTCGGATCAAAAATCAGCTGAGCCAGTGGTGGCCGCATGCCCGTTTCGGCGATCAGCGGCCAGCTCTGCTGCAGCTCTTCCGCACCCTCCAGCAGAATAATATCCGGCTGCAGCTGTTCCAGAGCCTGCAGCAGGGCGTGGGCACAGCCCGGCCCGTGGTGGCGGATGCCCAGCAGGGTTATAGCTTCATCCATGTGTCTCTCCAGATCGGACGCCATAGGGGTTGTTCAGATCAGTAAGCTGAGGTTTTCTCTTGCTCAGACGATCTGACGCAGAGCCTCTTCCAGGTCCCGGTCGGCAGCGCGGGTTTTCAGTACCCGGTCCAGATAGTTGCGGAATACCTGACGGTCTTCCGCTTCTTTCACCACCACGCCTTCAAGGCCGCTGGCGATATGACGGGCATCAATATGATCGCTGTTATCCCCCAGGTAGGCGGCCATGTTGATCGCCTGACTGACCACGGAGATCGCTTCCGCCGGACTCATGGTGGCGGATGGTTTTTCCAGCTTTTCGGTTCCGGCCTGGCCGCTGCGCAGTTCGCGGAAGACTTTCACAACCCGCTGAATCTCCTGCTCGGTATTGGCCGGCAGCGGCAGGGACTGACCCTGACAGAGTTTATCGACATTGCTGCGTACAATACGGGTTTCCGTTTCGGCATCATCCGGCAGTTCAAGGCGTACAGTATTAAAGCGGCGGGACAGGGCTTTGGAGAGGTCGTTGACCCCTTTGTCTTTGTCGTTGGCGGTGGCGATGATATTAAAACCCCGATTCGCCATGATGACGCTGTTCAACTCGGGAACCGGCATCATTTTTTCTGACAGAATGGTGATCAGGGCATCCTGCACGTCTGAGGGAATGCGGGTCAGTTCTTCCACCCGGGCGATGGCACCCTCTTCCATGGCACGGAAAATCGGGGTTTTAACCAGTGCACCGGCATCGGTTCCTTTGCTCAGACGGTGGGCGTAGTCCCATTCGTAAAGCACTTTTTCTTCGCTGATACCGGCGGTTCCCTGCACAATCAGCTGGCTGTTGCCGGAGATACCCGCTGCCAGCAGTTCAGACAGGGTGGATTTGCCGGTACCCGGAGGTCCGTAAAGCAGCAGGGCACGGTCCGTGGTCAGAGTGGCAACGGCGACTTCAACCTGACGGTCGGCACCGAAGTATTTGCAGCGGATCTCGTGGCCGTCAATGTCTCCGCCACAGATAAAGGCCACCACGGCTTTTGGGGAGAGCTGCCAGCGGGGTGGTTTCGGGTGCTGATGTTTTTCATCCCAGGTTTTCAGCCAGTCAATCTCACGCTGATACTGCTGCTCCGCCAAAGGTTTGATTAATTCACTCACAAGATCGCTCCTTGAATACAATGATTTGACCGGCAGTAAGCACTGCTGCGGCAAAGTGTTCGTTCTGTTTCAGTTCGTTCTGTTCCGGTTCTGGGTGTTTCCGGTTTTGTCCGGGACTGGCCGGAGCTTATTCCGGGGTCATAAAAGCCAGTGCGGCCTCAAAAGCGGTCAGTTCCGGTTGTGCGGGATAATGACTTCTGGCCTGAGCCCAGCCTTGCTCATGACGGATAAAGCTCTGCGGCAGATCAAGCACGCCGGCCCAGCGCAGCAGAAAATCAAAAGACTGCGGCGCATGAGACTTATCTTCCGGGTCGGTCAGCAGCGGCTGGATAATGGTCGGGGCCAGCATTGAGGAGAGCTGGGGGCTCAGCTGCAGCTTCTGCTCCATCAGATAACGCACCAGACCGCTGTTGATAATAAATTGCTGCAGGTTCAGATCTGCCAGTGCCAGCAGCAGAGTTTCGCTGCCGGTCCAGTCATAAAGGTTAAGGGCTTCCAGCAGAGCCCAGGAGGTATCGGCGTCAGGTTCCGGACAGGCGTGGGCCCAACTGATCAGCGCGTCCGGATTACGGTACAGCAGGCTGCTCATCATCAGGGGCACGCTCAGCTCAGCGCCGAAGCGGCTGTTCAGCAGGCGTTTAACCGCTGTTGCGGTATCGGTTTTCAGGTGTCGGGCCAGACGTTCAGGTCCCGCCATCAGTACCAGCTGCTGTAACCGACCAACGGCCCGGCTGTCGTCACCACCGCTGTCGCGGATACCCAGAGCTTTAAGAGGTTCCGTCAGGGTTTCCGGGGGCTGCGGGTCCGGTTTTTTCAGCAGGCTGAGGGGAATGTAGCGTGCCAGCTCCTGCTGCAGAGCCTGGTTAACGTCGGTATCCGCTGCAGATTGCTGTTGTGCTGGCAGGCTGTTGGCTGCGACGGCACGCAGGATGACCAGACGCTCCACCACTTTGGCAGAACGGTCGGTATCCTGCTGCTCAAGCCAGCTGCAGATCTCGCGGTTAAGGTTTTGTTGCAGCGCCCCCTGATCCGGATCGGCAAACAGCAGGCCAGTGATTTTACTGACCAGAGTGATCCGGGTGGAAACTCCGGCGTGGGGCCAGAGCTGGCGGATAAAACGCCAGCGTTCTGGCGCCTTAACCCGATGCAGCAGGGCAAGGAGGTGCTTCTGCCAGTAGCCGGAAAGATCCCGCCAGCTTTTGCAGGCCGCTTCCAGAACATCGCTGTCGGCTTCCTGCAGCCAGAGGGCAAACCGATTGCCGGCAGGAAAAGGCTGCGGCGGGTGCAGATCACAATCCCGGATCAGTTCCGGTGTCAGCTGCGATAACCAGAGGGCGGGCGCGGAGGCGCTGTTCAGAATATCCTGTCGGTTGCTGTGATTGTGGTCCTGCTCCATCGCCTGAATCACCAGGCAGGTCGGTAGTTTCTGCTGCAGATTATCCGCCAGCCGTGCCAGCAGCCAGAAGCGCTCCTGGGAACCGCAATCAGCGATTTTCTGCAGCTGCAGGAGTCTGGCGGGGGAGAGCAGGCTGTCCTCATCCGGCTGTGGCGGCAGTTCATCAAAGGCCTCTGTTGCCGGCAAACGGCTGCAGCTGCTGCTGTGGAAGGCCAGGGCCAGACTGTCCAGAAAAGACGCGGCCGCCGGTTTGCCGTCAGAATTTTGCTCTGCCAGAGCCTGGCAGATCTTCCGGCCTGCCGGCAGTTGCTCAAGGGGCGTTGTTTCGGTACCGGTTTGGCCGCCTGGCAGCCGGTTAAGACCGAGTACTGCCTGTTTGCACAGCTCAGCCAGTACGCCGTCGGTCTGCTGACTGCTGAGCCGGGCGTCTGCTGCTGTATTGACCTCTGTGCTGTCCGCTGTATTGGCCGCTGCGCTATTAGTAGTATTGGCCGCTGCGCTGTCGGCTGTCCGGGTTGCTGATTCTGTTACTGCCGGTTGCATCAGTCGCTCTCCTTGCAGAAGTTAAAACCCTGCCATTGATTATTCTGCAGGCAGCCCCAGGGCTGGGCACTGATGCCATCACGGCTGGTGACAAACAGGGTGGCCGGAGCGCTGTTCAGGGTGGCTAACAGGTGCCATGGGGTGAGGTGTGTCAGATCAAGCCGCAGCAGATGGCCGCTGTTATCCGCCAGTGCCAGCTGATCGTCTTTCATCACCAGGCGCAGATTACGGATCAGCATCGGCTGGGTGCTGCCAAAAGGCAGGCGGCTGCGTTGCTGCTGCAGCTGCTGTACGGCGCTTGGAATGTCCGGGCTGGCGTGGTGGTCCAGCCAGGAAAAATCATCGGTCTGCTGCTGTTGCATGATATTGAGATCACTGAACTCTGCCCGCTGCGGGCTCCAGTGTGAGTAGTACGCCAGCTTGCCGCTCAGCAGACGGCCGGGAAGAAGGCCTTTGACCAGAGTATTGATATTGTGGCTGCTGGCAAAATTCAGCAGCAGGGCGGTTTGTCCGCTCTGGCGGTGCAGCAGCCAGATCTGCTGGCTGTAAAGATCGCTCTGATAGAGGGTCTGCTGGTTGATGATCAGCCAGTCTCCTTCCAGTCCGTCCTGACTGAGCACTTCGTCCCGGGTTTTGTTCCAGCCGATACGCATGCGCACTTCGTCTGCCAGTTCCGGTGGCAGGTTATCCCGGTTTTCCCAGGCACGAAGCAGGCTGTGCAGGGCGCTGATCTCGTGCAGCACGCTGTGGGTCCAGTCACCACTGCCGCCCATCATCAGGCGAATCTGTTCCAGCTGGCTGGCCAGACCTTTAGCCTGGGCATCGATCAGGCGACGGCGCACCTGCTGCCAGGCATCGTATTTGTGTTTTTTGGCTTCCAGCAGACCGTTACTGACAATATCGTCGAGGAACTGTTTCAGTTCACGGATACCCTGCTGCACATTCGCTTCACGGTTTTCAGCACGGCGGGCCTGGGCAGCGCTGTCTTTAACACCGTCGCCCGAGGCTTTGGCTGCTGCTTTGGTCGCTTTGGCCTCGGCGGCACCATCACGCTTTTCCAGCCAGGCGGTCAGCGCTTCCGGAGGGGTTGTTGAGGTGGCTGCGGAGGGTTCGGCTGCAACCAGTAACATCAGGCCCATCAGGTGTTTGCAGGGGAGTTTTTTAACCGGGCAGGAGCACTTGTAAGCCGGGCCGTTTAAGTCGACGTAACTTTCATAGGCTTTGGAGCCCAGGGCGGTGCCCCAGATGGCGCGTTCAGACTGACCGACATTCTGATATTTGCTGCTTTTGGCAATTTTTCGGGCACGGTTCAGGGTGCCGGAGTCCGGGGCAAGGCTTTCAGCCTGCTCCAGTGATAGAGGGGGCATGAGCATTCCATCCATGGTGCGGGGGCAGATCTGCCTAACCGCGTGTTCTCAAAAAGCCCTCAGGCGGGCGCTCGAAGAGTTAAAAGAAACTCAAGATTATCTAACAAGGGATGTCTGTAAAGACCTGATTAGTAACTCTTTGTGAGTTAATGCTCTAATATTTCTTGCTCAACGTCTCATTTACCGCTGCTGCTATGATCAGGCTGCCACCAATCAGGGTCATGGTTTCTGCCTGCTCACCCAGAATCAGGAAGGCCAGCAGAGCGCCATAAACAGGTTGCAGACAGGAGATCAGACTAATACTGGCAGCTTTCAGATAGCGAAGGCTATTGGCCAAAAGCGTGTGAGGTGCAGCAGTAAACACGGTTGCCAGCAGGAAGAGCTGAAACCACTGCTCGCCGGGCAGAGTAAAGAGTTTCCCGGTGACGAAGGGCAGCAGCATCAGAGCAACCAACAGTGATTGCCAGCCCATGGTCAGCAAGGGGCTGTAACGGCTGTAATACTTCTTCATAAAAAGGTTACGCAGTGTAAAGAGAAAAGCGGAAATCACACCCCAGAAGACGCCCAAGGCGATAGGATCATCCGGATTCAGTGATGGGGTCATCAGAGTGATCCCGGACACAACAAGCAGGGCTGCGAACAGGTCCTTGCCTTTGAGGCGCACCCGGTCAAAGACAGGTTCCAGAAGTACGGTCATTACCGGAAAGGTAAACAGTGCCAGAATCCCGACGGTGACTCCGGCAATCTGCATGGCGTGGAAGTAGGTTACCCAATGCAGCCCCATCACTACTGATAACCCGAGAACGCCGATGTTCAGTTGTATCCGCCCGAAGCCAAGCGGTTTACCTCTGAGTTTTAACCATCCTAACAAAAGAACGCCGGCGATCAGGCAGCGCCAGGCGGTCATATCCAGTGCGTTTAGATTCAGCGTCTGCGAAAAGAGAGCGGTCCCACCAAACAGGAGCAAACCGGTATGCAGGCTGGTCAGGCCCTTTATACGATCAGATGGCATAGTTCTGCTGCTTTTGCGAAGACAACGGGACAAGACTCATAAGGCGTTCTGGCTATGAAGGTCCGGATCGTCCAGTGCTCGTTCCAGAAACTGTCGGGCATCTTCACTGGCTTGCAGTGTGACCGGATTCAGGCCTAAATCCTGCGTGATCAGAGACAATTCAATATGGTCGGCTATTTGCTGTACCAGGCGTTCCTGAAGCACGATGCAGCCATTGATTGACGTGTTGGGCAGGAGAAGCAGAAAACTGTTGTCACTCATCCGGTAAATCTCATCACCGCTGCGACAGACATCTTTCATGGTTTTAGACACTTTCAGCAGCAGGTTTCGTGTTTTGTAATCACCGTGGCGCAGGGTGAAATCTTCCAGATTGTGTATGGTAAAAAGCAGTGCTGAAAGTGGCCGGCGGGTAGCTTTGGCACGCGCAACTTCCGCCAGCAGACGCTTGCTTACCTGGTTAGCAGAAAAAGCGCCGGTCAGGCCGTCTTTTCCGCTCAGGCGCTCAAGTGTCCGGGTCTGGCTTTCCTGAGTGTATGCAAAGATAAAGCTGATCCCTGAGAAAAGACTCAGGTTGATTGCCAGGTCCCCCAGGATAAGAGGATTAATCTCCTCTACCGCAAAAATAATGAACAGAGAAAAAAATACCAGCAGGCTGATCGATGCCTGTCGAACCGGCAGAATAAAGTAGGTCAGTACCGGAATCATGTAGAGCCATTGGCGATACAGCGGATCAAATAAAGGGCCGCTATTGAGTACAACCAGGCCGATGATAATCAGGAGCGGGTAAGGCGTCAGGTCGCGGCTTTCCTTGCTCTGAAAAAAACGAACCAGAGCCAGCACCAGCACGAAGGGGCTGGATAATGCTGGCCAGAGAATCTGGCTGTAATGTCCCAGCATATAGTGATACCAGGCGACCACTGCCAGAGCGATAGCCAGTGAAAGATAGAGCCCCGCTGTCACGTTGTCGCGCATTTTAGAAAGGTTCTGGCCCAGATCAATCATGGTGTTCCTGCTCATTCTGGATGTCGATAAAGTCGCTCTTCAGATAAAGCGGGGCATTGACGTCTTGCTGAGACGCAAAAGCAATGGCTGCAGCGGCCTTATCCAGAAGTTCATGCTCGGTTTCGTGTTCTCCGGGGACAACAGCGGCCAGATGCATACGATTATTGAAATTATTGTAGTACTGGTAGCAGATACTCAGGCTGTCTCTGAATGAACCTGAGGGGGTCAGTGCAATCAGGTAGTCATCCACTCGGTAAAGCCTGTCGAAGGGGCGAAGGGCCTCATTGATAACCTCTGACGTTTTTCGCAGTGTGAGTTCCGGGTGTTCATCCCGACCTTTGAAGCAGAGTAACGCAAGACTTGTGTTTTCCCGGTCAGCACGGGCAAGCTCACGGGGCAGGTCGTCCATCAGTTGTTGCGTATTGTAAGCGCTGCTTTCGGCATCCAGACTGACAATCTGTTGCAGGTGCAGCTGTTTTTCACGGTTGGTGAAGATAAAAATGCAGGCAATGGAGGTTGCCGACCAGAAAAGATAGAGCACCTGCAGTCGCTCAATGCCGCCTAGTTGAACGGTTGTTGATAGATTGAAAATTAAAGCATATCCCAGAGTCAGAGAAAGGGCTGTTCTGAAAGGGAGCAGGCTAAACAGATACAAAGGCAGGATATAGGCCCAGTGTGCCGTCAGGACAACAGGAACCCAAAAACCGGCAATGGTCAGTGTTGCAACCACGACCAGTATCAGCAGCGGCAGCAAACGTGATGGATTATGGGTAAACCAGAAGTTATAGATACCTGTAGTGAGTAAAGTAACACTGACCAGGATCAGAGCCTGGCCAGCCTCCGGCAGTTGGTTCAGATACTGAGTCCAGCCCAATAGCAGGGTAAATGCGCCTGCGAGAATAAAGTAAACAGCATTCAGGCGTGCTTTGTACTTGGTGTCCATTCGCGTATAGTTGCCTGTTCGAGAAAATGATTACAGCGAATTATAACGGTTAAAGCCCTTAAAGGTAGGGGCGTTCCGGATATATTTGTTACTCAGATCAAGAGTTTAGGTTTTCGGTTGTTGCTGACACTGTGCACAACTTAAATACCTGGTAAGGCAGAGAAATACTGCCTGTGAATAATGAGAGCATCAGGGTTTAACACCATGAATATCAAAGAGTACATGCAGGAGATGGGGCAGAAAGCCCGTCTTGCTTCCCGCGCGATTGCAAAAGCAGATACCGGTTTGAAGAACAAGGCCCTTCTGGCCACCGCAGATGCCCTGGATGCGGCCCGACCGGTACTTTCGGAAGCGAATGAAAAAGATCTGGAAAATGGTCGTAAAAATGGTCTGGACAGTGCACTGCTGGACCGTCTGGCGCTGACCCCTAAAGTGATCGATACCATGATCGAAGGCCTACGTCAGGTTGCGGCCCTGCCGGACCCTGTGGGTGAAATTACCGATATGAACTACCGGCCAAGCGGTATTCAGCTGGGTAAAATGCGTGTACCTCTGGGTGTGATCGGCATTATTTATGAGTCCCGCCCGAATGTCACGGTTGAGGCTGCCAGCCTGTGTCTGAAGTCCGGTAACGCTGTGATCCTGCGTGGTGGCTCGGAAGCGATTCACTCCAATCAGGCGATCGCCAAGTGTCTGGCTCAGGGGCTTGAGGCTGCGGGTCTTCCGGCGGCAACGGTTCAGGTGGTTGAAACAACAGATCGTGCGGCGGTGGGTGAGCTGATCACCATGCCGGAGTTTGTTGATGTGATTGTACCTCGTGGCGGCAAAGGCCTGATTGAGCGCATCAGTAAAGAAGCCTCTGTACCTGTGATTAAACACCTGGACGGCATCTGCCATGTTTACATCGATGACCAGGCGGATCTTGAAAAAGCGGTAAAGATTGCAGTTAATGCCAAGACCCACCGTTACGGTACCTGTAATACTATGGAGACCTTGCTGGTAGCGGAGTCTGTTGCCGCTAAGGTATTGCCGCTGTTGGCGGAAGAGTATGCCGCTAAAGGTGTGGAGCTGCGCGGTTGTGAGAAAACCCGTGCTATTCTGACCGATGCCGTGCCCGCAACCGAAGAAGACTGGAGCACGGAATATCTGGCTCCGGTGCTGGCGATTAAAGTGGTGGCGACTATCGATGAGGCGATCGATCATATTAATGATTACGGCTCGCATCATACTGATGCCATTGTCACGGAAAACTACACGCTGGCGCGTCGTTTCCTGGCGGAAGTAGATTCCAGTTCTGTGATGGTGAATGCATCCACCCGTTTTGCTGATGGTTTTGAGTATGGTTTGGGTGCGGAGATCGGTATTTCTACCGATAAAATTCATGCCCGTGGCCCGGTTGGTCTGGAAGGCCTTACTTCACAGAAGTATGTTGTCTTTGGTGATGGCCATATTCGCCAGTAAAGAACACTGTGTTCAGTAAAGCGGTGATTTGCTGTTAGGAATAAAGCGATATTAACAACGGCAGGCTATAAAGCCTGCCGTTGTTGTTTCTGTCTTTGAGGTCTTATGTTGGCGGTATCGATTGGTTCTCGAAAGAGGCGGTCTGTTATCATGTTTTCAGCTTTGAATTCACTTTAAAAGACTCACCTGTAAGAAAATCTGATGACTGAAAAAACAAATGTGATAGCTGTGTTGGGGGGGACTTTCGATCCCGTTCACAACGGTCATCTCCGCTCGGCGCTGGAGCTGAAAGAGTTACTGGCGCTGAATGAGGTGTATCTGATTCCTTGTCATCAGACGCCTCACCGACGTCAGCCGGGCCGGACGAGTCAGCAGAGACTGGATATGCTTAAGCTGGCGGTATCGGATGAGCAGGGCTTGGTGATTGATGACAGAGAGCTCCGGTTGGATGAGCCCTCTTATTCAGTGGTGACGCTTCAGAATCTGCGAGAAGAGCTGGGGAAGAAAGCTGTTATCTGTTGGGTAATGGGGGTTGACGCGTTTGCGCACTTTACCCGGTGGCATCAATGGCAACATATTCTTGAGCTGGCCAATCTGGTGGTGATGACACGTCCGGGCTTCGAGCTTGATCCCTGTTCTGAGGAGTTCCGTCTATGGCAGGATTTGCAGTTGGATCGTGAACAGCTTTCTCATCATTGCTCCGGGCGTATTATTCCTGTTCGCTTGCCGTCTCAGCTGGAAATTTCGGCAACTTATATACGCCAGCAGCTGGCTGGTGGGCGGTCCGTGCGCTACCTGCTTCCGGAATCTGTTATCCGCTACATTTCAGATAACAACCTCTATTGTGAGCCTTCTGATTCGTAACGATTTGCCCGGCTTTTGAGTTATCCAGGCTTGTCGCTAGGGTATTCAATGTTTATAAGCCTCGTGTTATCCGCGTTTGGGCGAGAAATGACGAGTTTTTACAGTCAAATGAACATTAAGGCTACAAAGCTGCTCTAAGTTGTAAGACAATTACGCCCTTAATCGATTAATCCTGAATATGTCTGGTTAATCCTAGAAATCTGAGGTCCTATGCAAACAGAACAACTCAAGCAGCTGGTTATTGACTCGCTGGAAGAGATGAAAGGTAACGAAATTGTCGTGCTTGATGTCGGCGCCAATACCAGTGTTACTGATTTTATGATTATCGCCAGCGGCACATCCAGTCGCCACGTGGCCTCTCTGGCTAACAATGTTGTGGTGAATGTGAAAGAGCAGGGTGTTCGTCCACTGGGTGTTGAAGGTCAGTCCGGGAGCGAGTGGGTGCTGGTGGACCTGGGCGATATTGTGGTTCATATCATGCAGCCAGCTACCCGCCAGTTCTATGATCTGGAGCGACTGTGGAGTGACCTGCCGGAAGACTCCGTTCAGGCACTTGATGCTCAGGAGTCGGCGGAGCGCCATTCTTGAAGATCAAGCTAGTTGCAGTGGGCACCAAAATGCCCAAATGGGTGGAGCAGGGCTATGAAGAGTATGCCAAGCGTCTGCCCCGGGAGTTCTCTCTAGAGCTAATAGAGATAGCTCCCGGCAATCGCGGTAAGAATGCCGATATCGAACGGGCTATCCGCAAAGAGGGTGAGCTGATGATGTCTAAAATCAGTCCATCCGATCATGTGGTGGCTTTGGAAGTGCTTGGCAAAGCCTGGTCAACGGAGCAGTTGGCCAAAGAGGCTGAGGGCTGGCAGATGTTGGGCAGTGATGTTTGCCTTTTGGTGGGTGGTCCTGAAGGGCTGGCACCGGAGTGTAAGCAGCGTGCAAATCAGCAATGGTCCCTGTCTCCTCTGACACTGCCGCATCCCATGGTAAGAATTTTACTGGCAGAGCAGGTATATCGCGCCTGGAGCGTGATTCAAGGGCACCCCTACCATCGCTAATAATCTCCCCTTTTCAAGAACGGTGACATCCGGATGTCAGAAAAACGTACACTGAAAAATCTCGACCTTGAGTATCGACTTTTCAAGGAAAGGATCTTTGTCGCTTTTGCCATCGTTATCCTTCTTGTGATGGTGCTTATCTCCCGTATGGTTTACCTGCAGGTCTACCAGTACGATGTTTATAGCACTAAGTCTGATAAAAACCGCATGCACGTTCGTGCGATACCGCCGACCCGTGGCCTGATATTTGATGGCAAAGGACGGGTACTCGCGGAAAACCTGCCCAGTTACAACCTTATGTTTGTCCGCGAACAGGCGGAAGATATTCAGGGTGTGCTTAATACGCTGGGCGAAATTCTCGAACTGAACGAAGAGCAGCGTGAAGAGATCGCGACTCAGGCATATAGCCAGCGACGCCCTTTTCATTCTGCGCTTTTGCTGAGTCAGCTCACCGAAGAGCAGATCGCGAAGATTTCGGTGAACCGTTATCGCCTGCCCGGTGTTGAAATTGAGGCTCAACTGATTCGCCATTACCCCTATGGACCTTTGACAGCCCATGTGTTGGGTTATGTTTCCCGTATTAGTGAGCGGGATCTTGAAAATGTTGATCGTTCCCAGTATGCGGGTACTTACTACATTGGTAAGAGCGGTATTGAGCGCCAGTACGAAGAGACACTGCACGGCAAAGTGGGGGTTCAGACAGTTGAAACCAATGCCCGTGGTCGTGTTTTAAGTATTCTCGATGAGACCTTGCCTCAGCCAGGGCAATCACTGAAGCTTCATCTGGATACCGATCTGCAATACGCAGCTATGCGGGCGCTGTCTGGCTTTCGGGGGGCCATTGTCGCAATTGAACCGAAAACCGGTGGTATTTTAGCTATTGTCAGCACGCCCAGTTTTGATCCCAACCTGTTCGTGTCCGGTATCGACAGTAAAACCTATAAAGAGCTGATCACATCGCGGGATCTGCCAATGTTCAATCGAAGTATTCGGGGAAATTATCCGCCTGCTTCGACGATTAAGTCCTTCCTGGCAATTGCAGCGCTGGAAGAGGGCGTTATCGATGAAAATAAAACAATTGAAGATCCGGGCTGGTATCAGCTTCCCAATGATAATCGCTATTACCGGAACTGGAAGCGTTCAGGTCACGGTACCGTGAATCTTAAGAAAGCTATTGTTGTTTCAAACGATACCTACTTCTATGACCTGGCCTACAACCTGGGAATTGATCGGATTCATCCGTTTATGCAGCGTTTTGGTTTTGGTTTGAATACCTCGCTGGATATGCCGCAAGCCTCAGCGGGACTGATGCCAAGCCGTGACTGGAAGAAAAAGAAGCGTAAGTCGCCTTGGTTCCCCGGCGAGACGCTGAGTGTAGGGATTGGTCAGGGGTATTGGCAGGCAACACCGTTGCAGATCGCGACCTCCATGGCGGTTCTTGCGAATAAGGGTAAGTGGATTCAGCCACGAATGGTTAAAAGTATCGGTAACCAGAGCATTCCGATTAAGACACCGGGTGCGCCGGAAGATGTTGTGCTATCCGATGATAAATACTGGGATATGGTGATTGAAGCCATGGTCGACGTTGTTCACAGTAACCGGGGAACCGCCCGAAAAGTTGGTAATAAAATCGATTACATCATGGCAGGTAAGACGGGTACGGCTCAGGTAAAAAGTATTAAACAAGACGAAGTTTACGATGAAAGTAAGTTGGCCGAACGCCATCGGGATCACGCGATGTTTGCCGGTTTTGCGCCGGTAGATGACCCCAAAATTGCTTTGGCTGTCATTGTTGAAAATGCCGGTAGCGGTAGTACAACGGCTGCGCCAATTGCCCAGATGGTCTTTGATGCTTACCTGACAAAGACTGATAAGAAAGTGGATTTAACGCTGCCTGAAGGAGGTGCTCAGTGAGTACACGGGATTTCCTGCACCGACTTCCAGGTGCCACCCACGCTTTCCAGCGCCCAGCGGGATGGCTGGAGCGGGTGCATATCGATTTTTGGATGTTGATGATCCTTTTTGTACTGATCGGCAGTGGTCTTTTTGTGCTCTACAGCGCGTCCGGTGAAAGCGTTCATGATGTACAGCGTCAGGGGATGCGTTTTCTGGTGGCTTTGGGGGGCATGTTTATTATTGCTCAGATCGAACCCCGGCACTTACAGCGCTGGTCACCGGTCTTTTATTTTGGCGGGGCGATTCTACTGCTCTGTGTCTTACTGTTTGGGGTTGGTGCTAAAGGTGCGCAGCGCTGGATCCAGGTCCCGGGCGTAGGCTTTCGTTTTCAGCCTTCAGAAATTATGAAGTTGGCGATGCCGATGATGGTAGCGTGGTTTCTCGCTAATCGACCTTTGCCCCCCAGTTGGAAACATTTGTTCATTTCCGCGGTCATTATTGGTGTGCCGGTTTTGATGATCGCCCGTCAACCTGATCTGGGAACCTCTTTGCTGGTAGCAGCCGCGGCACTTTTTGTTGTTCTGCTTGCAGGACTTAGTTGGAAACTGATCGGCGGATTTATTGCTTTAGGGATCGCAGCCATGCCTGCGCTTTGGTATGTGATGCATGACTATCAACGGCAGAGGGTGCTGACCTTTCTGAATCCTGAGAGTGATCCTTTGGGCTCCGGCTGGAATATTATTCAATCTAAGACGGCGATTGGTTCTGGTGGGCTGTATGGAAAGGGGTGGCTTGAGGGGACTCAGTCGCAGCTGGAATTTCTTCCGGAGCGCCACACTGATTTTATTATTGCGGTTCTGGCAGAAGAGTTTGGTCTGATTGGTGTTTGTCTGGTTCTTTTGGCTTATATGGCCATCATCGGACGAGGCCTTTTTATTGCCCTGAACGCGCAGGATACCTATGGTCGTTTGGTGGCGGGCAGTATTACGCTGACCTTTTTTGTTTATGTATTTGTGAATATCGGCATGGTAAGTGGTTTGCTTCCGGTTGTAGGTGTTCCCCTGCCTCTGGTGAGTTTTGGGGGGACATCGATTGTTACCCTGATGGCGGGCTTCGGTATTTTAATGTCGATTCATACACATCGAAGTTTGGTCAGAAAATAGCAACCGGGCTTCGGGAATATTGATATTTTTAATTTGCCTGTTTTGTTAAAGTGCGGAAGCTCAAACAGGTTAATTCAGTTTTTGGAAATGACAGCATGGGATATCTGATGAATATCAAAGCCGGACTTCGTCGCTGGTTAGGGCGTACTGCCTTTGTCACTTTGGCAGTTGTGCCTGTCGGTTGTGCGACAGCAAATACGTCTGAACAACCTGAGTTGACGGAGTATGAGCGCAGTGTGTTGATCGAAGATTTCGTAACCGAGATGGTACGGGATCACGGTTTCACACCATCTCCGCTCAAGTCTGTACTGGATCAGGCAGAGAAGAAGCAGAGTATTCTGGATGCGATCTCTCGCCCGGCTGAAAAAACGCTGGAATGGAAAGATTATCGTAAGATTTTTATCACCCAAAAACGAATTGATGGTGGTGTTCGCTTTATGCGTCAGCACCGTGCTGTTCTTGAACGCGCAGAGATGATCTACGGCGTGCCAAAAGAAGTTGTAACAGCCATTATCGGTGTTGAAACCTACTATGGACGCATGGCCGGTAATTACCGTGTTGTTGATGCTCTAAGCACTTTGGCTTTCGACTATCCGCCTCGTGCTGAATTTTTTCGGGGCCAGCTGAAAGAGTACTTTATCCTTGCTCGTGAAGAGGGTATTGACCCACTTTCTATTAAGGGCTCCTACGCTGGCGCAATGGGTTATGGTCAGTTTATCCCCAGCAGCTATCGCAACTTTGCTGTTGATTTTGATGGCGATAAAAAACGTGATATCTGGAGCAACCCAACGGATGCTATCGGTAGTGTCGCTAATTATTTTAAAGAGCATGGTTGGGAGTCCGGAGAGCCAGTTGTTGTCCCTGCAACCGTTAAAGGAGACGAGATTAAAGAGCTTCTTAATGGCAGTCTAAAACCTGAGCTTACTGTGGATGAGTTGGCGGCTAAGGGTTTTACTCCTCTGGATCGCCGACGCTATAGTGGTTTGGCAACGGCTATGGAATTGCAGGGGGCAAGAGGGGCTGAGTATTGGCTTGGTTTAGAAAACTTCTATGTTATTACCCGTTACAACCACAGTAAGCTTTACGCCATGGCTGTTTATCAGCTGAGTCAGGAAATTAAGAAAGCAGATCAGCAAGGATAAGTGAGAGAAGAAGATGCTGGCGACGTTTTCTGGTGCAGCGATGCTGTCTTTAAATAATGCTCTGTTAAGCCAGAAGGGAATGGTTCGTTTCTCTTTTTATGGCGTTATGCTGGCTTTCCTTGCGTTACTCAGTGGTTGCTCCTCGGCACCCTCTGGTTCCCGATATGAGCTTCATCAGGATGCTGCTCCTGATGAAGCCTTTGATATGAGTAAGATTAAAGAGCTGAATCCTATTTATGAGCCACCGAGTCGAGGTGGTAATAAATCACCTTACACCGTATGGGGCAAAAGCTATCGGGTTCTGCCGTCCAGTAAGGGATACAAAGCGGAGGGAGTTGCTTCCTGGTATGGGAAGAAATTTCATGGCTATCACACTTCAAACGGAGAGATCTATGATATGTACCAGCTCTCCGCTGCCCACAAGAGTCTGCCGCTGCCCTCCTATGTCCTGGTTACTCACTTGGGTAACGGCAAGCAGGTTCTGGTTCGTGTAAACGACCGGGGACCATTTCATGATGGAAGGGTGATTGATCTTTCCTATGCTGCTGCTGCGCGTCTGGATATGCTTGGAACAGGTACGGCACCGGTTCGTATTGAAGCGATTGATCCTGTCACCTGGAAGGGTGGTGTGAATATCGCGGTTAACCAATTAGAGCCGCCTGTTCTGGTACAGGTTGCCGCCATGAGTCAGGAGTCTTCAGCGCGACAGCTCGGCTACCGTCTTGAAAGAGACACAGGACAGAAGATGACAATTGTCCCGGCTACTGTAAATAGTCGCCTGTTGCATAAAGTTCAGTTGGGGCCTGTTGAATCCCGTTCGGACCTTCAGCGCCTGATCGACCAGCTTGCCAATGACGGTTTTGTCCGCCCTATCATTATTCCATTAGCGCATTAATTTCTGCTATGAACCCATAAACTGAATGATGGTCATAAAAAGCTCACCAGCTTGATTAAGTTGCTCAGGTGCGCTTTTGGTTCGGCATGATATACTTGCCGGTTTTAACAGCTTTGCTCTCCTGTCGAGCAATGGACACACACGCAGTTTCCTGCTGCACACACAAAGGTTAAGAGTTAGTCATCATGAGGATTTTTCGACAAATTCGAACTAAGGCAGTGCTCGTTTTCTCAATTCTGGGGCTTTTCTTATCGGTGACCGCACAGGCTGCATTAATACCTGCGCCACCCAAGCTAGCTGCTAAATCCTATATTCTGATCGACGCTGATAGTGGCCATGTGCTGGTCGAACATAATGCTGATAAACAGCTACCCCCGGCCAGCCTGACCAAAATGATGACTGCTTACTTGGTTGAGTCGGAAATTTCTAAGCATAACCTTAGCCCGGAAGATAAGGTTCGCGTCAGTGTCAAAGCCTGGAAAGCACCAGGTTCGCGCATGTTTATCAAAGAGGGCGATTTTGTTGCTATTCAGGATCTTCTGAAAGGGATCATTATTCAGTCCGGTAATGATGCCAGTATTGCGGTAGCTGAACACATCGGTGGAAGCGAAGCGGCTTTTGCTGACCTGATGACTCAACATGCCCAGATGATGGGGATGAAAAATACGCAATTTATGAATGCAACAGGCCTGCCGAAAGAGGGGCACTATTCTACAGCCCATGATTTGGCAATTCTTGCAAATCATATCATTAAAGATTTTCCGGACCTTTACAGTGTTTATTCCCAGCAGTACTTCACCTATAACGGTATCCGTCAGGCCAACCGTAATCGCCTTCTTTGGCGTGATAAGTCTGTTGATGGTTTGAAAACCGGTCATACCGACGAAGCTGGCTATTGCCTGGTGTCATCCGCAAAACGTGGCGATATGCGTCTTATCTCTGTCGTTATGGGGACCAGCAGCGAAGAAGCTCGGGCGCGTGAAAGCCAGAAACTCTTGGCTTATGGTTTTCGGTACTTTGAAACTCTGAAGCCCTATTCCGCAGGCGATGTGCTGAATGAACCCAAAGTTTGGGGTGGTCAGCAGGAAGATGTGAAGCTGGGTATTCGTGATGATCTGAATATCACGATCCCCCGTGGCCAGGCTAAGCGACTGACTGCTAAGTTAAACGTTAATAAAGTGATTAAGGCGCCGGTTAGCGAAGGACAGGCTATGGGGGTTCTGCAGATCAGTCTGGATGATGAAATTCTGGCTGAACGTCCTCTGGTTGCTCTGGAGTCTGTAGAGCAGGGTGGTTTCTTCAAACGTTTGTGGGACAGTATTGTGCTCTTCTTTATGGGGCTTCTGGACTAGAAATCCACTCATGCAGCCCCTATATCGGTTTTGTATCGGGTTATAGCATTAAAAGATAAAGACCAACTGGATTCGTTGGTTAAAACCAAAGACAATACCGAGTACTTTGGTTAACGGCTCACCGGCGTGGTTCGGTGACAAGGACGGGGCCTGAGGCCCCGTTTTGCTATTTCCGGACTGGAGTTTGTCTGAGTCTCGGTTAGAAGTTTCTAAGGTTGTAATAGAATGAGTAATCAAGAAGCGCCAAAAATTGAGTTTCCCTGCGATTATCCTTTAAAAGTCGTGGGTCGCTCGGGTAATGATTTTCAGCAGGTAGTGTTGGATGTGATTGAGATTCATGCCCCTGGTTTTGACCAGACGAGCGTCAGTATTCAGGAAAGTAGTGGTGGCAAGTTTCAGTCAGTGCGTGTAACGATAACAGCGACAGGTGAGCCCCAGTTGAAATCAATTTTTGAAGATCTGAAAGCCACTGGCCGTGTCCAGATGGTGATCTAAGGGGTTGCTTTGACCGAACAGCAAGAGTCTGCACCGGCACTCAAAGTTTGCTATCTGGGGCAGGTACCTTACGAGGAAACCCTGCAGAAGATGCAGGAGTATACCAATAGTCGCACATCCGACGATGCGGATCAGCTCTGGGTGCTTGAGCATCCACCGGTATTTACTCAGGGGTTGGCTGGAAAAGCTGAGCACTTACTGGCTCCGGGGGATATTCCTGTCATTCAGGTAGACCGAGGTGGGCAGGTGACTTATCACGGTCCTGGGCAATTGGTGGTTTATCTGTTGTTGGATGTTAAGCGGCTGGGAACAGGCGTGCGTCAGTTGGTTACTCTGATTGAAAACTCAGTTGTGGAAAGCCTGAAGCAGTCTGGAGTTAAGGCTTATCCTAAACCAGATGCTCCTGGGGTTTATGTTCGGATTGAAGGCGAAGAGTGTAAGATCGCCTCTCTGGGGCTTCGTATTCGAAGAGGCTGTTCATTCCATGGTCTGGCTTTCAATCTGGATATGGATACCTCGCCTTTTTTAAGAATTAATCCCTGTGGCTATCAGGGGTTGAGAATGACACAGCTTAAAGAAGTTGCACCTCAGGTTACCCCTGAGCAAGCAACGCAGTGGGTTCTGAATCACCTTATCGAGGGATTGGGGAATCCGACTATCACAGAACAGAAGGGGCTGGATTAGTCTATGAGTGATACGCGCTCACAATTCGTTGATGCGATGGCCGACGTCAGTGAAAACAACGGTCAGAAAGTGGTCAAGAAAACCGGTAAAGTTGAGCAGGGTGTTAAGCTGCGCGGTGCCGATAAAACGGATCGAATTCCTGTAAAAATCATTCCGACAGAAGAGATCCCCCGTAAGCCAGAGTGGCTTAAAGTGCGTATGTATGCCACACCGGAAGTTCGTCGCATCAAAGATACGCTGCGAACGCGTAAACTTCACACTGTTTGTGAGGAAGCTGCTTGTCCTAATCTGGGTGAATGCTTCAATGGCGGTACCGCAACGTTCATGATCATGGGTGATATCTGTACCCGTCGTTGTCCTTTCTGTGATGTAGCCCATGGCCGTCCGAATGCGCTGAATCAGGATGAGCCTCGCGAGTTGGCTGAGGCAATCGCGGATATGCGTCTTAAATATGTGGTGATTACCTCCGTGGATCGTGATGATCTGCGTGATGGCGGTGCTCAGCATTTTGCAGATTGTATTTCGGAAACCCGTAAGCGTATGGACAGTATTGAAATTGAAGTGCTGGTTCCGGATTTCCGTGGACGTATGGATGTTGCTCTGGATATCCTGCAACAAACGCCACCGGATGTATTCAACCACAATCTGGAAACAGTACCGGCTCTTTATAGAAAGGTTCGGCCGGGTGCGGATTATCAATGGTCTCTGGATCTGCTGAAGCAGTACAAAGAGCGTTGCCCGGATGTTCTGACCAAGTCTGGTCTGATGTTGGGTGTTGGCGAGACCAAAGAAGAAGTTGTTGAAGTGATGAGAGACCTGCGTGCCCATAACGTTGATATGTTGACGTTAGGTCAGTATATGCAGCCTTCCAAGAATCATTTAGCGATTGACCGCTGGGTACATCCTGATGAGTTTGATGAGCTACGGGTTATTGCTGAAGAGCTCGGTTTTAAGCATGTCGCATCTGGTCCTCTGGTTCGCTCTTCTTACCATGCGGATAAACAGGCTCATGGTGAAACTGTTAAGTAAATAAAGAAAAGCCTTTTGCAATATGCAAAAGGCTTTTTTATTGCGATGGCGAAAATTCTTGTCTAAGCTGAAGTCAGTTATTTAACTCGGATGATCCGATGCCACGATTTTCATTAACCTTATCAGTGCTCGGTTTCCTTCTGCTGCTGATTATGCAGGGAAACAGCATTCAGGCAATCGATTCTGCTGATGATTCGGCAGTTGCTGTTGTTGATGTTGTCTGTGATTCTGATAATGGTTCTGATGACTCGGTATTGCCGCCAAAGAGAATCAGCCTGATACATCAAGGTGTGTCTGCTGCTGTTGCTTTCTCTTTGCCTGCACCCGTCTTGGGGCTCCCAGTCTCAAGTTCTCTTATCCGTGCCCCACCAGGAATGCCTGTCTGATATACAAAAAATTCTATATCTGAAAAAGGGCATTACTATGAAAACACTGCAATTATTACCTGTGGGTAACGATTATCATCTGGTGCATCCGGAAGAGTTTAATCACCTTGATCCCAGTGCTCCGGCGCTGGCAATCTTTACTGATTTTAAAAAACACGTACCTCAATCGGTCATGGCTGACTTGGCAGCGGTCCATGCTGAGTCTTTAATGCGCAAAGCTCACGTTCGTATGAAAGTTGTACTGGATAAAGAGGGTGAGCTGGTCGGTGTTATCAGTCTTAATGAATTGGATGAGCAGAACTTCTTTAAAACCCAGCATGAAGAGCGTATCAAGCATGATGAGGTTCTGGTTCAGCATCTTATGATTCCACGACAGGATCTGATGGCATTGGATTACAACGAATTAGCTGCCGCAGATATTGACCAGGTTCTGGAAACACTAAAGCAGAATAAGCAGCAACACTGCTTGGTTGTCGACAGTGGAAACGAGCAGATCCGCGGACTTATCTCGGCAACGGATATTGCCCGTCGTCTCCATATTCCCTTGGAGATTGAAAAACCAACCACGTTCTTCGATATCTTTATGGCGATTAAGCACTAATCACCGGGTTTGGTTGAGAACACAAAAAAGCAGCTTTAATGCTGCTTTTTTGTGTTAGGGAATCTTACGAAAAGGTAAGAATTACTCTGAGAAGCGTTCATCCATTGCTTCACAAAGCCAATGGCCGATAACCATATGGGCTTCCTGAATACGGGCCGTTTCCGCAGAGGGCATGCGAAGTGTGCCGTCCGCAATATCAAGAAGCTTGCCGCCGCTTTCACCGGTCCAGGCATAGGTATAGCAACCAATCTCTTTTGCTACTTTGATTGCATCGATCACATTGGCGCTGTTACCGGACGTAGAGAGGCCAATCACGATATCTTCCGGTCGGGCCAAGGCTTCCATCTGACGGCTGAAAACGGTGTCATAGCTGTAATCATTGGAATGAGCTGTCAGAATAGAGGTGTCGGTCGTCAGTGCGATGGATGCCAACGTAGGACGCTCTTTTTTATATCGAACCACAAATTCAGCGGCCAGGTGTTGACTGTCAGCAGCGCTACCCCCGTTACCCATAAATATAATCTTGCCACCCTTGCGAATTGAATCTTCTACTTTGTCAGCAAGTTGCTGGATGTCACTCTCAAGCCCTTTTAATTGGCTAAGGGCATCCATGTGGCGTTGTAAGGCGGCTAAAAAGCTCATAACGTATACCTGAGTCAGAAAATTCAGAATGATGGATTGTACAATAGATTGGCTTATACAGCAGTTAGTTGCTGAACCTGGGGCGCAACGCGCGTTAGATTCATACAGCAAGCAGTTGGCTGCAGCACTGTCAGGAGTAATCAATATATTGGATCCGGACTCAGTTGTGTTGGGCGGAGGTATGAGTAATGTTGAAGCACTTTATTCAAAAGTGACTGGCTGGTTGCCTGAGTTTGTCTTTTCAGATTCTGTTGAAACAAAAATAAGGTCGCCTGAATATGGAGACTCCAGCGGGGTTCGTGGTGCTGCCTGGCTCACAGTGTGTTGAGAGCTTAGATCGTTCTTGCTGGTGAATTCGACTATTAGGTCTGTTTTTTCTGCTACCTTTGTCTTAGGAGTGACCAATTAGGCGGGTCTTATCCACTCTAATTTTTGTCTTTAATTTTTTTTTGTAGTATTTTTACAAAACTGACTGGCCGGCCACCAAAATGCCGGCTTCAGTTTGTTTAAAGACAGACCGGATATCTTAGGTCTGCAGTTCTTTAAATCATTTCGCACTCGCGATATGAAATGGTCGCAAAACATTGGTAAAAAAACCTGAATGTTTTGCTTCAGATTAAAAAGTCCGAAATGTTCCTGATGTAAATAAACTACAAGTGCTGCACAAAGCACGATGACAGGAACCGTCACATGATCTGTGACTCGGCTGAATCGGAAAAATGCGGAGAGTTGATAATATGAGTCTGGATACACGAGCAGATCTTGATCCGATAGAAACCCAGGAATGGCTAGATTCACTGGATTCTGTAATGGATCGCGAGGGTGAAGATCGTGCTCAGTTTCTGCTAAGCGAACTGGGTAACCGTTTACGTCGTGAGGGTGCTCAGCCCCCTTTCTCTATCACTACACCACACCGCAACACTATCCCGGTTCATCGTGAAGCCCGTATGCCAGGTGATCTGTTCATGGAGCGTCGTATCCGCTCTGTGATTCGTTGGAACGCTATCGCTATGGTGATGCGTGCGAACAAGAAAAACCCGGGTATTGGTGGTCATATCTCAAGCTTCATGTCCAGTGCTACGCTGTATGACGTGGGCTTTAACTACTTCTTCCGTGCACCGAAGGATGATTTCGAAGGTGATCTGGTTTATATCCAGGGTCATACCGCTCCGGGTATCTATTCCCGTTCCTTCCTAGAAGGTCGCCTAAGTGAAGAGCAGCTGGATAAATTCCGTCAGGAAGTTGATGGTGGTGGTCTGTCATCTTATCCACACCCTTGGCTGATGCCGGATTACTGGCAGTTCCCAACAGTATCGATGGGCCTAGGCCCTCTGGGCGCGATTTATCAGGCCCACGTCATGAAATATCTGGACAGCCGTGGCAAGAAGCCGATGGATGACCGTAAGATCTGGGCTTTCCTGGGTGATGGTGAGTGCGATGAGCCGGAAACGCTGGGTGCTATCTCTCTGGCAGGCCGTGAAAAGCTGGATAACCTGATTTTCGTGATCAACTGTAACCTGCAGCGTCTGGACGGTCCTGTTCGTGGTAACGGCCGTATTATGGATGAACTGGAAGGTGTATTCCGTGGTGCGGGCTGGAACGTTATCAAAGTTGTTTGGGGGCGCTTCTGGGATCCACTGTTTGAGCGTGACAATAAAGGCATCATGCAGAAACGCATGGATGAAGCTGTTGACGGCGAATACCAGAACTACAAGCAGAAAGGTGGTGCGTACACCCGCGAGCATTTCTTTGGCAAATATCCTGAACTGGCTGACATGGTTAAGGATATGTCCGATGAAGATATCTATCGCCTGAACCGCGGTGGTCACGATCCGTACAAAGTTTACGCGGCATATCATGAAGCGGTTAACACCACCGGCAAGCCAACAGTCATTCTGGCGCATACCGTTAAAGGTTACGGCATCGGTGAAGATGGCGAAGCGAAGAACGATACTCACTCGGTTAAATCTTTGCAGATCGCGGGTCTGAAGAAATTCCGTGATCGTTTCGGTATTCCTCTGACCGATGAGCAGTTGGAAGAAGTGCCTTATTACAAGCCAGCTGCTGATAGTCCTGAGATGCAATATATGCAGGCTCAGCGTGAGCGTCTGGGGGGTTACCTGCCTGCGCGTCGTAAGAGCTTTGAGCCGCTGCAGATACCAGGTCTGGATGACAAAATTTTTGATGCGCAGCTGAAAGGTTCCAACGGTCGTGAAATCTCCACGACAATGGCCTTTGTTCGTATTCTGTCTGGTCTGGTTAAAGACAAGCAGATCGGTGAGCGTGTCGTGCCTATCGTACCTGATGAAGCCCGTACCTTTGGTATGGAGGGCATGTTCCGTCAGCTGGGTATTTACACTTCTGAAGGCCAGAAATATAAGCCGGAAGATGCTGACCAGATCATGTACTACAAAGAAGACAAGAAAGGCCAGATTCTTGAAGAAGGTATTTCTGAAGCTGGTGCTATGTCAGCATGGGTTGCAGCGGGTTCCAGCTACAGCAACCACAACTATGCTCTGATTCCTTTCTACATCTATTACTCAATGTTCGGCTTCCAGCGTATTGGTGATATTGCCTGGCTGGCAGGTGACATTCAGGCGAAAGGCTTCCTGGTTGGTGGTACAGCTGGTCGTACAACTCTGAATGGTGAGGGTTTGCAGCACCAGGATGGTCACAGCCATATTCTGGCGGGCACTATTCCTAACTGCATCACCTATGATCCGGCTTACGCTTATGAGATGGCGGTGATCATTCAGGATGGCCTGCGTCGCATGTATCAGGAGCAGGAAAACTGCTTCTACTACCTGACAGCGATGAACGAGAACTACGAGCAGCCAGCGATGCCGGAAGGTGCTGCTGAAGGTATCCTGAAAGGTATGTACCTGCTGCAGGAAGGTGGCGAGAGCAAGCTGAAAGTTCAGCTGATGGGTTCCGGTACTATTCTGCGTGAAGTGATCGCTGGTGCCGAACTGCTGAAAGCTGACTTCGGTGTTGATGCGGATATCTGGAGCGTAACCAGCTTTAACGAGCTGCGTCGCGATGGTCTGTCTGTTGATCGCCACAACTTCCTGAACCCGGAAGCTGATGAGAAAGAAGCCTACATCACTTCTTGCCTGAAAGGCCGTCAGGGTCCTGTGATCGCATCGACTGACTACATGAAACTGCACGCTGATCAGGTTCGTAGCTTTATTCCTACGGATTACCGTGTACTGGGTACCGATGGCTTCGGTCGTTCTGATACCCGTGAGAAGCTGCGTCACTTCTTCGAAGTCGATCGCTATTTTGTTGCCGTAGCGGCACTGAAAGCACTGGCAGATCGTGGTGACGTTGAGCGTAAAGTGGTTGCTGAAGCGATCAAGAAGTACAACATCAACCCGGAAAAATGTGACCCACTGACCTGTTAATAGCCGTCAGTTTGAGGCTGGGGCGGTAAGAAAGCCGCCCTGATTTAACAGCCAAGCGTTATTAACAGGTAATAGTGTTGGCCCGGATTCATCCATTTATTACCGGGCCAAACCAATCGAATAGGAGCGAGAGCTTTGAGTACTGAAATCATCAAAGTGCCGGATATTGGCGGAGATTCTGATGTTGAGGTCATCGAGGTCTGTGTTGCAGTGGGCGACCGTGTTGAAGCAGAAGACTCTCTGATCGTACTGGAATCAGATAAAGCATCAATGGACGTACCAAGTCCTAAATCCGGTGTTGTAAAAGCGATCAAACTGAATGTTGGTGATCAGGTATCGGAAGGTCACGATATTCTTGAGCTGGAAATTGAAGGTGACGTAGCGGAAACTGAAGCGCCTGCTGAGGAAGAACCTGAACAGGTTGCGGAATCGACTGCCAAAGAGTCCTCTGAATCAGCACCAGAACCAGCAGTATCCGGGTCTTCAGTGCAAACTGTTGACGTGCCGGATATCGGAGACGATGGCGAAGTTGAAGTTATTGAGATCAGCGTTTCCGTTGGTGACGAGATCGCAGAAGAAGACCCTATCATTGTGCTGGAATCGGATAAGGCTTCTATGGAAGTTCCTTCTCCTGTAGCCGGTAAGGTTGTTGAAATACTGGTCGATACAGGTGCAAAGGTCTCTCAGGGAACACCGATTCTGCGTGTAGAAACGACCGGTGGTAATAACGTTGAAGAAGAGAAGGCTTCTTCTGCAGCTGCCGCCTCTTCTGATACATCCGTCGCACAGGAGCCTGCTCCTGCCGTAAAATCATCTGGCCCGGTGCGTAAAGAGATTTTTGTTCCGGATCTGAGCGGTAACTCTGATGTTCCTGTTATTGAAGTGTCTGTTGCTGCAGGTGCTGATCTACAGGAAGAAGACGCTCTCTTTGTACTGGAAACGGATAAAGCAACCATGGAAGTGCCGGCGCCCTATGAAGGTAAGCTGGTCGAGTTCTTTATCACCGAGGGACAGACCGTTAATCAGGGTGATCTGGTTGGTGTGATGGAGGTTATAGAGGAGGTCGCTGAGGCTTCTGCTCCGGCATCGTCTTCTACTCCAGCAGCGTCTTCTGCGCAAACAGCTCAGACTGCGGCTCCTAAGGAAACTGCTTCTGTAGCGACTCCAGAGGCTTCAGCTGAGAGTGGTCGTAAAACCGGTAAAGTACACGCTGGTCCTGCGGTTCGTATGATTGCCCGTGAGTTTGGCGTTGACCTTCTGGATGTGACCCCAAGCGGTCCACGTTCACGTATCCTGAAAGAAGACGTCCAGGCTTATGTGAAGCAGGTTATGCAGCAGTCGAAAACTGCACCTAAGTCCGCTCCGGCAGCGGCAACCGGTGGTGCCGGCATCCCACCGATTCCAGCGGTTGATTTCAGCCAGTTCGGTGAGATTGAAGAGAAGCCGATGGGGCGTCTGCTGAAAGCCGGTGCAATGAATCTGCATCGCTCCTGGCTGAATGTTCCGCATGTGACTCAGTTTGATGAAGCGGATATCACTGAACTGGAGAAATTCCGTAAGTCGATGAAGGGCGAAGCGGAGAAACGAGGTTCTAAGCTGACGCCACTGCCGTTCATCCTGAAAGCTTGTGCTTATGCAATGCAGAAATACCCACAGTTCAATGTGTCCCTGCATCCGGATGGCGACAAGCTGATTCAGAAGAAATATATTCATATCGGTTTTGCGGTAGATACGCCTGACGGACTGCTAGTGCCAGTAGTTCGCGATGTCGACCAGAAGTCTCTCTGGGAACTGGCTGATGCTACTGCAGATCTGGCTTCACGAGCTCAGAAAAAGCAGCTGAAAGCGGATGACATGAAGGGTGGCTGTTTCACTATTTCGAGCCTTGGCTCGATCGGTGGTACCGCATTTACTCCGATTGTTAATGCGCCTGAAGTGGCTATTTTAGGGGTATCGAAAGCCAGTATTAAGCCTGTGTGGAATGGAAGCGACTTTGTGCCACGGCAAATGCTGCCGTTGTCGCTTTCATACGATCACCGGGCGATCAACGGGGCTGATGCGGCGCGCTTTACCGCGTTTATTGCAGCAGTTCTCGCTGATATTCGTCAGATGCTGATGTAAGAGCTGTGCCGGCTCTGTAGCTGACGAAACTCCATTATTAACCTTCGGGTTAGTTGTGCCTGTAGGCGGTATTCTTCGGAATACCGCCTTTTTGTTTTTTTTGCCTCAATGAAACCCTTTCTAGGTTATTTTTGTACTCGTCAGTCGTACGGCATCTCGGCTAATATCGCCTTTAATCGCAAACAGGCTGAGGAAAAAATATGTCGGATTTCTTGCTATCAATTGGAATTAGTCTGGATGGCAGCTTTATTACCTTTCTGATTGCAATCACTCTGTTAACGATGTCACCAGGAGTAGATACCCTTGTTGTGATCCGCAATACCTTGCGTGGTGGTTTAAGGGATGGCGTTGTTACCAGTTTTGCGATTTGTCTTGGTCTTTTTGTTCATGCTGCGATTTCAGCGGGTGGGATTTCGCTCATACTTTTGCAGTCAGCTTATTTGTTTACGGCGCTGAAATTGGTCGGGGCGCTTTATCTGATTTGGTTGGGCTACAAGAGCTTAAGCTCGGCAATGGCGCGAAATCAAAGTTCATCGTTGGTAAAAGTGTTAGAAGAATCGACTTCAGAAGCTCGGGTCTCTGTATGGAAGTCATTCCGTGAAGGTTTCCTGAGTAATGTGCTAAACCCTAAAACCATTGTTTTTTATATGGCCTTTTTGCCTCAGTTTATTCAACCCGAAGAGCCGGCAATGATAAAATCCCTCTTCCTAGCGGGTGTTCATTTCGCTATAGCAAATGCTTGGCAGCTACTGATCGTTCTGATGGTTGGCAGGGCATCGGTATGGCTGTTAAAGGGCTCTGTCATGCGGGTTATTGATGGTGTTATTGGCGGTGTTATGGTTGCGTTTGGACTTCGACTTGCCTTCGACAGAAGCTAAAAATCAATCAAACGGACGTTTGCCGGATACAACGAATGTATCCTTGTTTTTGCCCTTGTGGACGGGTATTGTCGTTTCCCAGTTTGCCAGAGTTTTGACTGATGAGTCTGTTACCTTCTGGTGGTAAAGGTAGATTGTCCTGTATCAGGCTTTAATACTTGGTTCAGACAGACTAATAACCTGACCGATTAAGATTACAGATCAGGTGTTGAGTTCGAAACATCTGATTAAAAAGAATAAACGATTTAATAATGACATTAAGGGAGCATTACTCCATGCGTTTAATTTTGTTGGGCGCTCCGGGCGCTGGTAAAGGTACTCAGGCTCAGTTTATCTGTGAGAAATTTGGTATTCCTCAGATCTCTACCGGTGACATGCTGCGCGCAGCGGTTAAAGAAGGTTCTGAGCTGGGCCTGAAGGTAAAAGAAATTATGGAAACCGGTGGTCTGGTTTCTGATGATCTGATTATCTCTCTGGTAAAAGAGCGTATTACTCAGGATGACTGTAAAGCTGGCTTCCTGTTTGATGGCTTCCCGCGCACCATTCCTCAGGCTGATGCTATGAAGGAAGCCGGTGTTCAGCTGGATCATGTTGTAGAGATCGCCGTTGAAGACGACGAGATCATTAAGCGTATGAGTGGCCGTCGCGTTCACCCTGCTTCCGGTCGTACTTACCATGTTGTGTTCAATCCACCCAAAGTGGAAGGCAAAGATGATGCAACCGGTGAAGATCTGATCCAGCGTGAAGATGACAAAGAAGAAACTGTTCGTCACCGTCTTGGCGTATACCATGACCAAACAGCTCCTCTGGTTGACTACTACAAGTCCTGGGAAGCCACTGGTGCAGCTGAAGCTCCTAAATATACACACATTGCTGGTGTCGGTAGTGTTGATGATATTCGTGAAAAGGTTTTTGCAGCCCTTTCCTAAGAAATTCGTCTCTTTGTTCTGAATATTACAGTATGTTCCCGGATTGATTGGGCTGCTGTCGGTATTAGAGGCAACGCAAGATATCCGGTATTCTCTGATCATATTCAGTGATGCCGGATTTTTTTATGCGTAAAAGCTACGTATTGAAAACCTTTGAGCAGCATTTCTATTCCAGTTAAACATACAGGTTAAGTTATGAATCAAACTATTGAGACTATTCTTGCTCATCGTTCTATTCGAAAATTTACCGAACAAACAATCTCTTCAGATGTGTTGGCGACTCTTATCGATTGTGCAATCGCAGCATCTTCTTCAAGTAATATTCAGTGTGTCAGTATTATCCGTATAACAGATAGACAAAAAAGAGACCTATTAGCTGAATATGCTGGCGGCCAGGCTTATGTGGCTTCTGCTGCAGAGTTTTTGGTTTTCTGCGCTGACTTTAATCGTCACCAGCAGATAAAACCCGACGCCAAACTAGGATTTGCAGAGCAGACGCTAATCGGGGCAGTTGATTCTGCGCTTATGGCACAAAACTGCCTTTTAGCAGCAGAATCCCTGGGGCTTGGTGGGGTATACATCGGAGGCTTACGCAATAATCCTGATAAGGTCTGCGAATTATTGAGTCTGCCGGAAAACGTATTTCCGATGTTTGGTATGTGTTTGGGGTATCCTGATCAGGACCCAACCCTTAAGCCGCGCTTACCCGCTGACCTTGTTTTGCACACCGATCATTATCAGGAATTAGACCACAAGAAGTTGGCTGATTACGATGCGACAATGCGTGATTACTATGATGTTCGAACCGGTGGCAAGCTGGATCAGTCCTGGTCGGATCAGATATCAACTATTTTGAGCAAAGAAGCGCGTCCGTTTATGTTGAATTCGCTTAATAAGCAGGGATTTACTAAAAAATAATATTGCGGATCCAGCTGAACAGCCCGCTACCGCATGGTGTCGGGCTTTTTTTATGTCCGTCGTTTACTGCGTCCTGAGCCCAGTGTTTCTGGGGGCTTGGCCGCATCATTTTGAAAATATTCCATATTTTTGAAACTTTTTCACTTTATTTTCATTTCAGGGGTTGTGCGCCCGGTTTTTGTGCGTATAATTCGCCCTCGTT
>JBLWSY010000029.1:0-44137 GCA_048270425.1 Oceanospirillum sp.
ATTTTGAGTAATCGGCTGTACTTCGCCATAAAAAAGAACCCCCAATGTTGGGTGTCCAACTATTGGGGGTCACTTCAAGTGCGGGCATTTTATAAGTTTTCTTTTCGATGATATTTATCAGCGTTTCACCGCTTTCAGCACCACAAACTTCTTATTGCTGGCGACCAGTGTGCAGTTGCCGAACAGGCGTTTCAGGGCTGCGTGGTAGCCTAGGTGCCGGTTGCCGACGACCCAAAGCGCACCACTTTTCTTGAGTACCTTTTTCGATTCTTTGAACATCTGCTGGGCGATAAAGTCACCGACCACATTCTGCTGGTGGAACGGTGGGTTGTTCAGAATCAGATCTGCGCTATTGGCTTCAAGTCCGGCAAGGCAATCGGTTGCGGTAAAGTGGGCTTCCCGCTCGGGGAAGGCGCGTTGGAAGTTGATACGCGCGGAATCCACTGCCATATAGGACTCATCAACAAAATGCAGCTGCGCATTAGGGAAGCGCTCGGCAGCAATAACACCCACCACACCGTTACCACAGCCCAGATCGACAATAGACAGAGCTTCATCCGAGCCGACTTTTTCCTGCTGCAGGGTCTGCAGGAAGAAGCGGGAGCCGATATCCATGCTCTCGCGGGAGAAAACATTGGCGTGGTTGCTGAGGGTGTAGTGATTGCGGGTAAACTGTTCGCCCTTCAGATCCAGTGTCAGCGGATAGGGGTTATCCGGCAGCTTAAGGTCAGCGACGTCAGAAAAGATCAGGCGAGCTTTTTTAACTGCCAGTGATGTCTTGGTTGGACCTATGATGCGTTCAAACAGCTTGAGGGTGTTGGTGTGCACCAGCTTAGTCATCGCCCCTGCGATAACCCTTGTGTCCGCGTGAACAAAAGGGCGGATACGGTGCAGCTGCTCTTCCAGCATGGAGTGGCTTTTCGGGATTTTCAGCAGTACCAGATCCAGCGGTTTGTCCGGTGTCTCAAGGCTGTTCAGAAAGCGAACCTGAGCCTCTTCCAGACCGTTCTGCAGCAGGTTCTGTTTCAGTCCCTGTTCCGCCAGAAAGGAGTCACTCATCATGGCGGGCTGGTGTACTGCCAGTGCAGTGCTTAGTGCTCCAAAGCTGTCATTCAGGATCAGAATATTGCCGCTCAGGGGGATCTCTTCATCGGCCAGATGGTTAAGGATGTATTCGTCAGCGGCATCCCAGGCGCGAAGAGTATCTTTTTCCCGATGAGGATAACGGCTGAGCTGAAACTGGCCCTGAGGCACGCAGAGTTGTTCCATAGAGATGGCCTTGTTGAGCGGTCAGAGTCGGATAGCTAAGGATCAGAATAACCGAAGCTGCTGTTTTGGTGGCAGCTTTGGTTACCGGAAGAATAGTATTATGCCAGAGCAGTAATACCGGTCAGGTATCCTGCTTTTTCTCTGGGGTGAAGCTGCTGACTTCCAGATAGGGGGCTGCATCCAGTTTTTCAGCATTCATCATACGGGCGATACGCTGTACCGAGGAGAGCAGCAGGTTTTGTTCCCAGTTCTCAAGGCTCTGGAATTTGGCGATAAACTCTACCTGAAGGGCGGTTGGAGACTCGCTTAAAAGCTCTATGCCTTTATCGGTCAGAAGTACGTGAACTTTGCGTTTATCAACGGTACTACGCTGACGCACAACCAGCCCCTTGGCTTCAAGCCGATCCAAAATAGTGGTTACCGTTGCCTGGCTCAGGTTAACCATCTGAGATAGCTCTCGGATTGTATAATGCTCACCACCTTTCTCAAGTTCCTGCAGAATAACCAGCTGAGGCCCAGTTAAGCCTGTGCTTTTATTCAGCTTACGGGAATGGAGGTCGATACCGCGAATAATTTGGCGGATGGCAACGAGAACTTCTTCGTAGGATTGCATGGGGCTTCTTAATTTACCTGAATGTGTGACTGATACTTTGATCTGTAATGAATTGCTTGCAGAGGAGTAATGATAGCGCTTTTGTCGCCAATCTCCAGCCCTAAAGGCCTCAAATTAGCTGAAATAAAGACAAATAATCCCACCTCATGGAGAAAATACTTGGGGAATATTTACCCGGCGGGGTCTCGTGTCGTTGAGCGCTTCTTTTTTTAGTAGAAATATATAAATAACCTTTTGAAAAATAAACGCTATTTCTCGCATCTGCTTTCGCTTTATTTTAAAACTGGTAACATCGCCGCTTCTCATTCTGCTGTTACTAATGTTCTTCAGTTTTCCATCATTTTTCCGTTTTTGATAAAAGGAGTGAAGCCGTGATGAATGGGGTGGTTTTACTATTGTCGTCATCCTTTATGTTTGCCCTGTTGTATTACTATCCGGCATGGCTTACCCCCTTAGATGGTGAACAGATTTTTGGCTGGCGTATGCTGTTTACGCTGCCCGGAGTCAGTCTCTATCTGTGGCTGAGCGGCGAGTGGCGGCTGGTGGTTTCCCTGTTTCAGGAGCTGAAAAAACGTCCCCTGTTGTGGATTGGGTTGCCTTTGTCGGCATTTCTGGTAGGCGTACAGCTATGGCTCTTCATGTGGGCGCCGGTGAATGGTAGTGGTCTGCCGGTGTCGCTGGGTTACTTTATGATGCCTCTGGTGATGGTGATTCTGGGGCGCTTTGTTTACGGTGAGCAGCTGTCCCGCTGGCAGCTACTGGCGGTGATAGCCGCTCTGGTGGGTGTCGTAAATCAGGTTTGGCAGACCGGAGCGGTGTCCTGGGAAACCTTTGTGGTCGCGATCGGTTATCCGCTCTACTTTATGTTGCGGCGCTGGCAGGGGAATGATCATTTGGGTGGTATCTGGTGTGATATGTTTTTGTTGCTGCCGATGGCAGCCTGGTTTGCGCTAGGAACCGGTGAATCCGGTGCTTTCTCTCAGAATGGTTCGCTCTGGTGGTTGGTGATCGGGTTAGGGCTGATCAGTGCGCTGGCGCTGATTTTCTATCTGCTGTCTGCCAAGCTGCTGACCTTTAGTTTGTTTGGCCTTTTAAGCTATCTGGAGCCTGTGCTCTTGGTTTTTGTTTCTCTGCTGCTGGGCGAGAGTATAGCTGAGCATGAGCGCCTGACTTATATCGCGATTTGGACGGCGGTTGGGATTCTGGTACTTGAGGGTATGCAGCGGGTCTGGCGAATGAAGCGTTATCCGGATATTCCGGCAGCGTAAGTTATGGCCCATAAAAAAATAGCCAGCATTGCTGGCTATTTTTTTATGCATTTCCGGCAAAAGCCGAACAGCAGCGGTCAGTCTCTATCAAAGACCTTGGCTGCTTATTCTGCAACTTCTTCTGCTTCCAGCGGATATACGCCGTTCTCATCGTGTACTTCTTTGCCGTTTAGTGGCGGGTTGAAGGCACAGGCAAACACGATATCTTCACCTTCATGAGCGCGCAGCAGGTGCTTGTCGTGCTTGTCCAGAATGTAGATGGTGCCAGGGCTGATCGGGTAGATCTTGCCATCTTCCACGGTTTCTACTTCACCGTAACCGCTGATGCAGTAAACCGTTTCCAGGTGATTCTGATAGTGAATCGGGGTTTCGGTACCGGCATAGATGGTGGTGATGTGGAACGAGAAGCCCATGTTGTCGTTTTTCAGCGACATACGAACGCTTTTCCAGTTATCGGATTTTACGCAGCGATCGGTTTTTTCAACTTCCTGTAGTTGACGAACAATCATGTGGTTAACCTCAGATAATCAATAACGTATGGAATACAATAAAGCTTTGATGGCAGGGGATAAAGCAGGGCCGCTGGGTGCGGCCCTGTTTTGAGTTAAAGTCAGCAGATTAGCTGGCTTTTTTCAGTTCCATGTGAGAGCTGAAGTACTGATCAAACGCTTTCTCAAGTACTTTCAGACCTTGAGCCAGCTCTTCCTCAGTAACGGTCAGAGGAGGGAAGCATTTAACCACTTCGCCTTCCGGGCCACTGGTTTCGATGATCAGTTTCTGTTCGAAGCACAGAGACGTAATGTCATCAGCAATCTCACCGGATGGGCAGCAGATACCTTGCATCAGACCGCGACCTTTGCGGTACAGATCGGGATAGTTATCACAGATCTTATTCAGGGCCAGCTTCAACTGCTCGCTACGGGCGTGAATGTGGCTTGCGAACTTGTCATCAGCCCAATAGGTTTCCAGAGCCTTTTTGGCCGTGATAAAGGCGTGGTTGTTACCACGGAACGTACCGTTGTGCTCGCCTGGCTTCCAGATATCCAGTTTACGATCAAACAGGGTCACAGCGAAAGGCAGGCCAAATGCGCTCAGGGATTTAGACAGTGTGATAATGTCAGGCTTGATCTCAAAGGGATCAAAGCTGAAGAAGGTGCCGGTACGGCCACAGCCCGCCTGAATGTCATCGGCGATAAACAGAATGCCATGCTCTTTACAGATCGCGGACAGTTCTTTCAGCCATTCTCCGGATGCTGTATTCAGACCACCCTCACCTTGAACGATTTCAACAATTACAGCCGCAGGCATGTCCAGTCCGCTGGAATTGTCATTCAGCATCTTCTTGAACAGCTCCAGCGTGTTGAAGTTATCACCCAGATAGCCATCGTAAGGTAGGCGGGATACGCCGCTCAAAGGCTGGCCGGCACCGCCACGGTGGTGGCTGTTACCGGTCGTAGCCAAGGCGCCCAGGGTGCAACCATGGAAACCGTTAGTGAAAGAAACAATGTTGTGGCGACCGGTTACTTTACGAGCCAGTTTCAGCGCCGCTTCAACACAGTTAGAACCAGTTGGGCCTGTAAACATTACCTTGTGATCCAGATCGCGAGGTTTCAGCACGATATCGCGGAAAGTCTCAAGGAATTCAGCTTTAGCTTCTGTGTGCATATCCAGACCGTGGGCAACGCCGTCGCTCTGGATATACTCAATCAGGCTCTCTTTAAGAATAGGGTTGTTGTGGCCATAGTTCAGTGAGCCAGCACCTGCCAGAAAATCAAGGTACTCGTTGCCGTTATCGTCAAATAGCTTGCTGCCCTTCGCCTTGGTAAATACTACCGGGAAAGAACGTGAATAACTCTGAACTTCGGACTCATACTCTTTAAAAATCATCGTGTGCTCCAGTTTTAATTTTTTGATAAAGGGTCTTACAGCTGCATGCCGGGCTTTATCTGCTTTAGCTTCAAAAGTACGGGCTTCAAAAGGACGGGCTCCATGCCCTTACACTTCCGGGGCTACGGGTGCCGGAAAGGTCCAATCTCAAGCAGCTCTTCGGATTCGTGCAGGCCGTGGAAATGCAGCTCTTTATCCAGGAAATCGAAAGTACGTGATTCGCATTCCAGAGCGCGTGTAAGGCCGGCAAACATCCGCCAGGATGCGGTGTTATCCGGTGAAATTGTGGTGTGCAGAACTTTTGCGGCTTGGCTTGCCGGGCGTTTTAAGATCTCAAAGATCATGCGCTTTGCCAGCTGCTTGCCTCGGGCGCTTTCATGTACGGCTACCTGCCAGATGAAAAGAGCCTCCGGCTGATCCGGGCGAATAAAGCCCGAGACAAAACCGATCAGTTTATCGCCATCCCAAGCACATACAGATGTTTCAGCCCAAAGTGAGCAGCACAACATGTAGCAGTAGCTTGAGTTGAGATCGAGTGGAGGTGAGTTCTGAATAAGGTCTGTTACGGCTAGACCGTCTTTCAGTTCGGGTTGGGTAAATCTAATCGAGTCGCTAATGTCACTATTCATAATATTTGTTTAGGGTTCAAAGTATATTTATAAGATAACCCGCTCAGTTTTTTTTCTCAAGGGCTAATTTTCGGCGAATATATGGCTTTTTGTATCTTTTGTTAGGATGCAAATGTTTTGTGATGATTTGTTTAGTGTTCTATTTCATTTCTGTGAAGGGATGGCGTGTCGCGAAAAAGCCCAGTGAGCAAGCGGGCTGAAGTCATTTTCTGGGAAGGCTCTTTCAGATTAAGCAGGCGCAAAAAAAGCGCTGAGGGTTTCAGCGCTTTTCTGTTACTTCAGGCGGGAAATTAATTTCGCAATATCTGTGGTTCGGGACTCATTTGGTCACCGGGATAAGGCATTAATCTTCAATCGGCACGATGGTCATGGTGTGCGTGCCGTGATGGTCGCCACGGGTCAGGATCACATTATCGCCTTTTGTAACGACATTACGGCGCTTCAGTTCATCAACGGCCTTTTTAATCGATTCCGGTTCCGAGCTGGCATGGCCAAAGGGGACTGTCGTTACGCCGCGATAAAGAGCAACCCGGTTTTGAGTCTTTTCCTGTGCGGTAAAGGCAAAAATCGGCAGGCCCGACCGGATGCGTGACATGAGCAAAGGAGTCAGGCCTGTGCGTGTCATACAGATAATTGCCTTAACACCCTTAAGGTGATTGGCGGCATACATGGCAGAGAGTGCAACCGCTTCATTGATATGGCTGAATCCCTCATGCATACGGTGGTTGGATTGTTGTGCCACACGCTCCAGTTCTGCGCCGCGGCAAAGACGATCCATTGCCTGGACCGTTTCCAGCGGGTATTCGCCTACGGCGGTTTCGGCAGAAAGCATTACGGCATCTGTGCCATCCAGAACGGCGTTGGCGACGTCAAACACTTCGGCGCGGGTTGGCAAAGGGCTTGTGATCATGGACTCCATCATCTGAGTCGCTGTGATCACGACTTTGTTCAGGCTGCGAGCTCGTTGGATCAGGCGTTTTTGCACGCCGATCAGCTGAGCATCACCAATCTCAACACCCAGGTCTCCACGGGCCACCATAACGCCTTCGCAGGACTGAATCAGGTCGTTCATTACTTCATCGTTAGCAACGGATTCTGCACGCTCGACCTTGGCGATCAGACCGATATCTTTGCCGGCATCACCCAGAAGTGCACGGGCCTCACGCATATCATTCCCGGTACGGGGGAAGGAAACGGCGAGATAATCCATCTCAAGAGCGATTGCGGTTTTAATATCTTTTTTATCTTTTTCCGTTAGCGCTGCAGCAGAGAGGCCGCCACCTTGTTTATTGATGCCTTTGTTATTGGACAGTTTGCCGCCAACGGTTACGGTGCAGCGCACTTCCGGTTTGGCAACTTCATCCACTTGCAGTTGAATGCGGCCGTCGTCCAGTAGCAGGATATCGCCGGATGTAACGTCGTCCGCCAGCTGAGGATAATCCACGCCAACCTCTTGCTGGTTGCCGGCATCTCGCTCAAGTTCCATGTTCAGAGTGAATTTATCGCCCACGGCTAGTTTGATCGGGCCATCTTTAAATCGTGCAACACGGATTTTCGGGCCTTGCAAGTCACCCAGTACGGCGACAAATCGGCCTATCTCTTTTGCTGTTTTACGAACAGCGGCTACCCGGGCGCTATGTTCTTCCGGGTCGCCATGGGAGAAATTAACTCGTACCACATCTACATATTTAAGAACCTGGGCCAGCTTTGAGGGTTCGTCAGTCGCGGGGCCCAGGGTGGCAACGATTTTAGTTCTGCGCATTCTGTGTTGTTCCTTAATCTTGCGGGGGTAAAGATCGGATCTTTATCGGTATATGTAACAGCGGGAAGGCTGGCAGCCTGCCCGAAACTATGTGGGCTTAGCCTGGTGAGGTTAAGCCCATTGAAGGTTAGTGTTCATTTCGTGGCGATATTCTGGCCGGGTGTCACTCATTACAGAGCTGATAATAGTAGCCTGATATAACGCTTTTTTTATGACAGTTAAGTCATCGGATCTGTTTGATCAGCAACCTAAACTCAAGCCTGCATCAGAGCTTTGGTCGTATCCAGCATGCGATTGGAGAAGCCCCATTCGTTGTCATACCACGCCATTACTTTAATCAGATTGCCCTGAACCCGTGTATGGCTGGCATCAAACACAGAGGAGTCCGGGCAGTGATTAAAATCTACGGAAACCAGAGGCAGTTTATTGTAGCCCAGTACGGATGAGGCTGATGCGGCTTTTTCAAGTGCGGCATTGATCTCTTCTGCACTCATTGGGTTTTTAACCACAACGCTCAGATCTACCAAGGACACGTTGTTGGTAGGTACCCGAACGGCCAAGCCATCTAGCTTGCCCGCCAGTTCCGGCATCACAAGGCCGATGGCTGCAGCGGCGCCGGTTTTCGTCGGTATCATAGAGGCTGTCGCTGATCGTGCGCGGTACGGGTCAGTGTGATAAACATCCGTCAGATGTTGGTCGTTGGTATAGGCGTGAATGGTCGTCATTACACCGCTTTCAACGCCCATGGTTTCATGCAGCACTTTGACTACAGGGGCCAGGCAGTTGGTTGTGCAGGAGGCGTTAGAAACAACGGTATGTTCAGCTTTAAGTATCTGCTCGTTAACCCCGAAAACTACAGTAGCATCGGCATCCGGTGATGGTGCAGAGATGAGTACCTTTTTAGCTCCTGCTGTCAGGTGTGCAGCGGCCTTTTCACGCTTAGTGAACAGGCCTGTGCATTCAAGCACAACATCAATATCCAGTGCTTTCCAGGGAAGGCTGGCCGGGTCGCGTTCAGCAAAAACCTGAATTCGGTGTCCGTCAACGGTGAGGGATTGATCGTCGTGTTCAACCTCGTACCCAAAGCGGCCATGAACAGAATCATACTGTAGTAGGTGGGCGTTAATTGCGGCATCGCCCAGATCATTAATGGCGACGATTTCCAGTGATTCGGTATGGTGTCCTTCAAAATAGGCTCGAAGTATATTGCGGCCGATGCGGCCAAAGCCATTAATAGCAACGCGTATTACTTTCATGGTTGTCACTCCTTATTCGACAAACTCTGAATATTCAGCAGGATGATTGGCTGAACCAGTTTGTTTAAGGATAGAACGATGAAATCTGCCAGGGTCGGTTTGAAGAAATAGCGGATTGGACTCCGGCATGATTCTGTTTTTCTCTGAAATAACAAGAGGTCAGAAATACAAGGATTTTTCATCCTGCTTCAGTCTTAGGTTGGGGTGTAACTGCAAGAAATGCAATGCTTTTTCGCTGCTGACTGGCTGATTGTGGCCAGCTGTAATACATTAGAAGTGATTTTGTGTTTTCTGCCTGATAGCCACTGGTGTGTTTTTACTGCTTTGGCATGATTAAAGGTCTTTTTTCTTATTTGGGCTGGAACTCTTGAATCTGCTGGGGTAGTTTATACGCCCTTTTCAGGCAGCACTTGACAAAAGTGCTCTATATAAAGTTGTAATACGCACGATAAGTGAGCCTTATTGGTTACGCCTCGGTATAAAAGAGGCAGTGTTTGAGTCTTCGATCTATTTAGTCAGTAGACGTTGGATTTTTGAATAGTCGCTTGTATTTTGAACTTTTTGTACTTTGGCCCCTGTCAGCAGATGAAGCAGCCGGTCCACGGTTGAACATATTTTGCCAATAGTACGAATTTCTTTGATCAACCTGTTTCTGAACAGCCTTAGATAAAGAGACGCTCTCAATGGGAAAAGCACTAGTTATCGTCGAGTCTCCTGCAAAGGCTAAAACGATCAACAAGTATCTGGGCAAAGACTTTATTGTGAAGTCGAGTGTCGGCCATATCCGGGATCTGCCTACCAGCGGAGGTTCGAAAGAACCTGTGGATGCTAAAGCGCGTGCCAAGGCGGCGGCGATCACCCGTAAAATGAGTCCGGAAGAGAAGGCGATTCACAAAAAGCGTAAAGCCCGTGAGCAGCTGATTGCCCGTATGGGGATCGATCCTGAGCATGACTGGGAGGCGCATTACAAGATCCTGCCCGGTAAGGAGAAGGTCGTTTCTGAACTGCAAAAACTGGCGGCGGATGCTGACCAGATCTATCTCGCAACGGATTTGGACCGCGAAGGGGAGGCGATTGCTTGGCACCTGCGGGAAACCATTGGTGGTGACGATGAGCGTTATCACCGCGTTGTGTTCAACGAAATTACCAAGAACGCGATTCAGGATGCCTTTAAGGAGCCGGGTCGTCTGGATATGAGCCGTGTTAATGCTCAGCAGGCGCGCCGTTTTCTGGACCGTGTTGTGGGCTATATGGTGTCACCACTGCTGTGGGCTAAAGTTGCCCGCGGTCTGTCGGCTGGTCGTGTGCAGTCCGTTGCGGTTCGTCTGATTGTCGAGCGTGAGCGTGAGATTCGAGCCTTTGTCCCCGAAGAGTACTGGGACGTTCACGCGGATCTGAATCGTGATGGCAAGATGCCGTTTCAGTGTGAAGTGACCAAGGAGAACGGTAAAGGCTTCCGTCCGACCAGTAAAGAGCAGACCGATAAAGCACTGGGTCAGCTGAATGCTGCGGCCTTTAAGGTTGCCAAACGCGAAGATAAGCCAACCCAGACCAAACCGACCGCGCCTTATATCACCTCTACACTGCAGCAGGCGGCCAGCACCCGTCTGGGTTTCAGCGTGAAGAAAACCATGATGCTGGCGCAGCGTCTGTACGAAGCGGGTTACATCACCTATATGCGTACGGATTCCACCAACCTGAGTAAGGAAGCGGTGGACGGCTGTCGTGACTACATCTCTGGTAATTTCGGCAAGAAGTATCTGCCGGATGCGCCAAACAGCTACAGCAGCAAAGAGGGGGCTCAGGAAGCGCACGAAGCGATTCGTCCTTCTGATGTGAACCGCTCTTCCACTGACCTGAAAGCGATGGAGCGTGATGCAGAGCGACTGTACGAGCTGATCTGGCGTCAGTTTGTGGCCTGTCAGATGGTGCCTGCAGAATATATGAGTACCTCGCTGGTGGTTGAAGCGGGTAACTTTGAGCTGCGCGCCCGCGGTCGAGTCATGCAGTTTGATGGTTTTACCCGTGTGATGCCGTCGAACAGCAAGAAAGATGAAGATCAGTCGCTGCCGGATCTGAAAGTCGGTGATCTGTTGACCCTGGAGCAGCTGCTGCCGAAACAGCACTTCACCAAACCGGTTGCCCGCTTTACTGAAGCAAGCCTGGTAAAAGAGCTGGAAAAACGCGGCATTGGCCGTCCTTCCACCTATGCAGCGATTATCTCTACCATTCAGGATCGTGGTTATGTGCGTCTTGAAAATCGTCGTTTCTACGCAGAGAAGATGGGAGATATCGTCACTGATCGTCTGAGCGAGAGTTTCAGTGATCTGATGGACTTCAGCTTTACGGCTCGTATGGAAGAATCTCTGGATGATGTAGCGGAAGGTAAAAATGACTGGAAAAACCTCCTGAACAGCTTCTACAAGGATTTCAGTCAGCAGTTGGCTAAGGCGGAGTCTGAAGAGGATGGAATGCGTCCGAATCAGGCAGTTGAGACGTCAATCTCCTGCCCGAGCTGCGGTCGTCCGATGCAGATCCGTACTGCAAGTACTGGTGTTTTCCTGGGTTGTTCCGGTTATGCGCTGCCCCCTAAAGAGCGCTGCAAAACCACTATCAATCTGACGCCCGGAGAAGAGGCGATCAGTGCTGATGCAGATGACGAGGCGGAAACTCAGGCGCTGCGCGCTAAGCACCGCTGCCCCAAATGTGGCACCGCGATGGAAAGCTATTTGATTGACGAGCATCGTAAGCTTCACGTTTGCGGTAATAACCCGGATTGTACGGGTTATGAAGTTGAGCAGGGTGAATTCAAAATTAAGGGTTATGATGGCCCTGTGCTTGAATGTGACAAGTGCGGCTCAGAAATGCAGCTCAAGAACGGTCGTTTCGGTAAGTACTTTGGCTGCACCAATGAGGGCTGTAAAAACACCCGTAAATTGCTGAGAAACGGTGAAGCTGCGCCACCTAAAATGGATCCGGTCCCTATGCCTGAGCTGGCCTGTCAGAAAGTGGATGATCACTATGTATTGCGTGATGGTGCATCCGGTTTGTTCCTGGCGGCGAGCCAATTCCCGAAAAACCGTGAAACTCGTCCACCTCAGTTGGTGGAAATTCTGCCGCACAAGGCAGAAATTGACCCGAAATATAACTTCCTGATGGAAGGCCCGACCCACGATCCCGATGGAAATCCAACGGTGATTCGTTATAGTCGGAAAAATAAAGAGCAATACCTGATGACGGAAGTCGAAGGTAAGGCGACGGGTTGGCAGGCATTTTATGAAGGTGGTCAATGGGTTAGCCACGAGAAGAAAAAAGCAGCCCGAAAAACTGCCAAAAGCTAGTTCACATCCTGTGAATTTAAGCTAAACTGTGCGCCAAAGCAGCGACTAAAAGGCCGGTCTCAGACCGGCCTTTTAGCGTTCTGCTGTTTGTCAGCTATTCTCTATTCTGGGCGGTTGTTTTTATATGGCATCCTTTGCTTCACGAACCATGCAGAAACTCTATTCTGCGCGGCTACTGTTACAGCATTTTGATCAGGTTGATCAGCAAGACGATCTGATCCGGCCTGCTTTTGTATCTGCCCATGCCGACGCGGTTGTTTTTCATCTTCAGGGTGCAGTTCAGGCTCTGCTGTATGAAATTGCTGAAACAGCCCGACTGCCGCAGGGTGAATGGAAAACAGCTGCGGATCTGCAGCGAGCTGCAGAAGAGCAGGGGCGTGTGATTCCTCATCTGAACCGGATTCTGGAGCTGGAGAAAGACAGTTTCAGCTGGTTGAGTCAGTTGAACCGACGTTACCGAGCCTGTTGGTTACCTGAGAGAAAGCAGGTGGAAACCGTTACTGATTCCGCTGCCCAGTTGATCCCGCTGGCCAGTGATTCGGTATCGGAACAACAACAGCTCAATTCATGGCTGGAGAGTTTGCAGGTGTTTATTCGTGACCTGCGCCAGACCATGCAGGAATTTTGATTCAAGCAGGATGCTTTGTTTCATCGAATATTTTTTTAAGAGGTAATCACCTTGTCTGATAGTCCGTATCTTGAAATTGTTGAGCTCGCTGATGGTGATGTGATTCTGCAGTCTGCAGATGACCATCAAGGGGAGCCGCTGGTGCGTATCCGTTTTGCACCTGAAATTGTTGAGCATCTGCGCGGCGCAAGCTTTGATATTGCCCGTGAGATGATCGACAAGGCGATTCAGGATAATCGCTTGTGGGGAGAGGAAGATGAAGACGGTCCGAGTGAGGATGCCGTTATTCACTAAGGGATTAAGACTTCCTGATCCATAATGAAAAAAGCAGCCCGATGGCTGCTTTTTTATTGTCCGGCATTTGCTGGTGGCATTGATTTGTTCGTGGCAACGCCAATAAGCCTGAGAGGTTTTACTGCAGACCCTGTCCGTAGCCGCCCCGGATAATGCCAACGCCAATGCCTTCAATGGCCAGAGATTCGGTTTCCAGGTCCACAACGATCGGATCAAACTCTTCGTTCTCTGCGATCAGGTAAACCAGATTACCTTCCTGCTTGAAGCGCTTAACCGTTACTTCATCACCAATACGGGCGATAACAATCTGACCATTGCGGATGTCGCTGGTTTGATGAACAGCCAGCAAATCACCATCCATAATGCCGATGTCTTTCATGCTCAAACCCTTAACCCGTAGCATGTAGTGGGCTTTAGGTCGGAAAAAGTCAGCGCTGACGCCTGAGAAGCTGTCGATATGCTCCTGCGCCAGAATTGGGCTTCCGGCTGCAACCTGACCGATAACCGGAAGACCTTGTGCGGATTGTGATGGCAGCTTGATGCCCCGCGATGTACCGGGAATCATCTCGATAGCGCCTTTGCGGGCAAGGGCGCGGAGATGTTCTTCCGCGGCATTAGGAGAACGGAAACCTAATGCCCGTGCAATTTCTGCCCGTGTTGGTGGGTAGCCTGTAGACTCCATGTGTGACGTAATGAAGTCGAGCACTTCCTGCTGGCGTTTGGTTAATTTAGTCATGATGTCTCATCTGTCATTTTATACAGCGTGTACTTGCATACAGTTTACACAAAAATCTGCTTTTGTCTGCCCTTATAGGGATTTTTATAAGGAATCTTTAAAGGGTAGCAGGGCATGGGTTCATCGTTTTATGTCAAAAATGAAGGATGCATAGAAGCCCTTTTCCCGATGCGACGTCAGAATGGGTTGCTGTGATGTTTTAAAACAGCGTTTCACTTTGATTGCGATACTGTTAGCGCTGGATCTGCCTAGAATCTTGACTTTGTTGACAATTCTATTTATGTTTCAAACATTCGTTTGATAGTTGCTTCCTGGTTAGCTTAAGCCTTTGACAGAAACTGATAATTCCTCTGTTATGTCTTAAGTTAGTCATGCCGCAGAAAAGTGATCGACAGAGGTGAGCATGGCTCAATTAGATACCGTCAGCCGTATTCTGGATACCGCTGAGATGTTGTTTGCAGAGAAAGGTTTTGCTGAAACGTCTCTGCGGACTATTACCAGTAAAGCCAAAGTTAACCTTGCCGCAGTGAACTATCATTTTGGTTCCAAAAAGGCTTTGATTCAGGCAGTTTTTGCCCGCTATCTGGACCCGTTTTCTGAGCGTTTCAATGAAGAGATGGATCTGTTGGAAAGCCGTCATAAAGGTGAAGAGATTCCTCTGAATGCGGTGCTGGAAACCCTGACGACAACTGTTATCACAATGCCCAGTCCGACCCGAAATGGTCTGTCAGTTTTTATGCGTCTTTTAGGTCTGGCTTATACTCAGGCTCAGGGGCACATGCGTCGCTATCTGCAGGAGCAGTACGGCAGCGTCTTCTACCGTTTCACCGCTATGGTGCGAAATGCTTCCAGCGATCTGCCGGATGTTGAACGCTTCTGGCGTCTGCACTTTATGCTGGGCTCTGCGGTTTTCACCATGTCGAGCCTTGATGCTCTGAAGGATATTGCGGAGCAGGACTTTAACGAACAGACACGTGTGCGTGATGTGGTTCAGCGCTTAATTCCGTTTGTATCTGCAGGTATGTCAGCTCCTATTCCGAATCTTTCTGTAGCGGCAGATAGTCAGGATGAGTCCTGATGTCCGATCCTGTTTCAAATCCGCCTCAGCTTGCACCTGACTGGGAGCAGTTCGCCCCAGGCGGGCACTGGCTACAGGTTGATATCGAGCGTCAGCAGGTCTACGTGATCCGAAAAGCAGAGTTTGAACTCTGCTTTCCCGTTTCTACGGCCCTGAATGGTACGGGGCAGGATGAGGGCAGCGGTTGTACACCGCTTGGCTGGCACAATATCCGTGCAAAAATTGGTGCCGGAAACCCTTTTAACGCCGTGTATCGAGGTCGACGCTGGACAGGGGAATGCTACACCGAAGAGTTGGGTTCAGCATTTCCGGATCGGGACTGGATTTTGGGGCGTATTCTCTGGTTGAGTGGTTTGGAATCCGGCATTAATCGCGGCGGTTATCAGGACACAATGCGGCGTTATATTTACTTCCATGGAACACCGGATTCAGAGCCGATGGGCAAGCCGCTTTCCCACGGCTGCATCCGGATGCGAATGCAGGATATTGTTCTGCTTTTCGAGGGAATCGCGGTATTTACGCCGGTTTATATCGGCTAGCTTGAGTGTTTGCACTCTATTTTCTGTTCTTATGACCTCCGGCAAGCTGCTGGAGGTTTTTTTCTTTACGGTTCTCTGTTAAATTTCGCGGTTTATTCAATTCTCTGTTACAGGATAATGTCGCTATGACCCACGGGCCAATTATGCTTGATCTGGAAGGCTTTGACCTGACCGATGCAGAGCGCGAGCTGATCGTTCACCCCCTGGTGGGCGGGATTATTCTGTTTGCCCGAAACTACCGTGATCCTTCCCAGTTGGAATATCTGACCCGGAGTATTCGGGAGCTTCGCCCGGAAATTCTGATCGCCGTTGACCACGAAGGTGGTCGTGTACAGCGTTTTCGTGATGGCTTTACTCGTATTCCGCCGATGGCGCGTCTCGGCGAACTCTTTATGAAGGACCCGGAAGCAGCCCTTGAACTGGCCTGGGATACCGGTTGGTTGATGGCCTCTGAGCTGTTGGCTTACGGCTTGGACTTCACCTTTGCGCCGGTTCTGGATCTGGACTACGGTAACAGTGAAGTAATTGGTGACCGAGCTTTCTCTGGTCGTCCTGAGATTGTTACCCGCCTTGCTGACGCACTGATTGAAGGTTTGCATGAAGCCGGTATGCCGGCAATCGGTAAGCACTTCCCCGGTCATGGTTATGTGGCTGCCGATTCCCATGTAGACCTGCCGGTTGATGTGCGCCCTTTCTCAGAGATCGATGAGAGCTGTCTGAAGCCGTTTACCGCCCTTTGCCCGTTGCTGGATGGTGTTATGCCAGCTCACGTGATTTACGAGAAGGTTGCGCCGGAACCAGCTGGTTTCTCTTCGTACTGGCTGAAAGATATCCTGCGTCGCCAGTTGGGATTTAAAGGTGTGATCTTCAGCGATGATCTGGGGATGGCTGGTGCGGCGGCAGCGGGTGACTATTCTGCCCGGGCTCATGCGGCACTGGGGGCGGGCTGTGATATGGTGCTGGTTTGCAATGACCGTGACGGGGCATTGCAGGTTATTGATGCCCTAAAAGACTATGAATTTTCTCCGCGTTCAGAGCAGCGACTGGCTGCTCTGAGTGTTCTTTCCCGGCCGACACTGGATGCGTTGGATGCTGATCCCCGTTATAACCGGGTTGCGGATCAGCTGGAAGCGCTTATTTAAGCGATCCTTTATTAAACCAAATTTATCCCGGTGCTGTGTCTGCTTCAGAACGATAGGGCGCCGGGATTTAATTATTTGATGACTTAAAACAGACCATTGGAACTAAACAATGCCAGTAGAAAATAACCTGGAACGTATCAAAAAAGTCTTTACCGAAGCGGATTGCCTGTGTACTAAAGAGCAGGTTAATTCTGCGCTGGATAAGATGGCTGATGAGATTACTCAGAAGCTGGGCGATGAGCTGCCGGTGGTTTACTGTGTCATGAATGGCGGTCTGATCACAACCGGTCACCTGCTGACCCGTCTCGAGTTCCCGCTGGAAGTGGATTACATCCATGCCACCCGCTACCGTGGTGAAACGACTGGCGGTGAGTTGTACTGGCGTGTACCGCCAGAGGTTAATATGCAAGGTCGTACAGTAATGATCGTAGATGATATTCTGGACGAAGGTCATACTCTGGCAGCGATTCTCGACTACTGCAAAGAGCAGGGTGCAAAAGCCGTTTACAGCGCTGTTCTGGTTGATAAACTGCATGATCGCAAAGCACGTCCTGGTATGACGGCAAGCTTTACTGGTCTGGAAGTTGAAGACCGCTACCTGTTCGGTTTTGGTATGGATTTCCAGGGCTTCCTGCGCAATGCACCGGGCATCTACGCGCCAAAAGGTATGTAATCCGGTTCGGGTAAGTTAAAAAGCCGCTGTTTTGCAGCGGCTTTTTTGATTCGGCGGACGGGTTTGATCTGCCATTCAGAACGAAAGCATTAGGATAAGACAGATGTTGGCAATTATCGGTGGTACCGGCCTGACTCAGATGGAAGGTCTGAATGTTATTTCCCGTCAGCAGGTTTCAACCCAGTGGGGCGAGCCATCTGCAGAGATCGTTACGGGCTCAATCGAGGGGAAAGACGTGTTATTTCTGGCGCGTCATGGCCATCCTCATCGCATTCCTCCGCACAAGGTGAACTATCGCGCCAATATTCAGGCGCTGAAAGATGCCGGAGCAACAGCGATTGTTGCGGTAAACGCGGTCGGTGGTATTCACCCGGATTGTGAACCTGCAGGCCTGATGATTCCGGATCAGATTGTGGATTACACCTGGGGGCGTGAGCACACCTTCTTTGCCGATAATCTGGATGAAGTGGTGCATATTGATTTCAGCTGGCCCTATGATGAACCTTTGCGTCAGCTTTTGCTTCGTGAGGCTTCTAAGCTTCAGTTAAAGGTGATGGATAAGGGTGTTTACGGTGCTACGCAGGGGCCGCGTCTTGAGACTGCTGGCGAGATTCAGCGTATGAAGCGTGACGGTTGCGATATTGTCGGTATGACAGGTATGCCTGAAGCGGCACTGGCTCGTGAAGTTGAGCTGCCTTATGCCTGTGTCGCTTTAGTGGTCAATATGGCAGCAGGTCTGACTGACGAAATTATTACTATGGCTGAGATCGAAGAAGCGCTGCATAAGGGGATGGGCAAGGTGCTTAGCCTGTTGTCTTCCTCGGCTAGGGTCTATGAGGTCTGAGTGCCGTCAGTGGGTTAACCCGGTGGATTCCGGTGATGTTGAAAAGCGGCTTTGGGTTTCCCTGAGCCGCTTTTTTTATGTCATCAAATTGCCGACGGGACGTCACAGAAACGTCATCTGATCGCTCTAGTCTTGCCTCAACAGTGAAAGAAAACCAACAGGCAATGGCCTGTCTTCTTATTGAGGTAGTCCCATGACACAACGTTATATTAATCAGGTTTTTGAGCGTTTTTCCGATGAGCTGGCTAAGACGGAAGAGCAGGCAATGACATTGTCTCTCAGGGCTCATTTACTGCACGAAGCTAAGCGTCTTCAGGAAACCCTTAAAGCTCTGGTTATTCAGAGTCAGCTAAGCCATCCGGAGATATTTTTTATCAACACGTTGGATCATTTTATCGCTTGTGCTCGTCTTGAGCGGGCAGATAAGCTGCGGGCGCATTGCCTGTCATTGAAAGGCGAGATGGTACGCATGCGCACCGAAAGTGCTAAAAAGATGGTTCTGAAAAGTGGCTGGCAGCCGGCGCTTCTATCAAATGGGCGTGTTCAGGCGATTCCGGCCTGATTCACCTGAACACAAAGTGACCATTAACTTTCTGCTTGCTGCAGACGTTCTTCGCGGCGTTTGATCAGCATCAGATTCACACCTTCTTCAATAGCCGCTTCGATATCAAACTCCGGAAAGGCAGGGATGAGTTTCCGGCGAATATCGATAATAGGGGTTCCTTCAGGAAATTCACCAATTGGCAGTTTAACGCCTCGGGTTGATCTTCCACGACGCACGGGAATTTTATTCACCGTGCTCCAGGCCAGTACAAACCGCTTTTCGTCTTCCATAGGAGGGATATCTACGGATAGAGGTTCCTGTTTCGCACGATCCAGAGCGATGCCATCCAGTAAGTGACCATTCTTATGAAGAATCCCCTCGTCGACCAAATGCCTTTCCAGAGCATCACGATCTGAAGGATCCGGAATCACCTTATTTTCAACCAACTGTTTGATTACTTTGGTATCCGCATACACCGGATTTCCTTCGCAGTCGAAAATATCATAGGTAGGGCGAAACATTTTATTGAAGCCGTGGTAATACCCCAGGGTCATGTATTGTCGACTCATAGACTGGTCCTGCACTCTTGCTGTCGTTTTTTGTTGGGTTCTCTAATTCCGTGAGACGGATTCTGAGCTCAAAGATTATAGGCTTTATTTCATACTAAAAACGAGTCAAATTTTAGAAAAATCACGCATTTCAGCGGGTTATAGATATGTGCTTGATACGCATCAAATTGATTCTGAGGGCATAAAGAGCGAATTTACACCGTGCTTTGAGCCGCAAGAAAAAATGAGATTGTGATCAAAGTCATACAATTTATACATTATAGGTGAAAAGATTTTCCCTTTTACCTAGACTATTCTGCTTAGGGTTTACCCTAGTCTTGGATCGACGATTCTGATCGGAAGGTGAAACCTTGAAGGAGAGAGGGAACTGACAGATGATGAAGTTAACCAGTGAAGAGTTTGCCCGCCAACCGAAGAAATGGGTGGAGCAGACTGTTCAGGAACACGGCACTATTGTGATTGAGGGAGAGGTTGGCCGTGCTGTCATGATCTCCGAAGAAGATTGGAATTCTATCAATGATATTCTGCAGGTCGTTTCGATGTCTGGTATGGCAGAATCTATCCGTTCCGGTTTGCAGGATGAAATCGACCACGCGGCGGAAAATATCGATTAGTGACTCGCTCTTTGTAAGTCTGCATCCTATTTAAATAGCGTTGATTTGAAATGACTTTTGAAAACGGCCTTGTTGTAAAATGAGGCCGTTTTTTGCTTTTCAGAAACTGCTGCGGTGAGGGCTATTCCGTGCCCAGCTCATAGGTTCTGTTTTTATCCCAGTACTTGTTAAATAAGTTTGGCAGCATGGCTTCAAGTTGGCTCAGGTCTTCCGGCCAGGGATAACTGATTTCAGGGTCTGCCGGAACCTGAATCTGTTTAAGAAAATCTTCCTGACCGGTTTTTGCCTCGTAAGCTTCTCTGGCCGCAAAAACCAGCCCTTCACCGGTAATATCTTCAATCGGGTCTTTTACGTTACTGAACTCTGCCAGCCTGTCAGCATTATCCAGAATAGCCTCAAATTTCTCCTGACCAAAAGAGAGCAGCCACAGGCGAAAGTCTTCGAAAATATCATCGTTGATATAGCTCTGAAGAATAAAGTTTGCCATTAGAACGGGAAAGCAAAAGGCACGGTTTTTCTGATGAGCGAGATGATTTTCAAATCCGATTAATTGTTCGGGGGATAAACCTGCCAGGGAGTTGGCGATATGCTGGTATTGACCTTCCGATCCTGGGGGATTTGTTAGCAGGGACAGGTTAATAATGTCCCAGAATTCTTGTTCTGTCATGGGGGCATCTCAAGCATTAAAGTCAGTGAAATTATAACTTTATAACGACATTAGGGCGCGACTGGGATCAAGAAAATAGCGGCGGCGGCCCTTGGTGAGACGATCTGATGATCTGAATCATTTAACAGAGCTCAATTCTGGCTTGAGACTTTTTTATTTAGCCCTAGGGGTAAATTGGACCACGAATAAGTGTGTCCCAGCCTTCAGGCTGTTCTAAGATTGGTCTAGAGACAAATTGTAAGACCCCACTAAAGGAGTCGAGTGTGACCTATAAACATGCGGATATGAGTCTTTGGAGAAGAAAGCGTCTGAAGGATCAGGCGCTGATCTCGGGGGATAGATTCTGGAGTGGTCAGGTACAGGAGCTGAGTCGCTACAGTCCCAGTGATGAGATGTCGGATACGGGGCTTAAACCTTTGGCTCTGATTGGGTTTGCGTCTGATGAGGGAATTAAGCGCAATGCGGGGCGTTCCGGTGCTGTGCATGGCCCTTTGGTCATACGAAAAGCCTTATCGTCACTGGCTTGGCATCAGCAGCGATCAGTATTTGATGCCGGTGATATATGGTGTGAGGAAGAGCAGTTGATTATTGCTCAAAGCCAGTTGGCCGGACACATCGCACACCTTTTAAGCGCTGGTTTGCAGCCTATTGTGCTGGGCGGTGGCCGGGAGATGATTTGGGCTTGTTATCAGGGGGCAGCGCGTCATATCTCAGCAGGCCAACCGGAGGCGGCAGTTGGTGTGATAAGCCTTGGTGCACGGCTCGCTCTGGCTGATGCGGAACCTCAACCCAGCGCATTATCTGTTTTTTATCAGATTGCCCGTTATTGTGAAGAGCGAAATCTGGATTTCCCCTGCTTCTGTCTGGGTGTTGATGAGCAGGTGACTTCAAGTGATGAATTTGACCAGGCGGAGGAGTATGGCGTACTTTGGCGCCTGAGTAGTGAGTGTGCGTTGTCGGATTTCGCTGAAATCAGACGTGATGTCAGTCAGTTTCTGGCCAGTCTTGATTACCTTTATCTTTCAGTTAGCCTTGATCTCTTTTCGGTTGCTGTGGCTCCAGGAGTCAGTGCGCCATCACTTTTCGGTCTTGATGCAAGAACAGGTCTTGGCATGTTAAGGCTTATTCTGGATGAAGCCCGAAGAGCAGAAGTGCCTGTGTTAATGGCAGATATTGCTGAGTGTAATCCTTTGGAAGATCCGGATGGACGAACAGCCCGGTTAGCTGCCGGATTGATCTTCGAGTTAGCGCGTTCGTAATAATGTTTTAATAACCCCGAGGCAGAGATGAGAGATGTTTTAATCAACCGCGAGCCGGTTGAGTTGTTTAAGATTCTGAAGTTTGAAAGTTTGGTCAATAGCGGTGGTGAAGCCAAGCAGGCTATCGAGGAAGGCTATGTCATGGTGAACAATGAAGTGGAAACCCGCAAACGCCGTAAAATTGTTTCCGGTGATGTGATTGAGTTTAATCAGGAGCAGCTGAAGGTGGTTCTGGAATCCTGATCTTGGTTTTAAGAATGTAATAAGCCCCGAGGCTATCAGGATAATTGGCAAGCTTCGGGGCTTATTTGTTTTGGTTGTCAGGTTTTGCTTCAGGGATCAGCTTTCAACTTTCAACCTTCAATTCTCAACCTTTAACTTTCGACAAACGCCCGTTCAATCACATAGTGACCGGCGGCGCTGTTCTTGGCCTCAGTGAAGCCCTGCTCCTGAAGAATTTCCACGGTTTCTTTCAGCATGGAAGGCCCGCCGCAGATCATAAAACGATCATTTTCCAGATCGAACGCCGGCAGATTCAGGTCCTCAAACAGCTTGCCGTTGCGCATCAGATCGGTCAGGCGCCCCTGATTCTTATAGGCTTCCCGGGTTACAGTCGGGTAGTAGACCAGCTTTTCACGGATCAGATCACCAAAGTATTCATGCTCCGGCAGTTCTTTCTCGATCAGCTCCTGATACGCCAGCTCCGAGGTGTAACGCACACCATGGGTGAGAATAATCTTGTCATACTGCTCGTAAATTTCCGGATCACGAATGATGCTCAGGAAAGGTGCCAGCCCCGTACCTGTGCTGATCAGGTAGAGATTCTTACCCGGCAGCAGATGGTCGTTGATCAAAGTGCCGGTTGGTTTGCTGCTGAGAATTAGTTCGTCACCGGGTTTAATACTCTGCAGACGGGATGTTAACGGGCCGTCCGGCACCTTGATGCTGAAAAACTCAAGGTGATCTTCATAGTTAGCGCTGGCAATGCTGTAAGCACGCATCAGAGGACGCCCTTCTACCTCAAGACCAATCATAATGAAGTGACCGTTCTTAAAGCGCAGAGTCGAAGCCCGGCTGGTTTTGAAGCTGAACAGATTGTTATCCCAGTGGTGAACACTGAGAACCTCTTCTTTGATAAGCGCTGACATTGCGTCCTCCGGTTGCCCCATAAGCTTTTAATGCGAGGCTGAGCGATTAAGTAATTGCCCAGAGTTTAGCGGCTGATTAATCTATCGGGTAAATGGTTAATTTGGATTTCAGTTATCTGTTTTTCTGATAACTTCTACTTGTTCTTATCGCAACAGAATCGTGGGTCTAAGATAACCCGGTATTTCACTCAGTATAATTCAGCGTGGAGTTTGCAATGCGCTACAGTCTTCGGCAGCTGGAGGTGTTTCTGGCGGCAGCTCATTTTGAGAACATCACCAAAGCCGCTCAGTCTTTGTCGATGTCGCAATCTGCGGCCAGCAGCGCCCTTAAGGAGTTAGAGCAGCAGTTTGATATTCAGCTGTTTGATCGGGTGGGGAAACGTTTGCAGCTTAATGAGCTGGGGCGACTGATTCGCCCTCAGGCGGAAGCGCTAATTACTCAGGCTCAGGAGTTGGAAGTTGCTCTGCAGCAGCATAAGCAACCGGGCAACCTTAATGTCGGTGCCACTCTGAGTATCGGTAACTATCTGGCGGTTAATATTATGGCGCGCTATATGGGGGATCAGCCGGATGCCAAGGTAACGCTGGATGTAGAAAATACCGCCGCTATCGCCAGAAAGGTTCTTAACTTTGAGCTGGATGTCGGCTTGGTTGAGGGTGAAATTCAGCATCAGGAGCTGGAAGTCATTCCCTGGCGGGAAGATGAGCTGGTGGTTTTTGCCGCACCGGATCACCCGCTGGTTAAAGCAGGCCAGCCCCTTGACGATGCAGCGCTTAAATCTGCCAGCTGGATTCTCAGGGAATCCGGCTCCGGTACCCGTCAGACCTTTGACCGCATTATGAGCGGTATCCTGCCGGAGCTGAATGTGCTTCTGGAGTTACAGCATACTGAAGCGATCAAGCGTGCAGTGGAGGCTGGGATGGGCTTAGGGTGCCTTTCCCGTGTCACCCTTCAGGATGCTTTTAACCGGGGTTCGCTGGTTCCCCTTGAAGTGCCACACCGTGATACCCGTCGTCTGTTTTACTTTATTCTGCATAAGCAGAAGTATCGTAGTGCCGGTGTGAAGCGTTGGCTGGAACTTTGTCAGCAGTAAGTGTCAGAAAACACTTGATAGGGATCATCTTGACTCCTGTCTCGGCTAAGGCACACTAGTTCGGGTTTATCTATCGTCAGGGAGTTTGTCAGTGGTTCAGTGTTGCGCTTTATCAGGATCAGGTTTGTTTTCTTCATTCAGCAGGTCAGGTCGCCGGATGTCATTAAAAGCTGTGCTTCTTATGCTGATCGGTATTTTGTTTTCCGGTTGGGTACAGGCTGGTTTTGTTCCTCAGGATTCCCGGGTGCCCGGTGGTGTTGCTGTACTTGAGTTACCTCAGAAGGGGGGCTCTCCACCCCATGTCTTTTTTCAGAAAGACCGTGTCTATACCGCAAAAACCGATGGCAAATGGTACGCCTGGGTTGGTTTACCTCTCTCCCTGAAAGCAGGCAGCTACTCTGCCTATTGGCGGACAAAAGAGGGCGATAAGCCACTCACATTTCAGGTGGTTGATAAGAAATATCAGGAGCAACATCTGACGGTCGCCAATAAGCACGTTAATCTGAGCGAAGAACAGCTTAAGCGTGTTCGCCGTGAGACCCCTGAGATTCGGGGTGCGATGGATACCTTTAAACCCGTGATCTACCCACTGCCGGAAAAGCTGGTACAGCCTTCAGAGGGGCGTATCAGCAGCTCTTTTGGCCTGCGCCGGGTGTTCAATGGTCAGCCCCGTAAGCCTCACAGCGGGATGGATATCGCAGCGCCAACCGGTACACCGGTGCTTTCGGCGCTGAACGGTAAAGTGGCGGCGATTGGTGATTATTACTTCAACGGTAAAACGGTGATTGTCGATCACGGTCAGGGTTTAACGACGCTGTATTGCCATCTGTCGGAAACAGAGGCTCTTAAAGTGGGTGATAAGGTTGCTGCCGGAGAAAAACTGGGCGAGGTAGGTGCTACGGGTCGTGTTACCGGCCCCCATCTGCATTGGACGGTAACCCTGAACGGTGCCCGTGTTGATCCTGCGCTCTTTCTGAAGCAATAAATAACGAGACCTTAAATCTCTGTCCGTTAAAAAGGCCGCTACTGATTCACTGGTTGGTGATGAGAGTAGCGGCCTTTTTACGTTTGGCGCTTTACGGGAATTAGCCCTGCAAAAACGCCGCGATCCCTTTGCCAGCCTGATGTCCTGTGGCAAGGCAGGCGGTCAGCAGGTAGCCGCCGGTTGGCGCTTCCCAGTTCAGCATCTCGCCGGCAAAGAAGAGTCCCGGCAGATCCGTTGCCATCAGGTGTTCATTCAGCTGCTCAAACTTAACCCCACCCGCGGTACTGATCGCCCTGTCTATCGGTTGGGTTTCGGTCAGTTTCAGCGGCAGTGCTTTTATCGCTGCGGCCAGCTGGCGGGTATCCTGAAAGGTATTTTTATCGGTGAGCTGTTTCAGTAGCGCCTGCTTGGCCGGACTGAGCTTCAGCTGCTTCAGGCAATGACTGACGGAGCGTTTGCCTCGGTTGTTCAGCGCTTTTTCGATCTCATCCTGTGATCGCGCAGGCAGAAGGTCGATCAATAACCGTGCTTTACCCTGTTGAAGGATCTGGTCTCTCAGGGGGGCTGAAACGCCATAGATCAGACCTCCCTCGATGCCTTCGCTGCTGATCATCAGATCACCGCTTTTGGTAACGAGATCCCCTGTAGGGTTGACTGCTGAAAGGACCACGCCCTTTAACGGGATACCGGCAAACTCATCACGGAAAGCCTTTGGCCAATCCACCAGAAAACCACAGTTGCTGGCGTGCAGGTCAGCCAGAGCCAGTCCTTTATCCGACAGTTGGTTCTGCCAGAGCCCGTCACTTCCCAGTTTTTTCCAGCTGCCGCCGCCCAGTGCCAGCAGGGTAGCTTTGCTTTGCACTTGAACAGTGCCGGAGGGTGTATCGAAAACAAGGGCTTCACCCTGCCAACCCTGCCAGTAAAAGCGGGTATGAAGTTTCAGGCCAAGACCTTTCAGGTAGTGCAGCCAACTGCGCAGCAAGGGTGCGGCTTTCATACCGATCGGGAAAACCCGGCCTGATGAGCCGATAAAGGTTTCGATGCCCATGGACTCCACCCAGCTTTTTACCTGTTGATTGTCAAAGCGTTTAACGGCGTTGATCAGGTGCGGATGAGCGCTTTGCACTGAGTTTGTGCAATATCGGGTGAGAAAGGTGTCTGTCGGTTCGGCATGGCTGATATTCATGCCGCTCTTACCGGCATAGAGAAACTTGCGGGCAAGGGTGGGCATCGCTTCGAAAAGATCCACGCTGATGCCTTGTTCCAGCAGTACCTGAGCGGCCATCAGGCCGGCGGGGCCGCCACCAATAATTACGGCACCGTCAGCCAGATAGTCGGATTCAGGCGCTGGCTTATTACTGGAGGTTGATTGTTCAGGGGAAACAGACATGGAGCTCTCGGGTTAGGCAAAACGTGCGGTTTTTAAAGAAAAACCAAAGTGTTAAACAAGTGTCCGGATTTTAAAGAAGTGAGGCGATTTTGTCCTCTGCTTTGTCCCTGTGATGGCGCTCTGATGTTTTGCGGCGGGCAAAGAAAACCCCTGCCTTCACAAGAAGGCAGGGGTTTCAGGTTCAGGCTTGACGGTTCGGTTTTAATAACCGGACAAGTCCTGACGAAAAAGCCAAATGCTTAGTCGTCGCTGGTCGCACCAATTTTATGGATGCTCAGGTCAGCGCCGTTAAACTCTTCTTCATCTTCCAGACGGATACCGGCAACTTTGTTGACTAAGCCGTAGACAACGAAGCCACCGACTGTAGCGATCACAATACCGATAATCGTACCCACCAGCTGAGCAGAGAAGGTTACACCGCCCAGGCCGCCCAGTGCTTCCAGACCGAAGATACCTGCTGCGATACCGCCCCATGCGCCACACAGGCCGTGCAGTGGCCATACACCCAGAACGTCATCCAGACGTGGCCATTTGTTCTGCGCCATGGTGAACATCACCACGAACAGTGCGCCTGCGATGCCGCCGGTAATCAGTGCGCCCATTGGGTGCATGATGTCGGAACCGGCACAAACCGCCACCAGACCCGCCAGAGGACCGTTATGGATAAAGCCCGGGTCGTTTTTGCCCAGAATCATGGAGGTGATAATGCCGCCGACCATCGCCATCAGAGAGTTAACCGCTACCAGACCGCTGATACCGTCGATGGTTTGTGCTGACATCACGTTAAAGCCAAACCAGCCCACGGTCAGAATCCAGGAACCCAGTGCCAGAAACGGAATGTTCGAGGGTGCGAAAGCCACCACTTTGCCGTTACGGTAGCGACCCATACGGGCACCCAGAATCAGAACGGCTGCCAGTGCGATCCAGCCACCAACGCCGTGAACAACCACAGAACCGGCAAAGTCATGGAATGGCGCTCCGAAGCTATTTTCCATCCACTCCTGAAAACCGTAGTTACCGTTCCAGCTCATCCCCTCAAACAGAGGGTAAACCAGACCGACAATCAAAGCTGATGCGCTCAACATTGGATAAAAGCGTGCGCGCTCAGCCACACCACCGGAGATAATCGCCGGAATCGCTGCTGCAAAGGTCAGCAGGAAGAAGAATTTAACCAGCGCATAGCCATTACCTTCTGCCAGAACGGCTGCGCTGCTGAAGAAAGTGATGTCGTAGGCGATCCAGTAGCCGATAAAGAAGTAGGCCAGGGTAGAAAAGCCAAAATCGGTCATGATCTTTACCAGGGCATTCACCTGGTTTTTCTTACGAACCGTACCCACTTCAAGAAATGCAAAACCGGCATGCATCGCCAGAACCAGAATGGCTCCAATCAGAATAAAGAGCGTATTGGCGCCCTGCATAAGTGTTTCTACTGCGCTGTTAACGCTACTCACGGTAATGGTGTCCACAGGCATCCCCTTAATTGTTAGTGTGTGCTCCAAAAAGGTGCAATTTGAGTCTGTGTTGCACAATGTATGATCACTGTGCGTGCGCCAATAAGTGATGTACTGGGTCATCAAAAAAATTAGATTGGTGTTTAATGCTGCAACTTTATGATTTTAATAGTTTTATTTGCTGCATCTTAGCGGTGCGCTAATGCACTATCTAAAGGCGCTTGCAGAGGTAATAGCAGGATGCATGCCATAGTTTTATTTGAGCTATGAATTTGAAAGGATGTATCAATAGGGGGATGGAAATATGGATCAGTAGCTGTTTTTTTATTTATTCTTGGTTTTATTTGCTGTTTTTAAAGCGTTATTCGGGGCTATTTTCTGGTTTTATCTGGCATGATTTAGCAGGCACTTTATAGCGGCCTTTAGAATAAGCTGGAGGCCGATAGATAAAGGTTATCTGTCGGCCCGCCCCGGCTACTCGGTTGGTTTGTGCGATCTGCTGAAGGGAACGATGTTGTTCATCGGTTCGAATGGTGGCGAGCAGTTCGCTGCCTGAGGAAGATCACTGACGTCTTTAAGTTGTGTCGGTTGGAATAAGACATCAAGCTCTTCGCGCATCTGATTAAAAGAATCATGCATGAGTGCTGTGATACGAATGCAGCTCTGCAGGGCATTCTTACTTCGTTGGCGCTCCATATTGACCTTAAAATTGATCCCTTCAAGTTTATGGCGAATTCGCGGTGATGCATCACGGATAATCTCCTCGCTTAATAATTTGCGGATATCTTCCAGTTGTTCGGGATTATTCCGGGCTAGATCCATTAGCACATCGAATGACGGTAACTGGCTAGCCATGGCTCACCTCGCTCTTGTGTGCATAACTGAAATTTAGTTCAAAAAAGTGCAGGCTGCGCAAAAACAGACCATTTTTTTTGCTGCTAAGTGTCTGAAATAAAAAAAAATGCACTGCAAAACAAAAATGTAAAAAATGTGTTACAAACCGAGCTTAATCCCTCGTTTTTTTTATCAGGCAGATGATATGCCTGCTTTAATGTTTTTATTTTGCTATATCGTCTGGATGTCTGTTTTTTCTGTAGTTTTATTTTTTGTCAAAAATATCGTGTTGCTGAAATTTGTACCGATACAAACTAGACAAAGGTCAGAATTTGGGTAAATAATCCTCGGTCGAAGGTCTGGTATTTCATCTGATAGACGATAAAAAATAAGTCGTTTTATCAGTGATATCAGAAGAATCAGCTGAGGCAAGATCCCTGTTTATTCAGCTGAAATTGAATGATCAATAATAAAATGGGAAATAATAATGAAGAGCATGGTGAAAAAAACTCTGATCGGAATGGGTGTTTCCGCAGCACTGATGGGTGCTTCTGTTGCACAGGCTGAGATCAAAATCGCTCTTGCCGGCCCTGTTTCCGGTCCTGTTGCACAGTACGGTGACATGCAGTTTATCGGCGCTGAGATGGCGATCGAGCAGATCAACAAAAAAGGCGGCGTAAACGGCGAGAAGCTGGTTGGCGTTAAATACGATGATGCTTGTGACCCTAAACAAGCGGTAGCTGTTGCTAACAAAATCGTAAACGATGGCATCAAGTTTGTTGTTGGCCACCTGTGCTCAAGCTCTACTCAGCCAGCATCCGATATCTATGAAGATGAAGGTATTGTGATGGTGACGGCTGCGTCCACTAACCCTGATATTACCCTGCAGGGTTATCAGCTGATTTTCCGCACCATCGGTCTGGATAGTCTGCAAGGCCCTGTTGCAGGTCGCTTCATCGCTGAAAACGTTAAGCCTAAGCGCATGGCTGTTATTCACGACAAGCAGCAGTATGGTGAAGGTATCGCAACTGCCGTTAAGAGCACTGTTGAAGAAGCAGGCGTTGATGTTGTGATGTTTGAAGGTATCACAGCGGGTGACAAAGACTTCTCCGCGCTGGTTGCCAAACTGAAGCGTAACGATGTTGATTTTGTATACTACGGTGGTTACCACCCAGAGCTGGGGCTGATCTTGCGTCAGTCTGCTGAACTGGGCCTGGATGTTAAATTCATGGGACCTGAAGGCGTTGGTAACAAAGATATCTCTGCCATTGCCGGTGAAGCCTCTGAGGGTCTGATGGTAACTCTGCCACCAAGCTTTGAGCTGGATCCTAAAAACAAAGGTCTGGTTAAAGCATTTGAGAAGAAAGGTCAGGATCCTTCCGGCCCATTCGTAATGCCTGCTTATGCAGCGGTTCAGGTTATGGCTGAAAGTATGAAGGCAACCGGCAGCTCTGACGCTGAAGAAGTTGCTGAATACATGCACAAGGCTTCTTTCAACACTCCAATCGGTGATGTTAAGTTCGATGAGAAGGGCGACCTGACCTCATTCAACTTCGTAGTGTACAACTGGCACGCCGACGGCACTAAATCTCCTGCCAAGTAAGCCATCATAATAATACTGAACCAAGCAGTTCACTTACAAAGTACACTGTGAACGTTCCCCCCGAAGCCTGCCAAAAGCAGGCTTCGGGTTTAGCGTTGCTCTCAAGGTGTCAACCAATGTCCGAGTCTATTTTCTACTTTCTTCAGCAGATTGCTAATGGCCTGACCATAGGCAGTACTTATGCGCTGATCGCCATCGGCTACACGATGGTTTATGGCATCATCGGCATGATCAACTTCGCGCATGGCGAAGTCTATATGATCAGTACTTATGTTGCGTTTATCGCCCTGGCAGGTTTAAGCATGCTGGGTATTGATAATCCTTTTCTGCTTATCGCTATGGCGTTAGCGGTGAGTATTCTGGTAGCCAGTGCCTATGGCTTCTCTATTGAAAGGGTCGCCTATCGTCCCCTTCGTAGCAGTAAGCGACTGATTGCACTGATCTCTGCTATCGGTATGTCTATTTTTCTGCAGAACTACATTCGTCTGGCTCAGGGGTCGCGGGATATTGCGATGCCGAGCATGATTCAGGGTGGTTTCCTGTTTGGTAACCCTGACGGTAGCCATATCATGATCTCCTATATGCAGGTGATCATTATGGTAACGACTGTTCTGTGTATGATTGGTCTGACACTCTTTATTACCCGCTCCCGAATGGGTCGTGCCTGTCGTGCGTGTGCCCAGGATATCGGCATGACCAACCTGCTGGGTATTAATTCAAATAATGTTATCGCAGTAACCTTCGTGATCGGTGCCGCTCTGGCTGCCGTTGCCGGTATGTTGCTGGGTCTCTACTACGGTGTTGTAAACCCTTACATCGGCTTTATTGCTGGCCTGAAAGCCTTCACTGCAGCGGTACTGGGTGGTATCGGCAGTATTCCGGGTGCGATGCTCGGTGGCCTGATTCTGGGTATCTCTGAAAGTCTTACCGCCGGTTATCTGAGCGCAGAATACAAAGATGTGGTGGCATTTTCTCTGCTGGTACTGATTCTGCTGTTTATGCCGCAGGGTATTCTGGGTAAACCTGAGGTGGAGAAAATCTAATGTCTCGTGTGACTTCTGCATTTGTCGCAGCACTGATTACCTTAGTGCTGGGCGGCTTCCTGCTGGGGATGAGTCTGACCTCAGAAGGGATCAATCTGGTTGTTGAGGCCTCCTCAACAGGAAAAATCACCTTCCTGTTTGTGGGTGTGGCGCTGGTATTCCTGCTGCAGCTGTTCCGTGAACAGGTGGGTAATTTTACCGCTAAAATGCGCAGCGATGAGCGTATGGAGCTGCCTTCGTTCCTGCGCACGTCCCAGCAGCAGCGGGTCTGGACCATGTTTATCATCATCGGTCTGCTGATCTTCCCGTTTATGAGCTCCCGTGGAGCGGTGGACATCGCAACCCTGACGCTGATCTACGTGATGCTGGGTCTGGGTCTTAACGTGGTTGTTGGTCTGGCGGGTCTGCTGGATCTGGGTTACGTCGGTTTCTATGCCGTTGGTGCCTATACCTACGCCCTGCTGAATATGTACTTCGGCGTTTCTTTCTGGGTTGCACTGCCGGTTGCCGGTGGTCTGGCGGCTTTGTTTGGTTTTCTGCTGGGTTTCCCGGTACTGCGTCTGCGCGGTGACTATCTGGCAATTGTGACCCTGGGTTTTGGTGAGATCATCCGTATCCTGCTGAACAACTGGACAGAACTGACTGGTGGCCCGAACGGTATCGCCCGTATTCCTAAGCCAACTCTGTTCGGTCTGGAGTTCAACCGCCGTCCTTCGGAAGAGGGTGCCACCACCTTCCACGATTTTTTCGGTATTAGCTACAGCAGTGAATACAAAGTGATGTTCCTCTATCTGATGGCTCTGGTGCTGGTGCTGATCACTCTGTATGTGATCCGTCGTCTGATCCGTATGCCGATCGGTCGTGCCTGGGAAGCCCTGCGTGAAGACGATATCGCCTGTCGTTCACTGGGTCTTAACCCGACGACCATCAAACTGGGTGCTTTCACCATTGGTGCTTCTTTTGCGGGTTTTGCCGGTTCTTTCTTTGCCGCGCGTCAGGGCTTTATTAGCCCGGAATCCTTCACCTTTATCGAATCTGCCATCATTCTGGCGATTGTGGTTCTGGGTGGTATGGGCTCGCAGCTGGGTGTCATTCTGGCGGCTATCGCCATGACGGTTCTGCCTGAGCTGGCCCGTGAGTTTGACGAATACCGCATGCTGCTGTTTGGTCTGATGATGGTGCTAATGATGATCTGGCGACCACAGGGTCTGCTGCCGATGAAACGTCCGCATTTGGAGCTGAAACGTGACTAATAATCTGTTAACAGTAAAAGATTTGACGATGCGCTTTGGTGGCCTGCTGGCGGTAAATGGCGTCGATCTTGAAGTAAAAGAGAAGCAAATTGTATCGGTTATCGGCCCGAATGGTGCCGGTAAGACTACGGTATTTAACTGTGTCAGTGGTTTCTATATTCCTACCGCGGGTTCGGTTGAGTTTCGTGGTAAAGAGCTGCGCGGCAAGCCCGGCCACCTGATCGCCCGTGAAGGCATGGTGCGTACTTTCCAGAACGTGCGTCTGTTTAAAGAGATGACCGTGATTGAAAACCTGCTGGTTGCTCAGCATATGCACGCCGAGCACAACCTGCTGAAAGGTTTCTTCCTCACCTCTGGCTTTAAAAAGCGTGAGCAGGAGCTGATGGATCGTGCTGCACACTGGCTGGAGCGCGTTGGTCTTCTGGAATTTGCTAACCGCGAAGCTGGTTATCTGGCCTATGGTCAGCAGCGCCGTCTTGAGATCGCCCGCTGCATGGTGACTGATCCGAAACTGCTGATGCTGGATGAACCTGCAGCCGGTCTTAACCCGAACGAAACCAAAGCATTGGATGAACTGATTGTCCAGCTGCGTGATGAGCAAGGTATTTCTATTCTTCTGATTGAGCACGACATGGGTCTGGTGATGGGGATTTCCGATCAGATCTATGTAGTGAATCAGGGGCAACCTCTGGCAGCGGGTACACCTGCTGAAATTCAGGGGAACCCTGAGGTAATCAAAGCTTATTTGGGAGAAGAGTAATGCTGAGACTTGATAATGTTCATACGCACTACGGTCCCATTGAGGCTCTGAAAGGCGTATCCCTGAATGTTGAAAAGGGTGAAATCGTTACCCTGATCGGTGCCAATGGTGCCGGTAAAACAACGCTGCTGATGACCGCTTGTGGTGATCCCCGTGCATCATCCGGTACCGTGACCTGGAAGGGTGAAGATATCACCCAGAAGGCCACCTCCGAGATCATGCGCACCGGTCTTGCGGTTGTACCGGAAGGTCGTCGTGTTTTCTCCGGTATGACCGTGGAAGAAAACCTCGCCATGGGTGGTTTCTTTAACTACACCAACTACGAAGAACGTCTGGCACACGTACTGGAACTGTTTCCGCGTCTGAAAGAGCGTTACAGCCAGCGTGCCGGCACCATGTCCGGTGGCGAACAGCAGATGCTGGCGATTGGCCGCGCCCTGATGAGCAACCCTGAGTTGCTGATTCTGGACGAACCATCACTGGGTCTTGCGCCTATCATCATTAACCAGATCTTTGAGATCATCGACCAGCTGCGTAGTGAAGGCACTACCATCTTCCTGGTGGAACAGAACGCAAACCAGGCGCTGAAACTGGCCGACCGCGGTTACGTGATCGAGCATGGTAAAATCGTACTGGAAGACACCGGTGACAATCTGCTGGTGAACGAAGACGTACGTAAGGCTTATCTGGGGGGTTAAGCGTTAACCTACCTGTTTGAGCTTCTAAAGCCCCCAATAGAGTTCGCTCTATTGGGGGCTTTTGCGTTTTAGGTCTGAGGCCAGACCTGAGCCTTGGTTTACCGGTTTGCTTGATTAGGATAGTCTGCAGAATCAAAGCACTATGGATGTTGCCTCGATTCATTGGGTCGCGGGAGTTTGAAACAACACGGGCGCGTATGGCAGGGAGGCAGTCAGATCAGAAAATGGATTTTCCCTTTCTTATCAAAGACTTTTCTCATTTTTTGACGGTATATTGAAATCGTCAAAACGCGCATGCCTATGATTAAAATGTTATAAGGTTAATTATGGTCAAGTGTGAATATTGTCTAGAAGATAAAGAAAAGTTAGAAATATCTCATATAATCCCGAAGCTTATTTATAGATGGATAAAAAAAACAGGTACTACAGGTAGGCTACGTGATGGACGAAATATTCTCAGACCTGCTCAGGATGGACTTAAGAAAGAACTTCTTTGCACTGATTGTGAAGGAAGCTTCTCTGAGTATGAAACTTACTTTGCTAACAAAGTATTTTCTCAAATGACAGATCAAGATGGTGAAGTTGATTTCGCGAATATTGACTGGAATAAGTTTGACAAATTCATTCTTTCCTTATTTTGGCGAACTCTGTACTACTGTGCCAATGAAAGTCATATTAATAAGGATTATTATCCTGAAGAAATAGAGAACTTCAATAATGTCGCGAGAGAGATTAAAGATGCTTATGATTTTAGTCGACCTCTACCCATTGATGCTTACTTTATCCCATTAAATGAAAGTTCTTTCAAGAATAACATAATTACACTTGAAGATTATGTGTATTTTGAGAGATCTGTTTCAGTAAATCTGATTGTTGACGACAATAACAACCAAGCTGCAACACTGTACATCAAAATTCCTTATGCAATGATCATTTGCGAAGTTGCAAACTGTAAAGATCATGCATGGAAAGGGCTTAAACTGAATGATCAAGACAAATATACTTTGTCTGAAGCGACAATCCCTAGCCATGTTCAAAACTACATTAACTTTGATTGCAAGCGATGCTATGACATGGCTAAGGATATTCCGTCCCAACAAGTCGATAAGTTACAAAAAATAATGGCGGAAAAGGGAAGTTTGGATCAAGGTACAGTCAAGGCAATGATGAAAAATACCTTGAGAGACAAAACCTTATAACAAAGCAATCAAGGTGATGCGTTACACTCGGCGGTTTTGGTACGGAGCTCGGTGCGCTTTGCTGGTTTAGTGGGGCACACCTTATCGCAGGCGTTACATTTCAGAAAAACAGGAGTATTAGCAAAATGTTAGTTATATGGAGAGGATTTGGCTGGTTGATACCGGTAATAGTTTTAGGAGCATTTCTGTTGTCTCAAGTGGCTCTCAACTCTATATATGGTGAAGGCTTTTATAAAGCGAACGAATGGCCAAAGATTGCTGCCATTGCTGTTAGTTCACTATTGATAGCATCTCTAGGATACTTCCTGAATTACAAAAAAAGGCAAGTGGTCGTTGATGCAAACACGGGAAAGAAGAAAAAGTCGCCCGCTCATTCATTGTTTTTTATTCCTATCGAAATATGGGCTGTAATAATTCCAGTTTTTTTCTTCTGGATCTAAAGTCACACTGCTGAAACTGATGCAAAAGAAATGGCTTTCATCGAATCGCCAGCAGTTAATGACATTTACTCTGTCGATTTTACTGAAATATTTACCGAGACTGATCCAAAATTTAAGTATGGGACTCTGAAGGTCGTGGATGTGAAGCCTGATGGTATAGAAGTTCAAGCCGGTGAAATGGCATATGATGCGAAATCCGGAGTAAGAAAGGATGTCAGAGAAGGGAAGGCAAATGCCCAAGGGTATTATTCAGGTGATCCCTTTTTTATGTCTAAGCAATATGTAAGGAGCTGAAAAATAAAGATGGTATTTTTCAAGTTTCTAGATAGAAAATGTAACAAAGCTGTCAATTGGGACTTGGTAAAGCTGTCACCTTTTTTGGAAAAAACCAAAAAAGCCGCCATCTTTCCCAAGCCCATTACAGCGGCGTTAAACACTTTAAAAATACTCGCTTTATCCAGCTGGTTGAGTGCTTGGTATAACATCCCTCGGAGTCTGCTGATCCGCTAGCTAGAAAGGCGTTGCCACGCAGTGCAGGCAAATATGGCTCAGGCCGTTGCTGCACTTTTCCGCAAAAACTCATTCGTCTTGCCTTTAGCGGTTTTGCCCAGTTTCTGCATCAGGGCGAAGTCCGCCTTATCAATGCCGTAACGTGATGCCATATCCTCCAGCATTGACAGCCAGAGATGGGTTGTCATTTCAGCATCCGCCAAGGCGCGGTGAAACGTGCCGTCTGTAGGCAGATTCTTATAGCGTACCAAGGTGCCGAGTTTGTGATTGGGTGCATTCTGATAAAGACGGCGGGCAACCAGCAGGGAGCAGGCGAACAGTTGCTTGCAGGGCTGACCAATTCGGGCAAACTCGCTGATCAGAAACGTGCTGTCAAAAGACGCATTATGAGCCACCAGATTAAAATCTTCGATAAAGTCCGCAAACTCCGCCATCACCTGCTCTGCAGGATCGGCATCCTGCAGCATCCGGTTGGTAATGCCGGTATAGCTTTCGATAAAGCCGCTGATCCGCTGGTTCGGGTACATCAGGCGCTGAAAGCGATCCGTGATCCGGCCATCTTCCACGCGAACAGCACCGATTTCTATCGCTCTGTCTCCCTGATTAGGCGATAAGCCGGTAGTCTCAAAATCCAGTACGATAACGGTATTAGCTGGCCGGTGTTTCATGAGATGTATTGCCTGTTTAACGGGTGATGTAAAGCGGCCTGATGACCATAAATGTCTGAATCGATTCGAGACAGCAGCGAGTGGCGTAGAGTATGAAGGGTTCAGACAAAATGCAAAAGTTCACGATAGTGCTGTTGCGCAGAATGGTTAAGTGCAGGAATAATGAGCGTGCCGTTAGCGCATCTCGCGAACAAGAAGGATGAACAGAATGAATGGAAATCTACTCAATGTTGTACTGGTTATTGTGTTTGCCGTTGGATACTTCTGGTATCAGCAATATCGCAGGAAAACCGGTACCGCATCTATGCCTACCCGTTCAGAGACTGGAACAGCTCTTACCTATACCGTTAATGATATTGAAGTTGTGTGTAGCCACTGCTCCGGCCGGATTTTTGATGTACGACGCATCCTTATGAATACTTCTGGCATGACGTTCTTCAATTTTGACTGGGCTAATAAAGAAGCGAATGCGATGGTCTGCTGGAAGTGCGGTCATGTTGAGTGGTTTACAGAGAAGCCGGTTGCTAAGTCAGAAAGTCACAGCGAAAAAGTTAACGAAGATAAGAGCGTTTAGAGGCTTTATTCGGTATGCCATACACACTGTCTCACGCAGTTATGAGTATCCCCTTTTCCTGGTTTAGTCGTGGGCGTATTCCTTTCGCGGCATTAGCAATTGGCAGTATGTCGCCGGACTTTCCCTATCTGATAGCTCTTAAGCCAACAGATGCCCCCGGTCACTCTTTAACAGGCGTGTTGTTGTATTGCTTTATCCCTGCTTTGTTGCTGGCTTTGCTCTGGTATCGGTGGCTGGAGAAACCAACACATGAGTTATGGCATCTTCCTGTGAGATCAAAAGAGCAAAAATCCCCACCGGTTTTCAGCGTGATTATAGGTGTGTTAATTGGTGCATACAGTCATGTTATTTGGGATGCGACAAGCCATGTTGATGGATTCTTTGTACAGAGCAGTGGCTTTTGGCAGCAGGTCTACTTCTCACTGCCGTTATACAAATGGAATCAGTATGCTAGCGGTGTCTCAGGCCTGGTTGTTTTGTCATTGTGGTATTTGATAAATCTGATGAAAAACCGAAAAGAGCCTTACATCGGACACCCTTTTATTGGTGGGGTTGTTTATATGGTATCGGTGTCGACTGTAGTCGCCGTCGCAAATATAAGCCATGAATCAGGCAGCGTAGCCCAATATGCCGTTCACTCTGCATTGGCAGTTATAACGGGTGGTTTTGTGGCTGTATGTGTCTATGCCTTGGTTGTACCAAGGATCAATCGAAAGCCAAGTTTGCAATAAATAGCCGCAACGGAACTGAATAGGGAGCAGATCGTGAATCCGCAAGAACTGAAAGATTTTATGAGTACCGATGAAGACTTTCTTCCTCATAAAGAATATCTGGATGCTATCAGCCGGCCCAGTGTTGATATTGTTTTGTCTGATGCAGAGATCGACAATGAGGGCAGTCGATTTGGTGGGGTTCCTCTGGTCGGTAAAGATTTTGTTTGGCCAAAACATGAGATTGGAGAGTACCGTTTTTTGGGGCAGATTAATTTTTCGGAAATCCGAAATTGTCCTGAACCGTTACCCAAGTCAGGTTTATTATCTCTCTTCTACGCCTATGACGATGATGGTGAGATTTTCTGGGGTGATGACGGGTATGTGATCGCTTACTATTATCCGGATGTGCGTGAGCTTGTGCTGTTCGAGTCTGGTGCGGCACCGTCTGTAGCTAAGACAATTAGCCTGGAGGCTGGTGTGGAAATCCCAAGGCGTTGCGTGTTGCGCAGTGACTGGCCCTTTGACACGGATCTTCTGTATGCGCTGCCTGATTTAAAAAGCTACAGCGAGAACTATCTGTTGGGTTACCCATCTTTTTCTACACTTGCCTATGACCCGACACCCGGGGATGGTTGGATACCTTTGTTAACTCTGGCATCTGAAGACCAACTCGATTGGTGCTGGCACGATGGTGACAAGCTAATGGTTTTTATAGAGAAGGAAAAGCTTCTGAATTTGGAGTTTAACGCTCTTAAAGCCGATGCTGGTTAAGTGTACTGAAAAGCCCTTTTAAGCGGTATAAAATTCCTGGGCTGTCTCCAATCCTTTCTTTTTTCCTCTTAAGGCTCTGTATCACGGCCTTCGGGCTTCCCCTTGGGGCGGTGACATAGTAATGTCATTAGAATTAATCAGAATAATCAGACTGTTACATATTACCTAAAGGGTGGCCTGTTTTGTCTGAGGGCAGGTCACAATATGCAGAGAAAATGGAACCGTTATGAGTAATACCATCTGGACACCGGCATCCTGGAGAGAGAAAACTGCGCGACAAATGCCGAACTATCCGGATCAGGTCGCATTACAGAATGTTGAGCAGGAACTGGCCGGTCTTCCGCCGCTGGTTTTTGCCGGAGAAGCCCGTCAGCTTCAGGCAGAGCTGGCTGAAGTAGCCGCTGGCCGTGCCTTCCTGCTGCAGGGCGGTGATTGCGCCGAGAGCTTTGATGAGTTTTCCGCTAACCATATTCGCGACACCTTTATGGTGCTGCTGCAGATGGCGGTGGTGCTGACCTTTGGTGGCCAGAGCCCTGTGGTAAAAGTGGGTCGTATGGCGGGTCAGTTTGCCAAACCGCGTTCAGCGGATACCGAAACGATCGATGGCGTTACCCTGCCGTCCTACCGTGGTGACATCATCAACGATAACGCCTTCACCGAACCTGCCCGTGTGCCTGACCCGACCCGTATGGTTAAGGCTTACAATCAGGCGGCATCGACCCTTAACCTGCTGCGTGCTTTCTCCCGCGGCGGTATGGCGGATCTGCACAAGGTACACCAGTGGAACCGTGACTTTGTTGAGAAGAGCCCGGCGCTGGAGCGCTATCACGATCTGGCGGAGCGTATCGACGAGACACTGGCCTTTATGCGGGCTTGCGGTATCAGCCCACAGAATACACCAAGCATCAACGAAACCCGTTTCTACACAGCCCACGAAGCCCTGCTGCTGCCTTATGAGCAGGCACTGACCCGTCAGGACAGCTTAAGCGGCGACTGGTACGGCTGCTCGGCACACATGCTGTGGATCGGCGACCGTACCCGCCAGCTGGATGGTGCTCATGTGGAATACTGTCGCGGCGTGAAAAACCCGATCGGTGTCAAAGCAGGCCCAACCACAGATCCAGATGATCTGATTCGTCTGCTGGATGCCATCAACCCGGATAACGAAGCGGGTCGCATGAATGTGATCGTGCGTATGGGGGCGGATAAGATTGGTGATCACCTGCCTGCACTGATCCGTAAGGTTGAAGCGGAAGGTCGCAACGTGGTCTGGAGCAGTGATCCTATGCACGGTAACACCATTAAAGCCTCTACCGGTTATAAAACCCGTGATGTGGATGCTGTGTTGGGTGAGGTGAGCCGCTTCTTCGCGATTCATAAAGCGGAAGGCACTCATGCTGGTGGTGTTCACCTTGAGATGACCGGTCGCAATGTGACCGAGTGCATTGGTGGTCGCTTTAAGATTACTGAAGATGATCTGGGTGATCGTTACCACACTTTCTGTGACCCGCGTCTGAATGCGGATCAGTCACTGGAGCTGGCCTTCCTGATTGCGGATAGCCTGAAAGCTGCTCGCTGATTTCTGGGCAGGGTAGGCTAAAGAGCGAGGCGTTATGCCTCGCTTTTTTGATGGTCAGGCATTAAGGTGTTGGCTTCTGTGTAAAGGTCAGAACCTTGGTCTTACATTTCATGTGACCGAGGACAACTGATGTCATCCCCCCTGCGTTACCGCTATCAGACCTATGAGTGCGGTCTGCACGATATTCATCTGCGCACCTTGCGCGACAATCAACAGTTTTTTGATCCCGAAAATGCTGCCGAAGATCTGGGTATCTCCTCTGCCAGCTGGCCTATCTTTGGCATCCTGTGGCCTTCGGGTCAGGTGCTGGCGCATTTTATGCGCGAGTTTGATGTCAAGGGCAAGCGGATACTGGAAGTCGGTTGCGGCATTGGTCTCACCAGTCTGATGCTGAATCAGCGTCTGGCCGATATCACAGCCACCGACTATCACCCCGAAGCCGGGGCTTTTCTGGCGGTTAATTCCGGCCTGAACGAGGGGGAAGCAATTCCTTTTGTTCGTACCGGCTGGGCGGATGCGGATTCTGGTATGGGGGATTTTGACCTTATTATCGGTAGCGATCTTCTGTATGAGGCAGAGCATATTGAGCTGTTATCGGCTTTTATCAACCAGCATGCCTCTGACCGTTGTCAGGTGATTCTGGTGGATCCGGGGCGGGGGAATCATGCTAAGTTCAGTAAGCGAATGGTTTCTTTGGGTTATGCCCATAGCCAGCATAAACCGGAGCAAACCGATTATCTGGAGCAGCCCTTTAAAGGCCAAATCCTGCAGTATCAGCGTGAGCAGGCTGGCTGATAAAACATTACTTGCTGTTCACGAAGCGCCCGAGGGTTTCCCCTCCGGCGCTTTTTTTGTGCGACTAAAGCCGTAAAACAGGCATAAATAGTGTGCTGGCGCTCTTCGGAGATAAGCCAAGGCTGATATGGGTCAACAAGAGAAGATCTACTTCCTTTTAGGATGGCAAAGCCCGTCAAGAAATTGATACATAAAAAATATTCGGGTTAAGCATTTTGTAGTGCTTATGCAGGGCTTGATAAGAGACGAATCTTCGATTGAGGACTACCAACTTGAACGCCAGATCCCCTTTAGAAACAGATAAACGCTTGTTTGTCTCTGGTAATGAAGCCGTATCGCTGGCTGCCAGAGATGCCCGGGTTAAAGTCGCAGCGGCTTACCCCGGAACCCCATCCACCGAAATTCTGGAATATGTTGCACGATATCCTGATATCTATTCTGAGTGGTCGATCAATGAAAAGGTATCGCTTGAGGTGGCGATAGGGGCTTCGCTGGCGGGCAGTCGTGCCCTGTGCGCCATGAAGCATGTGGGCTTAAATGTCGCCTCCGATGCCCTGATGACTCAAACCCTGATCGGTGCCGTGGGTGGTCTGGTGATTGTGGTGGCGGATGATGTGGGTTTGTCCTCTTCCCAGAATGAGCAGGATTCCCGCTTTTGGGGGCGTTTTGCCCATCTGCCGGTGTTGGAGCCGAGTGATACTCAGGAAGCTTACGATTTCACCCGTGTGGCTTTTGATCTCTCTGAGCAATATCAGGTGCCGGTGTTGGTACGGGTGACCACCCGAATCTGCCATGTGAAGGGCACGCTTGTGACTCAGGATGCGGTTACGGCGCAACCTAAAGCGGGTTTTGTTAAAGATCCTTCCCGTCTGGTAATGGTGCCGGGTAATGCCAGGCATCGTATCCCATTAATGCATGCCCGTGATGAAGCGCTGACAGCAGCTGCTGAAGCATCTGAGTTAAACCGTGTTGAAGCCGGCGAGCGTGCAGATCTCGGTTTTGTCGTCTCTGGTGTGGCTTATCAGCATGTAAAAGAGGCTTATCCTGATGCGCCCGTGCTGAAACTCGGTTTCAGCTATCCGGTACCGGTGGAAAAAATCCGTGCTTTTAGCCAGCAGGTTGAGCGCCTGATTCTGGTGGAAGAGGTAGAGCCTCTGCTGGAGAAGGAGCTGAAAGCGGAAGATATTGCGCTGGAAGGTAAGTCAGTGCTGCCAAAACAGGGTGAGCTGACGCCGGATGTGCTGAAGCGATGTCTTGACGGTGATGGTTCTTCTGTCGAAGAGGTTAAATCAGCCGTCAAACCTAGACCTGAGCTGATCGCTGCCGCGCAGGAGGTGTTCCCGCGTCCGCCAACTATGTGTGTAGCCTGTCCTCATCTGGGCGTTTATTACACACTGTCTAAGGTGAAAAACACCTACATCTCCGGTGATATCGGTTGCTACACCTTGGGTGCCGGCCATCCATGGAATGCGCTGGATACCTGTATCAGTATGGGCGCATCCATGGGGGTTGCGCTGGGGCTGGATAAAGGTCGCCAGCCGGAAGATGCCAATAAGAAAGTGGTGGCGGTGATTGGTGATTCCACCTTCCTGCACATGGGTATGCAGGGGTTGCTGGATCTGACCTATAACAAGGGCAACGCCACGATTCTGCTGCTGGATAACCGCGCAGTGGGTATGACCGGAGGCCAGAACGCCCCTTCAAGCGGTATCAATCTGCAGGGTGAGCAGACGGCTCAGGTGAATTTCCCTCAGCTGGTCGAAGCCTTGGGCGTGAAGAAAGAGCGCATCCATAAGGTCGACCCTTATGAACTGCCAACCCTGTTTAAAACCCTGCGGGATGAAACCAAGATCGACGATGTCTCTGTGATCATCACCAACCAGCCCTGTGTGCTGACCGAGCGCTATAAAGCGATGCAGCCCCTTAAAGTGGAAGCGAATGATTGCACCGGCTGTGGTAACTGTCTGGATGTGGGCTGTCCTGCAATTCTGGTCAGCCGTCGTGAGACGGTGATTAAGCCGAATGGCAAAGAGAAAGAGCTCGCTTTTGCGGATATCGATACCAGCGCCTGCACGGGCTGTAATCTGTGCGTAAACACCTGCGCACCGGATGCCATCGTGCCTGCAGATTCTTTGGTGGCAAACGGTTATGAGGCTCTTCAGAGCCAGAATATCGACAATCTGGTTGTGGAGGTAAAGTGATGGGCTCTCAGGGAATTACCAACATCTTAGTGGCCGGTATCGGTGGTCAGGGTGTGATGACAGCGGCGGAAATTCTGGCGGAATCTGCGTTATCGCTGGGTATGGATGTGAAAAAGACAGAAGTGGCAGGTATGGCGCAGCGGGGTGGGGTGGTGACCTCCCATGTGCGTTTCGGCCCCCGGGTGCATTCACCGGCGATCACTTCCGGCGAAGCGGATGTGCTGGTGGCATTTGAACCGGCAGAAGCCCTGCGCTGGATTAACTATCTGAAGGGTAGCGGTGTGGCGATGGTGAATACCTATCGTCAGTCACCGCCGGTGGTCAGTTCCGGTTTGTTTCAGTATCCGGAAGATCCCATTGCTGATATTCAGGGTGCGCGTGAGGTGCATGCCTTTGATGCCGGTCATATCGCTATCAAACTGGGAGATCGTCGTCTGATCAATACTATTATGTTGGGTGCGATCTCCGAACAGCTGCCCTTTGATACTGAGGTGTTGGAGCAGAGTGTGCTTAAGCGCTTTGCCCATAAATCGGATCAGCTGGTGGAGCTGAACCGGATCGCCTTTGCGGCGGGTAGGGAAGCGGCTCAAGGCAACTGAATGCTTCTCTGAGTATGGTCTCAGAAGAGTTAACTGTGTGAATCGTTAGAGCTTGCCAGCCCTGATCTTTTTAAGGGGCTGGCTTTTTTGTGAGTGCAAATTTGTGGATGTAAAAAAGAAAAAGCCCGCAAACGGATTCGTTTTGAAGTGACCCCCAATAGTTGGACACCCAACATTGGGGGTTCTTTTTATGGCAAAGTACAGTCGCTCACTCAAA
>JBLWSY010000030.1:0-39373 GCA_048270425.1 Oceanospirillum sp.
TTTATCTGCTGTTGTCTGTCTTTATCTGCTGTTGTCTGTCTTTATCTGCTGTTGTCTGTCTTTATCTGCTGTTGTCTGTCTTTATCTGCTGTTGTCTTTATCTAAAGTGGCGCTGAGTGGACGATATGCCTGCACCCAACCTGTTATTCTCCTCTAAGCAACTTTTCGCCCAGACTGCTTTCTTTTCTAAGTCGCTTATTAAGAGTTGTTCTATAGCTTGGTTAACAGTTTTTTGTAACCCTCGTTTTTGCATGACGCATTAATATGCGTTATGGATAAAAGCCTAACTAACTGAATTGATGAGTGAATATTAAATGGAGATTAAACTATGGCTGACATTTCTGTTTATGTTTGCTTTGGGTGGTTTTGGTATTTGGCTTTTGACTAAAGGCTCTGTAAATGCCAAGAGAATTAGTTTGAGAGGAAAGTTTTTCATATACTTTTTTATATCTTTGGTGATGTTTGTTTCTTCGATGTACTCCTCTTATCACTATGTCGTTTGCTTTTTGATCTCGTTGATTGGATTTTTTGAGATATGTTTTTTGCCTAACTTAAGCCGTATGAGGTTTTTGTATGTCTGGTTGTATGTTTTATTGTCGATGCTTTTTGTATATTTTTGCTACAAAAGTTTTTTATATGATGCCGCTTTATTGTTGCTTGTTGTTTTGGGTGTTGATGGTTTTAGTCAAATTTTTGGTAATGCCTTTGGGGCTAATAAAATAAGTGAATCGATTAGCCCGAATAAAACATGGGAAGGGTTTTTTGGTGCTTACATTAGTGTTTTGATGGTTTATTTTGCTATTAGACAGGGTGATGTAAGTTTGGCTGGTTTTTTTCTGATAAATATTTTTATTTTTTCTGCCTTGGCGGGTGATTTGATGGCTTCTTATTTAAAAAGAAAAGCTGATGTGAAGGACTTTGGTAAGATTATTCCCTTTCACGGTGGTGTATTGGATAGGTTTGATAGCTTGATTGTTGTTTATGCAGTCGCAGTACCTTTTTATATGGTTGGAATTAAACTATGAGCTATCAGTATTTGCCTAATGCAGTCTCAGGTTTTCGTTTTATTATGATGCCTTTGGTGGTTTACTTCGCACTGCAGGGGAATCGTGATCTGTTTTTTATTTTTCTTGTTATGATGCAAGTGACTGACTTTTTAGACGGCTATCTTGCAAGAAAACTGAGTGCTCAGTCTGAATTGGGAGCTAAGCTAGATATGCTGGGGGATGCCTGTAGTTACATTGCCGGAGGCATAGGTCTTTATGCTTTTTTTCCGGTTTACCTAGATGGTTTTTTTCTGATTCTTGTTATATTTTTTTCTTTAAGTTATCTGTCGAGATATCTATTTAGTAAGTTTTCTTTAGGCGTTTGGGTGTACCCAATAAATCACGTAACCGGTAAGGTGACATTTTACAGTCAAAGCCTGTTGATTCTGTCAATGTATTTCACATGGGAGCTGACGCCTTGGTTTTTTTGTATAGCCTTGTTGTCCGGTTTGGTAGAGTCATATTTTTATTTTGAGAATATACTGGATTTGAATAATGATGTGAAAGAGGTTGGTTTTAAGTCATAAAGTCTATCGTTATTTATCGTACCGATATAATAAATAGAAAATACGCTCTTGTTCTATTTATTAGTATTCAGCCTCCCCTTTTTTAATTTTCTGTTCGTTTCGACTACGGTTTTTATTTGAGCGGTGTGGCGCTCAGTGGAAGCCAGCCCCCTATTGTGTCCGTTAGTCTCCTTCAGTTGGTTAGTGCGCCTGGCTCTTCTGGCCATGATATGACGCTTGTTCGGAGTAATATTTATGATTCAGTTAAAACGTTTCCGTGTATCTTTTTATGGGGTGGCTCTTATTGTGGCTGCGGTGGCTACTTTTTCAACGTCCTCGAATGCTGATTCTTTGCCCCATACTTTCAGTGCAGGTACTCCGGCTAAGGCGGAAGAAGTTAACCAGAATTTCAGCCATCTGGAGCAGCGCATCCAAAATCTGGAAGGCTCCGGTAATGACATTATAAAAGAAGGTCTCAAAAAACCTCTAACGGGCACTGTAAGCATTTATGGGGGTTATGAAGGTAACTCAAGAGTTGTTTATGGGACAGGTACTCTTTTTTTAACTGAATTGACAGTGGATGGAATCATCATTATTGAGGGTAGGGCATTTCATATAGCAAGTATTGATAGTGATACACAGCTTACCCTTACTGACTGGTTCGCTCGTTCTGTGTCGAATGTGACAGCTTATAAAGTGGATGATTTACTGACTGCAGAGCTAAATGGAGACGTTAACCCTATTGTTAATAATCGTGGTTACTTGCTCAGGAGAGTTCAGCGAGCAACCGGCAAAGATCAATCTTGGGGTATCGAAGGAGATCGCTATGTTGAAAATAGAAAGCTCGATTTTTACAAATCGAAAAGAGGTAGCGCTATAAGAATTACTTATACTGACTGGGTTAGAACACTTTCTTCAACACCTTGTGTTTTCGAAATCAAAGTTGACCGGGAATCCTGCTCTATCCCCAAACCGGTACGTTACTTTAATGCCGATTACAATCAAGGCTTTAGTGAGGTTCTTTATTGCGAAACTAGTAAGAGAGGTTTGCTTGCTGTAGAGGTTTATGTGAATTCGGGATGCGCTGATTTTGGCCATGATGATTCTGTGGGCGGTCAACGTATCGATACGTTATGGGTTTTAGAAGCAGAAGAAGTGTATTGAGTCTGTGTGGCTAACCAGAAGATAAGATAGGATTTAATATGTTGAAATATGTATATCTTGTTTTGATGGCTTTACTGCTTTCTGCCTGTGGTAACTCTTCGGACTCTTTGTCCGAGGGGGATAATAATGGGGCTGATGCTCCTGCAGAAGACGTTGCTGCCCCGGACATTGATGATGATCTTCCGGCGGAAGAGGATTCTGAGCCAGCGCTGGTCTGGAATCAGGGAGCCTTTAATAAAACATTTTGGCAGTAGTTTTTGCTGCTGAGTTAAAGGCCTGCGAAATAGGTTGTAACGGTGGGCAGTGGGTTAAACCACCGCCCTGTAAGTGTCAGGCGCAGTTTGGCAAGGCTCAGGCCAATCTGAACCTAGAGGATAAATCCTGCAGGTCGACCCCTAACCGACTCAGCTCCTGATTGGACTGCAGGGTCTGTTCACTGGCCGTTGCTGTCATATCAGCGGATTGAGAGACGGTGATAATGCTGCGGTTGATATCCTCAGCTACGCTACCCTGTTGAGTAACTGCGGCAGCAATCTGCTGATTCATCGCCTGAATCTGATGGACGGCAGCCGTTATTGATTTAAAGGCTGTGCGTGCCTCCAGCGCGGGGTCTTTGGTGGATTTTGCCAGCTCAGAGCTGTGCATCATCTTGTTAGCTGTTTGTTCAGTGGTTTTCTGCAGGTTTGTGATGAGTGATTCGATCTGCTCGGTGGATTCCTGGGTCCTCTGGGAGAGCGTGCGCACTTCGTCGGCGACAACGGCAAAACCCCGTCCGGCTTCTCCGGCGCGGGCGGCTTCAATAGCGGCATTCAGTGCCAGCAGGTTGGTTTGCTCGGCGATGCCTGCGATCACATCTAGCACGGTACTGATTTGGTCACTTTGGGCTTTTAATTCCAAAATAGCTTGAGTTGCTTCTTCGACTTCATTAGCCAGATCTTCGGTTTGCTGAATGCTGTTGCGAATCAGGCGACCGCCGTTTTGAGTGAGCTGTTCGCATTCTTCAGCGGTTTCTGATGCCTGTTCGGCGTTTTGGGCTACTTCCTGAACGGTTGAAACCATTTCAGTCATGGCGGTGGCTACCTGATCGGTTTCATTTTTTTGTTCGGTAATGGCTTGCGTGTTCTGTTGGGCAACGAGGGAGAGCTCTTCGCTGGTAGAGGCCAGCTGGGTAATGCCCTGGCTGAGTCGGTCAATCAGCTGTCTGAGATTGTTGATCATGGTTTGGGTGGCGTTCATCAGGGTGCCTAACTCATCCTGACGACGGCTTTTGATGCTCTGGTTAAGATTGCCGTCTGCGAGCTGCGTCATGACTTCCAGTAGGTCGTGAATGGGTTCTTTGATCGCTTTGGTGACAGCGGTCGCAATAAGAGTGCCAATGAAGAGTGCGGTGGCGGCCGCAATCAGAACGATCCATTGGGTCTGGTTGACGGTGGTTGCCAGTATTGCCTGTCGGTCTTCATACCATTGATCTATGGTGGCGGTGAGCGCCCTTGCATCACTGGTTAGCTTGGTTTCAATACCATCGATGACGCTATCTGGCTGGTTTGATTGAATGGCTTGTACCAGTTGCCGGATGTCGCGAGAGTAGTCATCGACACTAGTGGTGATGCTCTTCATAACGGTTACGCCTTCGGCGTCTGTTGTCGTTGCGGCTCTTTGTTGTGCAAGTTGCTTCAGCTGATCCACCAGCTGTGCGTTTTCCTCCAGTGCCGCTGTCTTTCCTCGTATAACAAAGTTTTTCTCAGCGATACGGGCATCAGCCATCAGGGTTGCCATTCTGCCAAGTTGCTTGAGATCTTTATGTTCTGCATCGACGGCAAGCAGGGTCTGATGGCCGGTAAAAGCGACCATGATGAGCAGAAGAATGATAAGGCCAAACCCGCTGAACAGTTTCTTCTGAATGGATAAGTTTCGGAGAGGGTATAAGATTTTTCCCCTAACGGTTTGAGTAGACATAAGCGCTCCATTATCTGTTGAAAACTGTCGGGCGAAACGTAACCCTTATGCATAGTCTCATTGGGTTGAGAGAGCTGTGCAGCGCGGTGAGCGCGGAATTACGTTGTGCGTCAGAGGTGATGTCGGGTATCTCTTGGGCTGGTTAGTTAGCGTAGTAAGAGATTTACAGCTTCACCAGTTTCTGCCGGAGATAAGCGCTGAAGCGGCTTGCGTCAGCGATGAAAGCTCGTACAATACGCGCCATATTCACCTACCTCTTAGCAGGGCTGATTCAGCATTGATCACACGAGCTTCCGTTAATTTACTGATGTGTCTGAATTGGTGCATGGCGCGCCAATGTTCCTACGCGTCTGTACTCAGCGGTTGTTGTTCTATGCTGCGCTTGTCTCCTGTTCGGGCGATTAAAACCGCCAAAAGCAAACCAAATGAATTTCTTTTTTCTGAAGCCCAGCTTCAGCAGCGTGTTTTTCAGAGCTGACACTCCTTTTATTCGCTTTTTCGGAGTTTGACTCCGTTTCTTAAATCGTCGCTTCCCCGGTAAAGGGTATGGGGGAGATCCGGCGCTTGCTTCTTATTTGCGTTAAGGAAAGATCTGAATGAAACGTCATGCACATAACGGGCTCGGTATTCTTGAGGGTAGTTTTCTGATGGCGCTGGGCATTTTGTTTTTACAGTCCAGCCATGTCGCAGTGGGCGGTATCACAGGCGTTGGCCTGATTGGTGATCGTCTTCTGAGCGATGTCACCTTTGGTCAGGTGTTCCTGGTGATCAATCTTCCGTTTTATATTCTGGCGTATTTTGAGAAGGGGTTGAGTTTTACTCTGCGTACGGCGCTGGCGGTGACACTGATTGGTCTGCTGACTGATCTCATTGGCCGTTACGTTGTGCTGGATCTGGGTTCTACGGTTCTGGGGGCTTTGGCTGCCGGTGCGCTGATGGCTTTTGGTATTGTGACGCTGTTTCAACATAACGCATCTACCGGTGGCTTTACTGTATTGGCGCTCTATATGGAGCGTGCCTGGGGGGTAAATCGTGGTTGGGCGCTGCTGGTGATTGATGCGATTACAATCGCTATCGGTCTTTGGCTGTTTGGCGCGGAGCTTTGGTTTGCCTCTCTGCTGGTGACGGTTGTGATGGGGTTGATTATTGGTCGTTACCGCCAGCAGAATACTCAGCCAAAACTGCAGCATCATGCCGATAATAAGCTTGGCACCGATAATGAGTCCGAGAAAACGTTATCCCGCCAATCAGACCGATCACCGTCAGTAGCGCATCCGGCGCAAAGCTGATTGATCTGAGCCCTAACGATGAATAGCCCCGTGATAACTTCCGGGGCTTTTTTGTACCTGAAGGTTAGCGGTTCGTCTTTTTCTGTTATTAATTGAAAAACCTGGGGTTTTATCGGGTTGAATGGACCCGTAATGGGAGTATGGTATCGCCCTGAAATCGGGTTAGATCAGCTTTTGGCGAACAGAGAAAGGGGCGAATATGGCAGATCTGCAGGCGTTATGGGCGGCGCCTTTGGCGGAAGGGGTTTCGAATATTCATCTGTTCTGGTTGGTGCTGACCAGTGCCCTGACCTCTTTTATAACGGCCGCGATGGGAATTGGCGGCGGCGTTATGCTGCTGGCGGTAATGGCAACTATTTTGCCCCCTCTGGCCCTGATACCTGTGCATGGCCTGGTGCAGTTTGGCTCTAATGCTAACCGGGCTCTGATGACCTGGCGGCATATCCACTGGCCGATGGTTTTGCGTTTTTCCGGTGGTGCATTGTTGGGGGCCCTGATCGCTTCTCAGGTGTTGGTTCAGCTACCGATGGACTGGATTCAGCGAGCCGTAGCGCTTTTTATTCTTTATATGGTCTGGGGACCAAAGCCGAAGAAGCTTGAGGTCAGTGGGGTGAAAACGGTTTTTGCCGGTAGCCTGACAACTTTGATCTCTATGTTTGTTGGAGCAACCGGACCTTTAGTTGCCGCTTTTATCCATCGGATGGATAAAGATAAATTGTCTACAACGGCAACTTTTTCCGCGTGTATGTCGTTTCAGCATGTGACTAAGGCTGTGGTTTTTGGGGCGGTCGGCTTTAGTTTTTCCCAGTGGATTCTGCCTGTTCTGATGATGGTTGCCGCAGGCGCTTTTGGGACCTGGCTGGGACTTAAGCTGCTGAATCGTATTCCTGCACACCTGTTTCGTATGGGGTTTACCCTGATGGTGACGCTGTTAGCGCTTCGCTTGCTCTGGCAAAGCTTCAGTTATTAGGGAAGGGCTGATGAGTTTCTGGCAATCTCCATTTTGTACCCTCAGGGTCATTTTTTTCGTTTTGAATCACAAAAACCGGCATAACTCATACCTTTTTTCCGAATACCTCTATAAGCTCTTGGTTATGTTGTTATTACTGGTCTTGCAGATTGTCGTAATTCCGGGAGGCGAATGATGAAAAAACGATTGCTGATTGGCTGCCTTTTTCTGTTGGCATTATCGCCTTTTCAGGTTTGGGCGGAGGGACAACGTTTCGCTTATGTGGTTTCGGATCTTCGAATTCCTTTCTGGCAAATTATGTGGCGCGGGGTGCAGGATCAGGCGCGGATGCAAGGAGATGAGGTTTTTGTTCTGAGTGCCGACAACAGCGCTAAAAAAGAGCTTGAAAATATGGTGCATGCGATCCGGGAGCGTGTGGATGGTATTGTACTGTCACCTATGAATTCTTCTTCTGCGGTAACGCTTCTTAAATTGGCTGAGAAGGCCTCTATACCGGTTGTTATCTCTGATATTGGTACTCAGGGTGGTCGGTTTGTCAGCTATATCGAGTCGGATAATGAGGCTGGTGCATACCAGTTAGGACTGATTCTTGCTAATGAACTTCAGCAGCGGCAACTTTTGGGCTCTGTGGGTATCATTGCTATTCCTCAGGATCGTCAGAATGGCAAGTTGCGAACTCAGGGTTTTCTTTCGGCGCTGAGTGAAGCAGGTCTTTCCAGTGCCTATATCCATCAGCAAAGTGATTTCAGTTACGAGGAAACGCTGAATTTCAGTCGCGCGCTGATCCGTGATTATCCGGATCTTAAGGCGATATGGTTGCAGGGTTCTGATCGCTATCGGGCCGCTTTGGAGGCTATCCGCGAAGCGGATAAAGAAGATGATATTCTGCTGATCTGTTTTGATGCCGAACCTGAGTTTATTGAGCTGATTCAGCAAGGTGTTCTCGCTGGTGCAGGAATGCAACAGCCTTTTCTGATGGGTGCCAGAGCGCTCTCCTCTCTTGATCAGCACCTTTCGGGGCAGGCAGTACCCAGAGTTCAGCAATTGGATGTGCTGGCTGTGTCCAGGGATAATATTGATAAGTTGCTGCCAACTATCAGGCGAAATGTTTTGGGTCTGCCGACTCGTTAGGTTAGGTCATTGAGACCTGTCGGTAAGCGTGATGTAACCTTTTAATGGTCAGTTAGGTTTTACTTGTGAACCCTGTATCCTCTGCGCATCAGAAAAAGTCTTCTCTCTATCTGATCACCATGCTGGTGATGGTTAGTGCTGCTCTGGTATTCAGCGGTTATGGCGCTTTTACCTATCACTGGCAGCAGGTTCAGTTAGAGGATGAGATTATCGGCCAGACTCAGGAGAGCGCTGCAAGACTTGCGAATACCTTATCTCCTTATATTGAGTCTTATCAGGTCAATGAATATGACAAGCTGATGTCCCATGAGATACGGACTCATAACCATTCGGCCCTTTCTGCCATTGTGGTTGATGACTATAAAATGGGCGAAATCACTGGCAGAAAGGCTTACACCACTGGATGGCAACGAACGCCGGATGGGGTGATCAGTATTGATGACGAGAAAGCCTCTAAGGAAAGCTTACTTCGTCATAATCTTTATTTTGCCGAGTTGGATATCACAGGCTCTGCGGGAGAGGTGCTCGGTCGTGTTCGGGTTTATGCCAACAATAACGAGCTGAAAAAGCGTTCCCGTGCGTTGCTGCTTCAGATCGTTGTCTCCATGTTAGTGCTGATGCTTGTATTGTCTTTTGTGTTGGTTCTTTTGCTGAAACATCTCTTTATCAGACCGCTGCAGGCACTGGCAGCCGCTGTTGAGCAACAGGGCGAAGAGGGAATTCCCCGTCTGGTGGAACCGGTATCGCCTTATCGTGAAATTTCTCGTCTGACTGATGCGATGGCGCAGATGCTGGAGACCATTCGCCGAACTCAGGAAGCACTGCATAAAGAGCATCAAAGCCTTGAAAATATTGTCGAGGGCACCCGGGCTGGCACCTGGCGCTGGAATGTTCAGACCGGGGAAACGGTTATCAATGAACGCTGGGCTGAGATGGCCGGTTATAGCCTTGAGGAGCTGGAGCCTGTCTCGATTGATACCTGGTTGTCACTTGCGCATCCTGAGGATCTGGAAAAGTCAGAAAAGCTTCTGAAAAAACATTTTTCCGGTGAGAACAGTTACTACGAATGTGAAGTACGTATGCGTCATAAAGCCGGTCACTGGATCTGGATACAGGACCGGGGGCGGGTTGCTACCTGGCTGGCAGATGGTCAGCCGCTGGAGATGTTTGGTACTCATCTGGAAATCACAGAAATTAAGGAGTACCAGGAGCAGCTTCGCCATATTGCTCATTACGATATGCTCACAGGTCTGCCAAATCGTGTTTTGCTGTTTGACCGGCTAGGACAGGCTCTGGAGCGTACTAAGCGTGTGCGTCGTGATCTTGCTGTCTTTTTCATTGATCTGGACGGTTTTAAGGAAGTTAATGATGAGTATGGTCATGATGCAGGTGATTTTCTTTTAGTAGAGATTGCGAATCGCCTTTCTGGTGTGATGCGCTCAGAAGATACGCTTGCGCGATTGGGTGGTGACGAATTTGTGGCAATTCTGCCCGGGGTACATGGTCGGGATCAGCTGGAGCAGATACTGAATCGCATTCTGCATGAGATGAATTGCCCGGTATTAATGGCTGATGGTACTGAGCTGAAGGTGACCGCCAGTATTGGCGTCAGCTTGTTTGCCGGTGATGGTAATGCTGAAGCGGGTGTTAATCAGCTGGTGACTCAGGCTGATCAGGCGATGTATCAGGCCAAGATGAAGGGTAAGAACAGTTTTTGCTTTTCTGATGCATCTGAACCTGATGTCGCTTAACGGGGTATTTTTTGACAAGGATGGATTATGTCTGAGGCTCTTATTCTGGCCTTGCTTTATGCCACTTTGGCTGCGGTTACGATCCCTTTAGGTGGCTTTCTGGCCCGGGTTGAACACTTTCAGAATCAGTGGCTGGAAAATGAGCTTAAGCATTCAGTAATCGCTTATGGCGCAGGTGTATTGCTGGCTGCAGTTGCCCTTGTTTTGGTACCGGAAGGGCAAAAAGCGTTATCGACACTCTGGATTGTGATTGCCGTTCTTAGTGGCGGGCTGATGTTTATGGCGGCGGATATTATTCTGAGTCGTCGTGGCGGGTCTACTGCTCAGCTGTTGGCGATGCTGCTGGATTTTACACCCGAGGCGATGGCGTTGGGCGCATCATTGGCTCTCGGCAGCGAAAGTGGATTGCTGCTGGCACTGCTGATGGCGCTGCAAAATCTGCCGGAGGGCTTTAACGCTTACCGTGAAATGATCGCGATTCGTCCCCATCAGTGTCGCAAAATTCTCATTTTCTTTGTCTTGCTTGTGCCTATTGGCCCCATGGCTGCCTGGGTTGGTTTTGTCTGGCTTTCAGAAATGGAGATGTTGCTGGGCTTTATTATGCTTTGGGCTACTGGGGGCATTCTTTATCTTACTTTTCAGGATATTGCTCCTCAGGTTCGGCTGGATAAAGACTGGTGGCCTCCGATGGCTGCCGTGGCAGGTTTTCTTACCGGTTTAATCGGCCAGCATCTGTTGGTTCACAGCTAAAGCATTCTGAAAAAAATGGTATTTCCGGTGGATATAACTGCCGGTAACGGTGTCAGTAATGATGCCAAAGCTGCTGAAAAAAAGCTGACTTTGGCAGTAAATAACCCTGATCTCCGCAGTTATTGCTCACAGGACGGATGCTGATTAATTGTTCCCCTGTGATGCTTTTTAAAGCTGAGTATCATAGTCCGTTATTCAAAATTCAATCCAATTGTCCTACGTTTCGTATAGTAAATCGCGACCATTATCCATGTTTATGAGGTACTGGCTTCGGTTTCTAAGACGACGTTAACGACAGCATAACTATGCTCAAGGATAAGCAGAGGCTCAATTCATGAAATACTCCCTTCCCCGGACGCTGGCATTTGGTGCCTTACTTCCACTGATCAGTGCCCTTTCCTTCAGTGCTTCTCAGGCTCAGGCAGCCGGAAAAGAGATGCCACCAATGCCTGTGGAGGCTCAGATCGCCAAAACAGAAACGCTGGAGCGAACTGTGGAAGTGGTGGGTTCGCTGTCAGCCGATGAAAGCGTGACGATCAGTCCCGAAGTATCAGGCCGGGTGGCTGAGATTCTGTTTCGTGAAGGTCAGGTCGTTGAAGCCGGTAAACCCCTGGTTAAGTTAGATGACTCTATTCAGCGCGCAGAACTCAAGCAGGCTGAAGCCAGCCGCGGTCTGAGTGAAGTGGAATACAAGCGTGCCAATCAGCTGGTGAACAATAATGCCGGTAGTGTGAATACCCGCGACAGTGCGCTGGCAAAACTGCGTATTGATCAGGCTGGCGTGGCATTGGCTCAAGAGCGTCTGGCTAAAATGACGCTGAATGCACCTTTTAAAGGTCTGATCGGCCTGCGAGAAGTGAGCACTGGTGAGTACGTGACACCGGGTCAGTCACTGGTAAGTCTGGTTGCGGTTGACCCATTACGGGTTGAGTTCCGTGTTCCTGAAGTTTACCTCACCGGTTTGGCTGTTGGTCAAAGCGTTGATGTTACGCTGGACTCGGTACCCGGTGAGCACTTTCGAGGCACGGTATTTGCCGTATCGCCGGAAGTCGATGTGAATGGTCGTAGTGTAAAAGTGGTTGCCAGCCTGCCTAATGAAAGTGGCAAGCTGCGTCCGGGTCTGTTTGCCCGCATCAATCTTAAGCTGGAAACTATCGAAGATGCGCTGATGCTGCAGGAAGAGGCTCTGGTGCCTCAGGGCAATAGCCAGCTGGTGTATCTGCTGGAAGATGGCAAAGTTTCCATTCGTCCTGTTGTAACCGGTATTCGCGAGCGCGGCCGGGTTCAGATTCTGGAAGGTGTGAAAGCCGGTGATATTGTGGTTACTGCCGGACAGATGAAGCTGCAACCAGGAGCCGCCGCTATGCCGGTTAATCTGCAGTCCGCGAAACCTCAGCCTGAACAAGGCCAGTAAGTCCGTACGCTAACGGCTAAATAAGGAGCATCTTCGGCATGGTATTGTCAGAAATTTCCATCAAACGACCGGTATTAGCAACGGTGATGAGCCTGTTGCTGATGCTGGTGGGCGTCATTGCCTATGACCGTCTGTCGGTTCGGGAATACCCGAATATCGACGTGCCGACGGTTTCGGTTGTCACCACCTATACCGGTGCCAACGCCAGTATTATTGAATCTCAGGTGACTAACGTACTGGAGGATTCTCTCTCCGGTATCGAAGGCATCGATTTTATGACCTCCTCTTCCAGTACCGGTAAGAGTCAGATCACCATTAACTTTAAGCTGGATCGTGATGCGGATAACGCGGCGTCTGATGTACGTGACCGTGTTGGTCGTGTGCGTGGCCGTTTGCCGGACGACATCGATGAGCCGATTGTGGCCAAGGTTGAGGCAAACGCACAGCCGATTATGTATCTGGCGTTCTCCAGTCCGAGTCATACCCCGCTGGAGATGACAGATTTTGCTGACCGTCTGGTGAAAGACCGTCTGCAGACGGCTCCTGGTGTTGCTGAGGTACGTATTTTTGGTGAGCGTCGTTATGCGATGCGTATCTGGTTGGATAAAGCCCGTATGGCGGCTTTTGGTGTGACGACGACGGATATCTCCAACGCGATCCGCAGTCAGAACCTGGAAGTACCGTCAGGCACCATCAAATCGGAGAATCGCGAATTCACTCTGTTAGCTCAAACGGATCTGCAGACCCCGGAAGAGTTTGAACAGGTTATCCTGCGGGATAACGATGGCTATCTGGTTCGTGTAAAAGACGTTGCCCGTGTGCGTATTGCCGCTGAAAATGATCGCGGTACTGTTCGCTTTAACGGCAAAACGGCTGTGGCGATGGGGGTTGTGAAACAGTCGGTGGCAAACCCGCTTGACGTATCCAGTAGCGTTCGCAGCATGATTCCGGAAATTGAAGCGATTCTGCCGAAAGGTATGAAGGTGAATGTGGCGTATGACTCATCCATCTTTATTGATCGCTCTATTAAAGCGGTTTACTCGACCATTGCCGAAGCTGTGATTCTGGTTATTCTCGTCATCTTTATCTTCCTGCGTTCCCTGCGGGCGACGCTGATTCCTCTGGTGACGATTCCGGTTTCTCTGATCGGTGCTTTTGTCTTCATGTATGCGCTGGGCTACTCCATCAACACTCTGACCCTGTTGGCGATGGTGATGGCGATTGGTCTGGTGGTGGATGACGCCATCGTAATGCTCGAGAACATTTATCGTCATATTGAAGAGGGTATGCACCCGATTCAGGCGGCGTTTAAAGGCTCGAAAGAGATCGGCTTTGCGGTGATCGCTATGACGATCACACTGGCGGCAGTATTTACCCCGCTGGCCTTTACCGAAGGCCGTACTGGTAAGCTGTTTGCAGAATTCGCTCTGACTCTGGCGGGTGCGGTTCTGGTATCCGGTTTTGTGGCACTTACCCTGTCACCGATGATGTGTTCGCGCATTCTGAAACATGAAAACCACGGCAAGTTTTATCTGTGGGGCGAGAAGGTTCTGGATGGCATGGGTGATCTGTATCGCCGCTCTCTGAAATGGACCATGAAAGCGCGCCCGGTTGTGCTTCTGGTGGGGGTTGCCTGTCTGGGTGGTCTGTATGTCACCTTTAATAGCCTGAACAGTGAGCTGTCTCCGGTAGAAGACCGTGGCACTATCATCGGTTTTGGTATCGGGCCTGAAGGTTCTACAACCGAGTTTCTGGATAAGTACAGCCGTCAGATCGAAGGTGTATTTTCTAATGTGCCTGAGATTGAGCGTTACTTTGTGATTACCGGTTTGTTCCCGACGGAAAGCAACGTGATCTCTTTTGCCGGTATGAAAGACTGGGAAGACCGTGAACGTAGTGCTCAGGAAGTGGCTGGTTCTCTGCGCGGCCCTATGTATGGTGGTATTCCGGGTATTATGTCTTTCCCGATTACTCCGGCGTCTCTGGGACAGAGCCCGATTGCGCGTCCGGTTGAGCTGGTGGTGCAGTCCACTGCCAACTTTGAAGATCTGCAGAAGCTGATCGGCGCAGTGATGGGTAAGGTGTACGCCAGTGGCAAACTGGTGAATCCGGATGTGGATCTGAAGCTGAACAAACCGCAGATCAACCTGAAGATCAATCGTGATAAAGCCGCCTCTGTGGGTGTCTCTATCGCTGATGTGACCAGTACTCTGGAAACGCTCCTGGGCGGTCGTACCATCACCCGTTATAAAGACGGTAACGAGCAGTACGATGTGATCGCCAAGGTTGCGGATGTGGATCGTGCGACGCCATCTTCTCTGTCTTCTATCTACGTGCGTTCAGCCTCAGGTCAGATGATTCAGTTGTCGAATCTGGTAACTCTGGTTGAGACGGTTGCGCCGAAGGAGCTGAACCACTTCAACAAGCTGCGTGCTGCGACCATTAAGGCAAGTCTCACACCGGGTCTGACTCAGGGCGATGCGCTGGTCTGGCTGCGTGACACGGTTGAAGAAACCGCGAAAGAGATGGGTATTCAGGGGATCCAGTACGACTACAGCGGTCAGGCCCGTGAATACATGGAGTCCGGTGACTCTCTGATGATCACGTTCATTCTGGCGCTGGGCTTTATCTATCTGGTTCTGGCGGCGCAGTTTGAAAGCTTCCGTTCCCCGATGGTGATTATGCTGACCGTTCCTCTGGCGATTCTGGGTGCACTGCTGACCATGAAGATGACCGGTGGCACGCTTAACGTATACAGTCAGATCGGTCTGATTACCCTGATCGGCCTGATTACCAAGCACGGTATTCTGATGACAGAATTTGCCAACCAGCTGCGTGAGGATGGCAAAGAGAAGTTTGAGGCTATCGTTGAGGCAAGTGTGCTGCGTCTGCGTCCGATTCTGATGACAACCGGTGCTATGGTGCTGGGTAACCTGCCGTTGGCGCTGGCGACCGGTGCAGGTGCAGAAAGCCGTCAGGCAATCGGTTGGGTTATCGTGGGTGGTTTGACCTTTGGTACCGTGCTGACCTTGTACGTGGTGCCAACGGTTTATACTTATATTGTTCAGAAACTGCCTCATATTCCTGAACCTGACTACGAATAAGCTCAAAGACCATGTCTGTTGAGGTATTTAGTCAGAAAAAGCTGGCTACCTTAGGGTAGTCAGCTTTTTTGTTTTATATCAGCAGGTTAGGTCTAATTATTGATTTTTCGGGTTTGATTATATCAACTTGCTGCCTTTAAGCCGGTATCTCCGATACTGCTTTTTTAAGCCAGATGCGATATAAATTAGTCTTTATGCAGCTTATTAATTACCCCGCAAACATTCTTGGCTGTAGACAATCAGATAATTTAGCTTCACTCAGCAGCTTTTCTTTTAAGGTATTTCTATGAGCAAAACGGTTCTGGTGGTGGATGACAGTCGCGTATCCCGCATGATGATGAGTAAAATGATTAACATGGTGGATACCGGCTGGGAGATCGTAGAAGCAGAAGATGGCCAGCAGGCTGTTGATAAAGCGACTGCCAATACCCCGGATCTGATTGTGATGGACATTAATATGCCGGTGATGGATGGTTTTCAGGCGATTGAGATCCTGCGTCCGCAACTGCCGGATACGACGATGATTCTGCTGTCTGCTAATATTCAGTCATCCAGCCAGGCCCGTGCAGAAGAGCTGGGTGTTCACTTTATTGCTAAACCCATAACGCCAGCGGTTGCTGAAAAAGCGCTGGCGATCTGGAGTCAGGAAAATGCATGATCTGACCGTGCTTGAGCTGGATGCTCTGGCTGAAATTTTTAATATCAGCGTAGGACGCTCTGCCTCAGCCCTCAGTGAACTGACTCAGGAACCGGTGACCATGAGTGTACCTGTGGTGCACGTGATGCCGATTCAGCGCGTGATTGAGCTCCTCTCGCCGGGGATCGGTGCCGAACGTCTTACCTGTGTCAGCCAGACCTTTAATGGCAGTTTTGCCGGTGAAGCGATGCTGATGTTTCCGGAAAACTCCAGCCTGGAGATTGTTCGGCTCATGTTGGGTAGTCAGGTGCCAATTGAGCAACTGAGCGAGATCGAGCAGGACGCCCTGAGTGAGATTGGTAACATCATCCTTAATGCCTGCTTCTCCACCATCGCCGATATGCTGCAGGACACCTTCTCTTGTGAGTTGCCTGAACTGACGGTTGCCTCGGTCGACGAGATTCTGAAGAAACCGGAAAGCGAACAAACGGTACTCTTTATCCAGATCCAGCTGGCGCTGGAAAGCCGCAGTCTGGAAGGTTATCTGGCATTTATTATGGGTGGCGAGTCTGAGGCAAATCTGCAGCAGGCCCTGCGTGGTTTCTTAAATGGTGTTCAGGGTTAAGGCTCTGTTCCGGTTCGTTTTGCGGAGTTTTTGAACACTATGCAGCTTTTTGAACAGGCATTGGCAGTCCTTCAGTCTGGTGTGATGATCCTGGATGACAGCTATCGTGTGCATTTTATCAATCAGTGGCTGAACAAAGCCTTTGATGATTCCAAAGATCTTCAGGGTGAGCTGCTGTTTGCTGTTTATCCTGAACTGGAAGGCCGCCGTATCCATCAGGCGGTAGAGCAGGCGCTTAAAACCGGTCTGCCGTCTCTTTTATCCCCCGGTCTGAACCGTTCTCCATTACCGCTTTATCACGGTCAGGGCGAACGTCGTGAGCGTTTTGCTCAGTCGATCCGGGTGCAGCCGATGCAGTCCGAAGGTAAGCGCTTCTGCGTGATTGAGGTGCAGGATGTAAGTTCCATGGTCCGCCGTGAGGCGCTGCTCAATAAGCAGGCTGAGAAGCTGAACCAGATGGCGCTGACCGACGAACTGACCGGTATCGCCAACCGACGCCATTTCAACATGATGCTGGAAAAAGAGTTGCGCCGCTCTGAGCTTCAGGGCACACCTCTGAGTCTGGTGTTCTTCGATATCGATTTCTTCAAGCAGTACAATGATCATCTGGGGCATCAGGCCGGCGATAAGTGCTTGGTGGCTGTTGCGGATTATCTGAAAAACCAGCTGGAAAGCTACGGCTACCAGGTGGCCCGATACGGTGGTGAAGAGTTCTGTATTATTCTGCCGGGACAGGATCTGGAGGTGGCGCAGCATCTGGCTGAGCGTTGCCGTAAAGAGATTGAAGCCCTGGAGCTGAAGCACCCGAGCAGCAATGTTGCTCCGGTCGTGACCGCAAGTTTTGGTGTCGCCTCGAAAAGTGATAAGCAGCCTGAGACCCAGACCGGGCTTATTCTGCGGGCGGATAATGCCCTTTATCGCGCTAAGCTGGCGGGACGTAATCAGGTGGTTGTGGCGGAGCGTCAGGATCAGAACTGATCGGGATTTTCGTTATTGCAGGCCATAAAAAAATCCCCGCTGATGTTGCCATCAGCGGGGATTTTTTGATCAGAACTTAAGCTTTTAGCGCTCAAAAAGAGCCAAAACCAACCGTTTTGCGCAGTAGGTCAATACGGGCGCTGGCTTCTGCTCGGGCTTTTACTGCTCCCTTCTGCATCACTTCTTCCACGTAACCCATATCATTCATCAGTTCTTCGTAGCGAGCACGGGGTTCTTTCAGGTGATCGTTCACCAGTTCGAACAGGGCGTTTTTCATATCGCCCCAGCCGATGCCGTTCTCGTACTGCTGGCGCATGTCAGCAATCTGGCTTTCGTTAGCAAAAGCCTGCCAGATCTGGAACAGGGTGCAATCCTCTGTGCTCTTCGGCTCACCCGGCTCCAGTGAATTGGTTTTGATCTTGCGGATCAGCTTGAGCAGTTTCTTCTCAGAAACAAACAACGGAATCGTGTTGTTGTAGCTCTTACTCATCTTGCGGCCATCCAGTCCGTTCAGCACAGCAACGCTTTCTTCGATGCGGGCTTCCGGCAGTTTGAAATACTGGCCTTTGTAGATGTGGTTGAAACGACCGGCAACGTCACGGGCCATTTCGATATGCTGAATCTGGTCACGGCCTACCGGTACGTCGGTAGCGTTGAACATCAGAATGTCAGCTGCCATCAGGATCGGATAGCTGAACAGGCCCATGGTGATGCCTTTATCAGGATCAGCGCCACCTTCAGCTTCGTTGTCCTGAACAGCCGCTTTGTAAGCGTGGGCTCGGTTCATCAGACCCTTGGCGCAAACACAGGTCAGCAGCCAGGTCAGCTCGGTGATTTCAGGGATATCAGACTGACGATAGAAAACAGAGTTGTCAGTATCCAGACCCAACGCCAGCCAGGTGGCTGCGATCTCGCGACGGGATTCCTGTACGCGTTTCGGATCGTGGCATTTGATCAAAGCGTGCAGGTCAGCCAGGAAGTAGAAAGATTCATTATTCGGATCACGGCTCGCTTCGATAGCGGGGCGGATCGCACCTACATAGTTACCCAGGTGAGGGGTACCTGTGGTGGTGATGCCGGTTAAAACTCTGCGTTTTTCCATGTCGGATCTGTCTTCTGATTCAGTGTATAGATCGATCACCTGTGCTGAAAAAGCTCAGGTGTTCATAAGGTTGCGAACTATTCTAATCGTTCAGGGTCGGGGTTTAAACGGTGCTAAAGCCTTAAAAGGCCTGAGCACCGTTTTTCCTGATCTGTCTTCAGGATTATCGTAAAACGTCTGGTGCTGATTTGCAGTTCAACTGCTGTAGTTCGACAACTAAAGCTCAGCAGAAACGGCTCAACAACTACAGCTCAACGGTAACCGCAGCAGCAGAACGCTTGGCTTTTTCGATAGCAGCATCAATGCTGTTTTCCAGTGCCAGCGCAACACCCATACGGCGCTCACCCTTCACTTCCGGTTTACCAAACAGGCGCAGTTGGGTATCCGGTTCTGCCAGTGCAGCTGCCAGATTGCCAAAGCGTGCCTGTTCCGAGTTGCCTTCCACCAGAATGACGGCTGATGCTGCCGGGCCAAACTGGCGGATCGATGGGATCGGCAGACCGAGAATGGCGCGGGCGTGCAGGGCAAATTCAGACAGATCCTGAGAGATCAGGGTTACCATGCCGGTGTCGTGCGGGCGAGGGGATACTTCACTGAAGTAAACGTTATCGCCTTTCACAAACAGTTCAACGCCAAACAGGCCGCGACCACCCAGAGCGTCTGTGATCGCCTTGCCGATACGCTGGGATTCAGCCAGAGCAACGTCTGACATCGCCTGTGGCTGCCAGGATTCACGGTAATCACCTTTCTCCTGACGGTGTCCGATTGGTGCGCAGAAGGAGGTGCCACCCTCGTGACGTACGGTCAGCAGAGTGATCTCGTAATCAAAATCAACAAAGCCTTCCACGATCACTTTACCGGCACCTGCGCGGCCACCTTCCTGAGCGTAACTCCAGGCGTGATCCACATCCGCTTCTGAGCGCACAAGGCTCTGGCCTTTACCGGAGCTGGACATGATCGGCTTAACCACGCACGGGATGCCCACCTCTTTGATGGCCGCCAAATACTCTTCTTTGGTACCGGCAAACTTGTAGGGTGAGGTAGAAAGCCCCAGCTCTTCAGCTGCCAGACGACGGATGCCTTCACGGTTCATGGTCAGCTGAGCGGCGCGGGCAGTAGGCACTACGGTGAAACCTTCGCTTTCCAGCTCTGCCAGAGTATCGGTGGCAATCGCTTCGATCTCCGGCACGATCAGGTGCGGTTTTTCCTGCTCGATTACCTGACGTAAAGCCGCGCCATCCAGCATAGAGATCACATGGCTGCGGTGAGCAACCTGCATGGCTGGTGCGTTGGCGTAACGATCAACGGCGATCACTTCACAGCCCAGACGCTGCAGTTCAATAACCACTTCTTTACCCAGTTCGCCGGAGCCGCACATCAGAACGCGGGTGGCTGTTGGGCTTAGAGGCGTACCGATGGAAGGGGTGTTAGTCGAAGCATTTGCTTGCTGTGTCATAGCGTCAGGTCCTTAAAATTAAAAGGCCAGCGGGAATCAGATTCCGCTGGCACCAGAAAGGAGATGAATACGTTAGGTTCAGGTTTTAAACGGCAATAAATGCCTGATCGAGGGTTGCCCGGCGTTGGCAGCTGTTCAGCACCTGGCGTTTCTGGTCGTCGTTATATGTATTCCAGAGGCGGATCTCGTTGCCATCGCGGTAACAACCGATGCAGAAACCTTCATCGTTGAGTGCACAGATGCTGACACAAGGTGATGGTGTTGGTTTTATGCGCTCAGATGCGTTTGCGGTCTGAGGCTGAGATGCTTTTTGGCTCACAAAAACTCCAGGTTGAGACACTTACCTGTCGGACACTGACAAAATGGTCTCTAAAAAATGCCGTACTGGCTATTCTAGTTATATTAGCTTCGCGTTTCAGCTTTAATACGCTTATCGGATCTCGTTAAACATCCGCTTTAAGTTTGAGCTGTTCACGATAGCGGGCACCATTATCGACATAGTGCTGGGCACTGGCTTCAAGCATGGCATATTGGGCTTCTGTAATCTGGCGTTTAATCACCGCCGGAGCTCCCACAACCAGAGACCCATCCGGAATCTCCATGCCTTCTTTTACCACGGCACCAGCCCCAATTATGCAGTATTTGCCAACTTTCGCACCATTTAAAACGACGGCATTCATGCCGATCAGGCTGTAATCACCAATTTCACAGCCATGCAGCATCACTTTGTGGCCAATGGTGACACCTTTGCCCAGGGTTAAAGGTGTATCGTCATCAACATGCAGTACAGAGCCATCCTGCACATTGGATTGCTCGCCAATGGTAATCGTATCGTTATCGGCCCGAATGGTGACATTAAACCAAACGCTGGCCTGATGGCCGATGCGGACATCGCCGATAAGGTCTGCACTTGGGGCAATAAAGTATTCCTCAGACGTGAACGTGACGCGTTTATTTCCCAGATCATAGATCACGGTTGGCTCCTTTTTCTGATACTGCTTATTTTTGTTTTTAGGTTTTGATTGTTTTTACAGCGACTTTTTTGGGGATCAGTCCGAGACCCGACGGTGTTTGCTTGGTTCAAGATGGCGCAACGGGCAACCAGCCGGAGGCACCTTAGTGAGTGAGAAGTCTGCCCCCAAACCGGTTTTGAACAGGTCAACCAGCATCATGGCAGAGAGCCCCCAGATAACAAATTCGTCAAAGTGATAACAAGGCACGTAGATTGCCTTCTTCTCCACCGGAATCACATCGGTGTGGTGGCGTTCATCCTTCAGAAAGAAGCTCAGGGGTACACGGAAAATCGCGTCCAGTTCATCTTCATTGGCGGTTAGCTCAATATTTTCCGGTACGATACCAACCCAGGGCGTAACCCGAACGCCCATATGAGAGATCACCTGATTGAGCTTGCCGATAATCTCCACCTGATCCGCCTGCATCGCCACCTCTTCTTCACTTTCGCGCAGAGCGGTGTGCTTCAGATTGCGGTCGGTTTTGTCCTGCATGCCACCGGGAAAGGCGACCTGCCCGGAATGACTGGAGAGATGAGACGCCCGGCGGGTCAGAATGATTTCAGGATCGAACGGGTTGTCGGTCAGGGCGATCAGTACCGCTGCATCCGGATGAGCGCCCTTGATACGTGCCGGAGTAAAGTTGCTAAGACGATCACGGAGCCGTGCCAGATAATCAATATTCTGGTCAGCAGAGGTGTTGGTCGTTTCAGAAAACAGATGTTCAGTGGATTCTGCAGTCACAAGCTTAGGTCCCTGTTGCCTAGGATCATCTCCATAGTAAAGGAGAATCATGCTTCAGGGAAAAGTTTGACGCTAGTCAATCGGGGTTTTCTGCCGTATTCTTGATCAATATTCGGCAGGGGGCCTGGCCCACTGATGACACTGGCTCGAAAAAAGAAAGTCTAAGCGCTTTCGTAAAGGACAGTCTTTAGGATGAATTTTTGTAGCGAATGCGGTGAAAAAGTTCGGATCGGCATACCGGATGATGACAACCGTCCACGCCATATCTGTGATGCCTGCGATACGATTCACTACCACAACCCTAAGATTGTAGCGGGCACCATCCCGGTCTACGGTGATAAAATTCTACTCTGTAAACGTGCTATTGAGCCTCGTGTGGGCTATTGGACGTTACCGGCTGGCTTTATGGAGAATGAAGAAACCACCGCTGAGGCCGCTGCCCGTGAAACCTGGGAAGAAGCACAGGCAAAAGTGGATGTCAGTCATCTGTATGTGCTGATCGACACCACGGTTATCAGTCAGGTCTATATGATGTTTCTGGCGGATCTTCCGAAGCCGGAATATGCAGCAGGCCCTGAAAGTCTTGAGGTAGAGCTGTTCACCGAAGAGGAAATTCCCTGGGGGGAGCTGGCGTTCCCAACCATTGAAAAAACCCTGCGACTTTATTTTGAAGACCGTAAAAAAGGTCACTTTCCGATGCACCAGTGTGATGTCAGCAAGGAAGACCGTGACCGTTTCTACGCTGCCATAGAAGCCGCTAAAGCCAGCTGATTGCTGGCTTTTTTGTGCAGATTAACTCCGTTTTCTGATCAGAGATCTTCCAGCCGGAACACATCATAGGCGGGTTCTTCGTAGGGATGAGCCAGCTTCATGGCCGCAATCGCCTGCTTAATTAGCTTGTCTTCGCACACCAGCTCAACCCGATATTCTTCTACGGTTTCCAGTTGGTCGTGAGAGCCAATATGAGGATGGCTGCCCTCCAGAGGTCTGAACTGCCCCTGACCTTTCACCTGCCAGCAGCAATGGTCGTAATGGCCGATGCGTCCGGCTCCGGTTTCAAAAACCGCATTCTTGACCGGCTCAAGATGCGAATCGGGAACGAAAAAAGCGAGTTTGTACATAAGGTTATCCTTGCTTAATCAGCGCTGTCATCCAGAATTGAGTCTATTAAGGATAGAAGCTGTTACAGCTCTGTGAAGCTTAAATTGTTTCCGGTTCTGAATCAGCTTTCAGAGGCTTCCGGATGAGCAATCGTCAGTTGCTGGCGGCTTTTAAAGAAGCGCTCTTCGCCGGTTACCGGGTCGGTAAACGCCAGTGTATAGGCCAGTAGCTGCAGTGGATGGCTGTAGTCGTCGTGATCACCTTCCGGCTCTACTTCCGGATACCAGGGGTCGTTCTCAATCGGGATGCCCATGGAGGCCAGATGCACCCGCAGCTGATGTTGGCGTCCGGTATGGGGCTTCATTTCGTAAAGCGCCCGGTCGCCATCCTGTACTAACAGATCAATGGCGGTTTCACTGTTAGGTTCGCCTTCGGCTTCTTTCATGGTGAAGAAGTGATCACCACGCACGATCAGGCTTTTATGTACTCGGGGAAGCGTCAGCTCCGGATTGATCGGTGCGACAGCGCGATAGGTTTTTTGCACATTTCGCTGCTGAAACATCGTTTGGTAGGCACCTCTGTACTTAGGCTGTTTGCAGAGCAGAACCAGACCTGCGGTTTCCCGATCAAGCCGGTGTGACGGTGCCAGATCCGGCAGATTGAGTCGGTTGCGTAGCCGTATCAGCAGGGTTTCTTTCAGATGGCGACCTGCAGGAATGGTCGATAACCAATGAGGTTTATCCGCGATAACGATCAGGTCGTCTTCGTAAACGATCGATTCTTCGAAAGGCACTGGCTGCTCGTCCGGTACTTCCCGGTAGTACCAGATTTTTTTTCCGGCGATAAAGGCGGCATCTTCCGCTAAGGACTGTCCCCCATCATCCACCAGATCCCCTTTTGCTAAGCGCTGGCGCAATACCTCAGGTTCAATATGAGGGAATCTGTGCTGCAGAAAACTCAGCAGATCCGGCCAGCGGCCTTCCGGATGCTCTTCATCGCAGGGCAGAACCAGATAACTGGGCGGCACACCGTCTCGGTAGGGCAGAGGTGAATTTTTCGAGGTGGAGCGTTGTTTCTTGCGAGCCATGAATATTCCGGAATGAAGAGCGAAGACAATCGGTTTTATAACGACAAGGTGGCGGAATTGTAGGCTATTCGCCCGATGAGGTCATGGAACAGTTTTAGCCAGATGTTTTAGCGAGCTATGCCTGACCAGCAAAAAAGCGGGCCCTGAAAAAGGGCCCGAAACGAACATGGCTTTACAGAGGATAGCGATCAGAAGATCAGCTTTTCAGGGCCGGTTTCTTCCTGCTAAATCGTGTCACGTCCCTGTGACTGTGGGGGGGTGTTCTTGATGTTTCTTGGTTAAATCTACCAACTCGTATGGGGATTCAGGGCTAGCTGGTAAAGACCGGCATCATGCCCATGCCCCAGAGCACAACGGTCGTTACGATCATGCCCACCAGTACTACGAGCCCAACGGTCAGAATGGAAGTACCAAACATAAAAGCCTGCTCTTCAGGAATTTCCATCACGGTTTCGACTCCGTTGTAGAGCAGATAGATGGTATAGGCCACGGCCAGAAGACCGGCAAAGACCACAAACCAGAGTACCGGCCAGAGTCCGGCAAAGCCTGCCATAAAGAGTGGGGTTGATGTGTAAGTGGTCAGCACCATGCAGCGGTCAAAGCTGGCATCAGCGCCGTAGGTTTTTTCCATCCAGTGAACGGATTTTGCCATCACATAAACACCAAGCAACAGGGCGAAATAGAAGGCGATTGAGATAGGCAGAGCGCTGGCGACGGTAAGTTTGACGTATTCCCCGCCAGATATGCTCCAACCCATCTGGGTGGTTCCGATAAACATGCAAAGGGGCGGGATGGCTGCTAACCAGATCAGGTCATTTTTATAGCAATCAACCCAGGTGTATTTCTCTTCACGAATTTGCTGCCACTCAGCTTTTGGGTGATAGATCACCCCAAACAGATGCTGAAACATGACGACCTCCTAACCTTTTCAGGTTGTTACAGATCTTTAAGCGCGGGCTGCGCTTGTTATCATTTCATCCGGTCTTTGCTCGCTGCAAATTCCCGGTAGCCTTAGCTTTTCAGCGCGGCGATATGCAGAGGGCAAAGGTTCTGACTGTTGTACGCATATCCATTACCGATGTGAGATTTATGCCTCTCTTTAGCCGATAAACAGATAGTGATCCGCCAGTAACACCACAAACAGCCACATGATGTATCGGATCGAGAACCAGAAGGTTCGTATTGCCGCTTGTTTATCCTGCCCCTGATACAGTTTCCAGACGTACTGTACGAAGCGGGCATTCAAAATCATCACGCCTGCTATATAGAGTAGACCACTCATTCCCGTGACGTAGGGCAATATTGTGGTGAGTATCATCAGAATCGTGTACAGAATAATTTGCAACTTGGTGAAAGCGTCACCGTGAGTGACCGGTAACATAGGAATATCCGCCTTGGCGTACTCCTCTTTGCGGTGCAGGGCCAGTGCCCAGAAATGGGGTGGTGTCCAGGCGAAGATAATCAGCACCAGCAGTAAACCGTGTGGGTCGAGCTGTCCGCTGATGGCAGTCCAGCCCAGTAATGGTGGTGCTGCGCCCGCAAGCCCGCCAATGGTAATATTTTGTGGCGTGGCGCGCTTCAGGATTGCGGTATAGATCACTGCATAGCCGATCAGAGAAGCGAGTGTCAGCCATGCTGTCAGGGCATTCACGGCAATAAATAGAATCCCGATACCCAGCGTGCCTATGATAAAGGCAAAACCCAGCACCTGAGTCGGTTGCAGTTGTCCCTGGGGCAGCGGCCGGTAGCGGGTTCGGGCCATAATGCTGTCGATCTTCTCATCCAGCAGGTGGTTAATAGCAGCGGCAGAACCGGCTGCCAGTCCGATGCCGATCAGACCAAAAATAACCTTATCCACAGGAGGCAGGCCGGGAACGGCGAGAAACATACCCACAACAGCGGTGAGCAACATCACAGCCACCACCTTAGGTTTGCATAGGTTGTAATAACTGGTGAGACTGGCTCTGACAGCGTTTTCCCCAGTATGTCGGGTAGATATAGCACTACGGGCGGCGAGTCTAGGCATGACGAATCACTCCTCTTGCCGGGATAGGGGGATGCATGGCGTTCAGGCACCAGAGCAGATTACTGATGGCCAGCAGCAGGAAAGCTCCGCCCAGATTGTGGAGAACGGCCAGGCTTAGTGGAAAATAGAACAGAACATTAGAGATACCGATAGCGATCTGAGCCAGCAGGGCGACTAAAAGCCAGAAGGCGCGACGCTGCAGAAAGAGTGTCATCGGACGACGCAACATATAAAGCGCAAGACCACCGACAAAGATCAGCACGATTAAAGCGCCAACTCTGTGAGTCAGATGGATGGCGACGCGGCCATCGCCATCCAGTTGGCCTCCCAGATAATTAGGGCCAACGTGTTGGGTAAAGTTAAAACCTTTCTCCATAGACAGATTCGGCAGCCACTGTCCCTGACACTGAGGGAAATCCGGGCAGGCCACGGCTGCATAGTTCGCACTGGTCCAACCGCCAAGGGCGATCTGCAGCACGATCAGAAGAAAGGCGATGCTGGCCCAGTGACGTAAGCGCCAGAGCAGCAGCCACTCGTGCTGACCGGTATCTTTTAACAGCAGAGAATCAAAGCGGATCTCACTCCAGCCCTCATCATCGCCGGACTTGTCTTTCAGGCGTTTTAGTCTAAGGGTCAGAAGATAAAGCAGTGTCAGGGTTGCCATGCCACCCAGCAGGTGCAGGGTGACAACCTGCGGCCAGAGTTTCAGCGTTACCGTCCACATGCCGAACATACCCTGCAGGATCACCAGAAAGAGCAAAAAGTGACAGTGCTTTACCGGATAACCCGGTACCCGACGCCGGCGCCAGGCGAGAAATGACAGCAGCATAATCACCAACCCAAGCGTTGAGGCGGCATAACGATGAATCATCTCCGGCCAGCCTTTGGCAGGATCTACGGTGTGCTCAGGGAACAGTTCGGCAGCACGGGCAAGCTGTTGTTCAGTGGTCGGCACGGTAAGATGGCCGTAGCAGCCCGGCCAGTCCGGACAGCCGAGACCAGCATCCACCAGTCGTGTCCAGGCGCCTAAAGCGACGACGGTAAAAGCGAGCAGAAAGGCAAATCGGGCCAGCAGAAGCGTATCATTCAACACGCCCCGGCGAAGGAAGAGTGTTCCCGATGCCTGTACAAGGTCAGATTGGCGGTAAAGGTTGGCAGGGGATCTGATCATATCCCACCTCCATAAAAACTGAGTGTCCTGCTCGGGGGCTGACTTGCTTTGCTTGTTGTGAGTCAGGTTCAGCCCGTAGAGGAAGCCCGCAATAAACGTCTCAAATCCCGCAACAGATCCCGTCCGGTATTGCTGTCTGCGTAACCAGTGACCAGATTGCCCATGGGATCAACGATAAGTACCTGATAACCCTCTTTCAGCCAGGGACGAGCCAGCCAGTCTGGTGTCGACATGGTCAGGCCATGCCAGCGACGCACATCCTGATTTCCCATGCCATCAAGAGTCTGAGGCAGTGCATTGCCCGCTGTCACTGGTTGCAACAGAACCCGTCTGACACGGTCGCCTTCTTTACCCAGTGCTTTATGAATCTGCTGCAGATTCTGTTGCCATTTGGAGCAGCTTTCGCTGCAGGTATCCGGTGTGACCAGTACCAGCAGCCAGTGCTGTTTCAGGTCTTCAGGGAATCCCTGTTCTGATTGCCACGGCCAGCGATGCAGTGGGGCTTTATCGGCCAGAAATTCACCTTTATTGATCGTCTGAGTTGGTAGCCAAACCTCAAAACGCACCATAAGCCACGCCAGAAAGAAGGGCACCATCAGTCCGCTGATAAGAAGCAGTAAGCGCCGACGGTTACGTCGGATCTCATCTTCGGTAAGCACATGCATAAGATTCTCCTGACCCTGTTTTGGCTATCCGCTTGGCAGCACCTAGGGCGTTATTATTTTTGTTCAGAGATCTGTTGTTTTTTCGGTTAAGAGAACGATTTTTTGATTCGTTCAGGTTATTTGCAGTGGCAGGTCTTTGCGCTGTTCACTCTTATAAAGCTAGCAAACATTGGCAGATGTGCTGATTTTATTTCAGGTCGTCAGAGGTGTTTGTACGCTTGGTTTTTTTGCGTCGCCACAGAGGGCGGCTCCACATCAGAATGAAGGTAAAGGCGAGGGCAAACCATTGCACGCTGTAGCCGACATGCTGTTCCGGTTGCATGTTGGGGCTGGTGGGGCGGGGAATCATGACACCGGGTTGTCCGGCATCGGAAAGGCGGAATTCATACTCTGGCAGAGCGTGGCCGGTAAGCTCGCTCAGTTGCGGGGCAGACAGCTGCTGCACCCGAACCGGCCAGGTGAGGTTGAGTTTTTCCGGTTGAAGATCATCCTGCAGAGCTTTGGCCTGGACCTGAATACTGACCGGCAATAGCGGAGTATCAAACTCCGGCAGATCACTGCGCAACCGGGGGGCTTCGATCCAGCCCCGGTTCACCAGAATCCAGTGTGGAACCTCTTTGGTAGAATTATTGATCAGGCGGAAAGGGGTCAGCAGGTGATAACCCACCCGCCCTTCATAGGTGCGGTTGTCCAGCAGAATGGAGCGGTCAGGATCATAGATACCGTACAGCTGATACTGACTATAGGGGGCCAGTACCGCCAGAGGAGCGGGAGCCGATGAGGTGTCATTCCAGAGCTGAGCTTCCAGGACCTCCTGAGGCAGAGGCTGGGCGCGACCGAGCCTGATTTGTTCCAGCAGGTGTTCTTTTTCATCTGCCCGTTCCAGCTGCCAGAAGCCAAGACCGATACAGAGAAAAATCACCGCGAGCATGAGCAGATGAAAACTCAGTCCGGGAAGGCGGCTCATCAGATAGGCACCACGGAACTGTAGGGCCTTGTTATCACCGGTTTCTTGGCGTTCTTGGTGTTGTTGGTGTTGTTGGCTTGTCTGGTTTTCGGGAGAACCTCTGCGCGGCTTATCGCGATGATCGGGCGGTTTGTTCTCTGGAGGCGATGTCGTCATATCAGAAATCCGGCTTTGGCTGTCGTACCGTCAGGCAGCTAAGCTTAACAGCACAGATGTGTTCGTTTTCCGAATAAGGTGTCGTTCATTCAGAGTATCAGGAGCACCCATGCTGAAGTTATTGATAGCAGTATTATTTGTCGCGGTTGTTATCAGTTTAGCAGCCGGACTTCTGTTTTTGCTAAAACCGAAAAGTGAGCTGGCCAGTGTACGTCTTTTGACCTCGTTGAAATTCCGCATCGGATTAACGGTACTGTTGTTGGTGCTGCTGGTATGGGGCTTTACCACCGGGGCGCTGCATTCACAGGCCCCGTGGTAAGAGAAAGCGCGAGAAAAAAGAACTGAAAAAAAACAAGAGTCCAAACAGAAAAGACTCATCCTCAGAAGACATAAACAAACAGGAAGAGTCCCAGCCAAACGACATCCACAAAGTGCCAGTACCAGGCTGCCGCTTCAAAGCCGAAATGCTGCTGCGGGGTAAAGTGGCCTTTCAGTATCCTCAGCAACATCACCAGCAGAATAATACTGCCCATGGTGACGTGCAGACCGTGGAAGCCGGTGAGAATAAAGAAGGTGCCACCGTAGATACCAGACTCAAGGGTTAAACCCAGCTTGGTATAAGCCTCGATATATTCCTCTGCCTGAATCACCAGAAATGCGGCACCGAGTAGTAGTGTCAGCGCCAGCCAACTGGCCAGTGCCCCACGCTTATTCGCTCTTAGGGCGTGGTGGGCAAAGGTCAGTGTCACACTGGAGGTGACCAGCAGCACGGTATTGATCAGAGGCAGATGCCAGGGATCAATAATCTGCTGGGGGCCGGAATAGGCTGAGGTATCCGGTGGTGTCATCAGCGGCCACTGGGCGACAAACTCCGGCCAGAGCAGCTCATGGGTCATCGCATTGCTGCCATCGCCTCCCAGCCAGGGAACCGCCAGCTGGCGCACATAGAAGAGCGCCCCGAAGAAGGCGGCAAAGAACATCACTTCTGAGAAGATAAACCAACCCATACCCCAGCGGAACGAGCGATCCATCTGCTCATCGTAGAGCCCGCTCATACTCTCTTCGATCACGTTACGGAACCAGCCAAAGAACATCCAGATAATGATGAGCGCCCCGACAACAGATAGCCAGCGCAGTGGGCTATCAGGGTGGTTGATCATCTGCCCGGTGCCGAACATCAGCAGAAAAAGCCCACTGGCGGCGACAATCGGCCAGTGGCTCTGGTGGGGCACATAATAGGATTGATGATCACCAACGTTGTGGTGGTTCGCATCATGGGAATCGTGCGCGTCTGATGAGTGAGATACGGTTGCCATAATTGCCTCCTCAGAGGTCTGAAGCCAGAGACGGTTGCTCAAACCCGGTCGGATTATCGAGTAAAGCCAGAGCCTGGGCGTTGTCCGTTCTGCTGGTGATATCAAACAGGGTATAAGCCAGTGTCAGGGTGCCGATATGTTCCGGAAGCTTGGGGTCAACCCGAAACAGAAGCGTCATCTGCTGATTAGCACCAGGGTTGAGTTCCTGTTGCTCAAAACAGAAGCACTGGGTTTTCAGCAGGTATTCTGCCCCTTCAGAAGGGCTGACGCTGGGCACCGCCTGAGCGGTCATGCGCTGAGTGGTTGGGTTTATCACGGTAAAGCTGACCTTGCGCAGCTCGCCAGGATGAACCCGTACTTTGTGCTCGGCAGCTTCGAACTCCCAACTCATATTGGCATTGGTGTTGGTTAAAAACTGCACAGTGACCCAGCGGCTTTTATCCACCAGTAAACCGTCTTCTAAGGCGTAGGCTTTACCACTGGTTTTGCCGTTCAGGCCTGTGATGTCGCAAAACACGTCGTACAGCGGCACCAACAGAAAGCCGAAGGCGAACATGCCCAGAGATGCCAGCACCAGACGTTTCACGGTTCTGGCAGGCTTTCCCGCTGGCTTGGTTTGATCTGAATCGGGAGATGACATAACACTGCCCTCCGTTTATTCGTTGTAAAGCGACAGACACCCTGATGGTCTCTGTCGCTATCTCAAAAGCCCTATTTCACTTCCGGTGGCGTACTGAAGGTGTGGTAAGGGGCCGGAGAGGGAACCTCCCACTCCAGACCTTCTGCACCTTCCCAGGGTTTGGCCTCGGCCGGTTTTCCGCCACGGATGCACTTGATCACAATGTAGAGGAAGAGCAGTTGGCTGAAGCCGAACAGGAAGCCACCAATACTGGCGATCATATTGAAGTCGGCAAACTGCAGGGCGTAGTCGGGAATTCGGCGTGGCATGCCTGCAAGGCCGATAAAGTGCATCGGGAAAAAGGTCAGGTTCACGCCGATCATCGACAGCCAGAAGTGCCATTTACCCAGACATTCGTCGTACATGTGTCCGGTCCACTTGGGTAGCCAGTAATAGGCGGCAGCGATAATAGAGAACACCGCACCCGGCACCAGAACATAGTGAAAGTGCGCCACTACAAAGTAGGTGTCGTGGTACTGGAAGTCCGCCGGAGATATCGCCAGCATCAGACCGGAGAAGCCGCCGATGGTGAAGAGCACAATAAAGCCGATGGCAAACAGCATAGGGGTCTCAAAGGTCATCGCGCCACGGAACATGGTACTGACCCAGTTAAAGACTTTTACCCCCGTCGGTACAGCAATCAGCATGGTGGAGTACATAAAGAAGAGTTCGCCTGCTAAGGGCAGGCCCACGGTGAACATATGGTGCGCCCAGACGATAAAAGAGAGCAGGGCGATGGAGGCGGTGGCGTAAACCATAGAGGCGTAGCCAAACAGACGCTTGCGGCTGAAGGCGGGCACAATATGGGAGATGATGCCGAAAGCCGGCAAAATCATGATGTACACCTCGGGGTGTCCGAAGAACCAGAACAGGTGCTGGAAGAGCACAGGGTCGCCACCGCCACCGGCGTCGAAAAAGCTGGTGCCGAAGTGAATATCCATCAGCATCATGGTGATCACGCCAGCCAGAACCGGCATAACCGCAATCAGCAGAAAGGCCGTGATCAGCCAGGTCCAGACAAAGAGCGGCATTTTCATCAGTGTCATACCCGGTGCCCGCATATTCAGAATGGTGGCGATGACGTTGATCGCCCCCATAATCGAGCTGATACCCATCATGTGAACGGAAAAGATAAAGAAGGTCACACTGGGCGGCGCGTAAGTGGTGGATAGCGGTGCGTAGAAGGTCCAGCCAAAGTTAGGCCCGCCCCCTTCCATGAGCAGGGTCGACAGCAGCATGGCGAAGGCGAAGGGCAGAATCCAGAAGCTGAGGTTGTTCATCCTTGGCAGCGCCATATCCGGTGCGCCTACCATCATGGGAATCATCCAGTTGGCAAGGCCGACAAAGGCGGGCATTACCGCACCAAAGACCATAATCAGACCGTGCATGGTGGTCATCTGGTTAAAGAATTCCGGCTGCACCAGTTGCAGGCCGGGCTGGAACAGCTCGCTTCGGATCACCAGTGCCATACAGCCACCGGTCAGGAACATGATAAAACTGAACCAGAGGTAAAGCGTGCCGATGTCCTTATGGTTGGTGGTGTAGATCCAGCGGGTGATGCCTTTAGCCGGGCCGTGATGATCGTGCCCGCTCTGGTCGCTCTTTGACGGGCTTTGAGACGTACTCTGTGCAATATCAGACATGATGTTTCTCCTCACTGACCCGCTTTCAGATGTTGCTGAATATCCTGCGGCGTGACCATCTCACCTGTGTTATTTCCCCAGGCGTTACGTTCGTAGGTGATAACCGCTGCCAGATCGACAGGATCAAACTGACTGCCATAAGCCGCCATGGCGGTTCCGGCTTTACCGAAGAGCACAATATGGATGTGGCCCTCCTTGTCTTTTGTTGCCAGAGGACTGCCTTTAAGGGCGGGGAAGGCTCCGGGGATACCCATGCCGTTAGGCTGGTGACAGGCGGCGCAGGCAGTGTTGTAAACCTGCTCGCCTTTGGCAACCAGCTCTTCCAGTGTCCATTCTTTGGCGGCGGACGCTGTTTTGGCGGCTTTAGCGGCCTGTTGCTCAGCAACCCAGCTCTGATATTCCTCAGGAGGAACCGCTTTCACCACGATGGGCATAAAGCCGTGGTCTTTACCGCACAGTTCAGCGCATTGACCGCGATAGATGCCGGGCTTGTCGATTTTGGTCCAGGCTTCGTTGATAAAGCCGGGGATAGCATCTTTTTTCACCGCAAAATCAGGTACCCACCAGGAGTGAATGACATCGTTTGAGGTCAGCAGAAAACGAATCTTATGGCCGACCGGCACCAGCAAAGGGTTGTCCACCTCCAGCAGGTAGTTCTCAGTTTTATCCGCCTGATTATTGATCTGCTCTTTTGGCGTGGTGAGGTTGCTGAAGAAATCGATCTCTTCATTCAGGTACTGATAGCGCCACTTCCACTGATAGCCGGTGACCTGAATATCCACTTCGGATTCTGAGGTGTCGTACATCTGACGCAGGGTGGCAGTGGCAGGAATCGCCATGCCCACCAGAATCAGCAGGGGTACGACGGTCCAGAGAATCTCCACAAAGGTGCTTTCGTGGAAACTGGCGGCCTTAGCGCCACGGGATTTGCGATGGTGGAAAATGGACCAGAACATGACGCCAAAAACGATCAGGCCGATAACGACACAGATCCAGAAGATGGTCATGTGCAGGCTATAAACCGAGGCGCTGATTTCGGTTACACCGACGGGCATATTCAGCTCCCAGGCCGCGTTAGCTTTGGGAGCCAGTGTCAGCTGAATAAAGATCAGCCAGGAAAGCAGTAACAGCGCTGGCAGCAGAACACGTTTGCTATCCGGTGTCGGAACAGTGATAGGCTTCGACGCAGCACAGAGCTTTTGCGTCCTTTTGCATACAGTATCCATGGGCCCACCTTTTTATTATTTTGCGGTTGGCTTTTGAGTTATTCCCAGCTCTGGTGAGGCGCGGTCAAAGCCTTTTGCTTTGTTACCGTGGGATGAATCTGTAGCGTTAAGTCAGAGCCTGGAATGCACGATTTTTTGTTCAGGGCCGGTACTTGGCCGATTTACTCGTTTGAACATGCTTGAGTATAGACGGGGTTTTTCAGTCAGCAATTTTTCGGTGGTTAAAATTTTGCCGGTTTTAAAGGGTGTTTTTATGTCGGATATTGCTTCTAAAATCGGTTATCTTTCGGGTTTTTTTATTGTTCTGGTTTTTTATTTAATTTGCAGTTACCCAGCGAACCAGCAGCACCAACAGAAGGATCAGTATTAATGTCATCACGAGGCCAACGATGATATAGGGCCAGGGGGAGTTTTTTTCGAAGTCTTGCTGGCGCTTATCTTCGCTTTGTACCCCGATAAAAGCGGCCAGAACACTTTGTATGACCGAGAGAATTGAGCGTATGATGCCCGCTTTATGCGCTATATATTTAGTAACAGATTGCATAGCCGTAGTAACAGATTGCATAGCCGGGCTCCTTTGCTCGGGTGACTTTGCAGCTCGTTTATGAGTCCCTCACCGGCTCCTGACAGAAGAGACATCCTCATTGAATGCCGCAGATCTTATGACCACCCCCGGTGTGCTTGCCAACAATAACCTTCTGATCGGTCTGCTGATGTTGGTTAGCTTGCTGTGTGTGGTGTTGTTTGCACTTCTGATTCGTCTGCAGCATCTCAATCGTCGCTGCCGGAATCAGCAGGAACTCAGAGAGCAGGAGCGTCAGCGTTTAACGGAAAGTCATCAGCTGTTACGCCACCTGATTGATCACCTGCCTCAGCTGATTGCGGCGAAAGATCAGCAGGGTGTTTATATAGAGTGTAATCAAAGCTATCTGGATTTTCTGGGACTTTCCCGGGATGCGGTTGTTGGCAAGCGCACTAAGGATGTTTTTGCCAATACCGATATCCATCGTTCGATGGACGAGCAGGATGAACAGGTGCGGCTTTCTAAGTCCGCTCAGACTCAGTCCCGATGGCTGGCTGATGCAGGTAATGAGCCCCGGCTGATTGCTACTCAGAAGTTACCTCTAACAGATCCTTCTGATCGCCTTTGGGGAGTGCTCAGTATCAGCGAAGACACCACCGCTGAAAACCAGATGCTTCAGATCGATAAACACCGTAACCGGGTATTGGAGCAGCTGGCTCAGGGTGCGCCTCTGCATGACATTTTTCATGAGCTGGTGACTTTTACCGAAGAGCTCTATCCCGGGCTGCTCTGTTCGATTTTGCTGCTGGATGAGCGAAGCCAAACGTTGCAAATGGGAGCAGCCCCCAGTTTGCCGGATTACTATAATGAAGCCGTGGATGGTTTGCGTATTGGTGAGGGCGTCGGCTCCTGTGGCACGGCGGCTTTTACAGGGCGTCCTGTGATTGTCAGTGATATTCAGACTCATCCTTACTGGAAGGGTTACACCGAGCTGACTTCCCGCGCGGGATTAGCCGCATGCTGGTCGATGCCGGTAAAAAACCGATTGGGCAAGGTGCTGGGTACCTTTGCGATCTATTACACCGAGCCATCCAATCCGACCTCCGGACAGATGGAGCTGATGATGGTGAATGCACATCTGGCAGCGATTGCTATTGAGGCTGCTAAGATGGATGAACAGCTGTCCCAGCTTTCTCAGGCGGTTGAGCAGTCCGCCAGCTTTGTTGTGATCGCCGATAGTGAGCAGTGTATGGATTACGTCAATCACAGCCTGCTGGAAGCTACAGGCTATCGCTGCGATCAGCTGAAAGGTCAGCCGATCAGTCTTCTGGCGGCAGATGATGAAGATCCTGACTTGCAGCAAAGTATCCGGAAAACTGTTGAGCAAGGTGAAACCTGGCACGGAGAGCGGCGCTTTAAAGGCAAGAGCGGTGAAGGCTTCTGGGTGATGAGCTCTATCGCCCCGATTCGAAATGGCGACAATAAAGTGACACACCTGGTTTGTGTCAGCGAAGACATCACGGCGCTTAAGGAAGATCAGGAGCGGATGGCACGCCTGGCGTTCTATGATCCGCTGACCGGACTGGCAAATCGGCGTTTGTTTAAAGATCGACTTGATGTGGCACTGAAACAGGCTCAAAGGCATCGGCAATCTCTGGCGCTGCTTTACCTGGACCTGGACCGTTTTAAGGCGGTTAACGACGAACACGGTCATGAAGTGGGTGACGAGCTTCTGAAAGAAGTTGCCCGACGTTTACAAAGCATTTTGCGTGAAAGCGATGTGATTGCCCGTATCGGGGGGGATGAGTTCAATATTATTCTGCCGGATATTGCAGGCAGTGTTGCGGCAGAAAACGTCGCGGATAAGGTGTTGCAGGTGGTGGTTGAGCCTTTTATAAGCGGTGATATTGAGCTAAATGTTTCCGCCAGTGTGGGACTGACGCTGTATCCGGATGATGGCGTGGATGCCAAACAGCTGATCAAAAATGCCGATGTTGCCATGTATCGCAGTAAAGCACAGGGCAGAAATTGTCGTTTGCGTTATACTGGTTGATGTTTCATAAATGCAGAACCCTTTAACCTGTCCGGCTAAAATAGCAGGGAGTCTTTTGTAATGAAAATGGATCATATCAATTCACCGGCTGCGGCTCAGGCGACGCAAAAAATAGGCACCCAGTCTGGTGCTGAAAAGGCTGCAACACCTTCATCGGCGACTCTGCCTGACGTACAGACTTCAGCGGTAGATTTTTCCCACATGACACGAAATGACCTGCTTTCATGGGGGCTGGCTCAGCATGACAAAGGGCAGCTGTCAGATGATGCTATGGATGCTATCTGGTCGTTGAGTTTAAATACGTCCGGATTGAGATTGACCGCTGACGGTCGTGTTGAGCGGGCATTTACCCCGGAAGAGATGAAGCTTCAGGATAGTACCGAGAAGGTTGATTTTTTCAAACTGGCTGAAAAAAGAGTGGATTTCGCCCGCTCTACCGGTGATTCCGAAAACGCAGAATTCTGGCAGCAGGCATTAGCTATGATGCAGCATTATCAGAGAGGTTTCTCGGCCGAAGCTTAGGCCGTAGTTATTTTTTAGGCGCCAGTGGCAGTGTTGGTGCGCTGCCTTGGTTTTCCAGAGAGAGATGTTGCCGCTCCTGGTCGCTCATCAGGCTCTCTGTCAGGTTTTCCTGCATAAAATCAACAAAGGCACGGCTGGCTTTTGACAGGTAATGGTTGCGCTTCCAGCCTAAACCAATATTCAGTGGAATCCGGGGATTGAAAGGGATCGCCTTCAGGTTATCTTCCGGCCGGATAATTCCGGACAGCACGGTACTGATACCCACGCCATTGCTTACCATAGATTTCAGCAATTCGATCAGGTTGGTCTCAAAACGGATATCCAGCTTAATATGGTGCTGCTTTGAGAACTTACTCACTGCTTCCCGCAGGAAATAGCCTTCCCGGAACAGAATTAACGGCTCGCGACAAAAAGTATCCAGCGTGATGGTGTCATGGTTGGCAAGTTGATGATCGTCAGGAATGCAGGCGACGATCTCCTCATGAAAAAGCTCGACACTACGGATCTGCTCATGGGGGCGGTCCAGTCTTACCAGAGCAATATCCAGTTCGCCTTCCAAAAGCATCTGTTGCAGTGATGCCGTACCCGCTTCTACCAGATTGATGCGAACTCGCGGATATTTACGCTTAAACTGCGCCAGAATTTCCGGCAGATAATAAGAGCTCAGCATACTGGATGCGCCAAATTGAATGGTGCCGGTTTCGTAGCCCTTCAGCTCCTGTAGCTCCAGTTCAGCATCTCCAACCGCATCCAGAATTTTCTGAGCGTGTCTCAGCAGAACCTTGCCATCAGAAGTCAGTGCCATCTTGCGCTCGGCCCGGTTGACCAGCTTCAGATCAACTTCTTCTTCCAGCTTTTTGATCGCCATGCTTAGTGCAGGCTGGGCGATGCCAAGGTAGGTAGCGGTGTGGGTGAAGTTGCCGATCTGTGCCAGCGCACAGAAATACTTGAGGCGCTTAATATCCATGACTCACCATTCACGATAGTTATTAAAACTATACCTACTATATATTGTAATTATCGTTGCCGTCTCGTTAATTTGCTAAGGATAAGACAAATAATAAAGCGATAAGCTACTCCTCACTGGAGCAGCGTGCGAATTAGGGAGAATCTTATGGGCGCGCTATCTCATATTCGTGTTCTGGATATGAGCCGTATTCTTGCTGGCCCCTGGGCCGGTCAGATGTTGGCAGATCTGGGAGCAGATGTGATTAAAATTGAGCGACCTGAGCGCGGTGATGATACCCGCAGCTGGGGACCGCCGTGGATGCCTGTTGCCGACGAACAACGCGGTGAGGCTGCTTATTATTTGTGTGCTAACCGCAACAAGCGATCGTTGGCGCTGGATATTACCAGCCCACAGGGACAGGAAATTATCAAAAGCCTGGCTGCCGAGAGCGATATTCTGCTGGAGAACTATAAAGTAGGTGGTCTGAAAAAATACGGGCTGGACTATGACAGCCTTAAAGCGATCAACCCCCGACTGATCTACTGCTCTATCACAGGTTTTGGCCAGAATGGACCTTACGCCAAACGCGCGGGCTATGACTTCCTGATTCAGGCGATGAGTGGTCTGATGAGTATTACCGGTGAAAAGGATGGTCGTCCCGGAGCAGGTCCGCAGAAAGTTGGCGTTGCTCTGACCGATGTGCTGACCGGCATGTATGCCACCACAGGTGTACTGGCGGCACTGGCTGCACGTGAACGCACTGGAGAAGGCCAGCATATCGATGTTGCTCTGATGGATGTTCAGGTAGCCTGTCTTGCCAATCAGGCGATGAACTACCTGGTGTCCGGTAACTCGCCAACCCGATTGGGTAATGCTCATCCTAATATTGTGCCTTACCAGAGCTTTGAAACCTCGGATGGCTATATGATTCTGGCGGTAGGAAACGATGACCAGTTTGCCAAATTCTGTCAGGAAGCCGGGCAGCCGGAACTTGCCAAAGATGAGCGTTTCGCGACCAATGCCCAGCGAGTGGGTAACAGAGAGGCTCTGATCGGCATTCTTGAGCCCCTGATCAGAAGCCGGGCTACCGCCGACTGGATTGCCGCACTTGAAGCCCTCTCGGTTCCCTGCGGTCCGATTAATAGTATCGGCGAAGCCTTTGATGACCCTCAGATCAAAGCTCGTCAGATGCAGATTGAGATTCCTCATCCAACGGCTAACAGTGGGCACTCGCCTTCCGTTGCTAATCCACTGAAAATGTCTGGAACGCCGATAACCTACGACAACCCGGCACCCTTACTGGGAGAACACACCCGTAAGGTTTTGGAGGAAGCGGGATTGACGCCGGATCAGATTGAAAACCTGCTTGAGAAAGGGGTGATATCCGAGTTGTAGGTTTTAATGGGTTAAAGCAGGGCAGGATAGCTTCGATACTGGTGTTACTCTTTAGTCTAAAAGGCATGCCGAAAAGCATGCCTTTTTGCGTTTAGGCTGAAAGAGAATTGATGCTTGATTTCGGAGAAAAAACACTGAATTTTGGAGTTTGCTAAACATACCTGAAAAGAAAAAAAGCCCCAAAATGAAGTGACCCCCAATAGTTGGACACCCAACATTGGGGGTTCTTTTTATGGCAAAGTACAGTCGCTCACTCAAAAT
>JBLWSY010000031.1:0-32838 GCA_048270425.1 Oceanospirillum sp.
AAAAATTCGGTTAGCATAAAGCTACCGAATTTTTCGAAGGTGAAGACCTTTAAATTGGTGCGGATGGGGAGACTCGAACTCCCACACCTTACGGCACTAGAACCTAAATCTGGTAGCTGTAAGTAAAATAAATCATAAAGCTATATCCGTCAAACAGTTACGCGTCGGGCGCAATCGATCAGTGTGACAGATAGGCGTTACTTGGTCACAATCGGCAGTATGTGTGCCGTCCGAGAGTCACATTCCAGTCACAGCGACAGTCTAAAGCGCTATGCTAGCCATAGCAGTTTGGATTGCGGAGAGCGGGGGAGTGGCGCCATCCTTGGCGCATCGTTTACTCCACCCGCTTCACTTGCTGATACCCCACTCGCCGTTCTACCCCAGACTCAACGTTCTTAACCAGCACTTGGCCGCTTGAATACTTCGGATACTCCTGCACTTCGTAACGCCCCACAAACTCCGGCCCGGATTTAATAGCCACCTCAGCCCCCGGCGGCAGTTCTTTCTGTAACGCGGCGTCCATTTTTTCACGCGCAGTGCGGGCGGCATCGTTCAGCTTGTCGATGTTGGGAAATTCAGACATTGGGGAATCCTCTTTTTTAGGCACAAAAAAACCGCTTACGCGGCGTCGGTGGTTTCGGCTTCGGGATCGTCCGGCTCCGGCGGTTCAGGCATGCTCAATCGCAGATCAATCCAGCGCCCGTCAGGTATATCCATCGGCTCGCCCGCGACGACGGCGACAGTATCAAAATCAAACTTGCGGCTGAATGTGAGCACAGTGATCGTTCCGTCATCTAACTGCTCGGTTTCGATAAAGCACAAGCGGTTGCCGTTGTTGTCCTGCGGGATCTCAATCGTCCAACCCTCTGCAGCGAATCCTAACGAGCCACGGATCGTGTATACGCCTACGCTATCGTGCGTTGCCGTGACTCCGTCCGCTTGAGAGTTAGCCGCGCCTGCGCCCGCAGCAGTGAACCCTTGCAGCTCACTCACGCTTGAGTCCGCTTCATTTGATAGCCGAAATATCGGCGAGGCCGATTTAAGAAACCCGTTGCTGTCTACTGTTGTATTCCCCGAAGAATAAACTAAGTAGTGACTGAAATTGCCGTCTTCGTCGTCAGTTGAATACCAGAAAGTCGACCCTCTGAGTAGCAACCGAAATTGACGATCATATCTAGAGAGACTCAAAAAACCGCCAAACCGGGATTGTTCGTTGTCTGGATAGTTGACCCCGCTTGACCCCGCTCCCGCGTAAAATCCATTCGCTAACGGCGTTTTAAAATCAGTAATGCTAATCCCTACTGAGCCTAACACCCCCAATCCGTACGCTAGCTCCCGCATAATTCGCGGCCCATTACCGACCGTCTCCCGCCCCGCAACATTTTGCAACGTCAACGCGGTCAGAAGTGTCGATAGATTGCCGATTTGGGCTTCGCTCAGCGTATTAACCAGCGCCAGATTACCGAGCTCTCCGCTTTGCCCGACGTCGATGCTGCCCTTGAGTATATTGACCAAACCCTGCACTTGCCGATCAACCTCGGCGAGCCATTCGTTCGTCTGATCGTAATTTGTTGGTGCTGCCATTATTCAGCCCTCAGCGTTTTAACGATTGCGTGCATCTGCGCCGCTGTCTGTGATGCGCGTATGTCGGCCTTGGCTTTCACGCGCTTAACTTCTACGTCTGCCCACGCCTGCTCTGTCGCAGCCTGAGCAGTTTTCACGCGCTCACACAGATCTGATTTTTCAATGCAGATAGCGTCTGCTTCAGCGTCGAGTAAGGGGCCACCTCCTGCATTTGCTTCGTGCGCTTTGCGCCGATAGATTGCCTCCTGCGCGGGATCAATGCGCCGCTGTTCCGATGCCCATAAATCACAAAGGCCCAAATAATGGGCCTCTGCGGTGTCGCGGGTTTTGAATGTGTTTGCGCTAAGGATCACCAACGGTCACCTCCATGTCATAGTCTAGGTATTCGACGAGACCGCTTAAGCGTATTGCGTACGTGCCGGGGACGTCGTAATTGATAGTTAGGGGCTCGCCGTCTGTAATAGATTCAACGCCGTTGGTAGTCACTGCTAGCTCTGCAGGCAAGCCCGCCAGCGTGACGATTAAGCTGTCTACGTCTAGCTGTGGTTCCAGCGGTCGCTTTTGCTTAACTTCCAGCGTGTCGACATCGACGTAATGCGTGACGTCGCTCACAGAGTCGTCGCACTCGATGTACCCATGAGGCGTCGTGAGTGTGCGCACAATTGCGCCGTCAGTCGTGTGGACTGCGTAAACTCTACTCATCGTTTAAGCTCCAATGATCTAATGTAACGTGACCCCGCAGTTAACAACACTCGCGGGGTAAGTCCGTTACCCGACCAAGCCATGTTTGCAGAAGCCCTTACTTGGAGTGTGAGGGTGTGAGTTCCTGCGCCCATGTTTATAGTCGATGGAACAACTACGGGTAGATCCCATAAGTTCGTGTTGGCATCTGGTGATGGGGTTAAGGTGGTTAGTGTAAAAAACGCACTCCCATTCCTTAACAAGCGGACTTGAGGGGCGCCCGTGGCCGTACCATCATTGTTGGTGGAATCAGTTCTCACTCTGACACTAAACAGTAAATCGTGGGGGCTGCCTGAGCTGTCAACGTCCAGCTCTTGAACCGTGTACCAAGGGCTGTCGTCACCAAACAGTATTTGCCGTTGGAACTGACCTGCTGTATTAGCTACAAACGTCGCAGATACCGCCTCCCCCGCAATCCTCAGAGTATCTACTTCAGCCACACCAATCTTGGCGGTAGTGATCGCAGCATTCTCTATCTTAGCTGTATTGATAGAGGCATTCTCTATCTTAGCGTTGTTGATAGCGCCGTTAGCAATCTTGGCGTTTGTGATCGACGCATTCCGAACAAGCGCATCTGGGATAACTACGCGCCCATCAGATACCACAAATGCAGTAACCAGCTCGTCGTTGACGGGGTTAAGTATTGCAAACTGATTGGCGATGCCAATGATCTGTGCTTGCTCGCCCTGTACTTGTATGCCGATAACGCCGCGCACGCCGCCGACATTGACCGTGGTTACAGCCTGCGCGACAGCGCCGGTATTAGGGTCATAAACGGCAGACACCTCTTGGCGCACGGATGCCAGTTCGCCATTAACCTCGACTTCGTAGTCGTCTAGTCGCCCAGCAGTGGCCGACTGCGCATTGCTCAGCGACAGCAGGGTTGTATTAACGCTCGATTTGTTGTCTTCGAACTCTGTTTCGAGTGAAGAGACATTTTGAGCAATCGACTGCTGCTCGTCAGTCAGTGCGGCAAGTGACGATCCCACGCTCGCCGCGTTGTCCTCGAACTCAGTACGCAGCGCCTGATTCGCTGTCGCTAACGCATCGGTCTCTGTTGCCCGCGTCGTTTCTTCCGTTGTTATCCGAGCGTTGGCATTATCGAGCGCAGACTCCAACTGAGATGCCGCGCCCGCCAACGCTTGGGTCTCACTAGAAAGTACCGTGATACTGCTCTCAGCACTCGCTAGCCGTCCATTAGCCTCCGTTTTGTACTCATTAACATCAGTGACGATTGCTTGCTGGCCATCCGACAGTGCGGCTAAATCGTTATTCACACTAGCTGAGTTGTCGTCAAAATCCGTGCGCAACTCTTGGTTAGCCGTCGCCAGCGCTTGCGTTTCAGTTGCCCGTGTCGTTTCTTCCGCTGTTATCCGAGCGTTGGCGTCATCAAGCGACGACTGAAGAGTCGAGGTTGTCGTGGCCAGCGCTTGCGTTTCATCAGACAGCAGCGTAATGCGCTGCTCGAAATCAGCAGTGGAGGTATCAAACGCCGTCGATAGCGCCGTTAGGGACTCGCCGATTGCCTGCGTTTGATTACTCAGCACCGTGATGTTTTGAGCAAACTCACTAGTGCTGTCGTCGTACTCTGTACGCAGTAATGCGAGCGACTCAGAAAGCGCTTGATTCGCATCAGTCAGCGCTGTTAGCCGTTGCTGAACTGTCGCGCTGTTGTCGTTAAACGTTGCTTTCAGCTCTATGATTCGCTGAGAAAGCGACTGCTCTGCGTCGACGCGCACGACATTCTCAACATCAAGAATTGAGTTTCCGAGCGCGTTTTGCGTTTGCATTGTCGCTTTATAGATCGCCTGCGCAATTTCATTCAGCGCTAGAGTTTGTCTGTTTGTGCTGATTTCAGATGCGTTACCGTCAACCTCAGAGCGCAAACTCTCTGTTGCCTCCGCGAGCGCTTGTTGTTCGTCCGATAATGAAGTTAGCTCACTACTGACAGACGCGGCGTTGCCCTCAAACTCGGTACGCAACTCTTGATTAGCCGTCGCCAGTGCTTGCGTTTCGTTGCTGAGTGTCGCTAACGTCTGGTTAATAGATGCAATCGAGCTATCGAAATCCGTCCGCAGGCTAGTGACGCTCTCGCCAACTGACTGAACAGTATCTGATAGTAACGTTACCTGCTGCTCAAACTCTGCGCTGGTATCGTCAAACTCCGTACGCAGGATAGCAACTGATTCGGCAATGGATTGCGTCGTGCTCGCCAGTAGCGTGATGCGCTCAGACAGCGAGGCAGCGGCTGTATCGAACTCGGCGCGCATGCTAACGATGCGTTCAGACAACGCGAACTCAGCGCCCACGCGAACACTGTGCTCGACATCCATGACCGCGTTAGCCAGCGCTATCTGTGCTTGCAGCGTCGACGTGTCGATCTGCTGCTGCAGAGAAACAAGATCGATGTTAGTCAGCGCCTTTTGAGCGCGTGCGATTGCATCGCTAGCGGACTGTTGCGCATCGGATGCACGCTGACGCGCATCGTCTGCCGTTTCTTTGGCGTCAGTAATCCCCGCTTCGGCATTTCTGGCGGTGTCCAGCGCCTCTTGAGCTTCTGCCAGCGCAGTGGCCGCGCCGCCTTCAGCGTTGCTGGCAGCTTCGACGGCAGCCTGGGCTTCTTGTAGCGCTTCACTTGCTGCTTGCTGAGCGCTATCGACTGCGTTTGATACGCTCTCTACAGTCTCGCCGAGCTGATTGACTTCATTCTCAAACTGGTCAACGATGCCACCGGGCTTACGTAGCTGCTCGTCGAGCCATGCAAATTCCTCATCGAAATCAAGCGTGGTTTCTACTTCGACGCGAAGAAATGGTGAAGAGCCGTAGGCATTCACAGACTGCACGTAGTAGTAATACGTTTGAAGCGGGGCTAAGCCCGTGTGAGTAAACGTCAGCCCCTCGCCCAGCAGCTCGCTCTGAGCCTGCGTATAGCTCGGCTCGGTCGTAAAATAGTAGCGGTAGTGGCCGCCATTTAGCGACGCGCCAGGTGCAATGTGCGGGATCAACGTAATTTCGCGGTTGCCAATCTGAAGGCTCACGCGCTCAGGCATCGGCGGTGCGTTGATGCCGAATGTAATCGTTGCGGGGCCAGACAATCCCAAGCGCCCGCGTGCGCGCACCTCGGCAGTGTAGTCGCCGGACACCAGCCCGCCGATTTCACAGCGCTCGACGCCTGCCGGCACCTGCGCGCTTTGCGCTGCCTGCCCATCACGTTTGATGACGATATTATAATGCAGGGCGGCATCGACCGGATTCCACAGCAGCATACCTTGGACGACCTCGCCAACGCTCTCGACGACGTAGCGTAAGCCAGTGGGTGAACCAATGCCGCCAGTAGGGAGGTTGATAAAAGAACCGGGGTCGAACGGCTGGCCAACGGCGTCGTCGTAAATGTCGGCGTGCTCTTGCCTTATAACGACCGTGCAACCTTGCTTTGCACCCTGACTCCAATTTATAACGCGGAATTCACCACTAGCGTTGATGTGCGGAATATCGCAGCGCACAACTGTGCCAGGGCGTAGGAGGTAGCCAGCATGGTTGAGTTGTAGATTTAGCATCCCACCAGCGCGACGGCTGCGCAGGTCAATGTTGGCCAAGCGTTGACACTGGTACGCATCAGGCACAAGAGGGTAGTTAGATGATTCGCTATTCTCGCCGCCGTCTTCTATAACCCACTCATCAACAGTAACGGTAGGGTAGCTGGTTTCCTCCCAGAGATGATCTGGTGAGCGAAAGGTTCCGGTTACGCTATTAATGGCTTCAGAGCGTGATACCTCAGTTCGGCCCGTAACGGGGCCAATGATCATATCAGGGGTGATAGTGTGCTGCGCCGGGCCGTAATACGCGCCCACACGAACACCCCAATAGCCCGCTTGGCGACGGCACGCGCCTGCAAAGCACTCCTCAAGAGATCCCATAGCGCTGGGCCATGCTTCATCTGACTTGATTGCGCCACCAATGGCATAACGTTTTTGCGTTCCGCCACCAGGCACCGTCACCTGCTCGTCAGCAATGTTCGCAGCATCGCGCCACTCATCCCAGATAATGCGATCGTCAGGCACGCCAATGTGATTGCGCACATAGTCGAGCGTACACAGCACTGCGTTATCGCTGTAGCCATAGGTTTCTGTGCGTGGATCGTAGATGGTACGGCTACCGCGCACAACGAAAAGAAGGCTGGGGATGCCGGACGCGAAGCGCTCAGGGTCGTATTGAAGGCTAACGCGGACGTAGCTCAGGCCGCGACCGATCATGTCGTCGCGCCAGTCGGACGAGTGGCTCAGCATGTACGGGTCAGGGGTAGTGCGGTTTACATGCAATTCCCACTGAACCAAATCGCCGAACGTACTAGCAGGCTCGCCATCGACATAGACCTGCTCAATGCCATCAATCTCACCCTGAGCAAGCACATAAATCAGGTCAAGGCGTTCGCGTTCTTCCTGCTCGCCAGCTTCCTCTTGCGCCCACGCCAGCATGCCGCCGGTAGCGGTGCGGCCATAAAGGTAGTGAGCAGGCTCTTTGCCCGAACGGATAGTCTGCGTCAGGTTCGCGCTTTGATCACTGCCGCTTGGCATGCTGATAGAAGGGGCGAGAAACTTGGCAATCGGCTTGAATACCTTGCCTACTACCTTGCTAACGGATTTAACAGCTTTACTCACTCTCAACCCTCCAGCAAACAGTTGGCTCGGCCTTTACGTACCCGGCACCTTCGTCAGTAACGGCAATGATCCCGCCTGACCACACCACACCCACGCAGCGCCCGAACTCGCTGTCAAACAGCACAATATCGCCGCGTTGTCGCAGGCTCACGTCTACGCGCTTAAAGCACGCATCCCATGCGCCTTCTAGGCTTCCGTGAGTGCGCTTTAGCGCTCCCTTGGCACCGCGCTCGGTCTTGTACTTGCCACGGTATTGCTCGGCAGGATCTACGCCACAGACAGCAACGCAGCAATCGGCAGCAAAAAGGCAGCAATCGTTTTCACCCCATAAAAAAGGCCGCCCGGAGGCAGCCTGTATGGTTTCGCGCAGCTGTTTAAGCCAGTCGTCGTGTCGCATGGTCAGTCCGTATAGTTGAAGCCGGGCGCATCTTTCTTATTGCCCCAGTAGATAGCGCGTGACGCCATTTGGGCGACGGCATAGAAGAAGCGGTCGCCGGGGTAGCGGGCCCGGTGGTTGGCATCCGACCATACAACGGTCCCGCGCCTGTAGACGGCGGCCATCTCGTCAGTGATCTTCACCGATATAGCGTTGTCGCCCTGGTTGCCGGCATAACTCATATCAGCGGCGTCCATCACCCCGGCAAATAGAATATTGGCAACGGTACTGCCATCCTCTCGAATAGCCACCAGCATCAATCGACCCTCGCGCCCGCGACAGCGGTCTTGCAGCGTGCCCTTGGCTACTTCGTTATCCCAGCCGGATAGCGTGATCTGAACGCTCTGCGGAGCATCCGCGCCCGAGGCTTCTCTTACCTCGGATACGTTGCCCAACGAACCAACGCCAATATAGGTTTGCCCGTCGATAACCAGCAGCCCTGTGCCGGTATGCGCCAAAACACGCCCGTCTCGAAAGTCGAGGTCTGCCGCATAGACCAGCGTCACCGTTTCGCGCGCAAGCAGGTCGGCCATGCTGTCGGATAGCGCCATGATCTCCATTAGAAAGCCTCCCTTGCTTGAATGCTGATGCTCGCCTGACCTACTTGGCGATTAATCGGGTTTTGCGGATTTGTGAACCGCATGACGGCATACGGGGAACGGTAATTGACCTGCTGGCCGTTAGCCGGAGAGGATCGGATAAACATGTTTAGTGGCAATATGGCTCGGCCATCACTCCCGCTTTGCACATCGCTAGTTACTCTCAATAACTGCTCGTTGACCGTCACGTAATCAGCCGCACGTAGCACTCGCTGGCTTGGAGCCCATCCTCGCGTCACAAGCTGCGCGCCTGACTGGCCAGCACCATCCACAACTGGATTCCCCGCGCTTACTGGCTGAATAAAACGATGATCCCGAAAGCGGAACTTGTTTTTCAGTCCGCGCAACTGATCGACGGTCGCCATTAGAAGCCGCTCTTTATCCCGCCCAAGCGGCGGCAGCGACATATTCAGCACCCAGTAATCACCCGGAAAGCTGACAATCTGCTGGTCATTGGTGAATATGGACGTGAACGACATATCGTTGTAGGCCACATAGAATTTGGAACTCTGCGGCATCAACTCACGCGGCCAGTCAATCGTCGCCATTTCAGTACTCCGTGTTGCGAATGGCCTGCCGGACAGGGCCGTTGTTGTAGGCATCGGCCAGCAGGATGTCGATGACCTGCTGACCATCCAAGCCCTGATACTGCTCGACCTGAGCGCTATCAGCGCCTTGCCCGATCAGATTGACCGTGACGCCACCGCTGCCCATAGCCTGCATATCACGGTTTGATGCCACGCCACTGCTGCTCCCAAGCTCTAGGTACTGCCGAGTAGGGCCTTCACCTCTGCGCATGGCTTCTAGGGTTTGGCGCATTCCTGGCTGATCGACAATATGCTTGGGCATAACGTACTCACCGCGGTGCACAATGCCAGCCGGTTCATTGCGTGCCCCGGCGCCGGTGTAGCCACCCGATGCGAAGCCTTTAGCGCCGCCAGCAAGAGAAGCCATAGCTCCCGCTGCCTGGGCAGAAAGATAAGAAGCTAAACCAACGCCCGAGGCCGCGCCGAAAGTGGCGGTATTGACCGCGATAGCGGCAGGGCTCCAAGCAGCGAGAACCGCTTGCCCTTGGGCCATGCTGGCCGCTGCAGCGGCAGTTCCAGCAGCTTCCCCCATAGCGGCATTAACGAGCATCTGCACGCCCAGCTTGATGAATGACTTTAGTAGCGAGCCTAGAACGGTCTGGCCGATGCTCTTGAGGATATCGTTCATGCCCTCAGCGTTCTGCATGCCGTTCATAAACGCGCTGGCAATCGTGTCATCAAGATTGACGAACGCATCGCCTAAGTTGCGGGTGAGGGCGGCCATGGGGTCGCCTGCGTTTTTCTGGATTTCAAGCAGCTTTTGCACTGCCTGATCACTAAAGCCAGTGATCTCTTGGAGGCGCTTGGTATAGTCTTCTTTGCGCTGCTGCGCCATTTCTTCTTGATGGCGAAGCACCTCTTCTTTTTCGCGAGCATGAAGCTCTTGAATTGTTTTCAGGTAGCTTTCGTTGTTACGGCTCAACAAGTCCCGCTGCTGGGCGCTGCCTTCTTCAAACAGCGACTGAATCTCAACGTTTCGGCGCTGGTATTCAGAGAAGGCTGCCTCGCTCTCAGACTGTAGCGCTGACACCACGGCCTGACGGCGACGCTCCATTTCCTGCTTTATGCGCTCGGTCTCGCGCTTGGCCTGCTCGGCGGCTCTGTCTTTAGCACCAGAGCCATCAGAGTCAGTGCTAACAACAGTATTTACGCGAATGTTAGCGGCCTGCGCCTGAAGAGAAGCTAATATTTCCTGCACGCGCCTTGCGCTAGCTTCAGCGCCTGCGCCGACATTAGTGGCTGCCGCGACAGCAACAGCAGAGAGGTTGGTCTGCACGTTAGCAAGCAGCGCATTGGCTGTGTTGAGAGAGCTAAGCTGCTGCTCAAGCATTGCCTGTTTTTCGGCATACCGCTGAGCCTGATTGATATGCGCGGACGCTTCTTCACTATCGCCGTCAGCTATTGCTGCCTGATAGTTGCGCATAGCCTCGGTTTGAGCAGCGATAAGCCCGGCTATTTTGACCTGGGTGGCCGTAAAGCCTTCCTGCTGAGCCCGGTATTCAGCTTCCTGTTGAGCCGTTGCGCCTACAAGGTTTCTAGCTTCTATAAGCTTCTGGGAATATTCCTCCCACGCTTCTGCTGATTCACGCAAGGCTCTCGCATTATCTTGGCTGCTACGCGTGCCCTCGGAAACCTCGCCATTAGAAACCGCCTGCAGCTGGTTGGCGCGCTCTTGTCCGGTGTTTAATTCGCCCTGCAGCCGCTCGCGACGCTCCAATGCAAAGGCAAGTTCTTCTTCATATCGGACACGGCTTTTGTCGTCAATTGCACGAGGGCTGTTGCCCGCAAGAACACCCTCAAGACGGCTTATATCACGCTCTGCGTCACGCAAATTGTCACGGGTGTCATCAAGCTGATCGTTAAGACGGATAAGCGCAGCGTTGGCTTGCACCTTGGTCATCTCACGCAGCGATTCCGTGAATTGATCTGTGCTTTGGGCAAGCGTATCCATCGCGGGGGAAGCATCCCGACTTGCTGACGTCAGTTCGTAAATGGCGAACGCGCCCAGCATCGCGACGCCGACAGGGCCGCCAAGCGCACCCATTGAGATCCTTAGCGCCCGAGTAACTACGTTAGCCCTCGCCGTTGCGGCCGTATAGGCATTAGTTGCGGCTGTATGCGCAGCTGTTGCCTCTGCAGCACGTACGCGCGCAACGGATAGCTGCTGTAATGCAAACGTGTGCGCCGCCGTTCCTTTGGTTGCTTGGGCTTCTAATTTCGCGGTGCTTAGAAGTGACCTAGCTGTCTGGTGCTCCGCTGCTGTCCTGCGCTGCAGTTGTTTATAGTGGTCTACGCCAGCCTTTAGGTTAGCTTGCAGTGCCACCTGATCCCTAACCCATGCAGTGGTTGCGGCACCTATTCCGGTAACCAAACGGGTGCCATAAACAGCCGCTGCCACTTTTGCCAGCTCAACTATCGTCCCTAGATTTTCCGACAAAAATATAATCGACTGACCAGATGCATTGACGGCACTACTGACGTTTGAGTTGGTGCCTATAAACTGAGTTAGGTTATTGTCGGCAACTGCCAAATTCTGACCAAAAGACGCCGCCGCTTTGGCGAAGTTGGTTTCCATAGCGTCAGCGACGCCTTCCAAAGAGCGGACAACTAGGTCTGCAGTAATTCCGCCGGTTGATGCAAACTCGCGAAGCTCGCCAATGGTCATGTTGGCTTCATCTGCGATTGCTCGCATTATGGCAGGCGCTTGCTCAGCCACAGAGTTGAACTCATCGCCGCGCAAAGTGCCGGAAGCCAGCCCTTGAGAAAGCTGCGTTATTGCTGCTTCTGCCTCTTGCGCAGTTGCGCCGCTGGTTGCGAATGCTTGATTAATAGTCCGCGTTATTTTTAGACGACGCTCTTCGCTTAATCCTAGCTCAGTCGTTGCCCTAGTTAACCTTGCATACAAGTTTGCAGTTGACGAAATTCCAGACCGCGTATCGTTGGCGATAGTCATTAATCGCTCAGTAACGCGAGCGCGTTCTAACTCCGTCCTTGTCACTTGGCGTAACTGGTTCTGAAGGTTGGTCCACGCATCGGCGTACCTGTAAACCTGCTGGACACCCATAGCCGCAGAGACCGCAATAACAGTGGTCTTAAGCTGGCCCATGGTTTCGTTAAGCTGTCGAACAGTGGAGTCAGTATTGCCGAAGGCCCGATCCATGCGCTTGGTAGATCGATCAACTTGGCGCTCGGCGTCCAGAAGGGCGGCCGTTCTGGCGTCAACGGTGTAGTAAATGCTGCCGACATCAGTGGCCATATTTTTCTCCGGGCAATAAAAAACCCCGCTCAATGGCGGGGCTCTTGGATGGGAACACTTATCGGGTAAAAGTTACGCTTCCATCTGTCGCTTGGTCTTGGTATCGGCATATCGCCGTTATTCTTTCTTCAGACCCCAGTCGGTTGGTAATCGTAAAATCTTGGCGCACGCTCACAACGCCATAATCACCAACCTCGCTACCGAACCCTGTAATGACGTGAATATCAATACTTTCTGCGCTTGAATATTCTTGCTCAATTTCATTTCGGCAGTTTTCTATCTGCCCTTGGGTAGCATTGCCGTTACCATCGCCGGGGGCCTTATCACCTGCATCGAAGCCGTCTTTAATATCTGATTCACTTATGTAAAAACGCGACTTATCAGCGCAATCAACAAAGAAAACGACCTTTCCTTGCGAACTTCTTGATTGAGAGGGTGAAGAATCTACAACTTCATCACACATTCCTTCACGAATCACTGACTCTGCTGCTCGTACTACATTATTGTTTATATTAGAGAAGGCGTCCGCACCTACCAAATCATAGAGAGCAGGAAAGCTCTCTTGAGTGTAGCCTTGCCATATTACTTGGCTTAAATCTTTTGAGGGCGATTGACCGATAGATTCGCCGGAAGGCTCTCTATCGCTCTCATCCCCACCACACCCCACCAGCACCAAAGCCAGCGCCGCGACTACTGATAGCCTCATCATTCCCCCTCGCCACCTTTCTCAGACGCCACCTTAATCATGTTTACGTGCACTAGGCCAGGATAGTCGCGCCCATAATCGCCGTAACGCTGCCATGCTTCAGCTTCCAGCTCAGCAGGTGAGGCGGCATGTTTATCTGCCGCCTCGCTAAGGCCGCGCATGAAGTCTTTATTGAATCTCGAAGCAGGGGTGCGAAGCTTTTCGCCTGTCAGCTTTTCTAAATCGCGCTCGGTGTTATAAAGCCACTTTAGGTTGCTGCACATCATGGCTGACTGCATAGCAAAGCCCGCGTGGTATGAGATCTGCGCTTTTTCTACGTCCGTCATCCTTCCTCCTTGTTATCTTTAAGATCCTTATGCACCACTGCAACCTGATCTAAAAGAAAGCGCCTATCACTAAACATACGCGTAGCGTCTTTTCTGAAGAAGGTTTTATGCAAGTCGTAGTCTGCGCTATTGCGAGCTCTTTTCATTTTATGAAAGTGCTTGGCTATGGCTTTGCCATATTGAGACTCAAGCTTAGCGGTCAATACGGCATGAGAGCCTTGAGGCGCTTTATCAAGAATTGCATCAGATGTTAGTTCACGGATTGCATGGAACGCTGAATAATAGCTTCGACTGATAGCGCTTCTATAAGCAGCCTCAGAATCCATATCTAGAATAGCCTCTGATAGCTTTTGCAGATCCTCTTGCTTCATCCGTTAATCCTCAAGCCCTCAGCGCCATTATCGGGAGCCAATGTCAGACCCACCCACACCTTCTCTTTAAATTCTTCTGAGAACCCTGGGAAGTCTTGCTTTGAGAACTCCCAGTCGATCCTAGATGCTGTTACGCCGTCAGTGCTTGTAACAAGGTTTATCCAGAACTCCTGAACCCCGCTCTCAGGGTCAGTATATAACTCGATATTAGTACCAAGGTGGACATGCTGATTTGAGTTTAGGAATGGCTTTGCTGCCTCTAGATGGAGCTGGTAATACCTAACTACATCGCCTTCATTTATATGATTTTCTGCCAGAAAAGCTATTTCTTCTGTGTTTTCTATCTTAGGGATCTCTGTTTCCGGCACTCCGATAAATTTCATGAGCTCTCTCGCTCTCTGGTACTCTGAAATAGCGCCTGAAAGCAAGGATGCATAGCTAAGCATGTTCGCGCTTCTAGGGTTTCCTGGCTCTATGTTCACTAGCTTCTGCGCTGTCGATAAGCACTTGGTGTAGCAGCAGGTCATGCCATAACAAATAACAGCTAAGTATAGGGCTCTCGGCGTTTCCGGCCAGGCATTTATCAGAGCATCTGTATGGTTTTCGGCTTTACTGAATTTTCTCCAGAAGCTGTAGACGTAAGCAACTGCAAACGCGCCTTCTAAAGTATTGGAGTCTAGCGCGCTCGCTCTATTGAGATACGCCTGCATCTCTAGGTCGCTCACAGATTCTTCTGAAAACCTTTTTCTTTGCAATTCTGCCACTATAGGCTGGTCAGCCGTTATAGGCACTGGCCTCATAATTCGCTCCCCAGCGATGAATTATAATTTACTAGGGTAGCGCAGACGCATGATCAAGGGTAGAGGAGAGCGAAGCCGCCTGATCATGCGGCTCTAGATTGCTCTTTGATTCGTCGTCGTAGCTGCATTACATGCGCAACCGATGCGGCGGATGATTCCTCGGTAGGCATGTCTTTCTGCTTCTCGGCTTTAGGGTCTGGGAACTTGGCATCAAGCGCACGCTGCAGTTCGATCATTGTCAGCGACCAAGCCTCAGCGCTGGATAGTCCTAGATGCGCCTGTGCTGCGCCCACGAACTCGGCGGGATCAAAGGAGGCCATTGGCTTGCCGCCGCCTTTCTTTTGCCTCGGCGCGCCCACAATTCCCGAAACCGCCAGCTTGGCCCCAAGGACGTGCACGTTCTGCAATGGCATGGAGCCCATCACGTAACGTAACCTCCCCTTTACATCCTTGAAGTAGCCGATCAGCTTAGCTATGTCTTCAGGCTCACCGACATAGCAGGATTGCAATACCGCCAAAGCAGCAACAAAGCCGTCAATGCCCGGCGACTGAACACGCACCAATAAGCGCACGATCTCTTCAGGCTCGCCTAGCTCGCCCATGGCCGCCAGGGTAGGGCGGAATAAATAATCCCGCCCTTGCCAGCACACGGCAATCTCGCCCGCGTACGTGTTAGCCATTACGGGGTAACGCTCACTGTTTCGGGGGTGTAAGAGAAGCTAGAACCCTCTAGCGACCAAGTGGCGACGTCATCATGCGGCGCCGTGTTCTGGAACGATGTCAGCAGCGCGCAGCCTTGATAGACGCGCAGCGTGTCAGCGCCACGGGGTACCGAAATGCGCAGCCAAACGTGCGGGTATCCCGTAACGCTGCCGTTTGTTGCTGGATCGTTAACGAAGTCTTCTAACAGATCGACATTCTTGGTCGTATCTTTCGTCGCTACGCCATCAAAAGAAATACTGCCGGTCTTATAGGTTGGTAGCTCTTCTTGAGTAAGGTTGGGGCTGTCGTCAGTAGTGGCGTCAGTGGTAGTCCATTCGCTACCCCATTCTTTGCCGCGCATTGAGCCCAGGACATTCCAGTCCTCTTCAGTAGCTGGCTCAGTGATAGAAAATTCGACGACCGTATCACGGCCCAGATATTTCTCGATTGTGTTGCAATCAGCCATGACGGCCTCCGTTTACGCCCAGAGTCGGACGGTCAGTTGTGAAACGTTGCGCTCGTTTTCAAGTGGGAAGGGTCCGGTTACACCGGCCAGGATTTCGAAGTTGCAGACGCACTCAGCAGAGTGGTTGTCGATCAAGTACTGCTCGATGGCCCTGGCTACGCTGTCAGCCTGAGAGGGGTGGTCGGTACAGACGGCAAGGCGAACATCTGGCTTCTGCATCAGTTCGTTTTTGGTGCCGCCGCCGTCAGGCCGAAGCAGCAAGAAGGGCGGCGCACCTTGCTGCACATCCTCGTCATACCAGCGGTAAAAAATGCGGTTAAAGTCATCTAGCTCAGGCAGATCAGCCAGGTGGTCACGCAGCACATGCAGTGGATTCACTTCTGATACCTCCGCGCTATGTGGGCGTCGATTTCGGCAATGCCGTCTCGTTCAAAACCCTTTGTCAAATACTCGTCTTCAGCGCCCGACTTCTGCCAGTTTTTAGGTCCGCCATCATGTGTGGCCGCTGCATAATCCGCTGTATAACCGACCACGCCCACGGTGCCGGTAGCCGTATTGGTTACCGTGCGAAAGCCTGAGTTGATGAGGTTAGATGTATCTACTGGCGTGAGGACTGCCGCATATCCCTCGCCAATGATGAGTATTTCTTTCACTACGGTAGGCGTCAGCTCACTAGAGATTTGCCTAAGCGTCTGCCGCATATTGCGGCGAACCTTATTGCCGCCGCGTACGGACATAACCACCTCACGTGTAGAAAACGAAGTCCGGCTCTTCGCCAAAGAACGACATGTCCCAGCCGCCCACCTTGCGAATAGGCTTAGCCGCTACGGGAGGCGTCAAGTCTTCAAGTGCCTGACCAATGACCGCGCGGTCGCCGGCCTTGATAGGCGTCTTGTCTTCATGCCAAACCGTGTCCTGCGGCACGAACTCTTTGCCGTTTTCGTCGGTCTGGGTATCGCCCATAGTTTCGAATGTACAGGCGATCACCACAGGCGCACCCCATACCGGCTCTCGCGTTTCAGGATGGCGGCCTAAGTTAGGCCATAGCGTGCTGACGTTGGTGTAGGTCCATCTGGAGGTAGCGCTCATGCCTTCACCATCTCGCAAACTGCTATTGCTACCACAGCGAGGGTTAACACAGGCAAGCCAACGAAAGACCCCAGTATCAGCACATACTCGGAAATTTGAGGCTTGCGATATTCGCTGGTTCTTCTGGCAGGAATCGGCTTCCGAGATACTGTTTTCATTGACACATCCTCCGGCGCCCAGGACCAACGCTCAGCACCATAGGCTTAGGCTGGTCATTGGTTAGCAGGTTGCTGATACAGCCCCATTTATCCAGGCTCTTGAGCAGCGAACCCCATGTAGTGGACGCAAGCCCGACACCAGTCGGCACCGCAAACGAGCGGCTAGAGCCGTTGGGCGCTGACTGACTCTTGATCTGCCCGCCAGTGACCAGATACGACATATGCCCGATAGCGTAGAGTTTTAACGTCTTCTGGACGTCATCCGGCACACTTTGCTTATCAAGGCAGTCATCAGCCTGGGCCATCAGTAATATGAGGCCGTCGATCACTGATTGAGGTGCGACAATGCCATAGCTCGTTACATCCTCTTGGGTAATGACGACCGCCATGATTACTCTCCGCCTTCTTTCAGTTTCAGCTCTGCGAACTTAGCTTCAAGCGTTTCATCCTTGGTGTTGGCACCCGGACGCTTTCCTTCCATGCGCTCGATTTCTTCCAGCAGTAATTCGCGGCGCTTAGCCTGCGCTTCGTCGCCTGAATTACTGGAAGTGGCGTCAGGCGTGGCGACGGTGATTTTGTCTTCTTTGACCACCTCGACCTTGCCCAGGTAAACGCTCGGCACTTTGTCGCCCTTATGCTCAAACACTTCACCGATTGCGCAGCGGCGACCGTTGCGGTAAAGGTTCGATTTCGTGACACGTAGTTTCATTCTGATCTCCTAAGCCCCCGTAGGGGCTATGGTTATGCGTTAGCGGCGTACAGCCAGCCGGTGCGGCCGTTATAGTCGACGCGAATCTCAAGACCCATGGCGGACCACACCAGGAACTGGTGGCGGGCAAAAGGCGTCTGGCGAGGTAGCGCAAGGTTGGAGACTGCCTGACCCACCAGCGGCACCACGTACTCAGAAGACAGTGCGCCCATGATCAGCTCGTTGCCCTCAAGGCCAGACAGCTCCTTGATAGCACCGATGCCTTCAAGGCTCTCAAGCTCCTGGCGTAGCGTGCGGCTGGCCGTTACCTGACCATCAATCACGTAGTAGCGGTCGAGCGTGGCGGCAATCTCACCCGAGACGTAGACCGTCAGGGTGTAAGTCACGCGGTTATCACGGCGGATAATGTCACGCAGGCGGATGAACTCATTGCGCACGGCGTCAGGCGCTGTTGCGTTAGAGGTCAAGTCAACCGCCAGGGTCGCTTTGGCGGTGTTAGCGCCGTTACGGATGCCGTAGGAGGGCACGCCCTTAAACGTCAGCGGGTTACCGTTGGCGTCCACCAACCCGTCAAGGCAGTAGTTGGACATGCGCTCACGGACTGCGCGGGTCGACGCCATCTGGTCGTCAAGCACGTCGTCCCAGCCAGAACTTTGCATGCCTGCCATTTCCCGCCATTCGCGGTAGTAGCCGGACTGGTGTACCGGAATGATAGCGCCGTCGTATTTGTATTGAGTCTGATCGTTAGGGATCGGCTCAAGACCCGACATGCTGGACGTTACCGCACCCGCGTCACCGCCTTGGCGGTACTGGTGCACCATCTTGCCGATGCTGATAGGGCGCGCCATAGGCATGAGATCAAGTAGCAGCGTCTCAACATGCGGCTCCAGCATGATCTGCTTGGACTGGCGGTCCATCTCGGCATAGACAGGGTAGGGAACCGGTGCTGAAGCGTTACCGGTCAGCCCTGGAACAGGCACGCCGGTGAACTGGCTCTCCGTATGCTGCTGCATGGCGCGATTCGCCTGCAGGTATTCGTACTGACCGCGCAACGCTGCGTTGGTCTGTACGTGGTTTCGGTCAAAAACATAGCTAGGCATCGCTAACTCCTTATACGAATTTAACGGCGACTAGCTCAGGGCTGGCACCGACAGTGAGTGATTCAGCGGCATAGCCGTAGGCGGCGGTTCCGTCAGCGGGGTCGACGTTAGTCAGCGTGCCGGTGGCGGTGATGAACAGCGGCTCATCCTCCACGATCTCAAGCGTGGCAGCAGTGAGAACGTTTAGAACTAGCCCAGACTGTGGCCAAAATGCCGTTGCAATGTCGTCGGCCTCATAAGGCGTCTGCACGAACTCATGACCAAGGTGGTCTTTATCCAGCACGTAGCTCAGTGAGCCAGGGCCAGCCTCAAAAAGGCCGTCTGCATTCAGGTGAACCACGGTGCCGGGCAGGGTTTCGGCCAGCACTGGCGACTCTTTGCGAATCGGCTGATCCAGCATTTGCGCAGGGCCGCAGAAAATAACGTTCTTGCCCCATTGCGTGTAGTTGCTCATGACTTACTCCGGCAGGGTGTCTTGCGGGCCCTTGTCAGCGTTGCCGCCGAACGAGGCGTTAATGTGGAAGCCTTGGGCGGGCGACTGCTTAGCCAGCACCTTTTGCTTGGCGTTGGTAGTCATGCCTTTCAGGTCTTCATCATCGAAGCCGTTAGCCTTTAGCTGCTCATCTAGCTGGGCGTCTTGAGCGGCGGCGGCAGCGTCAGCGTTAGCTTTCAGAGCGGTTACCGTTTCACCTTGCTCTTTCTGGGCCGTCTCCAGCTCGACCAGCTTGGCGTTAGCGGCGTCCAGCTTGTCGCCATAGGGCTTAAGCGCTTCGCCAATCGCGTTGACTACATCTTCTTTCGTCAGTGACATATCGCCCTCCTGGGCATTGGTGGATAACGGGGCTTCGGTAGGCGTGCCCGCTAAAACGCTCCGGAAGGCCTGACGCAACTGATCCATCAGGCTGTTTTTCTCTGGCTCATAACGTTGACGCAGGGCTTGATCTGCCATGCTCTCAATCACCCATTCGTCATCGCCTTCAAGATCGAGGTTAAAAACCATCACCTCTGACTGCTCTTGTTGGGAATTCACAAAGACGCCAACGCCTTCTTCAGGCGTGGCAGCAGCCCGCTCGCCAAGCAAGAAGCAGTCGTGATCGAACCGCATGTTTTGCGCAGCCCCAGAGTACGGCTTGCCTCGGCTTTCGCCGTTAGCGACTTTGATTTCCAGCTGTAGGCCGGTGCTCGTGTGGATGGGCTCTTGCTTTTCGATGGCTTGGATAAGTTGGCGTCCGCCTTCGGTCTGGTTGGCCACGCGGATATTGACCACCTTGTCGAGCAGAACGCGACCACCTTCGCGCCGAACGTTCTCGTTCCAAGCGCCGATCCAGTGCTTATTAATTGCGTGGGGTGTAGACGCGGGCACGAACTGATTGCCCACTTTGGGGTGGCCTAGCGGCGCCGGTGCGCCTTCGAGGCTCATGTAGCTAGCCTCGATCTCGTCGGCCGGGTACAGGATTCCATTCATCACCACGTTATCGGGCAGCGTGGCTGAAGGGATGCGGTAGTGCTCCTCGCCATTGATGACCTCTTTCTTGATCTGCGACGCATTCACCCGCGTCACGATATGGGCGTGTTTGACGGCCATGCGTCCTCCAGAAACGAAAAAGGCCGCCGAATGGCAGCCAAAAGAAAACCCGCCGTAGCGGGTTAGTCGTCGTGTTTGATAATGCGATAGATGCCATCAGGCGGATAGGTAATGGCCAGTATCTCGCCCTTGAGTAGTTCAGGGCGTTTCTTGAACTCAGCGATGCCGTTACGGATCACGCGCACGCCTTGCTCAGCAACACGCCGGAACGCGAACTCACCATTGACCAGCACCACCATGTATTCGTCGCTCACGCCGCCGCCTTGAAGAATTTGGCCCCTTGTAGGCGTAGCTTATCAGGTAGCGCGTTGGATAGCGGGCTGCCCTGCTCATCGACGAGAATTGACCTCACGCTGCACAGGCAGTTGATCGCATTCCCGTCACGGGAATAAAAGTCGTCTACCTCTTGCCTAGTGAACGTCTCCCCATGCCTTGACCCATGCCAGCGCCTGGTTGTCGGCGACAGTGCAGAGAACCACAACAACCGCGTTTTAATGCCTTCATCGTTCGCCTGCTCGTCCTGGTCTAACAGCGCGCGGCGGTGGGCGTTATTAATCTCAGTGCGGGCTATCTTCTCGGCTCGCCGCTCGTCTACGCCTGTTCTTGCATTGATCTGACCAACAATATCGCGAGGACTAAGCCCCCTGGCCATGCCGTCAGCAAGCACACGCTGCAGGTCGGTACGCGTTGCCGCCGTGAAGCCCTGCATTTCCTCAAAAACGCGAGCGCGCACCAAGCCGATGCGCGTACGATAGGGCGTTGAAAGCAGTGTCTGCTCAAGCGTGCGTCGGAATGCCTCGGTCTGCGCCTGTAAGTTGCTGACCTGATACGCCGCTCCCGACTGATACGCCTGTTCGGCGGGCCTAATGATTATCGGGCTGCCGTTATCGCCGCGCATCACTAGCTCATCTATCATCGCCAGGATGTATTCAGACAGATTTGCTAATACATCCTCATCGAGGAGGTAGTGGTAGGTTTCGCGATTAGCGTGCAGCCCATTACCGGTAGTGGTGTAGTACGGCACCTCTTCAAAGCGGCGGATAACGCGACGGCGAAGCTCGGCCATCGCCTCATCTATCTGCCTAGTCGCTTTCTGTAGCTGCCTGCTCGTCTGCGTCGGCGCTTGAAGATTGCGAGGTGCCATCGGCTGCCGAATCATCGTCTTCTCCAAAGTTCAGCCCGCCGTCAAGCGATGGGTCAGCATCATGGCCGCTGGCCTCGCGCATATCGTTCTCGGTGAACGAGGGAGCCATGCCCGCCATGGTGTTGTTGCGGTTGATCTCTGACATGTGCTTCGCGTTCTCCAGCTTCTCGCTGGCTGTGGCGTCGGTCAGGTCATCCCATGCTACGTAGAAACGCTCAATATAAGGGATTGAACCCAAGGCCATCAGGTGACGCAGGAAACCCTCGATATTTGGTCCAACGAACTGCCGACGGCGTGACATGATCGTCTGCTGCCAGTTGCGGCTGTTTTCCTCGCTAGACCGCTGCGAAATTTGTTGTCCTATCAGCTCAGGCACCGGGCAAGAGACGCTTGAGGCGAAGTCTTGGAGGGCTACGTCGTAGAACTCAAGTGGACGCGGCACGTTGAACGACATGCTATCGGCTTTCATGCCGCCCAGCATAAGCAGCTTATCCATACCTGACGCAAAGTCAGCAGCAGTGTCGTTAAGCGACTCCGCCACCTTATCTTGCTCAACGCCTAACATGGTAGCCAGCTGTTGCAGCTCAACCTCCCCTGAAAGCGCCCATGCTCCACGCGCCGCTTTCCAGAAGCCTTCGCCACCAGCGCCGCGAATCTTCTCTATATCCAACAGTGAGTTGAAGCCTGCTTGCAGGGCAGGTATGCCGTAGATCGAATCGTCTTCCGCCCCTTCGGCCAGAATATGGATGCGGTCGGGGTGAATCTGAAAGCTTGAGTTGTTAGCCGGGTTGGCATCTTCGGGGTTGAACTGCTGTAACTGGTACATGCTTGGCAGACCGAAGTTAGGCAGCTTTGGGTTGTCATACCAAGTAGTGGGCTTTAACTGTTTTTCGTATAGCGGCTTAACGCTAAGCAGCTTAGAGCCACGAATAACCGGCTTATCAGGACTCTGGTTATCGGCAAACGTCAGATACAGGGCAGAGTAGTGCCCGACGCGACCCCGCCAGTCAGCAGCAGAAAAGCGGCTCCATAGGCGCATATCACGAATAACGCGGGCTAGCTGTTTCTCCCGTGGCGTCCAGTCAGTTCGCGGCTTATCACCTTCCTCGCCTTCAACGATCCAGGGGTTTGTTTCCCACGTCTTTTCTACGTGACGCATCACGCCTGCGCGGGCAATGCCGCTGCGCGAAAACATCGTGTAGTACTGGTCGAACTCTAGCTCCTCAGGATAGCCATAATCCTGCCATGCCGTGGCACGCTTGGCGTCGTTGCTCATCGTCGGCATCCCGAACAGGGAGCGGCGGATGTTGTTCCATGCTCCCATGGGTTACCTCCGGTTTCGTTTGAGGACTAGGCCAACAGGCCCGCGCTTAATCAGTGGCGCAAGAGCGTAGCGCAGGGCATCAATGTAGTGGTTGTACTTATCAACGATAGCGGTCAGAACGTCGCCAGTTAGACGGTCGACCTTGTAGCTGTACATTCGCGCCTCTTTGATCGTCTCAACACAGCGCGGATGAATAATGATCTCGGTATAGCTACGAAGGTGGGCGATACCATCCTCCACCGACCCCTTCCATTTCTCTACGCCAACTATCTGGGGCAACTTCTGACGCTTGCCCTGCCCATCATTTTTAACGTGACTGATCGTCTCCGGCCTTGCTGAGTCGGCGCGCACGGCGTGATCAGCTATACCAGGCAGTCGGTCAATCATGTGCTTGGCAATATCGTCGTTCTCAAGCCCGACCTTGCCCGCTTCATATTCGATATAGAGACGGTTATCGTGAACCCAGCACTTGATACCAGCAGTAGGGTCTTGCGAGAAACCCCAATCAAGCCCGTAATAGGGACCATCCCAGCGCTTAGCGTCAGGCTCAAACTCAGCTATCCGGTATTTGCCAGCGAGTATCTGCGCCTCACTGTTCTCGCGATACGCGCCGTCCCATATCCAGGCATACGTCTGGTCGTCCAGGGTTTCGCGGTCGTTTAGCCGTTCCATGTCCAGAACGGCAGGGAACCAGGGGTTATCGGTGTAGTTGATCTCGACAATCTTGGAACCTTCCGGCGCGTTCTTGCGAAAACGGGTATCGGTAGGGCTGCCGTCTTTCTCAGGGTTCCACGTTACCCATACTTCGGAATTTTCCTCGCGCACGGTGGGTAGGAGCTTTTGCCACGCTATCTCGCTGACCGTTTCGGCCTCGTCCACCCAGGCAAGCAGGATGCGGGCCTTTGACTTGATGCTGTCGAGGTTGTGACGCAAGCCAGCGAACGTGTACCAGACGCGGCGGTTCTTCGTGCGGATGTACTTCTCGCCAATGTCGAAGTAAGCGTTCAGCCAGTCGACCGAGCGGATCGCCTGCTTCACTTCCTCCATACTGGAGTCTTCAAGCGAGTTCATGTACTCGCGACCGCACAGGATGACCCCAGACTGCTCAGCCTCGGCGAACATGTAGGCACGCACAGCCGACATTAGGGCGAATGTGCGAGTCTTGGCAGAACCGCGCCCACCGTAGCCACCTCGGTAGCGGACTTGCTCTCCTGGCTTGTCAGTGAATACAGGGATTAGCTTCGGCGGTAGCTCAAGTGTCGCTGTCGTCATTTGGTGCTACCAGATGGATGGTCGTCGGCTTGGGCGTCATGCTGCCATCGCTACTGGTGTGGTCTACGCGGTCGGTAAACATGCCCAGATGGCGGGCGACGTTCTCAAGGGCTTTGCCTTGATCCTGCGTCTTTATCTCAAGGCCTTCTTTGGTCTGCTTCACACCTGCGAATAGAAGCTTGGCGCTACCTGATAGCCTCCGGGTATCCTCTGCGTAGACACGCGGTAAGCCTTCGCCACCACACTGGGGGCAGCCTGGATGCGGCTGGTGGAACTCACGGTAACCATACCCACCAGCATCATTAGGCTCTTTACCTGTCTCAGCTTTAGTCAGCGCTTGCTCGAACTCGTCTTCGTCCTGCCACTGGAATTCGTGATCCTCGCCATGGCAATAACGGCAGCAACCGCGCCTTAGCTGGGTAAGCTCACCGGCATCAGCGGTAGCAATATCCCACCAGCGCTGAAGCACTTTGTCTGCAGTAATTTCGGTGCGCCTGGAGCGCTGATTCATTCGCTCCTGAATTGCTGATTCAACACAAGTTTTTCCAAGTAGCTCAGGGCCGATGCGGCTGGCTGTCTTCTTGCTATAACCGGCGCGGATAGCCGCCTGGGTAGCATTAAGATCAATCAGGTACTCATCAACAAAACGAGACTGTCGCGCTGACAGCACGGCAGTCTCTTTGGCAGTCTTAGTCATGTGTTTTTACTCATGCGAAGATTGGTTGGATTAAACCTTTTGTCTACTGAAGGCTATTAGCTGCCTAGTGTTACCTTGGCTAAGCGCATTGAAGGTGCGCTGTAAGTAATAACGCTCTTACTGGGCAGTAGGGCGTTGCAATTAAAACAAACGAGGAGAATTAAATGGCTACTGTCACATATCCGTGCTACTGGCAGAAAAAGGACAACAAAGGGCAATGGTACTGGATCTACTATGCCAAAAACGGTGAAGCGATCGCTCGTAGCTCAGAGAGCTACATCAATCGAGGCGATTGCACTCATTCAATAGAGCTTATGAAAGGATCTTCAAAAGATCCGATCTTCTATGACAACTAATAAGACATGTTCAGGTTGGCCCAGTTAGCGCTGGGCTTGCTTATATAAAATAAACATGCCTGAAAAAACAAATGTTATGCCGCTTCTTATTTTGCTCTAGCGACACGAATTATTAGCTGTCTCTCTCTGCTTGCTTACGAGCCTCTACGTACTCGTGCATGTTGGTGATGCGGAAGGGGAGGCGCTCTCGGATTTTGCGAGCCAGTTCCATGATGCGTTCGCGGCGGCGCTCGCAGGCTTTGCAGGCCATTTGTATAATCCTTGTCGATTATTGCCCGTGACTTAGTGCACCCATTCGCGAGCCTGTGTAACTATTCGCCGCTTTTGTACAGCTTTCTCTTGCGATGCCAGTACGCGGACATGAGGAAAGCGCCCACAATCCAGCGAACGCGCACCCAGGCCGAAAGGCGTCTACTCGCATAACGAATCCAGCATCGCGCCTTGCTCATCGCTAAATGCCCACAGTTGGTTGATGTACGATTCGAAACGCCGGTACTCTGCGTCGCCAACGGCATCCCACAGCTCGCCGCGGTCGATCTCTGGTAGCGCGGGCTGCGGCGGTGGCGTGCATTGCGGATTAACCGGCACATACTCGACCGTTGTGCAGCTAGCGACGAAAAGAGCCAGTGGGGCGCTCAGTAGAAGGGCGATTATCGGCTTCACGCTTCACCTCTTGCGATTCTTTGCGGGCCTCAGCCCTGGCTTGATCAATCTCGCGCTCTTTCTCACGCACAGCGGTTACCTTCTCGGCTTTGCGCTCTGCGGTATCGACTTTCTTGCGTGCGTTATTACGCTGCTTGAGCAATACGCCAGCGATGGCAACCAACAGAGCAAATGCCCCTGCGATAATCTCAAACATGGGTCTTTCTCCGCTCTCGCTCTGTAGTGACGCGCTGCTGGGGGATTAAACGAGCAATCACGCCAGCGATGGCTACCAGTGAGGCGAGCAAGGCATAGGCCCATTCAGGGATGACGCCTTCCCAATGCGGTAGCACGGGCTGCAGGCCGCAGAGCAGGGCAGCGATGACTCCGAGGCGCACTGACCACATGCGATGACTAGCTCGCCACTCAGGGATAAGGTTCATTGATACTTCTCCCAGTTGATGGCGGGCTGACCGTCAGAGATCAGGCACGAATTGAGCCGCCCTTGTACGCTAAGAACGTGGTGAAACATTGCCGCGTTCTCATCTTCTAGCTGCGTGAGTCGTTCGGCCTGCTGATCAATCACAGCAGTAGCCCGAGCGAGCTGCGCCCGAGACTCAACGGTTTGACTGATAACAATGGCCAGCAGCGCCACGGCAATGACGAATGCCACGGTGGATGCCCAAGCTTGCCGCTGGTAGTAACGCACCTTGCGGCGAAGCGCCGTGAACTCTTCCTTGGTTGTCATTTTCCACCTCGGCTATTGAGTACGTGGCGAGCCATGGCCTCGACCGCAGGACGGAAGAACCGAACACCTAGAAAGCCTGTTACCACGCCGATGAATATCGCCCAGTCGTCGCTAATGCCCATCGATGCCATGACGGGGCGCGAGGTCATCACAAACGCACCGCAAATAATCGCCTCGGCAACGTCCTTCTTTGTGAGCTTCACTTTGTCCAAGTAAGCGCGTAGCAACACCATGAAAATTGCAACGATTCCCGCTACTAGCCAGGGGGCGTTGACCTGTAGCCACAGAGCTAGCTCCCACGTCTTGTGGTCATGCGGATCTGGGGGCATACGGCTTACTCTCTGCATCGGTGGCTCACCTCTGCGAGCGCGGGTTACGATTCGGTGTAAAAGACTTCTCGGGCGTTGCCGGGGGCGTAGCCCTCTAAATAAACGGCGCGCACCTTGGCGGCTGCCTCAGCCTTGGTGATACGGCCATCTTGATCAGCGTCTAGCCCGCGATTTTGCGTGTATGCCCGAGTGCCGTCATTGAACAGCACAGTGCCGAGCGGGGAGCTGATGTATTTAGGCATCAATATGGCCATGTACATGTCTTCAAGGCAGCGAACACGCTCATGCCATCGGTACTTGGTGAAGTAGGCGTAGACGTATTCGATCTGATCAACGGCGCTCATGCGGGCGAGGGAGTCGGTAGTCGTGCCGAGGTCGCGGGCGGTGGCGGGCATGAACTGGATCAAGCCAGTAGCCCCGCTGCCTGCCGCATTGCGTACCGATGGCGAGAACGTGCACCCAGACTCAAAGGCTATGCAGCCCATCAAGTCATCTGCCAAGTCAGGACCCCAGCCCATGCGCTCGCAGATTTCGAACAGCTTGTCGATAAACGCGTCATCGACTCTGGCACCCCACGGCAGCATGAACGGCTGCGGGGTATACGTAGCCGTACCCTCCTGGGGTACTTCTCGCAGGAAGATGAAAGCCATAGGATGCCTCGAATAAAAAAGCCGCAAGGGGAAGGGGCGGCAAAAAAATAATTTGCAAAGCGCTTGCATTTAATTTGTTTTGTACCTAATATTAGGTACATGAGCTAGGCCATACGGGCCAGCTAACAGCCAAAAGGGCTACCGCAATGACTAAGCTAACTCTCCACAACATCATGAAGTACGCCCACCAGCAGGCGCGCATTTGGGTAAACAACAAGCACACCGACTCCTATGCTATTGCTTTCCGTGTTGCTCTTAAGCAAGAGTGGGCCAACCTAAAGCGCAGCCTAGAGAACGACGCTTATCGTAAGGCGCGCCAAGCTGCTAAAGAGAAAGCCGCAGCCGTCAGTGCTGCACCGGCACCTAAAGCAGCCTCATGGTCTAGCCGCCGCATCGTTCCGGTTGCTGTTGCAGAGCGTGACGGCCTGAACCGTGGCAAATCATGGTTCTGCAGTGAGCGCGACATCCAAACCAAAGGAGCCTGCCCGAGCTGGGAAGGCGAAGCAATCTGCTACGTTTACGCATAAGGAGAGCATCATGTCAGCTATAAACCGCATCCAAGAAGAAAATACCCAGGCATTCGCCACTGCCTGCTATGACGACAACAGCCCCAGCGAGCTACGCGACTCACTCGCTAACGGCGCTGACGAAACCGACATGAAAACCTGGGGGCTTGATGAGGGTCAGTGGATCGAGGCGGTGAATGCCGCCCTGATCGACCTTGAAGAAGACCAAGGCGACGCCTACAGGCTCCACGAAATCGGCCAAGCGCTGTTTGGCGTTTCTTGGCAGACCGACATGGCTAGGGCGCTGGGAATCAAGGATGCTCGCCGGGTTCGTCAATGGCTATCAGGTGATCGCACTGTCCCTGCCGGTGTTTGGGAGGATCTAAAGCGCATCACTAGGGAGCGCGGCCAGCGCCTGCTGGATCTATCGGAGTCGCTCTAATGCGAGACAAACCATTCGAGACTAACGAGGAGCTAGAGGCCTACACAGGCGGACCTCAAATCCAGTGCCTGGAGTGCGGCAAGTGGTTTAAATCTCTTGCTACTCATCTGCCGCGCACCCACGGCATGAGCCATGCCGAGTACCGCCAAAAATGGGGAATCCCTAAGCGTTTCGCGCTAGCAGGCACAGCCACACGCGAAAAACTCTCCGAGCAGCTGAAAGAGGCGATTAGCAAAGGGTCTTTTACATACGATCACCTAGGCTCTGCAGTCGAGGCGGCGCGCACTGCAGGCAGAGGGCAAAAGGCCCCTGTAGATTTAAAGCGACAATCTGAAATGGTGTCCGCCATTCGCCCCGGAGATCATTCGCGGTTGCCAGATGGTGCGACAACCGCCGATGGACGTGATGCAGAGGAGCGCAGGCGACAGCAGCGCGAGCGCCGCTGGTGGAAAAAACCAAAATGGAGCGATGACCCAGAGCGGCAAAAAGAGGCTATGCAAGCCTGGAAAGCGCTTCAAGCGGGTGATCCGATGCCATTATTCAGGTACACGGTTCGCTACGACACCTACATTCAGTTCACTCCCGATGAAGACCAGATAATAATAGATCACTATCCAGAGTGGGGCGCTCTACGAGTTGGAATGGTTCTAAAGCGAAAACCTGAAAGCATTCGATCACGCGCCCAGGTGCTAAAAGTTAATGCCAATTCGCCTCAGTCGCTTAGCCACTCCTATAGATGGGATCGCAGTAATGACCCTGAGCTGATTGAGATGGTAAAAAAGCGCATTAACCAAAAAAGCATTGCCGCTCATTTTGGAACCAGCGTAACCACTATATCAGCACAGTGCAGAAGGTTAAAAATCAGAAAACCAAAAAAGCCCCGCGATTAGCGAGGCTTTAAGTTCTTTGGCGTCGTCTGACTTTTATCGCCAGAATATCAAAAGTGTACATTTCAGAGCATCATTTCGTCAAGCTGCATTTTTTATAAAATTGCGTATTTCTCTATTTGTCTGGGCAACAGCATCGCTAACCGTTTGCATCGCGCAATCTTCAAGGCCGTTAATGATAATCCCAAGCAATTCCCAGACAGCTACCCATCCATCCCTATACCAGTTGTTACGGATGATCTTTACACCCAGATACTCAGACACAAATACGCATACCTCTTGCGGCGTCCAGCCTTGTCGAGTTCCGTCTACATTGAGCCGATCTTGCATCATGCGCGCCTGGATCAATGCTTTTGCGCGCTCCTTTGTCTTATCGCGCCAATCATCCCATCCTGGCGTATTCATGATTAGCCGCATCAGCACAGTGTCGAATACGTCATCGTGGTAGCGGTTGGCCTGCTCAGTGTCATTCAGGCTAAGCCAGTGACCTACATTTGCGAGCGTCTTGTTATCTCGCTCCAGCTTGATAATTGCAGAGTATACGGCATGGTAGCTGTCACCGAACGCGGCTCCTGGGCCACCCTTGCGAGAGCGGTCTTGACTAGCGCTAATCTGCTCTCGCGTGTACGTGACTATCTTTCCATCATCATTGAAGCCGAGCACGTAGCGCTTACGCTTACCGCTCTTAACGATGACAGGATCAGTCTGGCTTTCCTCAAGATCAACCATTGCCTGGGTGCGAATACCGCTTTCAAAAGCCATTGCCCAAGCCTCGCGCGGATTGTTGACTAGATATTTCATGCCTTCACCTCGCCGCGTAGCCATTGGAATAGATCAGGACTTGCCGTCAGTACGTGTATAGCGGCGTTTTTCTCGCAGCCAATGTCCGAGCCGAATATGTCGAAAATATCTAAGTGCTGCTCGGTGGTAACGATCAGCTTTTGCCCCTTGCGTTCCAGTTCTTTAAGGCCGTTCCAGCTAGAAACCTCCCGCCAGCCTTCCTTCATCACGCCGCCGATTTCGATGTCGTAGAAACGCTCTGTTCTGACTGTCGCTTTCATGCCACCCCCTTGCGCTTTTCGTTGACCACCTCATCCCAAACGTCTTTCATAGCCTCGCGTGTTGCGTGCGGAAACTTTCTTAACCATTGCGAGTGCACTGCCTTCCGGCTTGCCTTTGGTGCCTTGAGTATTTCCCTGATAACGAATTTCACCTCGCATTGCCGCGCCCAGGCGTGCCATTCGGGCGGGTAGCCGTTCTCGCCACCGAGCGGGCGCCCATCAGGCCACTGCGTCGGTCGTTCGATTTGAGCGTTTAAATGCTCACTATTGGCCGATTTACCCATTTCTGAGCGGTTTAGTGCGCAATTCATTAGTAGCGGCTCCCTGGTTGCCCTGGCTCGTTGCTACCACTGCACTGATTCCGGTGATCTGTCGCTTTAGGGCACCGCTTGTTGCCGCAGGTCGGGCATAGGTTCATGCGGAACGACAGCGCCGATATAATTTTCAGCGCTCGCGCTTCTGAATCACAGCGAGCACACCAGCATTCGAGGTCAAGCACACATTTGCTCATGTCCACTCCGTTAGCGGTCGCTGCTCAAGGGGCACCCAGTCGATACCAGGGCGCAATAGCTGGCCTTGGTAGTTCTCGTAGTAGTGGCTGACATTGACGGCTATGGGCTGGTCTGGGCATTGGCGATTGCCGCACCCCAGGCGCGCCATATAATTGATATGCCCGCAGGTGTGGCACTTGGTCACCACGCTAGGCTCCAACATAAATATCTGATCGCTTTCGGCCTGCCATGCGGCGCGCTGTTCTTCGCTGACCGGCTCGGCGCCCTTGAGCAGCTCTGCGAGATGATTTTTTAGTTGCACGCTCACGCCGCGACCTCCTCAATCTGAACAAGACACCCACCACCCTGGGAGCGATCGCCGCGGATGATCGTCAACTGATCTATCTGTTCGTCATCAATCCAGACACCCGCGGCGGTAATGGCATCGAGCGCTGCCTTGCTATAGTTGTCGATATCGCGCTTGCGGCGGCAGGGCGGTATTAGCACCATCCTGACAGCGAGGCGACCAGTTAGCGGCACGCCTGTAAACTGCTCAGCAATACGAGCAACCGCGGTTTTGCGATATTCACGCCCCCGTTTGCTGGTGATCTTGCGCCCGCGAACCACCGCGGTGATGTTGTTTACCGCGGGAGGGAAAGGCAGCTTGATCTCAATCATGGTTAGTCACCTTCTGCCATGTGGTGGCCGCTGGCGATCAGCTCCTGACTCACCTCTGCGGCACTCGCTTGAAATTCATGACGCGCGTCAGTCAGGGCTCTATTGCAGGCAGACACCTCTTCGTCGTCGCGGCCTTTTATAGCCTCGTTGATTGCGTACTCGGCGACCTGTAGCCGATGCGCTGCTTTGGCCAGCCGCTGACCGGCCTTCGCGCTGATAGATATGCGCTGCTCATACATGTCGCAGTTTTCACAGACGCCGCCATTAGCCTCAATAAACCCCGCGCCGTAACTGTTAGCTGGATAGGAGTCGCCGCATTTGCAATGCACGAACTGTTTTTCTATCGACTCGGGCGGCGCCGTTCTGGCTGGCGGCGTATGGTTTTCTCTGTTCATTGCTCTTTTGCCTCCAGAAATGACAGCGCGTGCGTTAGCTGCTCGGCATCGGCGCCTGTGAAGTGGTTTAAGCCAGCGCGTAAGGTGTTGCGCAGGAATGCGGGCTGCTGGTCGCGCAGTGCCTTGATGCGGTGTATTTGCTGGTGGCAGTCGTTAAAGCTGCCCGCTGCCGGGTCGCAGGCTGGCATTGCATAACTATCGGGCGCTTTAAGCCCCATGCCGCCCAGGTTATACATGCCGATCATGTGGTGGGCGGCTATGCCCTCCGTTGCGCCGCACACACAGCACGGCAGCGAGCGCACGAACGCCAGGTATGGCTCGCTACGCCAGCGCACATCCTTCTGCTTTACCGACTGCGCTTTGCGGCGGCGCTGCTTGATGGGCTTGCGGGCCATGGGCGCCTTGGCGCGGAGGGGAGTTTTGCGCTTAAGCATCACCATCCCTCCCGCTCTCGGATGCGCTGCCGAGTCGCTTCATCTTCCTCAGCCCAGCGGTCCATCTCTTTTCGGAACTGCCAGTCGGTCCACATCCAATAAGCAAGGATTGGCGCGAATAGGGCCAGCAGGGCAATATCGGTTATCGTCATCACGCGGCCCTCGCTTCTTTGTACGACTCATAGGCTTTAAGCGCTTTCTCTGACCAACTCACGCCCAGGTCAACGCCAGTGGCATACAGGAACTCGATAAACTGCGCTGCTTCGTGCTTGAGAAATTCGGTAGTACTAGGCCGGACGTACACTGCTTCCTGACTTTTCCAGTCCCATACTTTCTCGCCAGGATGAGCCAGTGGCGTGCCTTGCTCTTCCATTTCAAGGGCAAACTGGTTGACGAGGACGGCCTTGACGCCATCGAATGAGTAAGCGCGCAGGCCTTGCCGGTGAATATCGGAAATCATGGCGTGGAATTTCGCGTTCTGAATTTCAGTGCGCGTCAGATACCGCATAGCGATCTGGAAAGGGCGCCCAGACTGGACGCCTTTGGTGGCTGCATTCTTCACGCGCTCGATAACTGAAACGTAATCGGCTGGCTGAGAAATCTTGAATACTAGTGACTTACCCATGCTCCGCCTCCTTGTTATTACCCTTACGCTTGAGAGGCGTGGTGGTCGCTGCCTCGACACTCCAGCCGCGATTTAAGCGCGAGTGGATCGTGCTGTAGCTAAGCCCGCTCTTTTCTGCCAGCTTCGTTATCTCGCTTTTGGGCGGGCGGTTCTTTAGCACGTACTTGCCTTTCGGCTTCGTCGCCGCGTCCTGCTTAGTCCAACCCTGTTGTAAGCGGTTGTAGAAAAGCGCCTTGCTGATACCGTTCTTTGCGGCGAGTTCGTACCACTGTCTTTTTGAACGG
>JBLWSY010000032.1:0-17907 GCA_048270425.1 Oceanospirillum sp.
ATTTTGAGTGAGCGACTGTACTTTGCCATAAAAAGAACCCCCAATGTTGGGTGTCCAACTATTGGGGGTCACTTCATGATACCGGCTTTTTGGTTTTAAGGGAAAGGCCGTTTATATCTGGATGCTGTCGCCGCTTTTGATACAGGTGACCTGATAATCCTTCAGATGGCGATGCAGCTCCTCCGAAATCTGGATTTCAAGCCCGGGCTTCAGGTGTGAAATCAGCAAGTGGGGTTTGTGGTTCAGCTTTTGTAAATCTTCGGCCAGAATTGCCGGTGTGTAGTGCTGGGCCATCTTGCTTAAAGCTTCCATGCAGTCGGGATAACCGGATTCAATCATCAGGGTGTTTAGGCTGGGGAGTTTGTTCAGTGCTGCCCAAAGGCTGTCGTTTGTAGCGGTATCGCCACTAAAGGCAAAATTTTTACCGTCTTTATTTTCGACACAAAACCCCACGCCGGGGACCACGTGTTCAACCGGTATTGAGGTTACTTTTCTATCGCCGACCTGAATAGTAGAGTGGGGCGGCATAATGTTAAATTCCAGCACGGGGTTTTCTTTAGTAGGCAGTTCGGAAAAGTCAGGCCAGATTGACCAATTGAATATATGGTCTTTCAGAGCTTTGATTGTTTCCGGCAGGCCATAAACCTGTATAGGTTCTTTGATTTGGCTGAAGATGCTGTCCACAAGAAACGGAAGAAAAGCGATATGATCCAGATGGGAGTGCGAGATAAAGATGTGGCGAATTTTAGCCATCTGCTGGAGTTGCAGGTCGCCAACACCGCTGCCCGCATCCAGTAAGATGTCGTCATCAATCAGGATTGATGTTGTTCGGTTGCCGGGTCCTATTCCGCCGCTGCAACCTAAAATTGAAATCCACATCGTATACTTTTTCCTTGCGTACCTAAGTTTTTATTTATAGTGCTGCGCTCATGTTCATCCCTGGCAACTGCGCAACATCTATCTCATCAATTTGTTCGGGTGTCAGAAACTTCTCTGCATATTTCAGATAAACGCCGGAGTTGACGAAAAGTCTGAAAATATCCGGATCAAGATGGTTGTCTTCTACCATGCGTCCCATGATGGTCAGTGTCTGGGAAAGGGGCATGGCCTTTTTATACGGTCGATCTGATGACGTCAGAGCCTCAAAAACATCGGCAATGGCCATTATTCTGGCTGGAATCGACATTTCGTTACGGGTTAAGCCTCTTGGGTAGCCTCTGCCATCCATTCTTTCATGGTGCCCACCGGCATATTCCGGAACATTTCGCAGGTGTTTCGGAAACGGCAGTTGTTCCAGCATACGCAGCGTCAGAGTCATGTGGTTGTTAATGATCTCCCGCTCTTCTGCTGTGATGGTCCCGCGGCGGATTGTCAGGTTGTAGCACTCCTCCTCCGTGATCAGTGATTGTGGCTTGCCTTCCATGTCTGTCCAGCCGAGCCTGGATAGGCTTTCAACCCGGGCAACCTGCTCGTCAGCCATAAACTCGCCACCCTTGTTACAGTTTTTAACATAACTCAGGTCATCCGCAAGCGATTGTGCCAGTTTTTCATAATTATTGATGATCGAAGTGTGATCTGTGTCTCCTTTTTCCAATGCTTTAATCCTTTGTTTTAGCATGGAAATTTCGAGATCTCTGCGCATTATCTCAAAGCGCGCGGCGACGAGCTCTATACGGTCATGAATGGTTTCCAGTTTGGTAGCTTTTTCGACAACATGCACCGGCGTTGTGATTTTGCCGCAGTCATGTAGCCAGGAGGCCACTTTGAGTTCGTACTTGTCTGCCGGGTTCATCGAGAACTCTTTGAAGTAGTCATCGTCACTTTCGTGGGCGGCTTCAGCAAGCATCATGGTGGCCTCTGGAACCCGTCGGCAGTGATTGCCGGTGTGAGGTGACTTTTCATCAATTGCGGTAGCGATCAGTTTGATAAAGGCGTCAAACAGGTTTTGCATTTCATCAATCAGTCCCTGATTGGTGAGTGCAACGGCGGCCTGGGAGGCGAGTGATTCTGCGAGCTTCTGATCCTCTTGAGAGAAGGGAATAACCTCTCCGCTTTCCTCTTCGACTTTATTCAGTAGTTGAAGGACCGCCATGATGTCGTTTTCATGGTTGGTCATGGGGATGGTCAGAAAAGATTTTGAGCGATAGCCCGTGCTCTCATCGAATTTTCGGGTTCCACTGAAATCGAAATGGGTAACGGTATAGGCGTCTTCGATATTGATGATCTCTTTATGAATAGCGGCATAGGCTGCGATCATCTGTTCATTGGGGGTGTCGTCATCAAGGTAGAGTGGCAGGGGGCGGAAATTAGCATTGATAGGAGCTCCCGTCTCGCCACCTAGTTTTATGCCCAGGGAATCTGTTCGCACAATCCGAAACTCTAGGGACTGTTTTTTAGGATTGTAGAGGTAGAGGGTTCCACCATCAGCCCCGGTCAACTTTTTCGCGTTGATCAGTATTCGCTCAAGCAGGCTGTCCATATTTTTTTCCGCTGAAAGAGCAATTCCGATCTCGTTCAGGGTATCTAAAATGGATAAATTGGGCTCTTGACTCTGGTTGTGCATATTCTTCGCCTTGAATCAGGGGTGCAATGCTAGGTTTCTAACCCCTTTTTTAGGGCATATGGTATCAGTTTTTTAACTTTATGAGGGTGCATGGTTCGCATTGTCCGACTTTGAGTCGTGATCTGCTCTGTTCAGACAAGTATCACAGATGAAAGCGTTAGGTCTGAGCCATCTTCTAATCTATCAGTTTAAGACAATGTTTTAGTTAGTGCGATAGCATCACTTTTACATGGGTGTTATTATCGCGCGCTTGGCACATTTACAGAGTGTTTTCTTGTTGTGTGTCGGTATCTGAGGCTGATGTATGGTTCAGTCCTGTATTTCCAGTCCATTAAAGCAGGCCTTTCGTGGGGGTCGGCTTAACATAATGTAGGATTCAATATGCCCGTTATTACTCTTCCTGATGGCAGCCAGCGTTCGTTTAACCAGGCTGTCACTGTTTATGATGTTGCCGCTGATATCGGTGCTGGTCTGGCGAAAGCTGCACTGGCCGGTAAGGTTAATGGCGTTCCGGTTGATACGTCTTTTCTGATCGAAGAAGACGCTCAGCTGGCAATTATTACCGCACGAGATGAAGAGGGGCTGGATACAATTCGCCACTCCTGTGCTCACCTGATGGCGATGGCTGTACAGGATCTGTTTCCGAGTGCACAGGTCACGATTGGTCCTGTTATCGAAAACGGTTTTTATTACGATTTTGCTTTTGAGCGTCCTTTCACGCCTGAAGATCTCGAGAAGATTGAAGTGCGAATGAAAGAGTTGGCGAAGAAAGATTTCAAAGTTGATCGCTCTGTATTGTCACGTGAAGATGCGATCAGCCTGTTTGAAGAGAAAGGCGAGAAGTATAAGGTTGAGATCATTAAGGATATTCCGGGTGATCAGCCGCTGTCTTTCTACCAGCAAGGTGATTTTATCGACCTGTGCCGCGGTCCGCATGTGCCTTCTACCGGACATATCAAAGCTTTCAAACTGATGAAGGTTGCGGGTGCGTACTGGCGTGGTAACTCAGACAATGAGATGTTGCAGCGTATTTACGGTACTGCCTGGGCGGACAAGAAAGCTCTGAAAGAGTATCTGCACCGTCTGGAAGAAGCTGAGAAGCGCGATCACCGTAAGCTGGGCAAGCAGCTGAACCTGTTCCATATGCAGGAAGAAGCGCCAGGTATGGTGTTCTGGCACCCGGAAGGCTGGTCTCTGTATCAGACCATCGAGAGCTATATGCGTCGTAAGCTGGATCAGCACGACTATAAAGAAATTAAAACACCTCAGGTTGTTGAGCGTACTCTGTGGGAAAAATCCGGTCACTGGGATAAGTTCCATGACCAGATGTTTACTACGCATTCTGAGCATCGTGACTACGCCGTTAAACCGATGAACTGTCCATGTCACATTCAGGTATTTAATCAGGGCTTGAAGTCATACCGTGACCTGCCACTGCGCCTTGCGGAGTTTGGCTCCTGTCACCGTAATGAATTCTCAGGATCTCTGCACGGCCTGATGCGCGTGCGTGGTTTTACACAGGATGATGCTCATATCTTCTGTACTGAAAATCAGATTCAGGAAGAAGTATCCAGCTTTATCGATTTCCTGCACCAGGTTTATCATGACTTTGGCTTTACTGATATTGAGTATAAGCTGTCTACCCGTCCCGAGCAGCGTGTGGGCTCAGATGAGGTTTGGGATAAGTCTGAGAAAGCCCTGGCTGATGCGCTGAATCAGAAACAGCTGGAATGGGAAGAGCTGCCGGGCGAAGGTGCCTTTTATGGACCTAAGATCGAGTTCTCTCTGAAAGATTGTCTTGGTCGTGTTTGGCAGTGTGGTACTATTCAGGTCGATTTCTCGATGCCGGGCCGTTTGGGTGCTGAATATGTGGATCATGACGGTGAACGTCAGACTCCGGTTATGCTGCACCGTGCGATTCTGGGTTCCTTCGAGCGTTTTATCGGTATTCTGATTGAGCATTATGCTGGTGCACTACCATCCTGGTTAGCACCAAAGCAGCTTGTGATTATGAATATTACCGATAAACAGGCTGAGTATTGTGCCGAAATTGAAAAAAGCCTGAGAAATAAAGGTATTCGTGCCTCTTCGGACTTGAGAAACGAAAAAATCGGCTTTAAAATCCGTGAGCACACAATTCATAAAGTGCCTTATCTGGCCGTTATCGGCGATAAAGAAGTAGAGTCAGGAAGTGTTGCTGTTCGTACCCGCTCTGGTGAAGACTTGGGAAGCATGAGTCTTGAGCAGGTTGAAGCGTTGCTAACCACTGGCTGCTAAAAAGAATTATTGGAGATTTAGCTATTAAGCGGAATAACCCAAGAGGTCGCAACGTAGAAGTTGCACCGATTAATGAGAACATTCGTGCTAAGGATGTGCGGTTAATTGATGCTGACGGTGAACAGGTGGGTGTAGTCCCTCTTGCTGAGGCGTTAGCAAAAGCTGCAGAGGCCGGTCTGGACCTGGTTCAAATCGCTAAATCTGAGCCGATCGTATGTAAGATTATGGATTACGGTCGTTATCAGTATGAGCTCAAGAAGCAAAAAGCAGCTCAGAAGAAGAACCAGACTCAGACTAAAGTCAAGGAAGTTAAGTTCCGTCCTGGAACGGAAGATGGGGATTATCAGGTAAAACTGCGCAACCTGATACGTTTCCTGGAAGATGGTGACAGAGCGAAGATCACACTGCGTTTCCGCGGTCGTGAGATGGCTCACCAAGAACTGGGTATGAAATTGATGAAACGCATCGAAGAAGACCTGGGGGATATGATTGTCGTTGAGTCTCGTCCGAGACTGGAAGGCCGTCAGATGGTGATGCTGCTGTCGCCGAAGAAGAAAAAGTAATCCTGGTTCGACATCTTAACCGCTGCGCTTGATGGTTTACTGTCAGGCACGGCGGCTTAGTGTTGTTTATCAGATAAAAAAACTTGAATGCGGAGTATTGTTTACAATGCCTAAAATCAAATCAAACAGCGGCGCTGCAAAGCGTTTTCGCAAGACTGGTAACGGAATCAAGCACAAGCAGTCTTTCCGTAGCCACATCCTGACCAAAAAATCGACTAAGCGTAAGCGTCAGCTTCGCCCAATGAAGCAGCTGCATGCTGCGGATCAGGCGTTAGTAAAACGCATGCTGCCAAATCTGTAATTTTTTGAATTCTAAAGTCAGGAGAGTGTTATGCCTCGCGTAAAACGTGGTGTAGTGGCGCGTCGTCGTCATAAGAAAGTTCTTAAGCAAGCTAAAGGTTACTACGGTGCTCGTAGCCGTGTATTCCGCGTAGCTAAACAAGCGGTTATCAAAGCAGGTCAGTATGCTTACCGTGACCGTCGTCAGCGTAAGCGTCAGTTCCGCGCTCTGTGGATTGCACGTATCAACGCTGGTGCACGTATCAATGGCATGTCTTACAGCCGTTTCATCGCTGGTCTGAAAAAAGCCAACGTTGAAATCGACCGTAAAGTGCTGGCTGATCTGGCTGTTCACGAGAAAGCGGTTTTTGCTGCCATCGTTGAGAAAGCGAAAGCAGCGCTAGCTTAAGATCGTTTCCCGGCTGTACTGAGGTAGAGCTGGGGTAATGATGATGACCGTGCTTATGCATGAGTCTTAAATAGGGGAAGGCGCTAACGTCTTCCCCTATTTTTATTTGGAGCCCACAGACGATGGAAAATCTTGCAACCCTAGTAGATCAGGCCCGTTCTGCCATCGCTGAAGCGAGTGATGCACAGGCGCTGGATCAGATTCGAGTTCAATATTTAGGTAAAAAAGGTGAAGTGACTCAGCTGTTAAAAGGCCTGGGTAAGCTGTCACCGGAAGAGCGCCCTAAAGCTGGCGACGAGATCAACAAAGCAAAAGAAGCTTTGCAACAGGATCTGAATGCCCGTAAAGCCGATATTGATACGGCGCAGCTGCAGGCTAAACTGGCGGCAGAAACGCTGGATGTAACTCTGCCAGGTCGTGGTCAGTCGGTTGGTGGTCTGCACCCTGTGACCAAAACGATTCAGCGTATTGAAGATTTCTTTGGTTCTATCGGTTTCAGCGTGGCCGAAGGCCCTGAGATCGAAGACGATTATCACAACTTTGAAGCCCTGAACATCCCGGCGCACCACCCTGCGCGTGCGATGCATGATACCTTCTATTTCAATGCAAACACTGTTCTGCGTACCCACACCTCACCGGTTCAGGTACGTACTATGGAAACGGACAAGCCACCGATTCGTATTATCTGTCCGGGCCGTGTTTATCGTTGTGATTCTGATCAGACGCACTCCCCGATGTTCCATCAGGTTGAGGGCCTTCTGGTCGATAAAAACATCAGCTTTGCTGACCTGAAAGGTATTCTGGAGCAGTTCCTGAAAGCCTTCTTTGAAGATGATGTGAAAGTACGTTTCCGTCCGTCTTACTTCCCGTTCACAGAGCCATCCATTGAAGTGGATATCGATCGTGGTGACGGTAAGTGGCTGGAAGTTCTGGGTTGTGGCATGGTGCACCCGAAGGTATTTGAGTATTCCGGTATCGATCCTGAAGAGTACACAGGTTTCGCCTTCGGTATGGGTGTCGAGCGTCTGGCTATGTTGCGTTACGGCGTAAACGATCTGCGTCTGTTCTTTGATAACGACCTGCGTTTCCTGAGTCAGTTGCGCTAATGCGTCGCTGTCCTAATCAGGATGGTTTTGTAAAGAATGGTTCGTTGTCTGACAGCTGATCTCAGCTGTAACAGCAGTTGCAAGAAACAAGATTCAGGAAAGAACAATGAAATTCAGTGAACAGTGGCTCCGTGAATGGGTGAATCCATCCATCACAACGGATGAGCTGGAAAGTCTGCTTTCCCTGTCCGGTCTGGAAGTTGATGGCGTAGAAAAAGCCGCCAAAGATTTCTCTGGTGTTGTTGTTGGCGAAATTATCAGCGCCGAACAGCACCCTAATGCTGACAAACTGCAGGTTTGTTCAGTATCTGATGGTACCGAAACCTTTCAGGTTGTTTGTGGCGCGGCCAATGCCCGTGCTGGCCTGAAAACAGGTTTTGCCAAAGTGGGCGCGGTTCTGCCGGGCGACTTTAAAATCAAAAAAGCCAAGCTGCGTCAGGTTGAGTCCTTCGGCATGCTGTGTGCGGAAGATGAATTGGGTATTTCCGATGACCACGGCGGCATTATGGAGCTGGCTGCTGACGCGCCTGTTGGAGCAGATCTGCGTGAATACCTGAACCTGGATGACAGCATCATCGAGGTAGATCTGACGCCAAACCGTAGTGACTGTCTGAGTTTGGCGGGCTTAGCCCGTGAAGTGGGTGTTCTGACTCAGACACCGGTTAACGTACCGGACGTTGCGCCAGTAGCTGCAACCGCTTCAGAAACCTTCCCGATTGAGCTGATCAATAGCGATGCCTGCCCGCGCTACCTGGGGCGTGTGATCAAGGGGATTAATCCGACAGCCACGACGCCTTTGTGGATGGTGGAGAAGCTGCGTCGCAGTGGTGTGCGTGCTATTGATCCTGTGGTTGATGTTACCAACTTCGTGCTGATGGAACTGGGTCAGCCGATGCATGCTTTTGATCTGGCGAAACTGTCCGGTGGCATCAAGGTACGTCTGGCAGAGCAGGACGAAGCTCTGCAGCTGCTGGATGGCTCTGAAGTGAAGCTGAATGCCGATACGCTGGTAATCGCGGACCATGAAAAAGCCGTTGCGATGGCCGGTATCATGGGTGGTGAGCAGACTAAGGTAACGGACGAAACGTCTGATATCTTCCTGGAATGTGCCTTCTTCGAGCCGATCTCTATTGCTGGTCGTGCCCGTTCTTATGGTCTGCATACGGATTCCTCGCACCGCTATGAGCGTGGTGTGGACTTCACGCTGCAGGCGCGTGCAATGGAGCGTGCGACTCAGCTGCTGCTGGATATCGTCGGTGGTGAAGCCGGTCCAGTGGTTGAAGCCGTTGAAGAGAGCAAGCTGCCGGTTCGTAACGATGTAGTACTGCGTGCCGATCGTCTGAATCAGATGCTGGCTATGGAGATGCCTGCTGAGAAAGTTGAAGATATCCTGACCCGTCTGGGTCTTCAGCTGACCAAAGAAGGTGATAACTGGCGTGCAGCTGTACCGAGCTACCGTTTCGATATCAGCATCGAAGCCGATCTGATCGAAGAAGTTGCCCGTGTTTATGGTTACGACAACCTGCCGGTTAAGAGCCCGACCATGGCGCTGGGTATCGAAGCTCAGCCTGAGGCGATCAAACCGATCCGCCTGATCCGTCAGTCTCTGGCAGCCCGTGGTTATCAGGAAGCGATCACCTTCAGCTTTATCGAGCCGGGTCTGTCCCAGCTGTTTGATCCGGAGAATGCTCCGATCGCACTGGCGAACCCGATCTCTGCTGATCTGTCTGTGATGCGTACTACCCTGATTGCAGGTCTTGCCAAAGCCGTACAGTACAACCAGAACCGTCAGCAGGGCCGCATCCGTCTGTTTGAAAGTGGTCAGTGCTTCATCCAGCAAGGTGAATCGATGGTTCAGGATCCCATGGTTGCCGTTATCGCAACCGGTAGCCGTGAGCCTGAAGGCTGGACCGGTGATTCTCAGCCAATGGATTTCTTTGATCTGAAAGGTGACCTTGAAGCGCTGCTGGATGACAGCGGTATTCTGGCTGAAGTCAGCTTTGAGCCGGCACAGCATCCTGCGCTGCACCCGGGGCAGACGGCTCAGATTGTGCGCAACGGTGAGACCATCGGCTTTATCGGTGCGTTGCATCCGTCTGTGCAGAAAGAGCTGGGCCTGAAAGGCAGTGTGTACGTGTTTGAAATCAAACAGGCAGCGCTTCAGTCCGGTAACGTGGCTAAGTTTGGTTCTCTGTCCAAGTATCCGGAAGTGCGTCGTGACCTGGCTTTCATCCTTGATGAAAATACCCCGGTTGCACACCTGATGGCTGCAGTGCGTGAGAAGGCTGGCGAATGGCTGAAAGAACTGCGCTTATTCGATGTTTATCAGGGCAAAGGTGTTGATGAACAACGAAAAAGTGTTGCTTTGGGCTTGACGTGGCAGCATGCTTCGCGCACTCTAAATGATGAGGAAATTAATAGCCTTGTCGATCAAATTGTATCCGCAGCACAGGAGCAGTTTGGTGCAAGCCTGAGGAGCTGATAGAGATGTCTGCGTTAACTAAAGCTGAAATGGCAGAAAAGCTGTATCTTGAGTTAGGTCTTACCAAACGTGAAGCGAAGGACATGGTTGAACTGTTCTTCGAAGAAATTCGTGAATGCCTGAAAGATAATGAGCAAGTAAAGCTTTCAGGCTTTGGTAACTTTGACCTGCGGGATAAGCGGGAACGTCCGGGACGTAATCCAAAAACCGGTGAAGAGATTCCGATCTCAGCCCGCCGTGTTGTAACTTTCCGTCCGGGACAGAAGTTGAAATCCCGAGTGGAAAGTTTTGACGACCCGGAATATCAGCAGCAATAGCCCAAGTTAACGTCGACGACAGGCTTAAAACCCGAGGTGATTTATTACCTCGGGTTTTCCTGTTTTTGTAGCTTTATATCTGGTGTCGCCAGGCTAACTGTTTGATTGTGCAGTAAAATATATTGGCAAAGCATAATCGCATTTGTATAATGCACTCAGGTTCGGGACGTAGCGCAGCCTGGTAGCGCACTACAATGGGGTTGTAGGGGTCGGAGGTTCGAATCCTCTCGTCCCGACCAATAAATTCTGAAAACGGCATCTCAATTGAGATGCCGTTTTTTTATGCCTGCGATTCGTTGTCTATATGTTGCAGCGGTGAGTTTTACTCGACAGCCTCGCCCCGATAAAATCAGTTTATTCATCATCAGGTTAGCTGTGTTGTTATGACGTCAGATCCCCGCCATACCCAGACCGGTTCTCCGGTCAGTCATTCAGATCTCGAAAAGCGTTTGCTGGAGCGGGATGCAGCGCGTCTCTTTATGCGCCGGTATGAGCAGGATTTTAACGAGCCGATGCGCCATATCTGGCATAACGAACCTTCCAAGCCAGATATCTCCTGCTATTTTCAGGGCCAGCCATTGGACCTTGAGATAGCACACCTGTACGCTACCTCGGAAGAGGCCAAACATGTTCGTGACCGGGATAATACTGATCTGATCTGGCATTATCTGGAAGAGCTGACCGCCGTTGACCCCTGTGATCGTCTTCGGACCGCACTTCTGAGTCTTCTGCACAGCAAGGCGAAAAAGCATTATGAATCGGATCGTGTCTGGCTGGTGATCCGCAATGTCAGTCCGATCTGGACGCGTTCGGAGTTGCTGAATGTGGCGATGACCTTTGATGAAACGGATTATCCGTTTGAGCAGATCTGGTTATTGCCGGACTTTGATGGCGAGCAGCCCCTGATCCGGATTGTTTAGACAAACTCTGCTGTCCCTTCTTTAGCAGGCTTTCACCGTGGGTATTTCACTCCAGCATGTGGTGTAGCGGGGAGAGCGATGGGCCATTTTCATCTGCCAGCGGGCATCTTCCACCGGCAGGCCAAAGGCGACGGTATGTCGTCCCATCTTATGATTCAACTGATCCAGCGTTTGCATCAGTTTCTGGGTTTTCTCGCCATCTTCTTTTAATGCCAGTTGCTCACTTTCCAGCAGGCCCAGCTGCATCGGGCTCCAGGGAACCAGATCCAACAGCATAATGCCTGCCTTGTGATAACGCATGCCGGGCTGATAGATCATCTCCAGCTGCTGCTGCGCGGTGTGCAGTATCTGTTGGGTGTCGTCGGTAGCCTGGGGCAGAGCGATAGCAGAGGCATCATACGAGCGGCCTTTAAAGCGTTCTGAGCGGGATCGGATCGTCACCAGCACCGCCTGAGCCAGACTGTTCTGACCACGCAGCTTTTCGCAGGCGTTCTGACAGTGAAAGCGGATAGCCGCTTTAAGATCGTTCAGGCTGTTAGTGGATTGGCTGAATGAGCGGGAGCACATAATACTTTGCTTGGGCTCAGGGGCTTCGTCCAGCTGGATGCAGGGTGTTCCCTGAAGTTCCATCTGGGTTCTGGCAACCAGCACGCTGAAGTTTTTTTTCAGCTGTTGAGGGTTGGCTTCCCGAAGATCCATCGCGGTTTCTATCCCTTTCAGGCGCAGCTTTTGCCCCAGTCGTTTACCAACGCCCCAGATCTCTTCCACCGGTAGCTTTTTCAGCCATTGAAGCAGTTCGGCGTCAGCAGCACTCTGAAAAACGCAAACACTGCTTCTGCCCGGCTGTTTTTTAGCCAGATGGTTGGCGATCTTTGCCAATGTCTTGCTGGGAGCGGCTCCTACGGATACCGGTATACCGGTATAGCGAGAAACAGTGTCTGCCAGTTGCCGGCAAAAACTGATGCTCTGCTCATTCATGCCGGTAAGATCAACAAAGGCTTCATCGATAGAATAACGTTCAACACCGGGGCTAAGCTCAGTCAGTACCTGCATGACTCTGGCCGACATATCACCGTAGAGGGCATAGTTGGAGGAGCGAAGAGTGATGTCCAGTCGTTTAACATGAGGGTAAACCTGAAAGGCGGGTGCACCCATTTCAATATTCAAGGCTTTCAGCTCGTTAGAGCGGGCAATAATACAGCCATCATTATTCGACAGCACACCGATCGGTTTGCCATAAAGGGCAGGTTCGAAAACCCGCTCACAACTGGCGTAAAAGTTATTGCAGTCCACCAGTGCGACCAGCGGGTTACCCGCCTGTGCAAGCTGTTCAGGTCTCATGCTTTGGATCAGGCGCAGTTATGAATAATATGAGACACCACGCCCCAGACAAAGCAGTCGTTGGACTCATCCAGTGGAATCGGGCGATATTTCGGGTTTTCCGGTTGTAGCCAGTAACAGCCCTGATAAAGGGTCAGGCGCTTAACGGTGAGCTCGCCATTAACCGCTGCGATAACAATTTTTCCCGGAGCCGGTTGAATCGCGCGATCGACAATCAGCAGGTCGCCATCCTGCATGCCCGCATTGATCATGGAGTCACCCTCAACCTTCATCAGAAAAGTGGCGGATGGGTGGCGGATCAGTTTGTCATTCAGATCCAGATGGCGCTCTACGTAATCATCCGCAGGTGAAGGAAAGCCCGCAGATACGCGACTGTTGGCCAGAGGGATCCGGCAGTTTGAGTCCGCAATGCCCACAGGCTGAATCGAGTGCAGAGACATAATCGACCTCGGTTGAATAATGCTGATGTTGAAATAGAGTGTGTTGGTTAAATATACAGTATTGTTTGTATGTACAGCAATATTCAAGAGTATGATCGTAAATTACCCCATGACACGGGTTGCAGAGGCCGGTTAAGAAAATTGAATTTTTTTCAAAATAAATGCTTGTATTTCATAAAGATAGGGCTATAATGCGTCCCATCTCTTGAAGAGAGATCCCTGATAGCTCAGTTGGTAGAGCAGTAGACTGTTAATCTATTGGTCGCAGGTTCGAGTCCTGCTCGGGGAGCCAAATTCGAAAAACCCGCTTTCTACGGAAAGCGGGTTTTTTTATGCCTGATATTTCTCATGCACAGACTCCGGCGTTTCGTTTGGTCTCTGATTAGCCTTTAACCTATGGTCTGGCAGGGCATCAGGCTTTCCCTTCTTTTGTTATTTGTCTGCCTGGTGTTGTTATCTGTGGCCTCGCGGCATTTTTCGCAGGGTTTTAAACAGGAGCTGCCTGTATTCCTGTCTGTGTAACCTATTTTTATGACTTTCAGGTCGCGCTAAAAATGAGTTTTTAACCTATAAAGGGTTTGACAGTTTCTCATTTTTGACGCATTGTAATTCTATATTCAAACGGTTGTATGAAATATCTGTATGAAACATGGTTGCAAAATCCATCGTTTATCAATTCAGAGAGCATACAACAGAACAACTGGCTTCAGCTGATGCGCAATCACAACAATAAGGATTAAGTCGTCAGCTGAGGGAAAGAACCAAGACCCAATGGGGAGAGCAGTGGATGATTTACGCAGGTAAAGCCATCACGGTAAAAGAGATTGAAGGCGGTATTGCTGAGCTGACCTTTGATCTGCAGGGTGAGTCCGTCAACAAATTTAACCGTATGACGATTCAGGAACTGGATGAGGCAACTCAGGCGCTGGTAAAGGCTGAAGGTCTCAAAGGTCTGGTTATCCGCAGTGCCAAAGATGTGTTTATTGTTGGTGCTGATATCACTGAATTCCACGATGCTTTCGGTCAGTCTGAAGAAGAACTGGTTGAGATGAACATGGCGGTACACGAGATCTTCAACCGTGTTGAAGATCTGCCGTACCCAACCGTAACCGCGATCAACGGCATTGCGCTGGGCGGCGGTTTCGAAATCTGTCTGACTACTGACTACCGTGTCGGCTCTACGGCTGCCCGCGTTGGTCTGCCGGAAGTTAAGCTGGGCATCATCCCTGGTTGGGGCGGTACGGTACGTCTGCCACGAATTATCGGTAACGACAACGCGATTGAGTGGATCTGTGCCACTAAAGAGAAGAAAGCAGAAGCGGCACTGAAAGAAGGTGCGCTGGATGCGGTTGTTGCACCAGATAAGCTGGATGCTGCTGCGATCGATCTGATCAAAGAAGCGAATGCAGGCAAGCTGAACTGGCAGGCTAAGCGTCAGGAGAAGCTGGAGCCGCTGAAGCTGAACATGATCGAATCCATGATGTCTTTCGAGACCGCGAAAGGCTTTGTAGCCGGTCAGGCGGGTCCTCATTACCCGGCGCCGATCGAAGCGATTAAGAGCATGCAGAAAGGTGCTTCTGAAGGTCGTGAGAAGGCGCAGAAAGCTGAAGCGAAAAGCTTTGCCCGTATGGCGCGCACGCCGGTGGCTAGCAGCCTGGTCGGTCTGTTCCTGAACGATCAGCTGCTGAAGAAAAAGTCTTCCGCTTATGAAAAAGATGCTCAGCCAGTAAACAAGGCTGCGGTACTGGGTGCCGGTATTATGGGCGGTGGTATTGCTTACCAGTCTGCCTACAAAGGCACGCCGATCATGATGAAGGATATCAACGAGCCAGCACTGCAGCTGGGTCTTGATGAAGCTAAAAAGCTGCTGGCTAAGCGTGTTGAGCGTAAGCGCATGACGGCTGAACAGATGGCTGATGCCCTGAATGCGATTCGTCCAACTCTGAGCTACGGTGACTTCGGTGACGTTGATCTGGTGGTAGAAGCGGTTGTTGAGAATCCTAAGATCAAAGGCGCGGTTCTGGCGGAGCTGGAAGATCAGGTATCTGAAGACACCATCCTGACTTCGAACACGTCGACTATCTCCATCACCTCACTGGCGGAGAACCTGAAGCGTCCGGAAAACTTCTGCGGCATGCACTTCTTCAACCCGGTACACAAAATGCCGCTGGTTGAGGTGATTCGCGGTGAGAAAACCAGCGAGAAAGCGATTGCAGCAACCGTTGCCTATGCGAAGAAAATGGGCAAAACCCCTGTTGTGGTTAACGACTGCCCGGGCTTCCTGGTGAACCGTATTCTGTTCCCTTACTTCGGCGGCTTTATGAGCCTGATCGAGCACGGTGCTGACTTCCAGCGCGTGGATAAGGTGATGGAGAAATTCGGCTGGCCGATGGGTCCTGCCTACCTGCTGGATGTTGTGGGTATGGATACCGCTGAGCACGCTAACAATGTTATGGCGGCAGGCTTCCCGGATCGTATGGCTCGCGAAGGCGAGACTGCGCTGAGCGTAATGTATAACGCCAAGCGTCTGGGTCAGAAGAACAAGCTGGGCTTCTACGCCTATGAAGAAGATCGCAAAGGTCGTCCGAAGAAAGTGGTTGATGAAGCCGCATACGACCTGCTGAAACCTCTGGTTCAGGACAGCCGTGAACTGACGGATGAAGCCATCATCGAGCGCATGATGATTCCTCTGTGCATCGAGACGGTTCGTTGTCTGGAAGATGGCATTGTAGAAACAGCGTCTGAAGCAGACATGGGTCTGATCTTCGGTATCGGTTTCCCTCCATTCCGTGGTGGTGCGCTGCGCTACATCGACAGCATCGGCCTTGAAGCCTTCTGTGCGATGGCAGACAAGTACGCTGACGAGCTGGGTCCTCTGTACCAGCCGACTGAGAAAATGCGCGCAATGGCTGCTGAAGGTAAAACCTACTTCTAAAACCGTGAGCCCTGCTTTATGGGCTCCTGGTTCAACAGCCAGATAAACCGAACTGCGATATCCGGCTGAATACAGTGTTCTAAACCTGATTCAGCCGGAAACAGAACAAAAAATTTAGGAGAAGATCATGAGCCTGAATCCTCGTGATGCAGTAATTGTAGATGGCGCGCGTAGTGCCATGGCGAAAGCAAAGAATGGTGCTTTCCGCAATGTTCGTGCTGAAGAATTGTCCGCTGCTGTAATGGAAGGTCTGCTGGATCGTAATACAGGTCTGGATCCGGTTGAGATTGATGACATCGTTTGGGGTTGTGTTAACCAGACGCTGGAGCAGGGCTACGATATCGCCCGTAACGCGTCCATCCTGACCCGTATTCCTAAGACAGTACCTGCGCAAACCGTAAACCGTCTGTGTGGTTCCTCCATGTCAGCACTGCACATCGCAGTAGCTAACATTCAGGCCGGTCTGGGTGATGTTTACATGGTGGGTGGCGTTGAGCACATGGGCCACGTCGATATGATGCACGGTGTAGATGTAAACCCGTCGGCGTCTAAGTACGCGGCTAAAGCGGCGATGATGATGGGGCTGACCGCTGAGCTGCTGGGCAAAATGCACGGCGTAAGCCGTGAAGATCAGGATGCCTTCGGTGTGCGTTCACACAAGCTGGCGTATGAAGCAGCACAGGCTGGTCGTTTCGACAAAGAGATCATCGGTATTGAAGGTCACGATGCAGACGGTTTCCGTAAGCTGATCACCTATGATGAAGTAATTCGTCCTGAGACCTCCATGGAGAGTCTGGCGGGTCTGCGTCCGGTATTTGATCCGCGCAACGGTACCGTAACCGCAGGTCAGTCTTCTGCACTGTCTGTGGGTGCTTCCGGCATGCTGGTGATGTCAGCACAGCGCGCACAGGAACTGGGTCTGACGCCTATCGCTAAGATTCGCTCCATGGGCGTAGCGGGTTGTGATCCGTCCATCATGGGTTACGGTCCTGTACCGGCTTCTCAGAAAGCACTGAAAGCCGCGGGTCTGACCATCGATGATATCGACTACGTTGAGCTGAACGAAGCCTTCGCAGCACAGGCAATTCCTGTACTGAAAGATCTGCAACTGCTGGATAAGGTTGACGATAAAGTGAACCTGAACGGCGGCGCAATCGCACTGGGTCACCCTCTGGGTTGTTCCGGTACCCGTATCTCTACCACTCTGCTGAATGTTATGGAGCAGAAAGGTGGAACCCTTGGTCTGGCTACCATGTGTATCGGCATGGGTCAGGGCGTGGCAACCGTATTCGAGCGTCTGTGATCCAGTCGCTCGGATTGTCCGGCGTGCAACTGAGCCTGCACGCCAGCCTACATAGCACTTTTTGCTAATCCCTTTAGTCAAAAGCTAGTGGCACCTGCACACTCTTGAACTTCTGTGTTGTGTTTAAGACTGAGCCAACGAACATAACAACTGATTAGAAGTGCCGGCCCTCTTCACGGGGCCGGTTTTTTTATGCCTGCGATTTCTTCCCTACCTAATCTCTGATCTGTCTCATCAAATCGTTACAAGCCGTGTGCTGACTAATATCCGTACTCGTCCCCGCACAGGGTAACTGGGTATACTGCGGGTATATCAGTAAAGGACATAGGGAGCAGTTTATGAAGAAGGCATTGAAGGTTGGGCTGGCGCTTATTGCGTTTATGGCTGCGTTACCGGCTCAGAGTGAACTGCTGCGTAAAAGCCCTGGTCATGGTGCACACTTTTATCCGGTAAAACCGGAAGAGGTTAAAGCCAGTCGTGATTGCTCGGTTTATGTCCCGGCCTATTCTCATATCTTCCTGTCTGAAAACTCTCAGGTGCCGCTGGCGGTGACCCTGAGCGTGCGCAATATGAATGTCGACAAGCGCCTGATCATTAAGCGCGTGGACTACTTCGATACCACAGGTAAAAAACTCGATAGCCTGATGAGCAGCTGGTTTGCCCTGGCGCCAATGGCAACCGCCTCTTTCGTGATCGATCAGCAGGATCTTTCCGGCGGAGCGGGCGCTAACTTTATCGTGCATTGGGCTACCGATGAAAATGCACAGGAGCCCCTGATCGAAGCGGTTATGGCGGGCTATCGCGGCACTAAAGGGCTGAGTTTCTCATCCCGCAGCGTTAAGCTGCTGCCGTGTGAGTGATGAGTTGCTTCGTTACTGAATAAAAATGCCCTCATCAGTGAAGTGACCCCATAAAGTTGGACACTTTATTTATCCGGCTGCCATGGCCTGAGTTCGATATTCAACTGGACTC
>JBLWSY010000033.1:0-15629 GCA_048270425.1 Oceanospirillum sp.
CCCATGTGAGAGTAGGACATCGTCAAGCGCCTTATCTGGAAACCCCGTCTCTTACGAGACGGGGTTTTTTTATGCCTGAGTGGAATGTATGAGGTGCCGCGATCAATTTAAATGAACGTAGGCAGTCTCGTAGGAAATCACCTAGTATTCAGGTTAATATAGGCGTGTCTAAACAAGTTTTTGTAATAAGGTCACTTTACCAGTATGAGCGAAAATTCTGCACTTACCCCCGAGCTTGAGAGCTTAGTCCAGCAACTGGTTCAGAGTTCTGTTGATAAGATGAAAACAGAGCTTGTGGCTTATATCGATAAGAAATTTGAAATTGCTGCCCTGACAGCTGAAGCTCCTTCTCCCAAGGCTGATAGCACTGAAGATGATGAGAGTGCAGATCCGATCACTCTTAGTATGGTGATGCTTCAGATTGCAGCGATTTTTGAGAAATTTGGCCACTACGATGAGATTTACCGCACTTACGGTATAGAGGCTGATGCTTTTCAGGATGAGTGCAATGAAACGCTGGATGTAATGCGTTTTCAGATTGATCAATTTGAGTCGCAGCTAAAAGATTTTCAGAATCGTCTGCATATTGAAGAAAGTGGGGGTGAATCTGCGATTCGCCATAACTCGGAAATACAGGAGAAGTTTGATGCTCTGTCGAAAGAGGTGCAGGAGACTCTAGGGCAGTTTGATCAGTACTTTGATGCTCAGCTCAAGCAGCTTGAAGGTTTGCCTGAAGCAGTAGAAGGGCTAAAGCAGGAGCTGGATAAGAAACAGGGTAAGAGTGAAGCTCTGATTCGGATGCAGGAAAATAAATCTGAGCTGATCGCTAAGATCAAGTCTGCTGTTGAAGAGTTGAATATTCAGCTGCCAAAAGTTGTTAGCGTTCAGATTGAGAAAGCTCAGAAAAGTTAATCTGTTTTATTCGGTAAACAGGTTAGGCCTGTAAAAGCCAAAAAGGCCTCAGAAATGTTCTGAGGCCTTTCTCTTTTCTGAAGATCAGGTGAAAGCGCCGAAATTATCTGGATGGAATGAGGGCAATAGGCACCAGGTTATTTTTCTCTGCATATCGCTTCAAACGACCATCTGCTTTGATATCAGTAACAAACTGATTTACGCGTTTCAGCCATTCCGGTTGCCCTTGCTTAACGGCATAGGCGTATTGGAACTGCTGCGTTTCACTCTTAGGTGTCAATAGTTTGGCCCAATCATATACTTTGATCATCTTCTGGCCGTATGGATAATCAGTGATGAAAACATCCGCGCGGCCTGAACGAACCTCCACCTCACGCTGACTGTGTTTTACAACGGTCATGAGCTCCGCATTCTTCAGACTGCTGCGCATAGCTCCTTCCATATAGGTGCCTTTCTGTACGCAAACGACAACTCCGGGCTGATCCATCGACTCCCAACTATTCACAATTGGGTTTGTTTTGCTGGCAATGCCATACATCCCGCTACTTAGATAGGGTTTGCTGTAGTCGATACGTTTGGCTCGAGCTTCGGTTTTACCGACACCAAACATTGCCAGATCGCATTTGTCCTGTTCGATGTCATCCATAAAGATACCGAAGTGAGTAGGCACATACTCGACGGACACTCCCAGGTCCTTTGCAAACTCTTTTGAAAGATCTATATCTATGCCTTCAAGCTCTCCGGTTTTCTTATTTTTATAAGAAATAGAGAAATACTCCGGCCAAATGCAGACACGTAATTTTCCGGCTGAAACAATTTGACTCATTCTTTCTGAGTCCGCATGAGAATCTTGAGCAATAAATAAGTTTGTCAGGGTAAAAAAAACAAAAAAAGTTATCAGGAATCGGGTGCTATTTATACCCAGTCCGGATAGTCTAACTTGTTGTCTCATAAAGATAACCTTTGCTTATCGTCATTGTTAATTTATGTAACTTACTGCTATTTTATTGCTTTATTCTAGGTGCGACCTGATCTGTGTTAGTTAATACTCTTTTCTTTCTAAAAAGTGCTCTGATACGTCAAAAGTGGATCTTTCTGGGGGCGCTTTGTGTTCTGGTATTTTTATGGTTTGTCCTGCTTCATACAGTAGAGAAAGGTGTTTCGAGAAGCCTTGCTGAACAAGAGGCCAGTAATGCATTGCTCGCCCATGCTATCGAGGATTCTATCGTACGTTCTTTTCAGTCCGTTAACAGCTCTATGATAACGCTTGTTGAGAGTTTACCTCAGCTGGATGAGCGTACTGAGATTGAAAATATTTTTAGAGAACAGCTGAGAACATCACCTCAGTTGAGGGCCATTGATTTATTAGATGCGACTGGAGTTGTCAGGGCGACAGTGACTCGTAACTATGGCGCGAGACTTGATTATCCCTGTATTGGGCGTTTGAAGTCAGAGTCAATGACAGAGTTAGCTATCGGTACACCGAAGCCAGGTCGCTATCCAAATGATCCTTTTGCTGAGAGAACAGCTCTGAGTCATATTCCTCTTTGTCTGCCGGTCCGGGATAATCGGGGGCAGGTAAGCAACATTTTGGTGGCCTCCATAAACCCTCAGTACTTCGGCAATCTGTTTGGTTCTGTCGGTGATACGCTGCATTCTTATGTTCAGCTCTATCGTTATGATGGTGAGCTGTTGTTGGGGGATCCATCGGTAACGCCAGCGCCCCGATCTCTTATAGAGCGTGTTAAAGAAACCAGTTGGGGGCAATACCGAGAGGAGATCAATAAACATGATTTTCTGATCAGTTACCGTTCAACATCTCTCCTTCCTTTAATTACTGTGTTGATCTCAGACCAGGCTGTGGCCCTGGCTTCCTGGAAACACGATGAGAGAATGATACGTCTGTTTCTTATTCTGGCTGCCATTTTTACCATAATCGCTGCATCAGTTATTGCGATACTCATCGAAAAGCGTCGGTTGACGGTGGGTGATAACTATCTGTTGAGTACAGCGATTCGTAGTGCTGCAAATGCGATCTTTATTACGAGTCGTACAGGTGAAATTCAATGGGTTAACAAGGCTTTTACCCGTCTGACCGGATATCGTTCAGATGAGGTGAAAGGTAAAACACCTAAGATTCTTAACTCGGGATGCCACTCTCAGGACTTTTTTCAGGATCTTTGGCGCTCTATTTTAAATGGTCAAAGTTGGCGAGGTGAATTGGTCAACCGGCACAAAGATGGTCGTACGATGACTGTTGAACAAACAGTAACGCCGATTATGACAAATGGTGAAGCGGAGTACTTTATTGCTGTGCACGAGGATATGACCGCACGTAAAAGTGCAGAACAGCAGGCACTTTTTCTGGCTGATCATGATCCTCTTACATCGCTTTCCAATCGCCGTTACTTTGAGCACAAATTGTACGACATTTTTCGTAGCAGCAAGCTTAGCGATGTTTCCATTCTTTTCATCGATCTGGATCGATTCAAAGAAATTAACGATACCATGGGGCATGAAGCAGGGGACGCGCTCTTAATACATACTACAGAGAATCTTAAAAAGATTCTTCCGGATAACACTCTTTTGGCGCGTTTGGGCGGCGATGAGTTTGCAATTCTTACGGAAGACTCTGCCTCCCATACTCAGCAGGCTTTGTTGGCTGAGAAAATTATTGGGGCAGTCGCCCAACCTTTCCATTATGGCGATAGCTCTTTTAGTGTGACCTGCAGCGTGGGTATCGCTATGGGAAGTTATAGCGCTACGGATGCTTCTATGATGCTTCGTCAAGCCGATCTTGCCATGTATAAAGCTAAGCATGATGGCAAAAATACCTATCGCTTCTTTGATGAAGCGATGGACGCGCTGATGAAGCGCCGTGTTTTTCTCCAGCAGCAACTTGAGCTGGCTATTCATCGGGAGACTGATCTCAGTCTGAGGTTTCAGCCTCAGGTTGAAGCTCAGACTGGACGTGTTTACGGTGCTGAAGCACTGCTCCGCTGGGAGGTCGGTGAGGGCGAGTGGGTTTCGCCTGCGGAATTTATTACTTTAGCTGAGGAGACGGGGCAGATTCTTGAAGTGGGTATCTGGCTGATGGAGCGTCTTTTCCGCCAGCTGGCTGAGTGGAATGCCAAAGGCCTGGCCTTTGGCAAAATATCCATGAACATTTCATCGGTGCAGCTGGCAAGGGATACTCTGGCGCAAAGACTGTTAGATCTGTTGGATCAGTTTTCGATTCCTTGTCAACAAATCTGCGTGGAAATTACTGAAACTACCTTAATGACAGACTCGGAGATGGTTACAGAAAACCTGATGAAGCTGAAAAAATCCGGTATTACTCTCTCTATTGATGATTTTGGTACCGGCTATTCTTCTATGAGTTATTTGAAGGCATTGGATGCTGATCATCTCAAAATTGATCGCAGCTTTATTGTCGGTATTGGCGTTAACGAGTCCGATGAGCATATTGTTCGTGCCACAATGGCATTGGCTCATAGCCTGGGAATGGAAACGGTTGCTGAGGGGGTCGATAGTCGGGAGCAGTTGGCTTTTCTACAGAAACTGTCCTGTGACTATATCCAAGGTTATTTGTTTGCTAAACCCCTTGAAGCTTCTGCGTTTGAAGCATTTGTGAAAGAGAGAGCCAGTATGGTGAAAATAATTGAGGACAAGAATTATGTATAAACAGCTTAGAACGATTTTGACGTTAGTGTTGGCGGTTGTAACTCTTTTTTCTGCTGCTGCACACGCAGAAGAGATTGGGTCGGTCAGTACTGTATTTAAGATGTTGGGTCCGAATCATAAAATTGTTATTGAAGCCTTTGATGACCCGGATATTGAGGGGGTAAGCTGTTGGTTGGCTCGTGCCAAAACCGGAGGCATCAGTGGTGGTTTGGGTTTGGCTGAGGATCCTTCGGATGGTTCCATTGCCTGTCGTCAGGTTGGGCCTATTTCGCTACCTGATGACCTTGAGGATGGCGATAAAGTGTTTAACAAGCGTACCAGTCTGGTTTTTAAAAGCCTTCAGGTCGTTAGGTTTTATGATGAGCGCCGTCATACTTTGATCTATCTGGTATATTCGGACAAGGTAATTGAAGGCTCTCCTAAGAACTCTATCTCTGTGGTACCGATCCAAAACAATTTCTGATCGGTACCTCAATCAAAACAAAAATAAAAAGGATTGATGGATATGCCAGCGCATAAAAAGCCCTTAGCAGGGCTTAAAATTCTCGATTTCAGCACACTGTTACCCGGACCTTATGCCTCTATGATCATGGCCGAGATGGGGGCTGAAGTGCTCCGAGTTGAATCTCCCAGTCGCCCTGATCTCGTAAAAGGTTTAACGCCTCAGATTGAAGGCGTCTCTGCCGCTTACCGTCAGTTGAATGATAAAAAAGAGGTTTGTTATCTGGATCTGAAGCAGCCAGAAGCGATTGAGCAGGTGAAAGTTCTGGTTGAGGACTATGATATTGTGCTGGAGCAGTTTCGCCCAGGGGTAATGGAGCGGCTTGGTGTCGGTTATGAGGCGCTTCGTGAATGCAAAGCAGACCTTATCTATTGCAGTATTACCGGCTATGGCCAATCTGGCCCGTATCGGGATCGGGCCGGTCACGATATAAACTATCTGGCCTTGAGTGGTTTGGCTGACTATAGCCGACGTAAAGGCGAAGCACCGGTTCCACAAGGTATGCAGGTAGCAGATCTGGCTGGTGGGTCTCATCAGGCGGTCATGGCGATTCTTGCGGCGGTCATTCAGCGACAGACGCAGGGTGTTGGTCAGTATATTGATATCAGTATGACGGATGCTGCGTTTTCGTTGAACGGCATGGCCGGTGCTGGGGCCTTAGCTGGGGGAGAGCAGCCAGAAGCTGAAACAGGCTGGCTTAATGGCGGCACTTTCTACGATTACTATGAGACTGCGGACGGCCGCTATATGGCAGTAGGCAGTCTTGAGTCTCAGTTTCAGCAGCGTTTGCTGGAGGTGTTGAATCTGACACACCTTGCCACTGAGTGCGCTGATTTTAACGCAGAGGCACAGTCCAGGGTTAAGGCTTCAATCCGGGAGGTATTTCTGGGAGAAACGTTCAGCCACTGGTGTGCTGCCTTTGCTAAGACCGACGCCTGCGTCGAACCGGTGCTGACCTTTGAAGAGGCCTGCAAGCATGATCATCTGGTGGAGCGACAAGTAGTAAAAGCTGGCCAATACACTCGGCAGATGGCTCCGGCATTGCGCTTTGAGTGATTGTCTTTGTCAGCTTCGTTAGTGTGAAGAAATAAAAAAACGGCGCTGAGTTAGAGCAACTCAGTGCCGTTTTTATAGTCATCGAAGGGGACATCGATGATCTATTCTGCTGCAGCTTCTACCCAAAGCACACCCACTTCCATATGGGTGATGCGAACCAGAGTTCCTTTCTCAATTGGCTGCTCGCTTTTCAGTTTCCAGTTTATGCCGGAATACTGATAAAGGCTTTCACCTTTACTGTCGACATCAGACTCCAACACAAAGCTATGATCGGCGAAGTCGTGTTTTACCTGTTTGTCATCGGTTTGGCTTTGCATTTTCTTCAACGGTTGCCACAGACTCAGGGAGAGCAGGGCTGTCAGAATAGCATTCGACCAGAATGCTGTACTGGCATTCGCCGATAAAACATCGAGCGTCATCAGGCCACCTGTAATCAGCAGGGACAGGCCGAAAAAGAAAAGCACAAAGGTAGAGAAACCTAAAACAGCCACTTCAATGATCAGGGCCAGAATACCTAAAACCATCAGGGATTCGGCAAGGTTCTGCAGCAGGAAATCCATATCTTAAGCCTTCTGTTTGCTGTTCAGAGAGTTAATGATAGACATGGAGGATGCAACCAGTGAACTGGCATCGGTACCACTTTCAGGAAGAAGTACCACGGAGCTTTCACGAGCAATTGCCTGTTTCGCTTCGATCGCCTTAGTTGCCAGATCCAGCTGAATCGCTTTTTGACCCTGTTCGGTATCAGCAGCTTCACCCACTTTACGCAGAGCTTCAGCCTGGGCCTCAGCAACAGCCATAATGGCCTTAGCTTCACCTTCCGCTTTCAGAATCTGTTCCGCCTTTTCTGCTTCTGCGGCCAGTACCTGAGCCTGTTTTTTACCTTCTGCGACGTTAATGGCAGCCTGGCGGTCACCTTCGGATTCCAGAATTTGAGCACGTTTTACACGTTCCGCCTTCATCTGAGCTTCCATCGCTTCCATCACAGAATTTGGTGGAACGATATCTTTAATCTCATAACGCAGAACCTGAATACCCCAAGGCTCTGCAGCCTGATTGATCGAGGTTACGATGTTCGCATTCAGCAGATCGCGTTCTTCGAAGGTTTTATCCAGCTCCATTTTACCCAGCTCAGAACGCATGGTGGTCTGTGCCAGCTGAGTTACCGCAAATACATAGTCATCAACACCGTAGGTCGCTTTGTAAGGATCCAGAACACGGAAGTAGAGCACGCCATCAACCACCAGAGAGATATTATCTTTGGTGATCGCACTTTGTGACGGAACATCAACAGCTTGCTCTTTCAGACTGCGCACTGCGGCAATTCGATCAATGAACGGGATAATGAAATTAAGACCGGCTTCTTTGGTTGACTGATATTTACCAAAACGCTCAATCAGCCAGGCCTGGTTTTGAGGGACAAACTTGATGGTACTTTTGATCAGAAAGAGTACCAGGATCAGCAAAATCACTTCAAAAGAGAGAAGTGCTTCAATAATAAATTCCATTTGGCGGATAACTCCTGTGGCCAAGTAAAAAGAGCCAACTGACGATATATCAATGGCAACCGCAGGATTCTAACACCAGTTAAAAATCGGTTTCGTGACTTAATTAATCCTTTAAAAAGTCAGTTAAGCGGCATGTTTTATTTTAGGCATAAAAAAACCCCGGCAGGGCCGGGGTTTTCTGGATCAGTAAGCTTTCTGAAGAGTCAGAATTAAGCTTCCTGAGCCAGTGGGATGAACTTAGAAGCAGCCGCCTGATAAGAAGCGATCTGATCGAAGTTCAGGTAGCGGTATACGTCTTCAGCCATGGTGTCCAGCTTAGCAGTATACTGCATGTACTCTTCTACAGTAGGCAGTTTACCGATCAGAGCAGCAACAGCAGCCAGCTCAGCGGAAGACAGGTAAACGTTAGCGCCAGTACCCAGACGGTTAGGGAAGTTACGGGTAGAGGTAGATACCACAGTGGTGTTGTCGCCAACACGCGCCTGGTTACCCATGCACAGAGAGCAACCCGGCATCTCCATACGAGCACCCGCTTTACCGAAGATGTTGTAGTAACCTTCTTCAGTCAGCTGAGCCTGATCCATCTTAGTAGGAGGAGCGATCCACATACGGGTAGGGATCTGCTGACCTGCTGCATCCAGCAGTTTACCTGCTGCACGGAAGTGACCGATGTTGGTCATACAAGAACCGATGAAGACTTCATCAATCTTGTCGCCAGCGACTTCAGACAGCAGTTTCACATCATCAGGATCGTTCGGGCATGCAACGATTGGCTCTTTAACGTCGTCCAGATCAATTTCGATCACAGCCGCGTATTCTGCATCAGCGTCAGCTTCCAGCAGTTCAGGGTTAGCCAGCCAGTCTTCCATACCTTTAATACGACGCTCGATGGTACGAACATCGCCGTAACCTTCAGAGATCATCCACTTCAGCATGGTGATGTTAGAACGCAGGTATTCAGCGATAGGCGCTTCGTTCAGCTTGATAGAGCAAGCTGCTGCAGAACGCTCTGCTGCAGAGTCAGACAGTTCGAATGCCTGCTCAACTTTCAGATCCGGCAGACCTTCAATTTCCAGAATACGGCCAGAGAAGATGTTTTTCTTACCGGCTTTAGCAACAGTCAGCAGACCCTGCTTGATCGCGTAGTAAGGAATGGCGTTAACCAGGTCACGCAGAGTGATACCAGGCTGCATCTTGGTGCCTTTGAAGCGAACCAGAACAGACTCAGGCATATCCAGAGGCATAACACCCGTTGCTGCTGCGAATGCAACCAGACCGGAACCTGCTGGGAAAGAGATACCGATTGGGAAACGGGTGTGAGAGTCACCACCGGTACCCACAGTATCAGGCAGCAGCATACGGTTCAGCCAGGAGTGGATTACACCGTCACCAGGACGCAGAGATACACCGCCACGGTTCATGATGAAGTCAGGCAGAGTGTGGTGGGTGTTCACGTCAACTGGCTTAGGATAAGCAGCTGTGTGACAGAAAGACTGCATGGTCAGGTCGGCAGAGAAGCCCAGACATGCCAGATCTTTCAGTTCGTCACGGGTCATAGGACCAGTGGTATCCTGAGAACCAACCGTGGTCATCTTAGGCTCTACGTAAGTGCCAGGGCGTACGCCTTCAACACCACACGCTTTACCAACCATCTTCTGAGCCAGAGAGAAACCTTTACCGGTATCTTTTGGCTGCTCAGGGCGTTTGAACAGATCAGTAGGGCCTTTCGCCAGAAACTCACGCGCTTTTTCAGTCAGGCCACGACCAATGATCAGTGGGATACGACCGCCGGCCCGTACTTCGTCCAGCAGAACCTGAGTTTTCAGTTGGAACGTGGAAACAACTTCGTCAGTGCCGTGCTTGCAAACTTTGCCTTCGTATGGGTAAACGTCAATTACGTCACCCATATTCAGTTTTTCAACGTCCATTTCGATTGGCAGAGCACCGGCATCTTCCATTGTGTTGTAGAAGATAGGAGCGATCTTGCCACCGAAGCAGAAGCCACCGGCACGTTTGTTAGGAACATTCGGGATTTCATCACCGAAGAACCACAGAACAGAGTTGGTTGCAGACTTACGGGAAGAACCGGTACCAACAACATCACCTACATAAGCAACTGGATGGCCAGCAGCAAGCATTTCGCGGATCTGCTTGATAGGACCCTGTACGCCAGGCTCATCCGGAGTAATGCCTTCACGTTCCATCTTCAGCATCGCCATTGCGTGCTTAGGAATGTCAGGACGGGTGAACGCATCAGGAGCCGGAGACAGGTCGTCAGTGTTGGTTTCACCGGTTACTTTAAATACGCTCAGAGTGATCTTTTCGGCCAGTTCTGGCTTAGAAGTGAACCACTCGCCTTCAGCCCAGGACTCGATAACGGCTTTTGCGTTTTCGTTGCCTTCTTTAGCTTTATCGGCTACGTCATGGAATGCATCAAACATCAGCAGTGTGTGCTTCAGTTCGGTTGCAGCTGCTTCAGCCAGCTCGGAGTCTTCCAGCAGGTTAACGAGGGTTTCAATGTTGTAACCACCCTGCATGGTGCCCAACAGCTTAACAGCGTGTTTCTTGTCGATCAGAGGGGAGGATGCCTCACCTTTGGCGATAGCAGACAGGAAGCCGGCTTTAACGTAAGCCGCTTCATCTACACCAGGCGGTACACGATTGGTGATCAGATCAAGGATGAATTCTTCTTCACCTGCTGGTGGAGTTTTCAGCAGTTCAATCAGTTCCGCAGTTTGTTCAGCGTTTAGCGGCTTAGGTACAACACCCTCAGCTGCACGCTCTTCTACGTGTTTGCGATATGCTTCAAGCACGGTAAGACCCTCATCAGTTTATGCCCTGGTTCAGCGTAAAAAAGAAGGATTTTTACGTGAAATCAAAGCGTTCGATGTATTCATCGACCTTCTTATTCGGTGGCACGATTCTAAAGTAAAATGTCGACAATGTTAAGTTGGGTGAATAGGGTACAGGGTTCAACTTTGGTCGTTGATTTCGGTCATATTGTTCGAAATTCAAGCAATATGCTCAAACGTGTCGAGTTGCGGTATTGCATCGTTTTCAATGATTGCGAACCAGATCTCGTGATCCCAGTCGGACAGAGTCAGGCGTTTGTATGGCGTTTCAGCAACATTTCTGATGCCCGGCTGATGGGTGTGGCCATGGATAAGGTAGTCAGCATTGTTATTTTCAAGCAGCGTTTTGACAGCGTGATCATCTAGATCGGTTAGCTCATAGCCTTGCTGGTGCTCTTTGCTCTGGGCTCGGGCTTGCTCGGCAAAAATAAAGCGTTCTTCGAGAGGTTTGCTCAGAAAGGCTTGTTGCCATTCCGGGCTGCGAAGCATCTGGCGAACTTTCTGGTACTCGGTGTCAGAGGTACATTCGGCGTCGCCGTGACAGAGAAGAATGCTGGTGCCAGGCAGTTTGTATGGTTCTTCAATAAGCTGCATTCCGGCTTGGTCGCAGAACGCTTTGCCAATAAGAAAATCACGGTTCCCGACCATAAAGTAGATTCTTGTATTATGGTTCTCTTGCAGTTTCTTCAGGTGTCTGGCAACTGTGTCGGATAACTCATTGCTGGCATCATCGCCTATCCAGTACTCAAAGAAGTCACCCAGGATATACAGCTCATCGGCATCCGGAGCTTTTTGCTCCAGAAAGGCAATAAATGCCTGGGTAACAGGTGCGTCAAGATCTTTCAGATGAAGGTCGGAGATAAAGAGTCGTTTCATAACATCCTTCGCTTTAATTGATAAGGCGTGAAGAGCGTATTTGGCAGATACAAAAAAGAGCCGAAAACGGCTCTTTTTATCCTTCCTTCTTTTTTCGAATGGAAAATAAAAGAGGAGGTCAGATCAGAAGCATAGATTACTCTTCGATCAGTTCTGCAGACTCAATAATAACTGCTTCGGCAGGTACATCCTGATGACCAGCTTTGGAAGTTGTTTTAACTTCTTTAATCTGGTTAACCACTTCCATACCTTCCACGACTTTACCGAATACACAATAGCCCCAGCCCTGCATATCTTTGCTGGAGTGGTTCAGGAAGGTGTTGTCCGCAACATTGATGAAGAACTGAGCAGAGGCAGAGTGCGGATCCATGGTGCGGGCCATAGCCAGAGTGCCTGCTTCGTTAGACAGGCCATTATCCGCTTCGTTTTCGATCGGATCGTTGGTTGCTTTTTGCTGCATATCAGCGTCAAAACCACCGCCCTGGATCATGAAGCCATTAATTACGCGGTGAAAGATGGTGCCGTTGTAGTGGCCGCTGGTCACATACTCTTCGAAGTTTTTTGCGGTTACCGGCGCTTTTTCATGGTTCAGTTCGATTTTGATATCGCCGAAATTAGTATGCAGAACAATCATGGTATGACCTTATCTCGTTGTTTAATCAGCAAACCCTGTTGTCGGTTTTGCTTCATTGATGCATTAAACAGGATGGCTTAATGGCTCTCCGTCACGCTATAATAGCGCTTTTGCGTGTTCGGCAAAAGAATCAGGCAAGTGTTAATGACGCTGAAGCGGTTAAACCCTTTTGTGCGTTCAAAACCACTATCGTTTGTGCTGATTTACCTGACCGCTATTCGGGCCATTAATTGAGGCCAAGTCTTAGGATTGAATGATCACTGATTGCTAAGACCACAAAGAGAACGGGCACAAGCCCCGGAAATTCACGCGATTACTCTGAGATTTGCTAAAGATTATGAGCAACACTGAAAACACACCTGCTCCAAATTTTATTCGTACACTGATTCAGGAGGAGCTGGCTGCAGGTCAGTACGAGCAGATTGTTACCCGTTTCCCGCCTGAGCCAAATGGCTATCTGCATATTGGTCATGCTAAATCGATCTGTCTGAACTTTGGTTTGGCTGAGCACTTTGATGGCGCTTGTAATCTGCGTTTTGACGATACCAATCCTGAGAAAGAAAGCCAGGAGTATATCGATTCTATTAAAGATGATGTTCAGTGGCTGGGTTTTCAGTGGGCGGGCAATATTCGTTACACCTCCGAATATTTTGATCAGCTGTTTGGTTATGCGGTCGAGCTTATTAAGGCTGGCAAGGCTTATGTTTGCGAGCTGAATGCTGAACAGATGCGTGAGTATCGCGGTACGCTGACCGAGCCGGGTAAAGACAGCCCGTTCCGTGATCGTTCTGTTGAGGAAAATCTGGAACTGTTCGAGCGTATGCGAGCTGGCGAGTTCGACGACGGTACCAAAGTGCTGCGGGCTAAGATCGATATGTCTGCGCCAAACATCAATCTGCGCGACCCGATTCTGTATCGTATCCGTCGTGCGCATCATCACCAGACTGGTGACAAATGGTGCGTCTACCCGAGCTACGACTTTGCCCATGGCCAGTCTGATGCTATTGAGGGTGTCACTCACTCTATCTGTACGCTTGAATTCGAAGATCACCGCCCTCTGTACAACTGGTTTATTGAGAACCTGCCGGTGCCTTCACAGCCTAAGCAGATCGAGTTCTCCCGTCTTAACTTGAATTACACTGTAACCAGCAAACGCAAACTGAAACAGCTGGTGGATGAAGGTCATGTGGCCGGTTGGGATGATCCTCGTATGCCAACTCTGGCGGGGCTGCGTCGCCGCGGTTATACCCCAGCATCTCTGCGTAAGTTCTGCGACATGGTGGGTGTTACCCGTAGTGATGGTGTGGTTGATGTGGCGATGCTGTATCACGCGCTTCGTTCTGATCTGGAAGAACATGCCCCGCGTGCGATGTGTGTGCTGAATCCGATTAAGGTGACGATCACCAACTATCCGGAAGACCAGGTTGAAGAGTACGTTGTCCCTTCTCATCCTGCGAATGAGGCGATGGGTGAGCGTACCATTCCGTTCAGCCGTACCCTGCTTATCGATGCTGAAGACTTTATGGAAGATGCGCCGAAGAAGTTCTTCCGCCTGTCTCAGGGGCGCGAAGTGCGTCTGCGCAACTCCTACGTGATCAAGTGTGAAGAAGTGATCAAAAACGAGCAGGGTGAGGTTGTTGAGCTGCTGTGTACTTATGACCCTGAAACACTGGGTAAAAACCCGGAAGGCCGTAAAGTTAAAGGTGTAATTCACTGGGTTTCTGAAGAGCACGCTGTGCCGGCTGAAGTTCGTCTGTACGAAAACCTGTTCACTGATCCGAATCCGGACGGTAAGAAAGACGTTAACTTCCTGGAGCACATCAATCCTGAGTCTCTGGAAGTGACGACCGGATATTGCGAGCCAAGTCTGCTGACCGCTGCACCGGAAGATCGTTTCCAGTTTGAGCGTGTGGGTTACTTCTGTGCAGATCGTTTTGATCATGGTAAGGACGGTAAGCTGGTATTCAATAAAACAGTTGGCCTGAAAGACAGCTGGGCAAAAATTCAGAAGAAGGGATAATCGGGTATGTTACAGATCTACAACACCATGACGCGCAAAAAAGAGGTTTTTACACCGATTGATGCGAATAAGGTACGCATGTATGTCTGTGGTATTACGGTTTACGACCTGTGCCATATTGGTCATGCCCGGGTGATGGTGGGGTTCGATATGATCACCCGCTATCTGCGTCATCGTGGTTACGACGTTAACTACGTGCGCAACATTACCGATGTCGATGACAAGATTATCCGTCGAGCCGGTGAGAATGGTGAGCCTGTAGAGGCGCTGACCGAGCGCATGATTCAGGCGATGCATGATGATGAAGATCGCCTGAATGTGCTGCGCCCGGACCATGAACCCCGTGCGACGCATCATATCCAGGATATTCTGGATATGGTTCAGACCCTGATTGAAAAAGGCTTTGCTTATGCAGCTGATAATGGTGATGTCTATTATCGGGTCAATAAGTTCGAAGGCTACGGTAAGCTGACCAATCGTAATCTTGACGATATGCAGGCAGGTGCCCGTATTGATATTCAGGATGCGAAAGAAAATCCAATGGACTTTGTTCTTTGGAAGGCCGCTAAAGAAGGCGAAGTCAGCTGGGGTTCTCCTTGGGGGAACGGTCGTCCGGGTTGGCATATTGAGTGCTCGGCGATGTCAACCTGCTGTCTGGGTAATCACTTTGATATTCATGGTGGTGGTCCGGATCTGCCATTTCCGCATCATGAAAATGAGATTGCTCAGTCGGAGGCGGCAACCGGTGAAACCTACGCTAATGTCTGGATGCACGCCGGTGCAGTGCGAGTGGATCAGGAGAAAATGTCCAAATCTTTGGGTAACTTCTTCACCATTCGTGAGGTTTTGGACAAATACAATCCCGAAGTGGTTCGTTACTTTCTGTTGTCCAGTCATTACCGTAGCCCGATAAACTATTCAGAAGATGGTCTGAAATCTGCGCGTCAGTCGCTGGAGCGTTTTTATACCGCACTGCAGGGTGTTGAAGCGGTTGATGTGAAGCCGGAAGGCGAGTGGGTTGAGCGCTTTAAGACCGCTATGGATGATGATTTTAATACTGCGGAGGCATTTGCGGTATTGTTTGATCTGGCCAAACAGCTGAACATTGCTAAAAAAGAGGGCGATGTTGCAGGTGCTGCTCAACTAGCCGGAACTCTTCGTATCTTCGGTGATGTGTTGGGTCTTTTCTATCAGGATGCGGATGCGTTCCTGAAAGGTGAGCCTCAAACCGATGGTCTGTCAGAAGAAGAGATCGAGTCTCAGATTGAAGCTCGTAATCAGGCTCGGAAGAATAAAGATTTTGCTGAGTCCGATCGTATCCGTGATGCGTTGGCGGAGCAGGGTGTTATTCTGAAAGACTCTCGTGAAGGAACCAGCTGGGTTCGCGAATAACTGATTTGTATCTCGTTGGGAGGTTGCTTTGAAAATAAGTTGCCTCCTCTGAGGTGTTAATCATATTCGGAGCGGGACAGGTGTCTAGTCCTGATATAGGTTGACACTTTTTACACCGCCCGATGAACCTCATCGGGCGTTTTGTATTTCAGGGAATGATGGGGCCGTTGCTTGTTGTAAAGCATAACTGCCT
>JBLWSY010000034.1:0-14314 GCA_048270425.1 Oceanospirillum sp.
ATCGCCATTTTCACATTGGTCAGATCAACGTCAGAGTTGTCCGCTTTAACACGAATTTTGACGTTGTAGTCAATGACGCGTTTGACCGCTACCAATACTTTCATGGGAGCCTTCCTGTATTTCGTAATAAAAGTTTCAGATGCCCGTTATTGAGCGATCAGACGGTTAAGGTGCCAGTCGCGGCTACCCAGCAACATATTCAGACTGGTCAGACGCTTAAAGTAATGACCGACATCCAGTTCGTCTGTGATCCCCATACCACCATGCAGCTGAACAGCGGATTGGCCAACCAGGCGCGCTGCATTGCCGATCTTCACCTTCAGCATGGATGCGGCCCGTTGTGCTTCAGCGGCATTGGCAGGTTCCAGTACCGAAAAGTAAAGCATAGAACGTGACATCTCTTTCTCGATGAACATATCCGCGATACGGTGCTGAACCACCTGGAAGTTACCAATAGGGCGCTCAAACTGCTTACGGGTTTTCACATATTCATTGGTTTTTTCCAGCAGGGCATCCATGATGCCGACCGCCTCGGCAGACAGCGCAATAATCCCGTCTGCCAGAACCTCATTGACAGCATCAGCGGCAAGACCGGACTGACCCAAAACAGCACTCTCATCCACAAAGACCTGATCCAGCACCAGGTTCGACGCCGAGCTGCCATCGTTGCCTTTATAGTGCTTAAAGCTCAGTCCGTTACTGTCTGCCGGAACGACAAAAACGGTCAGCCCGGATTCACTGTCATCAGAAGTCTGGGCAGTCACCAACAGCAGATCACTGGTGTTAGCATTCAGGACATAATTTTTAGCACCGCTAATGACATAACCCGAACCTTCTTTTACCGCACGGGTAGCCACGGACGCGGGTGTTGAAGCCGCTTCCAGCTCAGTATGCGCCAGAGACACTTTCAGAGAACCTTCTGCAATCTGAGGCAGCAGCGTTTCTTTCTGATCAGCACGGCCCAGCTTATTAATCAGATTGGCAGACAAAATGACCGTCGCGAAAAAGGGCTCAACCACCATGCCCTTACCAAAGGCTTCCTGAAGAACAATCGCATCCTGAATGGTACCGCCCAGGCCACCAAACTCTTCCGGGACCATAAGCGCCAGCCAGCCCAGCTCGGCAAAAGTCTGCCAGTTTTTCTCGTCATAACCCGTGTCGCTGTCAGCCAGCTTACGGCGGGTCTCAAAATCGTATTCGTTCGTGATAAAGCGGGATGCACTGTCCTGCATCATTTGCTGAATATCGTTTAATGAAAAGTCCATAGTCCCCACCCTATCAAAGGCCCAAAACCTGTTTGGAAATGATGTTCTTCTGAATTTCGTTTGTACCGCCGTAGATACTCAGCTTGCGATTGTTGTAATAAACAGGAGCCGCTTTAGCCGCAAATGCAGGACCTTCGGTTTCACCATCAAAACCGGTCTGGTACTGCTCCGGCAGGAATGGCAGACCCTGAATGCCCGCCACTTCTAACAGAAGCTCATCCAGCAGCTGCATAATCTCGGTACCTTTAATCTTCAGAATGGAAGACTCAGAACCCGGTGCTTTACCGGTAGCAACGGAAGACAGAACCCGCAGTTCTGTAAATTCCAGCGCCTTAAGCTCAACCTCTGCCTCTGCAACACGGGACATAAACACGGCATTGCCTGACAGGTCATTCAGCTCAGAGGTACCGCTTTCGATGCGTTTTTTCAGGCTGGCCAGTTTGGCCTTAGACTCGGCAACACGGGCGATGCCGGTACGCTCATGGGTCAGCAGTACCTTGGCATAGGTCCAGCCTTTACCCTCTTCACCAATCAGGTTTTCCGCCGGCACTCTGACATCCTCAAAGTGCACTTCGTTAACTTCGCGGATACCGTCAATAGTGATAATCGGAGTTACCGAAACACCCGGAGTTTTCATATCGATCAGCAGAAAGCTGATGCCATCCTGCTTTTTGCCGGTGTCATCGGTACGAACCAGACAGAAGATCCAATCAGCGTGCTGACCCAGGGTTGTCCAGGTTTTGGTTCCGTTAACGATGTAATGATCGCCATCCCGAACCGCTTTGGTTTTCAGGGACGCCAGATCCGATCCTGAATTGGGTTCGGAATAGCCCTGACACCACCAGACGTTAGACGCCAGAATGTCAGGCAGAAAACGCTGCTTCTGTTCTTCGTTGCCGTAGGTATAGATAACCGGGGCCACCATAGACAAGCCAAAAGGAACCAGTCGTGGCGCATTATGGGCAGCGGACTCATTGGCAAAAATATACTTCTGTGCCGTCGTCCAGCCTGTGCCACCGTACTCCACCGGCCAATTGATACCCGCCCATCCCTTTTCATGCAGCGCTTTCTGCCAGAGGACATGATCCTCTTTTGTCAGGTAGATGCCGCTATCTTGTTTTTCTTTTACCGACTGAGGGTATCTGGTTCGGAAGAATTCTCTGACCTCTTCACGAAAAGCCAGATCCTGATCACTAAAATTCAAATCCATCATCACTCTCCGGTTTGTTCTATTTATGCAAACCAAAATACCACATAGAAGAATCGAGTCAACAAATTACGGTATCTGGTTTCTCTATGCGAAACTTAAAAACGCAAAATTAACTCTTTGGTCGAAAAGAGAGGCTTTTATGGGCCACTGAAAAACGTGCTACAGGACAGAAATGCAAAAGAAAAGGCTCCGAATCAAAAAGATAAGGAGCCTTAAAAGGAAACCCAGTGAATTAAGATAAAACCCCGTAAGATTAAACCGAATTCAGAGCACTTAAGAGAAACTCAGAGTACGCAAGAGGGTTCCAGAGCGCTGAAGAGCATTCAGGAGGCCGATACACGTGACTCCAACAATGAGGAAGGTTGCCAGTTATCCGGATCCAGCGTACGGCGGTACTCATTGATTTTATTCAGTACCGTCTCAAAACCCATCTGCTCCGCCAGGAACATAGGCCCGCCACGAAATGCGGGGAAGCCATAGCCGTTGACATACACCACATCAATATCACTGGCGCGCTGAGCAATCCCTTCCTCAAGGATTTTGAAGCCTTCATTAATCAGTGTCAGCGTCAGGCGACTAACAATCTCCTCATCAGAGAGGGCTCTGCGGGTCACCCCAAACTTAGCCGACATCTGTTCAATAATGGCCTGAACATCCGCATCAGGTTTTGGCCGCTTGTCTTCCCGATAATCGTAATAACCCAACGAACACTTCTGGCCGATACGACCCGCTTCCACCAGCGCATCGGCAATGGCGTAGGTCTCGGGCTTGCCACGAAGCTCAGGCGAGAGATTGCGTCGGGCGTTGTAGGAGATATCCAGACCCGCAAGATCAGAAACAGCCAGCGGCCCCATCGCCATACCAAAACCTTTCATCGCCTGATCGATCTGTTGCGGTGAAGCACCCTCCAAGAGGCAAAGCTGTGTTTCCCGGAAATACTGGCGCAGCATGCGGTTTCCGATAAAGCCGTAACAAACACCGGACAGCACAGGAATTTTACGAATCTTCTTCGCCAGCTCCATAACGGTTTTCAGCACAACTTCTGTCGTCTGATCCCCCTGAATCACTTCCAGCAGCTTCATAATATGAGCCGGACTAAAGAAGTGCAGACCAATTACCTGCTCCGGTCGCTGGGTGTATCCGGCAATAATATTGATATCCAGATAAGAGGTATTGGTTGCCAGAATAGTGCCTGGCTTGCAGGCTGCATCTAATTTACGGAAGACATCTTCCTTTACGTCCAGGCTTTCAAAAACCGCTTCGATAACCAGATCCGTATCGGCCAGATCATCATAGGAGAGTGTGCCTTTTAGGCGGGAAAGGGCATCCTGATAAGCGGTCTCGCTGATTCTCTGACTCTCATACTGGCGTGTCAGCGTCTGATTGACCCGATCAAGCCCTGTCTCCAGCGCCTCAGTGTTCCGTTCCACCATGGTGACCGGGTATCCGGCCTGCAACAGGCAGACACTAATACCTGCGCCCATGGTACCGCCGCCAATCACACCAACATGCTGAATCGCCAGCGGCTGGACATCATCGGACACATTCGCCAGCTTTGGTGACTGCTTCTCAGCAAAGAATTTGTGCCGCAGGGCTGCAGACTCCGGTGATGCTTTACACTCCTGAAAGGCGGCACGCTCATAGGCCAGACCATCCTGAAGGGTTGAATGGGTCGCCGCGACAATACAGTCCAGCGCCACTAACGGGGAACGCTGCCCGCGGAATTTTTTCTCTAACAGACGCTTCCAGTCAGCAATCTGCTGATCACTCAGAGGCGCAACATCCTCATGGCGCTGACGTTTACCCTGAGCCAGCAATCCACCGGCAAATTCGATCGCAGAAGAGAACAGATCACCTTCTGCAATCTGATCGATCAGGCCGATCTCCTTAGCCTGCGCAGCCGAGCGAAACTCTCCCAGCGCAGCCATTTTGATCGCTTCGTCGGCAGCAATCAGACGCGGCAGCCGTTGGGTGCCACCGGCTCCCGGAATCAACCCCAGAGTCACTTCCGGCAAACCAAGTTTAGCGGTGGGCACAGCAATCCGATAATCACAGGCCAGCGCCAGCTCCAGGCCACCACCCAATGCCGTTCCATGCAGGCACGCCAGAGTGATCTTGCTGCAGCTTTCAATCTGCGCCAGCACATCCGGCAGAATTGGCATCATCGGTGGTTTATCAAACTCAGAAATATCCGCACCCGCGACAAAGGTTTTCCCGGCACAGGTAAACAGAACGACATCAACAGTATCGGCTTCCGCACGCTGTAAGGCTTCCTGCAAACCCGAGCGAACCGCCTGAGACAGCGCGTTAACCGGTGGATTGCAGATCTCGATAATGCCGATATTACCCTCGGCTCGATAGGTGACAACACTCATAACCCGCTCCTTTAAACCCGTTCAAGAATAACCGCAATGCCCTGACCCACACCGATACACATGGTCACCAGTGCATAACGTCCACCTGTTTGCTCCAGCTGACGAACCGCCGTCAGTGCAATGCGACCACCACTGGCACCCAGCGGATGGCCCAGTGCAATTGCGCCACCATTGGGGTTCAGGCGAGGATCTTCAGGATCGATACCCAACTCCTGAACACAACCCAGCACCTGAGCGGCAAAGGCTTCGTTAATCTCGATAACATCCATATCGGCCAGAGATAATCCCGCACGCTCCAGAGCCTTACGGGAGGCAGGAACCGGTCCAAGCCCCATAACCCGTGGTTCAACACCCGCTACAGCGGTGGATACCACACGGGCACGGGGTCTTATGCCAAACTGCTCCTGAATCGATTGATCACCTATCAGCAGCGCTGAGGCACCATCATTAATACCTGACGCATTACCGGCAGTAACCACACCGCCCTCAAAAAGCGGGCGCAAACCAGCCAGTTTCTCTAAACCGGTTTCCGGGCGCGGATGTTCGTCGGTATCGATCGTAACGGTTTTATTGCGCCCCACAGTGACATCAATCGGCAGAATCTCTTCTTTAAAGAAGCCGCGTTCAAAGGCTTGCTGATATTTCTGCTGCGAGCCATAGGCAAAGGCATCACAGGCCTCACGGCTTAACCCCAACTGGGCGGCAACATTGTCAGCGGTCTGAGGCATCGAGTGATTACCATAGACTTCAGTAATTTTCTTGTTGGTAAAGCGAGGGCCAATCGTTGTGTCCGCCAGTACCTGGCTACGGTCAAAGGCCTGAGTCGATTTCGATAACACCAGAGGCGCACGGCTCATGGACTCAACCCCACCGGCAACAAAAAGACGACCTTCATTGCAGCGTACAGCACGGGATGTATCACTCAGAGCCGCCAGAGCAGAGCCACAAAGACGATTAACCGTCAGCCCCGCTGTCGTTACCGGTAACCCGGCCTGCAAGCCCGCAAAACGGGCAACATTACGACTATCTTCACCGGCCTGGTTTGAACAGCCGGCAACAACATCTTCTACCAGCGCGGCATCCACACCAGTGCGGACCAGCAGTTCTTTGATGGCTGCGGCCAGCAGGTCATCAGGACGGACAGAAGAAAGGCCACCGTTAAAGCGACCAAAAGGGGTTCGTATTCCATCGTAAATAAAAGCATCCAACATAAATCACCTATTTCGCATACCGGAATTAACTTTCAATCTACATGCTAAGAAATCAAAAATAAATAAAAAATCTCTCTCAATCAGAATAAAAAGCCTCATAGTTCTATAGATAGCTATTCTAAGGATCTGAAATAGAGATGCTTCTGGCTGATTACATTTTTAATTTTTAGTTTTGCATAGCGGTACATGATTTTGCTAGCATGGTTTTTAACAAAATAAAAACAAGGTTATGAGGACCTGAAAATGCTTATCCCTCACGAAGAGATCATGGGTAGTCATTCAGAAACTGTGGTTAAGAATTTGCCGGAAAGAATGAGTCATGCCGTGTTGCGTCATGCTCTGAGTCATCCTGACAATATCTGTACCGTGGAAGAGCAGCGCTCGATGACCTACGGCGAATTAGCGGCTGCCGTTGAAGAAGCCAAACGTTTCCTGCAGGCGCATCAGGTGAGAGGAGGAGACCGGGTTCTGCTGGTAGCAGAAAACAGCATTGTGCTGCTGACCTTTATGATGGCCACCAGTGAGCTGGATGCCTGGGCCGTTCCGGTTAATTCACGCCTGACGGATTACGAAATTCAGAATATCTTTGATGACTGCAAACCAAGGCTTGTGATTTACACAACAGAGGTTTCTCAGACCGCAGAGCAGCACGCAGCGGCCATGGGCCATACACTGCAGACTCAATTGTCCTCCGGCACCTTTATTCATTCCCCGACACTGGAAGCCGCTCCTGAAGCAGTGCAGGCATCCGGTAAAGAGCAGGTCTTCGCACTGATCTACACCTCAGGTACAACCGGTAAACCCAAGGGAGTGATGCTGACTCACAGTAATGTATTGTTTGCTTCAGCATTATCCGGCCGAATCCGCCATCTTGACGAGCACAGCTATGTTTTCGCGGCCCTGCCAATGTCCCATTCCTTTGGTCTGACATCCTGCTGCCTGGCAACCTTGCTGTATGGTGGCGCACTGTATTTTGAGCCTAAATTCTCTGCTCAGAAATGCCTGAAAACCCTGGTAGATCAGAAAGTAACCATCTTCATGGGGGTTCCTCCCATGTACAGCAGCCTGATTGATGAGATTAAACGTCAGGGGATCAACACCCATGAACTTAACCTGACCTACCTCTTTATTGGCGGGGCTTCTCTGGATATGGAGACCAAACGCTATATCGAGGGGGTATTCGGCATGGTATTGCACAACGGCTACGGCCTGACGGAAACCAGTCCTACCGTATCGGCACTGCGCTATAACACCCAGTTGAATAATCTCTCCTGTGGCCGACCAATCCCGGGGATAGAAATTAAGTTATTAGCGGAAAACGGGCAGGAAGTTCAAACCGGTGACGTAGGCGAACTCTGGACCCGCGGTCCTCATGTGATGAAAGGCTATTACAATAAGCCGGAGATGACCGCAGCGGTTCTGATGGATGACGGCTGGCTGAATACCCAGGATCTGGCCCGGCTGGATGAAGACGGCAATCTCTACATTGTCGGTCGCACAAAAGAGCTGATTATCCGTTCCGGCTTTAATGTTTACCCGGCCGAAGTTGAGGCCGCAATCAATGAGCATGACTGGGTGATTCAGTCCGCTGTGGTCGGTGTCATCGAAGACCACAATGAGGTTGTGATCGCTTTCGTTCAGATGTCCGAGGGCAAAAGCCTGTCGCAGGATGAACTGCGGGTATTCTGTAAAGAGCGCCTGTCCCCTTACAAGGTACCGGCCCGCTTTATATTTCTGGATCATTTCCCCGCCAGCGGATCAGGAAAAATCCTGAAAAACCAATTAAAAACAATGGCAGAAGAACTCTGCAGTTCCTCTACCCATTAATCAGACAATCCCCGGTATTCCATGAACCCATCGCTGCTCAGACCTGCTCCTGTTTTTCTGATCCTCGCATTTTTGAGCAGCGCTCTCTCGCTGTATTGGCATGAGCACAGCATCCTGCTAACGGCCTTTGCGGCTTACATGGCCTACTCCCTGATCTGCATAAGAAGCTTCTCCCCGGTGAAGCTTATCTTGCTGCTGATCAGTCTGACGATTTACCTCTATTTCAGTGCGGTAACGCCCGAAGCGAGTCTGCGAATTGAAAAAAGCCTGGTTATTTTCTGCGCCTTTATTCTGGCAGCAACAACGCTGAAAATTGCGACGGTGAATATCAGCTCATTGCAGGAGCTGCGTGAGATCATCGCGGAGATGGGGCGCAATAAACAGAAGACATCTGTGGCTATCGCCAGTCTTGGCTCCGGAGCCTTCATTAGTTTTGGTGCTATCCCTCTGATCTATAACCTGTTCAACAGCAACCGGGATCTGGCGCTACCGATCCAGAGGGGCTTCTCTCTGATCCCGATGATCTCGCCTTTTTCTGTGACCTTTGTACTGATGACCACCATGCTTTTTCCGGTGGACTTCAATACCGTCTTTGAACATGCGCTGCCGATTGTCAGCGTGTTTCTGGCGATCGCTATTCTGGACAGTATCCGACGGGATAAAACGGCCGCACCGGCTAAACGGGAACCCAGACAGGTCGACCACAAGCGACTCATGTTGTCCGCCTTCTACCTGATGAGCTGCGTCCTGATTATCGCCTTGGTGTATTTCCTTTCTGAGCTGCCGCTGTCTAAATCATTTATCCCCGCATCGATCCTGATACTGACAGCAACAGCCCTGCTTACCGGCAAGCAAAAAGCGATTCAGCAAGAGATCGTCAAGTCATCAGCAACCTTCCACAGTGAAGCCACCATCCTGTTATTTTCGGCCGCTATCGGAAGCCTGATTACCGAAGTAAACCGCCAGACCCAGTGGGTCGATCTGTCTCCGTATCTGCATAGCCCGATCATTACTCTGATCCTGCCGATAATCATCATAGGTGCCTCAGCTCTGGCGATATCACCTCTGATTACCGTCGCTATTCTGTGCAGCTTTATTGCCCCTTACGCTGACCAGATCACCAACAAAGAAGCCTTTTACCTGTGCATTACAGCCGGTTGGTCTCTGTCTATGTGCATCTCACCTATCTCGATCACCAACCTTCTGATCGCCCGTGAAACCGGTATTCCGGTACGGCAACTTTACCAAACAAACTACCTTTATTTATCACTATGTATTTTGGTCTTAACCCTAGTCAGCACCTTTGGATAACAGAATGAGCAAGTCAGCCAACAGTGGTTTTTTTGAAGATATGAATATTGAGATTCAGGAGTGGAATGAATCCTCAATTACCCTGCACTCTCAACTGGAGCCCAGATTCATCAACCGTCAGAATGTCGCCCACGGGGGCTATCTGTGCGCGTTAATGGATATTGCGGCGGCTATGGCCGGAACTTATTCCGAAGACAACAGCCGATACGCCTCCACGCTGTCTCTTAACAGCAACTTTATTGCGCCCGTTAAAGGCCGTTATGTCAAAGTCTGCGCCAGCATGACCGGACGTGGCCGTAAAATCTTCTTCAGTGAAGTCCGGGCTTACGACGACGATGGCACCCTTGCGGCAACCGCACAAGGCACGCTGCGCTATCGTGGCGGTAGCGAGTAATTCTTTACATCTCCCCTTCCCTCTGAAAGGCATGGCACGCCATGCCTTCTTTTATTTCGGTATAACCTGTATTTTTCAGCCCCCGCCAAAGTTGTTCAGACGGTCTTGCTGTTCAAAGCATCCTGCCGTTCAGGCCGTCCCCAAGTTATCCAGACAAACCCAAGTTATCTAGACAAACCCAAGTGCCTAAAGACTATCCGACATTGCCCCGAATATCAGCCAGGATCGGAAGGCACCTCAACGCCCTGAAGCGGCTGAGAACTGTCGACAGAACACAACGGGCAAACAGTCAGAGAAAGGGAAAAGGGACTGGGAAGGGGCAGAAGGAGAAGGAACCAGCGAACAGCTGAGGAATAAAAAGGGCTTTTGACAGTGCCAAAAAAACCCTGCCTTTAACAAGACAGGGTGAGCCCTAAGATGCTGAAGAAAGGGTTCGAAAATTAAAATGACGTGTTCGGTAACAACAGCGATATAACCGGGAAGGCGATCAGAGCGATCAGCACCAGCAGGTCTATCGCCAGGAAGCGCATCACGCCCATAAAGATCTCGCCAACCTCAACCCGTCCGCGGATCACACTTCCGATCACAAACACATTAAGGCCAACCGGAGGTGTAATCAGGCTGATTTCGAGCAGCTTAACCACCACCACACCAAACCAGATCAGGTTAAGACCATAACCTTCTACCATAGGAATCAGAAACGGCAGGGTCAGCACCAGAATACCCAGCGGGTCCAGAAACATACCCAGAACCAGATAAATAACGGCAATCATAACCAGCAGCAACCACAGCGACAGATCCATCTGGGTGATCATCTCAGCGATGGATGGCGCAATCCCGGTCAGAGCGATAAAACCAACAAAAATCTTGGCACCTGCAGCAATAAAGAAGATAGACGTCGTTTGCAGACAGGTCTCCTTTACCGAATCGAGAAATTTCTCCCAATTCAGTTTCTTCTGCTTAATGCCCACCAAAATAGCAATGGTAGTACTCACACCAGCAGCTTCTGTGGCGGTAAAGAAACCACTGTAGATACCACCAATGATGATCAGAAACAGAAACACCACAGGCCAGCAATCCAGTGCCACTTTAAGACGGCTTTCGTTGCGGTCAGACTCAATAGCAGGCGCATCTGATGGCTTACGCTTCACCCAGATAAAAATCACCAGGATATAGGCCAGCAGGGATAAAATCCCCGGCAGTACACCCGCCAGAAAGAGCTTGTTGATCGATACTTCGGTAAAAATGCCGTAGATAATAAAAAGCACACTTGGGGGAATCAAAGAGCCCAATGTTCCACCTACAGCCACTGACGAACTGGCTAACTTTTTGTTGTAGCCTGCATCCAGCATTTCCGGAACACAGATACGTCCCATAGCCGATGCACAGGCCATACTTGAGCCGGTAATCGCCGAGAAACCCGCGCAACCAAATACCGAGGCCATTGCCACGCCACCGGGCAGCTTCAGCAACCAAACTCGGGCTGCTTTATAGATATCACCGGTCATACCCGTGTGATACGCAATATGTCCCAGCAGGATAAAGAGCGGGATCATACTCAGATCATAAGAGTGCACCAGCTCATAGGTATTACCTGCAATCATAGACAGCGTTGGTCTTAAAGCCCGTTCAACATCCATCCCTTTATTGATAAAGAAGATAAAGATGAAGAGCGATGAAACCCCTGCCAGAGTGAAAGAGATCGGAACGCGAATAGCCAGTAAAAGCAGTGCACAAAGAAACCCAATGCCACCTAATATAATAGGGTCCATCGATCAACTCTCCTCAATTCTGTCATCAGAATCAGTACGGGCAGCGAGGTAGTTCACATCATTCAAATAAGCCGCCTTCAGATCCTGAAAAAAGATAATAACTAACCGGATATAGAACAGAGCAAAGCCGACAAAAAAGGCTAAACGGCCCGGCCATTCAGGCAGCTCAAGTTCTCCGAAAAAATAGGCACCGCTGGATATCGCATGACTGAAAGATCCCCAGGCTGCGAAAGCCACCAGAAACATCGGGAAAAGAACAATGAACGAGCCAAACGCCAAAATAACAAGCCGAAGACGACGGCTCAGAAGCTTAAATAAAAAGTCGATGGCAATGTGATGATACTTGGCTGTGACGTACGCAAGTGGCAGGAATACACCGCCCACCATCAATTCACCCACAATCGTGACAACGTCAGGCACACCGGTATTAAAGAAGTTTCTCAGTAAAACCGTCAGCGTGATCATCACACCCAAAGCAACAATGCAAAAACCCGCAAAATACAAAAAGAGTTCTTCTATTTTCTTCAGCATAAGGCCTCCTCGAAGACCCCCTCCCTGGGGTCACTACAATTAGCGTTCCCAGGGATAGCCTGAGGTTTCTTTCTCATGCTTATACTTGGCGACCAGGTCCTGATACTTTTTAAGCAGGCGCTCACCATCAAGCCCGGAAGCGTTTGCTTTCTCTACCCAATCCTGAAAATAGGTGTTGCTCTGGTCGATCAGGGTTTTACTGACAGATGCCGGTAACTCGTTAGAGACCATTCCGTTCTGTACCAGCTTCTTCTCACCGGCAATATCATTAGCAATCACATTGCGGCCATGATGATTGGCAAAATCGGCAGAAACCTCACTCAGAACCTTACGCTGGGAAGGGCTCAGACTCTTGTAAACATCATTGTTGATATAGATACCCAGACCCGAGAAGATCCCCCAGTTGAGCTTGGTGATGTATTTGGCAACTTCGTCATGCTTAAGCGCAGCAGAAGCGCTCAGATAGGTTTGTGCGCAATCAATCAGACCGGTATCCAGCCCCTGATAGACTTTATAAACCGACATGTTGACCTGGCTGGCACCGTTATCCCCCAGAACATGTCCGTAAACACCGATCCCACGAAGTTTTTTACCGTCCAGATCAGATAACGACGTAATCGGCTGATCTTTACAGATCAGGTTAACCTGGCCCACACTGTAGGAGGTCAGCAGGTGTAAATTCTGACGCGCCAGCTGTTTCCCGACCTGACCGTCTCTTGCGAATTCATTAATGGCTTGAATACCAACCCAGGGATCCTGATTGTCGAATGGCAGATCTCCGATTCCGGTCGATATCAGCTCACGAGGAAAATACCCCTGAATGATACTGCCCATATCAGCCACGCCTGTACTGATCGCCTGACGTGCAGCCTTAGCTTTAAACAGTGCTCCCCCCCACTGAATATCAATTTTCAGATCGCCGCCGGAACGCTGCTCTACCTGATCAGCAAACCACTGAACATCTGCAGCCCGGGCACCACGGTTGGGGGCTGGCTCACCAAAAGTTAACGTGGTTGCAGCCTGAGCAGTGCTTACCAGAGACGTTAACAGAACACCTGCAAGGCACTTTTTGAAGAATTTCATTGCCGTACTCCATTTTGTTTTTATTTTTATTTCGCATTGCGAAATACTATACCGCGATAAACATGTTAGACTTTACATAACGGACTTGCTTATCGCAACTTTTAAATCGCAGAATGAAACTGCCGACCGAAATGTGAACTTAATTTTCTACAAGCGAAGTTCAATAACCTAAACAAGAAGCACTGAAACCCTTGTCCGTATCTGAATGGATCTCGAATATTAGAAGAAATGCTAAAAGCTGTATTCACCGGCTCTTTAGCGATAGGGTTCTATAATTAAAGCCCACAAAATGTATAATGAAACACAGTTTTGCAGACTACCTCGCGTCTGATTCTCTAAACAAAAGTGTGCAGCACAATCAGAGCAGCAGCGAAGGTCTTAAAGGCAATAAAAGCGAACAGTTCGGAATGGCGGAGCACTATGCAGGAATTTTTTGATTATCAGAGCGGTAAATCCAAAGAAGATAAAGACCGTAAGTTTGTTGAAGCACTGGCACGTGGGCTGGAAATTCTGAGAGCATTTGGCCAAAAAGGCGGTGTACTGGGAAATCAGGATATTGCCGCGATTACAGGCCTGCCAAAACCCACTGTATCCCGCCTGACCTATACATTAACCAAGCTGGGTTATCTGACCTATTCACCCAGTCTTGAGAAATATCAGCTGGACTCAGGCGTACTCGCTTTAGGCAGTGCCTACACCAACCAGCTACAGGTACGTCAGGTTGCGCAACCCTATATGGATGCTATGGCCAAACGAGCTCAGGTATCCATTGGCCTGGCGACCCGCGAAAGACTCTCCATGATTTTCGTCGCTTACAGCCGCAGCGATGATGCTCAGTCTCTGCGGGTTGAAGTTGGCTCTTTATTACCCATGGCAACCAGTGCTATTGGTCGTGCTTTTCTGGCCATGATTACTCAGGAAGAACGAGAGTTCTTTATGTCCTATATCCAGAAAAAGCATGAAGAGAACTGGCCTGAAATAAAAGCGGGTATTGATGCCGCACTCGAGGAATACCGCGAAAAAGGTTACACCTCAGCTTATGGTGTCTGGGACCGTAACGTTAACTCCGTTGCCGTTCCGCTGAAACTTCGGGATGACAAGATCGTCTGCCTGAGCTGTGGCGGCCCGTCTTATATCTTCAGCAAAGAGCACCTTGAAAATGTACTCGCGCCTCAGCTGATCCACCTGGGACGCGACATTATGGGTGCTGGCGTTTGAATCTGAGTATGAAATCCCAGTAAAAACCAAAAAGCCCCCGAAATGAAGTGACCCCATAAAGTTGGACACTTTATTATCCGGCTGCCATGGCCTGAGTTCGATATTCAACTGGACTCA
>JBLWSY010000035.1:0-14259 GCA_048270425.1 Oceanospirillum sp.
GGAGGCGGCACAACCGAGTTTCATTTTTCCCGGACTTTTCAAATAGATAAAGAAAAACCCGTCGGCGGCAACCAACGGGTTTCTGAAAAGGCTTAAGCTGCCCACGATCTGTAAATCTGAGGTAAAGTTTAGGCGACGGGATCGCTTTGTCAAGTGCAAATGCGATGTTTGAACTCTGCCGATACCACGCATGACAACTTCATATTCCCAAACGCAAACCGGCGCGGCTACTGAACAATCAGCACCGGTCGGAACATCTGCCGTTGCCCGCTGGCACTGGGTGCAGACCAAGATCCTTCATCATCCTGATTTATCAACAGCCGAGATATGCGTTGCCGTTGTTCTGGCGTCGCACGTCAATGATCGCACGCAGGCATGCTTTCCCAAAATTGAAACCATTGCACACGAGACAAGTCTGTCTGATCGTAAGGTACGTCAGTCGCTCAAGCGTCTAGCCGAACTTGGTCTCGTAGCGAAGCTGAGCCGGGCTGTTGGCAGGCTTCGCAATCGAAATGCTTATCAACTGGTTGGCCTTGGTTCTAAACCGGCATATGGTTCCATCGCACCGGCATCAGATTCCGGTGTTAAACCGGCATGTGGTGCCGGTTCCAATAAGAAGAACACGGATAAAGAAGAAAACACGGATGAAAGAGAACAGGCAAATGTTGTTTCTGGTGCCGGTGCCACCGTCCTTCCTGCCGTCGATGATCAATGTTTGATTTTAGCTAGGGAGTGGCAGCGATTGTGCTCCGAACCTTGGACGTTGGCCAATGCTTGCTTGCGGGTAAATGAAGCGATTGATTGCGTTGGTTTCGATGCAGTCAGGTTGGAGCTGGATAGTTTACGACAGAAGGGAAGAAGACCTTCTAGGATAGCCATTCTTGATGTGCTGGATCGGCTGAGGACTAAACGGTCAGGAGAAGTAGAAGGCGTCGACATGTCGACGCAATGCGATTTTTTTGGGCCGCCGGAATGGCAGGAAATATGCAAAATTGTCGCTCGTTCCAATGTGCCGGGATGCCGTAACCCCGCCGCCTGGCTGTCTCAGATACAGGCAAATATCACAGGCGGAACGATTCAGTTGGTTGCCAAAAACCATTGTGTACGGGATACAACTCAACAACATATATTGTATGTACTTGAATTAATAGCAAAACGTCATGGGCTGGGGGTTGGAGCGATCTCGTGTGCGCGCTGAGTGTTTGGTTAATGTTAATTGAGATGTCCAGAATTTGAGTAATTCGTATAGTCCAATTACCGTCTCTCACCGCATATCGGTGTACTGTCGCGTACCTAGGGTTCATTTTTGCTGATTATTATCTTAAGTAAACTGAAAAAGGAAAAGCTTAAGATAATCTGCGACATTTGGCTTGAGAATGGCATACTACGAGAGGCAACTTGATGGGCTGCCTCTCGATCACTATTTCAGTTCTCAACTCCACTATTGGTTCGTGGTATCGCCCGCTTTCAGTACATGGGGCGTATCGTATGCTTCTCGATCAAGAGCACCTTCGCTTTGTGCGATAGTGCAGCTTACAGCGCAATCACCCGCGACGTTCAAGGCCGTACGCGCCATATCCAGAATGCGGTCGATACCCGCGATAATTGCCACGCCCTCCAACGGTAGGCCTACAGAAGTCAGCACCAAAGAAAGCATGATAAGGCCGGCTCCGGGCACGCCTGCTGTTCCAATTGACGCCAGTGTAGCTGTAAGTACGATGGTAAGATACTGGCCGATACCTAGGTCCATTCCATACGCTTGTGCGATGAAGATGGCACAAACTCCTTGATATAGAGCCGTGCCGTCCATGTTCACTGTTGCGCCCAAGGGTAGGACGAAGCTAGAAATGCGGCGAGGCACGCCGAGATTTCGTTCCGCCGCCATCATCGTAACAGGCAAGGTGCCAGAACTGGAGGTGCTGGTGAAAGCAACCATAATCGGTTCAATGCTACCTTGGAAATAGCGGACTGGGTTTAGGCCGCCAAGCAGTTTTACCATACCCCCGTAGACTAGCATTGCATGCAGTGCGCAACCAAAATAGATCAACCCGATGACTTTGGCCAAAGGTGCGAGGATATCGAAACCGTACGTTCCTGCAACCCAAGTCATTAGTGCGAAGACGCCGTAGGGTGCGAAGGAGATAATGATCGAGGTCAGGCGGTATATCACTTCAGCCGCAGCCTCGAAGAATAGTTTAACTGGAGCAGCCGGTTCACCCACCTTGACTATCGCAATACCAAGCAGAATGGCAAATACTATGATCTGCAAGACATTAGTCGTCGCAAAGGCTTCGACCGGATTCGTCGGCATAAGTTCAAGTATGGTTGTGATGATTGATGGCGCTTCTTGGGCTTTAGCAGCAGTGGCGGTACCAAGGTCGACACCCAGACCTGGATTGAAGAATGTGGCAAGTCCCAAGCCGACTGAGATCGCAAATGCTGTTGTTACCAGATAAAGCCCTATTGCCTTTAAGCTGAGTTGACCCAATGTTCTCGTGTCTTTAAGCGATGCGACACCGGTGACAAGGGACACAAAGATCAAAGGTACAATCAGCATTTTGATCCCTCGAATGAACAGATCGCCAATCGGTTTGATTTGCGCTGCGATATTTGAGTTCCCAGTCTGATTAAGTACAACACCAAGTGTCAAACCAACTATAAGTGCGATAAAAATTTGTTTCCAAAGATCCTGTTCGAACCAAAACGAGAAAGCTCGACGTCTGGCTGTCTTTGAGTTATGTTCCATGTTGCCTCCTTGTTGGATAATGTGATCCGGTTGGTTCCAGATCGTTAGTAATTGAAGTTGCACCTTGTTTTGGCTGCATTAGGGTTCAGGTGCGAAAGCCGTGGCCTCTATCTCTACGGTCAAGCCGAAATGCAGTTCGGATACGCCAGCCACTGCGCGAGCCGGTCGGTGACTGCCGATCCAAGCGGCATAAAGCTGATCAAACCGGGGCCAGTTTTGCATGTCTGTGATATAGATACGGAGCTGCACGAGGCTCTGCCGGTCGATACCCGCGCATTTCAAACATTCATCGATATTGGCTAAAACTTGGGTGACTTGGTCCTCGAATGGGCAATCAGTAAGCTTCGTACCATCTAGTTGAATAGGCAGTTGACCAGAGATATAAACCTGCCCACCAGCGATGCAGATATGAGAGTAATGCCCTCCTGGCTGAGCAATGGCTTCGCTGTTTCGGCACAAGATATTCATGGTATGTTCTTCTTTCGCTTCGTAACTTCAGAATGAGTTCGACACAAGCCGACATGTCGCCGCACCTCATGCGGCGATGAATGTCTAAGCTGGGATGAATAAATTTTCAGGTTAACAAACTGGCAAAGCGAGCGATGTCGACGTTCCCGCCGCTGACAACTACGCCGATACGCTTGTCTTTCAGTACTGCCGCTTTCTGTTGTGCAGCAGCCAGACCGAGACACCCAGTCGGCTCAACCATCAGCTTCATACGAGAGGCCAAGAAGCCCATCCATTCGACAAGTTCATCGTCCGAAGCTGTTAGAATGTCGTCGACTACATTCTGAATTATCGGGAAAGTGACCCTACCCAAATGTTGGGTCTGCGCTCCATCTGCAATGGTCTTTGGAGTGCTGATATGGACGATTTTACCGCTTCGGAAGGATTGCTGACCGTCATTCCCGGCTTCAGGTTCGACGCCGTAGATCGCGCAATCGGGAGATAGGGCCTTCGCCGCTAGTGCGCAACCAGCCAGCAGACCACCGCCGCCGAGCGGAACAAAAAGTGCATCAAGCGGTCCGACCTCTTCGAACAGTTCCTTAGCTGCGGTACCTTGGCCCGACAACACATCAGCGTGGTCATAAGGTGGGATCAGCGTCAGGTCGAATTTCTCCGCAAGATCATGACCTATCTGCTCGCGATCTTCGGTATATCGATCATAGTGAACCACATTGCCTCCGTAGCCCTTGGTCGCAGCAACCTTGGCAGCAGGCGCATCATGTGGCATCACAATGGTCGCAGGGATGTCCAGTAATTTGGCCGACAGCGCAATTGCCTGCGCATGGTTGCCCGATGAGAATGCCACTACGCCGGCTTTACGTTGCTTGGGCGAAAATTTAGACAGCGCATTGAAGGCGCCACGAAACTTGAATGCCCCCATCCGCTGAAAGTTTTCGCACTTGAAGAAAACCGTTGCGCCAAGCAACTCGTCAACGGTACGCGAGGTCAACACTGGAGTCTTGTGTGCGTGACCTTTGATCCGTTCGGCTGCAGCGACGACATCGTCATATGTGGGAAGATCAACCATGTTTTTCCTTTCTAGGGTTTTGTTGGGAGCTGATGTCGGTGATTTTCTAGAGACCACTGAACAAACTATTATTTTGCGTAGGCGTAGACTGAAGCCCGCGAGACGCCAAGATGCAACGCGACTGTTTCAGCTGCGCGGCGCAGGTCCAGTAAACCGGAGGATTTCAGTTCCTTGACTAGCGCTCGCCGTTCATCAGGTTTCAGAGCGCGAGGAGTTGTGGCAAGACGCGCAGCGAACTGGTCAATCTGTTCGCGAATGGCGTCGCTGCTTGCAGGATGGAGGCTTTCTTGCGCAATCGCGTTGGCCCGTACTTGTACGAACTGGCTCAACATACCTTGAAAGCCGTTGAAGACGGTCAAATCGATATTAAGGCATAGAGCCGCAATATAGCGTCCTTGGGAGTCCTTGATGCCGATAGAGGTGCTTTTGACTTGACGGCCATCGCTGAACTGATTGGGGTAGTTGGCGATAACTTGCTCGAATGCAGAGTCTTGGATCCGCGCCAGACCAAGTTCAGTCGCAGGGCTCCCCACCTCACGATCAGAGAGGTTGTTGTGCAGTGTGAGGATAGCGTGTTTGGGGTCCAAAAGGTCATGCACTACCACCTCGCAAAACGGTGCAAAGGTTTGAGCCAATCCCTCCGCAATTTGTTTGATTTGCTCAAGTAGGAGTTTTTGTTCGGAAGTTCGTTCCATTGTCATGGTCCACCTATTTTAGTAATCTGATCAAATTGTACAAAATTAGACAAAATGTCAACTCTATCGTGTATGCAGTGTTCAGAAGTCCTGCTGGTGGGGATATGTATTGATTAATTTGAATGTTCTAAGGCTGATATTTTCTCGGAAGCAGTCTCTTTGAAACGGTCAATGTAGCTGTCAGGTGGTGATACTAGTCATGCAAGCAGTTGCTGCTTCATCCCTGCCTCTAGCTAGTTACCGTCCTTGATCACGATATTCTCTGCTCCGGTTAACGGAAGACGAATAGAGGCAAATGCCATGGAACGCATGGCAATGCCCGATCCATTCTAGAGTCTGAATACAATTGGAACGTTTGAAATTGATAATCGAAATGTGCTTCACCCTTTGGGAAAGGGAGGTGTCACGTGGCACGATTTGATTTGAGCGATAAAGAATGGGCGATCATTGCTCCGCTTCTTCCTGTCGACGGTCGTGGGCCGAAACTGCAGCATCTTCTACATTCTTCAAACCGGCTCGCCTTGGTGGGATAGTCTGGAAAGATATGGCCCGCATGCGAAAGTCTATAATCGTCGTCGGAGAACAGGGCATTTGGCGCGAGACATTTGAGGCCTAAACATCGGAGCATGAATATGCCCTGTCTTTGTCGACAGTTCGATTGTGAAGCTTCACCGCAGCAACTGCTATGTCATGAAAGGGGCATGTTGTGAAGAAGCAACAATATCAAATTCAGTCCCACAAAAAATGGGCTGCTATCGGCAGCCCATTAAGAGGGGGTTCTTGATTGCTTCTGTTGTTCCAGTGTAGGCGGAGAGACGGAAAAAGCGTGCCTCTATATGTCGTTTTGTATGGGGCTAGGGGTTTTTGAAAGTGTGGATAGTGGCCTCATCTTAAACTTTGTCTTTTCAAGTCGAGCTAACAATAATTTCTCTTGTTCGTCGTCCAGGACGGTTAACGGGGGGCGAAGCCTGGTCCAATTCTCGTCAAAAGTTAGCAGGGCTATGCACAATTTCACGGCAGCTACGAGGGGGAGGCCTGAGAGTGCTTCACGAATCTCGACAGCAGGTTCCAGTAAGCTTTCATCGTTGGACTCAAGTGCCGATGCGCAAATTCCAGAGCTAAGGTTGATGGTTGCAGAAATACAACCGGCGAACCCAGAGCTTTTACCCGTGAGCAAAGAGGCCTCATTGCTGGGATATATTTTGAAATTCCGAAGAGCCGACTTGGCCTGGGAGCAATATGCCAAATCGTTCGATGAGTCCTTGAGGCCAGCGATTTGGTATCCGTGACGGTCTCGAAGAGCGCTCAATAGTTCTATATTGTACGTTACCCCAGACATTGCTGGGAAGTTATACAATGAAATCGGGATCGGGTTGTCCAATGTCCCATCAATCACCTCGCTAACGTACTGCAACATTCCTTCATTAGAGATATTCTTGTAGTAGAATGGCGGGAGCAATAGCGCACCGGAAAAGCCCAACTTGCCAGCATGTTGCGTCAATTTTTTTGCTTCGGTTGCTGCGCTCGCACCGGTTCCAACAATCAGGCGACTCATTGGAAGGCCTGACAGAGAAACTTCGGTCATAAAAGCGAGCCTTTCATCCAGCGAGAGTGATGTGGCCTCTCCGGTTGTTCCCAAGATGTTGAGCCCACTACAGCCGTTCTCGAGCAAGAAAGTTGCAAATTTCACGAAAGCATCAATGTTGACAGACCCGTCAGGCGAAAAAGGTGTAGGAATGGCGGCAATGATGCCTGAGGGCATATTAGTATTTTGCATCTCATTTTCTCTCTAATCGTTCAATGCGCAAGGACACGGGATAAGAATTCTTTGGTTCGTCGATCATTTGGTGACTTGAAGAATTGCTCTTTTGGCAAGTCTTCAAGTATTCTGCCGTCATCCATGAAAACCACACGATCCGCGACCTTCTTTGCAAAGCCCATTTCATGTGTGACGACCATCATGGTCATCCCGTCACGCGCCAGCTCTACCATCACATCGAGCACCTCATTGATCATCTCGGGATCTAGAGCCGATGTTGGTTCATCAAACAACATCGCTATTGGATCCATCGCCAGAGCGCGTGCAATAGCGACCCGTTGTTGTTGGCCACCAGAAAGTTGTGCGGGATATTTGTCAGCCTGATTTGCAAGGCCTACTCTTTCGAGTAGCTCTAAGCCTTTGGCTTCTGCATCAACTAAGCTGCGTTTAAGGACTTTCCTTTGTCCCAACGTGATGTTCTCAAGAATTGAGAGATGCGGGAACAATTCGTAGTTTTGGAAAACCATGCCAACCTGTGATCGTAGATTTGACAGATTAGTTTTTTTGTCACCCACTGAGGTGGCATTAACTAACAGGCTACCGCTTTGAAATGGCTCCAAGCCATTAACGCACTTGATTAGCGTGCTCTTTCCAGACCCAGACGGACCGCAAACTACAACAACCTCACCTTTAGATACCTTCGTACTGCAGTCTTTGAGAACATGGAATGCACCAAAGCTTTTCTCAAGGTTCTTGATTTCAATCATGTTGTAAGCCTTTTCTGAAGTGCTCGCACAGTGAGAGACCCCATTGTGCTAATTGCAAAATACACCACTGCAACTGTTGTATACATTTCGATCAGTCTGTTATCGCGATTGGCAACTATGTCAGCGCTAACAAGAAAGTCGTGCACGCCCACCACGTAGACCAGTGAAGTATCCTGGAATAGTACGATGCCTTGTGTGAGCAATACCGGGACCATGTTTCGAAAGGCCTGAGGCAGCACGATAAATCGCATCCTTTGCCAGTAGTTAAGCCCCAAGGCTTTGCTGGCCATTTCCTGACCTCGGCTTACGCTTTGAATACCTGCCCTAATAATTTCACAGTAATAGGCAGACTCAAACATTATGAAAGCTATCAAAACGGAGTAGTAACCACCGATTGGGCGCCCCACAATTAAAGGAACGAGAAAGTAAAACCAGAAGATCACAAGGATAAGTGGCATGGATCTTAGGAAATTTACGTAACCACTTGCCATGAGCGAGAGGGTTCTGTACGGCGACAGCCGACATAAGGCCAGTAAGGTTCCCCCGACGATTCCACCAACAATAGCAGCCAGCGTCAGAAGCAACGTTACCTGCATGCCATCCACAAGTAGTGGGGCTGCATCAATGATTACTCCAAAATCAAAGTTCTCCATCGTTACTTTGCCTCCAGCGCAATCAAACCGGGAATTGCTGTGCGCTTCTCCACTACTGCCATCAATTTCATGACAACATAGGTAACTGATACATACAGAGCGGTCGCTGCAGCGAATGCTTCAAAACTTTGAAAAGTATACTCGCTGACCTGACGAGTTCGCGCAGTCAGTTCGAGAAGACCAATCGTTAAGCCGAGTGAGGAATTTTTGAAAATCCCCAGAAAGTCGCTGGTCAAAGGCGGGATGATGAGCCGGTAGGCAACCGGCAAAAGCACATAACGGTAGGCTTGACCTGGCGTCAAACCGATTGCAAGTGCGGCATTACGCTGCCCAATTGATATGGAATTAATGCCCGCCCGAACTTGTTCCGCCACGCGCGCCCCGGTATAGGTGCCCAAACAAATTACAGCGGTCCACATTTCCGGGAATGGCAGGTCTCTCTTTATCCATGAACCAAGTTCAACGAAGACGACTTCCGGCAGGACGAAGAACCAGAGAAACATCTGAACAAGCAGGGGGATGTTTCTGAATACCTCAACGTAAATCGTTGAAAGAGCGCGCAATGAACGAACTTTTGATGTTCGGGCGATACCCACTATGGATCCTAGAAGGAACGCGATAACCCAAGAAAAAATTGACACCACGAGTGTCCAATAAAATCCTGAGAGTATCCAACCAAGATATGGTGTCTCTAACAAAACACCCCAATTCCACGAATAACTCATAGTATGATCTTCTTTTGGTTGTGTTGTCAGGCTAGAAAACAGGCTCCAAGCACTCTCCCTGGAGCCTGGATCTTGCTCACTCAGGCAGTGCCTGAATTTCAAATGCCGTCTGAAGGGTGTCGCTCAATGGCATATTGATATCGGCCGGGCCCGGCTCGAACCAATGGGTATATAGCGCCTGCAGATCCCCGGATCGCATCAAGGTCGCGAGCGTTTTGTTGCCTATTAGCCGGAAAGTAGAGTCATTGCGTGGCACCATGATGCCGTATGGGTCGTAACTGAGGAAACGGCCCACTACTTCGAAGTCTTCAGGATTTTTGGACTTACTCCTTAGTCCGTAGAGCATCACACTGTCGCCTGCGAAAGCATCAACACGGCCTGTTTCCAGGGCCAACCAGCCCTGCGACAAATCCTTGACGTTCACTATGCGGATGTCCAGCGCTGCAACGTCTGATGCTCGTTTTACCGCTCTTTCATTTGTTGTGCCCTGTGCTACGGCGATAGGCATGCCGCTCATATCCTCAATCTCGCGGACACCGGAGTCGCGCCGTACAGCAAGCTTCGTCCCCGTAATAAAGGTGACGGCAAGGTAATCAACCTGTTGCGAGCGCGTCAGGTTGTTGGTTGTGGACCCGCACTCCATATCCAAGGTCCCGTTCGCCATAAGCGGAATACGGGTTTGTCCCGTGACCGGGATGAAGCCCACCTTCAGATCAGGAACATCAATCACCTTTTTGATGTCCTCAACGATCAGCATACAAAGATCAATAGTATAACCGACTGGCTTGTTGTCAGCGCCAATGTACGAAAATGGTATCGAAGACTCTCGGTAACCGATATTAATCACGCCACGTTCTTTAATCCGCTCAAGTACGAATGAGTCTGTGTCCTCTGCCAATGCAGGCCGAGCACTTACTACTCCAGCTGCGCATGCAGCAGCCATTAAAATAGCCTTGATATTCATGATATCCTCCACTGTAAAACGTGCATTTTTTTTGCTTTGTCATGTGACTAAGCACGAGTCACTGACGTTTGCCTCGACTTGATCCGCGTCAAATTGGATTTTGCGCATGTCAGGGCAGGAGGTTTCCCGTGCCAACCCCGTCCAATACAATCGACCGAAAAAGATCAGGGTCGACATTGCCGCCTGATAAAACCAGAGCAGTCGTAAAATTTTTCGTTGGAAGTTTTCCGCCGAGGATAGCAGCCAGAGCAACTGCTCCACCCGGCTCCAAGACAAGCCGAAGCTTGTAGAACGCGTAAATCATCGCGTTCCGAACGTCATGATCATTGACAGAGATGCCAGTAGCAACCGAGTTCCTGTTGATTGCGTAGGTCAGCTCCCCAGGTGGCGACATTAAAAGAGCGTCACAAATGCTCTTGGCGCCTGGATGGTTCTTTACCCGCTCTCCCAAGCGCAATGACCGGGCAGTATCATCAAATCCCTCAGGTTCAACCGTATAGAGCTTACAGTTCGGGCTCAGGGCATCCTTCGCTAGGCTGCATCCGGCAGCAAGCCCCCCTCCAGAGCATGGTACCAAGAGAGAGTCTATTGACAGGCCAGAATCATTGGCAGCCTCGAAAATCTCTAGGCCAACAGTGCCTTGTCCGGCGATAACGTGAGGATCGTCGTATGATGGTACAACTACCGCTCCGGTCTTGCGGGCAATCTTCTGCGCTCGCTCATCTCTTAAATCTGCTTCGTCTGGCGGATAGAAGGCAACAGTTGCCCCCAGCGCCCGCGTTGCTTCTACCTTTGATGCAACCGCATTCGTTGGCATCATAATCATAGACGGGATTTGCATGAGAGAGGCCGAGGCTGCTGCGCCTTGAGCATGGTTGCCTCCTGAGTATGCAATTACCCCGCCAGGGTACTGCTTTGTATCTAGTCTTGAAATTCTGTTGTAAGCCCCTCGAAATTTGAATGATCCGGTTCTTTGAAGAGTCTCTACTTTCAAAAGTACGCGTCCTTCAACTCGTTCGTTCAAATCAGACGACTCTATTAGTGGTGTTAAGTTTGCAGTGCCTTTAATCTGCTCTGCTGCGTTCAATATGTCATCAAAGACGGGTAAGTCGAAGTTGAGCACGTTATTACTCCTTCTCGGCAGACGTTGCGATTACATCAACCTCGACGAGAACTCCATTTAAGCGACTTCCAACAACTGTTCTCACGGGTTTAGTTTTTGGGAAGAACTGTGCGAAGACTTCATTGAAACCGGGAACATCCGATAGGTTTTCTAAGTGTACAGTTACCTTGATAATGTCTTTCAGTTCTGCATCAAATTGAGCCAAAACAGCCTCTAGGTTCTTGAAGGTTGCTTTGGTTTGGTCTGTGATATTTTCTCCGAGAATATTTCGGTCTGCATCTCGGGGAACTTGCCCAGCAGTGAAGATTAGGTTTCCAACGCGTCGCCCAGCTGAATAGTGACCGCCTCCGGGCAGAAGATCCTGCGTGTTCAATGTTTGCTCCTTTGCCAGAGCTTTGCTCTGGATCGCGAATGTTTGTTACAATAGGGTCAGTTCTCAAGTGATATGTGTCAATTGTGTCAATTAAGATCACTTAGTCAATGTCATTAAATTGATACATTAATGATACATTAGAGGATCTCTATTGCTAATCATGTGATAAATATGAATAATATGGGGTCTGTGTCGTAGTGATTTTGTGAGATTAATGTGTTCTTGTTTGTAGCTTCGCACCTCTGGTTTGGATTGAGTTTCCAAACAAGTCGGCTGTCAGGTGACGATTCTTCGAGGTAATATGGTGAGATGCGCAGCTTGGGAGGTGCAGTTGATCATCATTGATCTATATTATTGAGCTACTAAATTAGGTTATTATCTATTTCATTAATGGAGGTGTGTATGTGGCAGCCCAAACTCGATAACATGACTGGGCCAATGTATTGGCAAATCAGATTGGCATTTCTTGCGGATATTAAAAGTGGGGTGCTCAGGCCGGGAGATAAACTTCCTGCTCAACGCTTTCTGGCAAAGGAGCTTGGCGTTGCGGTTGGTACTGTCTCGCGAGCGTATAAGGATTTGGGTGATCTTGGTTTGATAGATTCTGGCGCTAGGCGGGGCACAACAGTGCGAGCAGTGCCGGGAGGTGGGCAGAGGGGCTCCGATCAAATAGGCCGTCGGATGTCTGCGCATATTGATCTTCGTGGCCATCGCGCAGCATTTCCGAACTGGAACGAGGACGTTCAGCAGGCTCTGCTAGACATTGGGTTGCAAAGTAGTCTTGGAGATTTGCTCGACTATCAGTCAAGCAGCGGCGGGGGGCGCCATTCAAAAGCAGGTGCTGCGTGGTTTGAGTTTACATCAGGGGAGGCATGCAGTGAAGATGAGGTTGTGGTCTGCAATGGTGCTCAGCATGCTTTGATTTGTGTGTTGCTGGCAACTTGTAGTGCTGGCGATGCTGTTGCCACCGAAAGGATGACTTATGCGGGGTTGAAGGCTGCGGCTTCTGTTCTTGATCTAAAGCTGGTGCCGGTTGATATCGATGAAGGTGGGTTGCTCCCGGCGTCTTTCCAGGCTGTATGCGAAAAGGAGGGCGTAAAGGCTCTAGTTTGCGTGCCAAATATTCATAATCCGACAACAAGAACGATTTCACTAAGCCGTCGTAAGGAAATAGCCAGTATCGCCGCTGATCATAATGTTACTATAATTGAAGATGATGTGTACGGTGGTCTCTCAAGTGAGAGAATTCCATCAATGTATTCGCTGTCCCCAGAAAACGTGTTTCGTCTGACAGGTCTCTCCAAAACGCTCGGGCCTGGTATTCGAATTGGTTATATTCAGTCTTCTCCTGCAAGGAAATCGGGCCTTTCGGTAGCCATAAGGGCGACTAGTTGGATGGCCTCTCCTTTGATGGCAGAATTGGCCTCAAATCTGATTCTCAATGGGAAAGCATGTGAAATTTTGGAGAGGAATAAGGCTGAGCTTTGTGCAAGAAATGAGGTTCTAGCCAAAGAGCTTGGCGCTAATGGAATCTCCATATCTCCATACAGTCCTCACGCTTGGTTGAAGTTGCCATCTAATTGGACAAAGGATGATTCACTCAACTGGGCTCATGCAAATGGTATAAAGTTTTTAACTTCTGATGCTTTCTTGGTGGGGGGGTACTCGGTCGAGAACGCTGTTCGTATATCGGTGAGTGCGGCTCCGGGGATCGAATCCTTAGCATCATTTGCAAGAAAGATGGCCGAAACTTTACGAAAACCACCTGAGGATACTAGTGTTTTGGCGTGACATTGTGACCTTTGATTGAAACGAACCTAGATTTGTAGACACCTTGCCCCCTAGGAATGTGGGCAAGGAGAATATTATGAGCAGCCTCCCCCAGTTTATCGTAGATTTTAAGATTGACGCGACCAAGCAGATTGCTGCGTGGTGCTGTTCACTATTTGACCAACGGAATGTCCGTCCAACGGGTGGTATAGCAAGGTGAGCGATTGCTTGCTGTCATGTACCAGTCGGGTTTTTGTTGATTGCCAAGCCGACCAATTGTGACAGTCTCTTTGCCAAATCGGTTATCTATCTGATCAAGGGCTGCCATCAGAGTATTATCGGTGGTGTAAAGAGGCGTTAACAGGTCTTGTGGAGCTTTTGAAGAAGGGCATAAGTCCATCATCAGAATACCTGCTTTTTTTACGCTCATACCATCGCGCCATATTCGGTCAAGATTTTGGGAAATGCTCTTTGAGAGTGTTCTGGTGTCGTTTGTGTATGGAACAAGCCCAACATCGCGGCCTTTTGAAAACTGCGGTTGGTTAGGTTTGAAACGGTTGCTTAGGACATATATCTGGAACCGACCAGCAACAAGATCAAAGCGTCGTAGCTTTTTGCAAGCACGTGCACTGAAGGTGAATAGAGCTTCCTTTAGTGTTTCCGCGTCGGTCACTTCTTTACCAAAGGATCTGGAAACACACACGGTTTCCCTTTGTTCAGGGCTATCATCAAAATCGATGCAACGCAGGCCGCGAAGCTCCAAAACGGTCTTGAGCCCCCCGACAGTCATCATATTCCGGGCGTTACGGTCAGGCATATCTCGAAGCTGCTTGGCCGTCGTTATCCCGATATTGGCAAGTTTGCGAGAGAGTTGTCGGCCAATGCCCCAAACGTCTTTTGGTGCGGTTCGATCCAGTGCAACGTCGATCCACTTTGGGGAATTCAGCACAAGGCATCCGTCTGCTTTGCTTGATTGTTTGGCCAATTTATTGGCAACTTTGGCGAGTGTCTTGGTTAGAGATATGCCGATCCCAACTGGTATGCCTGTTTCGCGTAGGATTTTATACTTAAGTTCGCGGGCCCATTCAGAGTGATTAATCGCCATTCGATCAAGATCAACAAAGATCTCATCAATAGAATAGATTGTGCT
>JBLWSY010000036.1:0-9518 GCA_048270425.1 Oceanospirillum sp.
TTTCACCGATCTTTATAACAAGGTTCGTCTCAATAAAGCGGTTGTTTTGCTGACTGAAACCAACAAAAGTATGAGTGAGATCAGCGAATTGACCCGTTTTTCCTCTCAGTCGGTGTTTTCTCGTTTTTTCCGGACTCAAACTAACATGTCGCCGATTCAGTTCAGAAAACACACTCAACTGCCCTAGAGCGAGGCTGCACTCTGATTTTAGGGGGGACAGCACCTTTTCACCACGATTCATAAGCTGAAAAAACAACAGAAAGCTTTCTCATTTCGCTCTCTTTTGTTATGTTATTACATAACTAAGGGATAATGAGACGGCCCAACTATGCTGAGAAGCTTGAATAAAAGAAAATGTATACTGGATATCAAAGACTTATCAATTACGATTGATGGGTCCGAGCTGGTCAGTGACATCAATCTACAACTTTTTGAAGGCGAACGTGTTTGCCTGCTTGGCGCATCAGGTTCGGGGAAGTCACTGACGGCTAAGGCTATCAGCGGAACTCTAGCCCCGTACTGCAAGGTTGAGGGGAATATCCATTTTAATGGTGAATCAGTGACGACCCTGCCTGTTCTTGGCCGTCCGTCCACTGCACGTGTGGCAACCGTATTCCAGGATACGTTCAGCGCACTGAACCCGCTGATGAGCGTCGGTAAACAACTGGCGCTCAGTACCAATATTCATTCACAGCAAGCTTTACTGCCCTTACTCAAGCAGATGCAGCTCATCCCTGCCGATGACAGTGAGCAATCAACTGTTGAGGGGAAAGCCCTGCTCAATCGCTTACCCTCAGAGCTTTCCGGTGGCCAGCGTCAGCGTTTGTGCATTGCCTTCGCTCTGTTGAGTGGTTCCAACCTGCTGGTTGCTGATGAACCGACTACCGCGCTGGATGTCATCAATCAAAAACAAGTCATCGAGCTGCTGCAACAGTGTTGTGGTCAAGATGCCTGCCAGCATCCGGAGCAACTGCACAGCCGCCGTTTATCGCTGTTGTTCATTACCCACGATATCAACGTAGCGGCCCAGTTATGTGAACGGGGGATCGTGATGCACAACGGACGTATTGTCGAAACCGGAACCATGCATCAGTTGTTAACCCAACCTGAGCACGAATACACCCGAAGCCTTGTACGTGCGGCCAATCAAGTCATTGACTGGAATGATCAATCTGCATCAGAGGTCAAAAGCGCATGAGCGTCTCCGTTATTGCCTCCGCCCCTTTTCTGCGTCTGAACGAGCTGAGCTATACCGTCCGCCAGCCGGGAGTGGTGCGTCACATCATTCGCGACCTCAATTTAACACTTGGCCAATACGAACGCATTGCACTGGTCGGTGAATCCGGCAGCGGTAAATCAACCCTGCTGAAACTCATTCTGGGACTGGCTTTACCGCAATGTGGTGATGTCCAGTGCGAAAGTGAATCATTGCGCCACAGGTCCTGGAAAGCGATGAAAGCCTACCGTCGACTGGTGCAATACATTCCGCAGGATCCACACACTTCCCTGCCACCGCAGCAAAGCGTTGCCCGCTTGCTGGCTGAACCGGTCAAGAGACTGGGTCTGGGCAACGCCGATCAGGCAATGCTGGAGCAGGCAGTGCGCCAAGTAGAGTTACCCCCGGAAATCCTGCAGCGCAAAGCGGCTGAATTATCCGGTGGTCAGGCCCAGCGCATCGCGTTAGCCAGAGCCCTGATCGTTAAACCTAAATTCCTGCTGGCTGATGAACCAACCAGTGGCCTGGACTTGCCTTTACGTAAACAGATGAAAGCCCTGCTGCGCAGCGTGTGCGAGCAAAATGGCATGGGTTTGCTGGTTGTGACTCACGATATTTCGATGGCATCCGGTCTGTGTGAACGCATGATAGTGATGCACCAGGGGCAAATTGTCGAAGACCGGATGACAGCAGACCTGCTGGCGAGTCCGGAGACACAGCACACGCAAAGGCTGCTTGATGCCGTGCCGCAAATTAATTTAACTCATCTGGCTTCGCAGGTGCACGCATTCTGACTGTATTGAGTTCCGATACGATTTTATAAACACACTTTTTTGTAAAAACACGTTTTGCACACAACCGGCGTCAACACGATTGTCTGCCAATTAATAAGTAAGGATATTCTGCTTCATGAAACCGCTCAAATCCTGGCTCGGGCTGGCTATGTCCGTTTCTCTGCTCTCGGGCTGCTTTGATTCTGAACAACAGCAACCAATCAACAGCGAAAACTCGGCCCAATCCTTTCGCATTAAGTTAGCCATGCTGCTGCCGCCGCGTTCCGGCCTGACTCCACTCAGCGACGATGCATTTAAATTGTCTCGCTGGAGCACAGCGGAAACGCTGGTCATTCTTGATCAAGAGGGTAATCTTGCGCCTGCCCTCGCCACCCATTGGGAACAACTGAGTCCGACAACCTGGCGTTTCCAGCTGCGCTCTGACGTGACGTTTCATGATCACACACCACTAACGGCCAAAGCCGTGGTCAACGCGTTAAGCACCGCAACCAGTGCAATGCCGAAACCACGTATTCTGGATGGCGTAACACTGCAAATCCGTGCTGATGGCGAGCACGCTGTGATCATCACCAGCGAAATACCGGATCCTCTGCTGGCGCAACGTCTGACCAGCCCGCAACTTTCAATTCTCGCACTCAGTGCGTATGGCGAAAATGGCGTCATCAATCCGGTGCTGGCTGGAACCGGGCCATTTATACTGACCGGCGTCAACGGCACCAGTTCAGCAACATTAGACCGTAACCCTGATTACTGGGGCGAACCCGCACAGGCCGAAGGTATTGATGTCAGCTTTGTTCCCGATGGTCTTGCCCGATCTTCAGCGCTACGTACTCATTCCGCTGATATCGTCGAAGCCATTCCTGTTTCTCAGGCGCCGTTACTGGATCAGTCTTTGATTCACGAAGTGCCAATGCCCCGTACCAACACTTTATATCTCAATACTCGTCACGGGGTAATGCAGGATCCGGCGATGCGTGCCGCTGCGCGCGATGCCATCAACCGGGCTCAAATCGTGGATAATGTTTATGAAAAGCGGGCCGATATTGCCCAAGGTTTGCTGGGGCCAGCGTTGCCCTGGGCCGCGAAACTGCGTCAGCCAGTCGCCAACCCGACGCCAGCAGCCCAGCCGGAAGGCGCGCATATCACCCTGGCTACGTTTACTGATCGCACCGAACTGCCTGAGGTCGCCGTGTACCTGGCTCAGCAACTTACAGATGCAGGCTTTACGGTAGATCAGGTGGTGCGCGAATACTCGCAGATCGAGTCTGATGCACTGGCTGGTCAATTTGATGCCTTTATTCTCTCCCGTGCCACCGTACTCGACTCCGGCGACCCGGTTGCTTATATGTACAGTGATTTCAGCTGCGCCGGCTCATTTAATATCGCTCAGCTTTGCCAGACGGACATCGATAATGCACTGCAGCACGCGGCTTCATTACCGGCCGGACCAGAACGTCAGCAGGCTATCATGGAGGCTGAGCGTCTGATCCTCGCCAGTGATGCCGCCATCCCTATGCTGCACGAGCGCGTTATCCAGGGTGAATCAGAGCGAGTAAGAGCGGCAGTGCGTGACCCGCGTGAACGCACGCTGGTCAGCAATCAGACCTACCTGGTGTCTGACCAACAGACCATGCAATAAGGTAGCGGTCATTTATGACTGAAAGTGTTGTTCAGCGCCGCCCGGATAACGGGCTTCGCTTTCGACGGCCAGGCTTGAGCAATCTGATTGAGTGGTGCCCTCGCCTGTCCCCTGCCGGTTCAAGGATGGTCACTATCGGTTCACGCATCGCCACTCTGTGTGGTGTGGTGGTACTGGTCGCCCTGTTGCCCTGGTTATCCGGTCAGGATCCGGCGCTGGCTTTGCTGCGCGCGCGCTCTGCAGAGCAGAATCCGAGTGAGGAAGCTTTGCAGGCTATCCGTCAATCACTCGGGCTGGATCAAGGGCCGCTTGCCTTAATGTGGCACTGGCTGCAAGGCATATTCCGTGGCGATCCCGGCGTGTCCTGGGTATCGGGGCGTCCGATTCTGGATGGAATGCTCAGTGCGGCCAGCGTCTCGCTGACACTGATGGCGCTGGCACTGCTCGCGGCGTTTGTCATCGCTATCTGTCTCACGCTCCCGACTATTTACCACGGGCTGCGTGGCAACGCCTATCGCAGCAGCGGCACTCTGGCCGTCGCCATGACCGCGTTACCGGAGTTTTTACTCGCATCAATCTTATTACTGATTGGCGCAGTATGGCTGCGTTGGTTGCCGCCCTTCGGCTGGCAAGGCTTTAGCTATACGATTCTTCCGGCTTTATCACTGGCCATTCCGGCTGGCGGATACCTTGGACGCTTGTTGTCAGATGCGCTCACTCAGGTATTTACCGAGCCTTGGGTAGCAACCTGGAGTGTGGCGGGCATCAGCCGCTTTCATATCACCCTGGCAGTGATGAAACGCGCTCTGACAACAGTACTACCGATGATCGGCCTGGTGATGGTTTCACTGACCGGCGGTGCCATCGCGGTTGAAAAAGTTTTTGCCATTCCGGGCTTGGGCCGGGCGACGCTGGGTGCTGCGATTGCCAAAGATGTCCCGACTTTACAACTCGGTATCTTATTGATTCTGCTGTTTGCTTTTGTTGTAGGCATCAGTGTCAACCTGCTTAAAGCATTACTGCTTGGCCGAGCCCTGCATCAGGGAGCGATGCCAATGCCTAAAGAGTCGGATGTCACCGTCAGTCAGAGTACGCGCTGGTTACCTCTGCTCTGCCTGGCATTCCTGGCTGCGGTAATGTTGTTCGGTTTGGGACGGGACCCTTACAATATCGCTTTTATGCGACTTGAACCTCCGTCTTTGGCTCTGCCGTTTGGAGCCGATGCCATGGGGCGTGATCTGCTTGCTCGAGTCGCCCATGGCAGCCTTTATACCTGCCTGCTTGCCGTGACAGTGTCACTATTTTGTCTGGTAATCGGCTTTATCATTGGCCAGTGGCTGCGTTTAATGGCGGGGCCGATTGAGGTGGCGAATGCCCTTCCGCCGGTCATCAGCGGCCTTTTGACCGCCGCCGTTTACGGCCCGGGACTATTTGGCGCCACCTTGGCGGTGGTGCTGGTGAGCTGGGCGCCACTAGCGGCACACGCAGCTGCGCTGACCACCGAAGTAAAAGCCAGACCGTATATTCAGATGCTGCCGCTGATTGGAGTGGGCGTGGTAAGACGCAATCTGTGTTACGTGCTTCCTGCCGTGGTTAAACCACTGCTGCGACACGCCATGTTGCGTGTTCCCGGCCTGGCACTGGCGCTGGCTTCGCTCGGTTTCCTGGGGCTCGGTGCTATGCCGCCCAGCCCTGAATGGGGCCGAATTCTGGCGGAGGGTATGCCGTACATTGAACGCAGTTACTGGGTGGTGCTTGCGCCGTCGCTGGCGCTCATCGTGTTGTCGGTGTTTGCTGTCAGCGCAACCAACGTCTTTAGTCACAAGCGGCGTTAATCGGCGGCGCTGTACCACCAATCTCTCAATCCGGCTTGTCAGCAGCCAAGCCGGACTTTTTTCACTGCAACGCGAACAACGATCCTTGAACAATTTAATGGTATTCGGAGACCAGCATCGCACTGGTTTCCTCTTCCAAAGCTTCGAATATATGCGGCTGATCAGCGGCATACACCATATAGTCGCCTTGCTTTAACTCATACTCTTCGCCGATTGGCCCAAGTCTGGCTCTACCTCGGGTGATCAACACATGCTCAACGACACCAATATTGTGCGCCGCTGAAATATGTGGTTGGCCCGGTCTCGCTTCCACCTGATAAATATCACGGCTGACGTTTGGCGGGCAGGCAGCCAACAATGTCGCCTGATAATTTTCACTTTGCGACACCACTGTCATCCCTTCCCCATAACGAACCACTTTCGTTACCTGCTTAGGCTCTTCCAGTAAGCGTGAAAACGGAATATCCAACGCCACACAAATGGCCCACAGCGTTTCAATACTAGGATTGCCTGATCCGTTTTCCAATAGAGATAAGGTTGATTTGGCTATGTTTGCACGCCGGGCAACTTCGGCAATGCTCAAGCCAGTCTTCTGTCTTTCAGACTTTAACTTGGCAGCAATCTCGGCAATTGGCGGATGATTCGCACTCATAACTCATAATTATCCTGTTGTGTGTAAACTCTCACTTTGGAACCGTTCATTAAATTGGTCAAACGTTTTATTTGACAATCTATTCAACGCTGTCCAATATCACTTTATCGTTCTTTTTATCGAACATTTAATACGATAAATAATCCATTGCAGTATAGCGCTACTGTTATCGTCTGCCAGCAAGGAAATACATTCATCTATGGAATACATTTTATCTGTGGTGCTGTTCGCCATCTCGTCATCCGTCACTCCTGGGCCTAACAATATAATGGTAATGACATCCGGACTTAATTTCGGCGTACGCAAAAGCATTCCACTACTGAGTGGGATCTGTATCGGCTTCGCCCTGATGTTGCTGCTAGTTGGTCTGGGGTTTGCGCAGTTGTTCAACCTATTTCCCGGATTGAATTTGCTGATTAAAGTCGCCGGAACTTTGTATTTACTTTATCTGGCCTGGCTTATCGCCCGCAGCGGGACCGTTGGGCAGAGCGGTCGACATGCACAGCCGTTCGGCTTTATCAAGGGAGTACTGTTTCAGTGGATCAATGCGAAAGCGTGGGTGGTGGCAATTGGCGCAATATCTGCGTTTACCACAGTCGGAGACCAGTTCACGCAGCAAAATCTCACTATTGCCACCACGTTCCTGATTGTTTCTTTTCCCTGTGTCGGGGTATGGCTGATGTTCGGGTCAATACTGCGTCGTTATCTCGACAATGTGACCTACATGCGCTGGTTTAACCTTTGTATGGCCGCCCTGCTGATCATCTCCGTCTTACCGGTCATCAGCGAAATCATCGTAAGCTACGCAGGATAAAGCTCCCCTGCTGTTAATGTTGTTTGTTTTCTGCGGCCTGTTGCTGAAAATAAGCCAACAATTCTTCACATACGTAGCGCAGCAGTAAATCGCTGCCCTGCGGGGTGGTCAGATCAAAATGCAGCCGCGTCGTGTGTTCCTGGCCCGCAATATCCACCAGCAGATTCACTTGCTGCGCTGAATCAGAACTGAGCGGGAAGCAGAACAAGCTCAGCAGCCGTTCTCCCTGCTCGGCGGCCTGTTCAAAACTCAGGTCATGCTGATATTCAAATTCCACCCGATTCTGGTGGGTGGTGCAGGTACAGACCCCGGCAGTCAGATACGGCGTTATCATGCCAGTGAACTCTGCCAGACTTTCAGCCACCGTAGTCAGTCGATGATTGAGATGATGCAACATGGATACCTCCTCTGTTTTGGGAAAGTCTTATTACTTAGATAATCATATGGCTTGGCAATCAATTGGTCTAAAAGTCATGTTTCTTGAAAAGCCATATTTACTGAAAAACCCTATTTTTTGAAAAACGATATGTGTTGAAAAACGCTATTTGTTGAAACGCCTCTCTATATTAAAGCGTATAAATCCCGCCAGCGGATTTAAAGCCGGCAAAGAGTGACCGTTATTGTCTCACTCAGTAGCTGTCAGCTTCCGATCTCAGTCTCAGGCGTACCTGTCTATCCCGTAAGAGCCGAGTGCCGTCATGCCTGCCCTACAATAAGTATACAATGCAGAATATTTGCACATTATTAGTGCAACGATACAACAGAAAATAATGTAAGTTATTGTTATTTATAAATTTAACCATCTGGCATCCATATTGCTCTTGTATACAAGACACCCACCAAGGACAGGTACGAGGATTCCGATGAAAAACAGTTTAAAATTTATGTTCAGCACCCTTGCTCTTTCATTCTCGGCTGTGAGTATGAATGCTTACTCCGCAACGTTAATTAAAGTACACAGCGATATGACGGAAGACAGCGCGCAGCAGGAAGGCATTGAACGCTTTAAGCAATTGGTCGAAGCCCGCTCTGACGGTCAGTATGAAGTCAAAATCTACGCCAATAACGCGCTCGGTAACGATGTGGAAGTCGCTCAGCAAATGCAGTTTGGTGCCGTTCAGGCGGCTCCGATTCCAACGGCAAAATTGAGTGGCTTTGATAAAGATCTGCAGCTGATTGACATGCCATTCCTGTTCCCGAGCCGCAAAGTTGCCTACCAGTTTCTTGATGGTGAAATCGGTGATGAAGTGCTGTCTGGCCTGCGCTCGTCAGGTTTTGAACCGGCGATGTTCTGGGAAAGTGGTTTTAAACAGATGACCTGTAATGACCCAATTACCAAGCCTGCGGATATGCAGGATCGCAAAGTTCGTGTAATGGAAAGTCCACTGCTGATTTCCCAGTACAAGGCCCTGGGTTCAAACCCGGTGCCGATCGCATTCAGTGAAACTTACACCGCCCTACAACAGGGTGTGGTGGAGTGTCAGGAGAACCCGCTGGTTTCGATTTCACAAATGAAATTCTATGAAGTGCAAAAGGATCTGATGTTAACTAATCACGGTTACCTCGGTACCGCATTCGTATTCAGCAAGATCTGGTTCGACAGCCAGTCGGCCAAAAATCAACAACTGCTTATTGCGGCCGCACGCGAAGCCGGTCACTACCAGCGTGAACGTTCAATTGCACGCGAGGAAGTCTACCTGAACGGCATTAAACAGGCAGGCAACACCGAAGTTATCTCACTGACTCCTGAACAGCTGGGCGAATTCCGCAATGCGATGTCTCCTGTTTATCAGGAGTTTGGCGCTAAGCTGAGTCAAGGTTTGCTCGATCGTGCTCAGGCAAAACTAAGCCAACTGTCTGAAATGTAACGAACTGGCAACTACAGCCTCTGTCAACCATTTCACCTCCGATTATCACTATTCAACGAGGATCCCGGGGCTGCCCCCGGGAGAATGCTTATGTGGAATAAACTCAGCCGCCTGCTGGCCCTTTTTGAGAACACCATCGTCGGTGTTTTGATCATCTACGCATCGGGAATGCTGTTTAGCCAGATTATCGCCCGCTCCGTTTTCAATACCTCATTTAGTTGGGCTGAAGAGAGCGTACGTTACGCCATTATCTGGATGGTGTTTATGGCCAGTAGCATCGCCTTTCGCAATAACGCACACATCAGTATTGATGTCATCAAGCAAGTGCTCCCCAAAGCGCTGCAAAAGCCATTTCAGATCCTGATCTGCGTGCTCTGCCTGATCACTACCTTTTTGCTCGCCTGGTTTGGTTGGCAACTGGCGTCGCGCATGATGATGTTCGGCCAGTTATCGTCGGCGATGGAGCTGCCGATGTACTGGTTCTATCTGGCTATTCCGGTCAGTTCTGTCTGTATGTTTATCCGCATCAGTGAATCTTTGCTGGCGCTGTTTAAACAGCCGAAACAACAAAGCGAAAACGTCTACGTGGGAGCGTGATCATGGGCTACAGTTTCTTTGCATTAACTTCAGGGTTGCTGGTTTTAGGCCTGCCTATTTTCGTGGCCCTGCTCCTGGCCGTCTTTATCGGGCTGCACCTGGG
>JBLWSY010000037.1:0-8977 GCA_048270425.1 Oceanospirillum sp.
CGGATTGGTATCCTGTCGACTATCTCGCGTAACTTTATCGAGCAGTTTATTCAGCCACTTATCAACCAGGATGACTGTCGTTACACCCTGCAGTCGATGAGTCAGACCGGTTTGCTGACCGCTCTGGGGGAACACCAGCTTGATATAGCATTAACTAACATTCCGGTCAGAGGTTCGAATAAACAGAACTGGCAAAGCCGGGTTCTGGCGCGTCAGGCGGTGTCGATCATCGGGCCTCCGGGGCTGGATCTGGGCAAAGATCTCGGCGCCAGTTATCGCAACCGTCGTTGGGTATTACCGTATGGAGAAAATCCGCTGCGCGCTGCTTTTGATGCTTTTGCCGCTCAATACCAGCTACATCCCAACATTATCGCCGAATCTGATGACATGGCGATGCTGCGTCTTTTGGCCCGTGATACCGGTGCACTTGCGGTAATGCCGGACGTGGTAGTAAAAGATGAACTCGATAACGGCATTCTGAAAAGTTACCTTGTGCTGCCAAGCGTATTCGAAAACTTCTACGCGGTCACGGTCAAGCGGCGTGTGGTGCATCCGAAGCTGGATACCCTGTTCAGGCCATTATTATGACCCGCCCTGTCCGGCGCTTGTTTTATGTACGGGAATAGGGCAGTCTGAGGACTCTTTTCTCTCACTCAATTTCAAACTTACCCTTGAAAGGCAAACGCTGAGCAGGTGTCTGCTCTCGTCTTTCCTGACACTGTCGGACGTTTGTAAGGATACAAGATGTCATTACGAGACAGATTCCTCGCCCTGGCGATTGTGCTGGTCTGGGGTGTGAACTTCGTGGTTATCAAAGTCGGATTACAGGGGATGCCACCGCTGCTGCTGGCCGGTTTGCGCTTTGCTTTGGTGGCGTTTCCTGCTCTGCTGTTTATCAAGCGTCCCGCGTTGCCGCTCAAATGGCTGGTGGCCTACGGACTGACCATAAGTTTTGGTCAGTTTGCCTTATTGTTCTGGGCGCTGAATATCGGCCTTGCTGCAGGATTAGCCTCGTTGCTGTTACAGGCGCAGGCTTTTATTACCCTGGCGTTTGGTTGTGTGTTGCTGAAAGAAAAAATTCGTCGCCATAATGTGATTGCGGTCATCACAGCGGGAGCGGGGATCTATCTGCTCGCGGTGGCGCAAGGCGCGGGAACCGCATCACTGACAGCCGCTACCTTGCTGTTGATTATCGGCGCGGCGACCTGTTGGGCATTGGGTAACATCACCAATAAGGTGATCATGCAAAACTACGCCGTTCCGACCATGTCTTTGATCGTGTGGAGTGCTTTGGTGCCGATGTTCACGTTTGCTGTTGCTTCGCTCTGGATTGAAGGACCTCAGATCATTACGGATTCGCTGCTCAATATGCAGTGGCACAATCTGTTCTCGGTTGTTTACCTGTCGTTGCTTGCCACGATCGTCGGATATGGCGGCTGGAGCTATTTGTTGAGCCGTTATCCCACCGCATTGGTTGCTCCGCTTTCGTTGCTGGTTCCGGTATTCGGACTACTGAGCGCCTGGCTGCTGCTGGATGAGAGCCTTACTCTGTATCAAATCGCAGGCGTAGTGATCATTGCGGTCGGGCTGGTGATTAACGTTTTTGGCCAGCGTTGGTTTGGTCGCCAAGCTGAGCCGGCTTCTTCTCTGGCCAGATAATCCATCGATATACGGATGAGACAACGTGGTACGGAAAGGGCAAGCGACTCGATCCTTAATGAATTCTTTACTATTTTAAGACGTAGAGGCAAAAATAATGACAGAGAATAAACGACCGGTAAATTCCCATCGCGCTTACCATGCTCATGTGTACTTTGATGCGCAAACGCTGGAGTTTGCCTCGCGACTGGTGCATGAAGCGGGGGAGCGTTTCCCTGTGAAAATCGGTCGGGTGCACGAAAAACTGGTGGGCCCTCACCCGAAATGGAGTTGCCAGATTAAGTTTACTTCACACGATTTCGATCAGTTAGTGCCTTGGTTGGACGAAAACCGTAATGGTTTGTCGGTACTGGTTCATGCGCTAACCGGTGATGAAATCGAAGATCATACTCTGTATGCCTGGTGGCTGGGTGACAGCCTGAAACTGGACCTGTCGGTATTTGACAGCTCTTCGATTGAAGACTGAGTTGCAGCGCTTGGGGCCAAAGCCACTGAGTTACAGAGGCAAAGCGCCGCATTACGGCTCGTTTTGATGTTATTGCCAATCACCGCATTGAACTGGCGGTCACTTTCACTTCTGCATCCTGGGTAAATACTTCACCCATACGCTCAGCCTGAGCGCACCAGCCAGCGAAACAGCTTAAATTGGCTGGGAAGATAAAACAGATATTCAGGGTGCCACTGCACGCCGTAGATAGGCTTTTCTTGATTACTTTCAATTGCCTGAGTGAAATGATCAAGATCTCGCCCGACGACGCGCAGGCCATTACCGACATCCTTGATCGCCTGATGATGCAGGCTGTTGACCCGTAATTTCGATTTGCCACACAAGGCAAACAAATGTGAGTCTGTATCGACAAAGACTTGCTTGGTTGGCAGCAGGCCCGGGCGGTTATAGGTTCGTTTGCGCAATACGGAAATATCGGAATATAAGTTGCCGCCGAGAACGACATTGATTAGTTGCGAGCCGCGACATATCCCTAATAAGGGAGTATTGCGTTCTAATGCCCACTTGATCCAACGTATCTCTAATGTGTCCCGCTCGGGGTCAAACTCATCTTTTTCACTGGCTTGGCCTCCATAGTGCTCGGGATCGATATCATCGCCCCCGCCCACGATCAGACCATCCAGTGGCTGACCGGACCAATGATGTTTAACGCTAATCCTTTCTGCTTGAGCGCCGGCAAGTGCCAGCGCCAGCTTCGTGCACCACCAGGAGGGTGACCAACTGCGATGGTTACCGGTTACTCCAATTCTCGGCTTTTTATCCACTGTTTGACTTCCTTGATCCAATCATTGCGTTTCACGCCGATTACAGGCAGAGACATTGCTTTAAAGCGGCGGGCTAAAAAGTTTAACGCTTCTGGGTCTGCTGCCAATACCTCAACTAAATGCCAGATGTTCCATGAGCTTGCAAAACTCCAGTGGGTATTCTCGATCAAGCAGTCGGGCAGGCGATAATGAAATGTAGGTCTTGGATTAATTTTGGTGTCTTTGACCGTCTGCTTGACTTTGTCTTGGTCAATGGACGCAAACAGCGGCAGCATATCCAAAGCGCGGTTGCGACTTGGATTATGTTCCAGGTAATCATCCATCAGCTCATCGATAGTCTGGTACTGTTTGGTGAGCAGTACTTCAACGTAATCTTCAGTATACAACTGGATATACGGGCTGATTTTGCGGGATACGTTAACGTCATGCGCTTTGTCGAGGCACCACTGTAATAGTCCGAACGATTTCAGATAGGCATGCAGGGTGTGAACATCTAATGATGGGGTTTCCGGATTAATGTGAACACCAAAAGCGGCGATGACAGAATCATCTGTACCTTTTGCCCCGGCATTTCTCAGGGCTGGTATCAGTTTATCTAAATGATCCAGTTTATCGAGAGGGAACGGAGGAGTCACTATTTCTATAGGCACCACTGATAGAGCAATTTTGTGTAAAAAATCGACCCACTCGTGTCCGTGATCCTTAAGCTTGGCTTCCAGCGCGGTGTTCTTGAGGAACTCCCAGTCTAACTCAACTTTAAACTTGCCATATTCTGGGGTCTGCAAGTCATACTCAACCGCGGACTTCTTCTCTAGCTCACCGCCGAAAGTATCCTGCATAATTTGTGTCACTGCGCTGATTGTCAGCCCGGTAAACTCGATTTCGAACCCAACACGGCGGGTAGCGCCATCGTCGGTCGTTGTTAAAGGCGGAGTTTTAAAAGCCATCATTGCCTCCACTCGTTGATTGGGGAATAGACTTTGACCGTTATACGAAAGATTACTCTAAAACCATGACAAAAAATGTGAAACTTTACAAGGCGGTATGTATCGAGATTGCGTATAGCGCAATCATACATTGGTGTAGCGATTAACTGATAATGATTTTCATTGCGGCCATTTATAATGTGATGCATAATCACCGACAATTTTAGTCATATCAATGCTATTCGCTTTAACCTGAAGATGGAATTTTCGATGCTCAGAAAGCTTTTACTTCTTATCTCCCTGACGACCAGTTCTTTTGCCTTTTCAGCGGTGACGACCGTCACTGATGTTCTGGGGCGCGAGGTGACATTCGATGCCCCCGCCAAACGGGTTATTGTCGGTTTTTATCCTGAAGATTATATGGCTATCGGTACGGAAGCGGCATACGACAATGTCGTCGGTATGTCTAAATATATCTGGCAGGCCAGGGCGATGAACTGGGAGATGTACGTTAAGCACCGTCCATCATTAGACGACATTCCGGAGATTGGCCGGGTGGACACCAACGCGTTTTCTCTCGAAAAGGTGCTTGGGTTGCAGCCAGATCTGATCATGCTGGCCGATTGGCAATATAAAGCGTTGTCGTCAGAAATGGAACGCTTAGAACAAATCGGTATACCAGTGGTCGTGGTCGATTACAATGCGCAGACGGTTGAGCGGCATGTGAAAAGTACCCGTTTGATTGGCGAGATTACCGGTCAGCAGGCGCGTGCTGAAAAGATTGCCACTGAATATCAGGATAATGTGGCGATGATTTCACAGCGATTGGAGAAAGCCGGCCTTGCGAAGCCGACGATCTACACGGAATTTGGCGCCAATGGCGTGGCTGATATTGGTTACACCTTTGGTAAGAATATGTGGGGGGCGATCAGCACCACGGCTGGTGGTGAGAACATCTCTAAGCCGTTTGTCGAATGGTGGGGTAAACTCAACCCGGAACAGATCATTGCCAGCAACCCGGATGTGATTGTGATTACCGGTTATGAAACCAGCAGTGCTGACAACGGGATGAAGATAGGGCAGGGTGTGCAAGAGCAGGTCTCGCAGCGGGCTTTAGCAGGGTTTAAACAGCGTTTGGGCTGGTCGTCACTGAATGCGGTGAAAAATAATCGCATGTACGCTGCGTATCACGGCGCATGCCGAACGATTATGGATGGCGCAATGATTCAGTTTTACGCCAAAGCTCTGTATCCGGAGTTGTTTGCAGATTTGAACCCGGAGCAGGCTTACCTGCAATTCTATGAAAAGTATCTGCCGGTTGTTCCGCAAGGGACGTTTATGACTAAACTTCCTTAAGTTAAGTGGTCGTAGATTTAATGGATAATGATCCTGCTCGTACGCTGCGGGCAGGAGGCGGATAGCGTGACGCCACGGTATGCGGTCTCTGCTGGAAGGCAACAATATTCCTATCAACCATAGCGCTGGCGTTTTACGATGTCTACTGGTGTGTACAAAAACGGCCACGTCTCAATGACGTGGCCGCTGCGCAAAATAGGTTTAACCTGCTTGCACTGGAGTTGCTTCGCTGTTGTTAACGTAGAAGCTGAGCTCGTCGATAGAGTTGGCCTGATAAGATTGTAAATCTTTGGCCGCAATATGCTGACCGGTCTTATCCGACACGATTTTGGCAATCGCATCCATCCGTTGCGACTCGTCAAGCTGTTTCAGCATGTTGAGCTCATCTTCGTCCAGATCAATCGAGGCTGAATTTGGCAGATAAATGGTGCCGTAATAGAAGTCAACGCCAAACGCGATTAGCCCGGGAACAATGAACAGGATTAAGCCCGCTGCGTCGAGAATCGCGATCGCCGGGTCGATTTTACCGCCGCGCTGTCCTTCCCGCTCCGGGTGCAGCAATACCCCGCATCCACTTAGCTGAGTAACTAAAATAGCAATAAAAGCAGACATTAACGTTTTATTTTTCATTGGCTCTCCTTAAGTTTTGCGCTCAAGTCATCATCTCAAAGGTTGTTTCAATCATAGGTCAGATTAATCAAGTTTTATCAGCAAACCATCAGCTTTACGTATGTTTTTGATGGATTGGCTCATTGTTCAGGCTCAATAATAATAGTAAGCACTGAGGCGCGAGCTTACTTCTTCCTGATGCCATTGCTGATAATTCAGGCTGGCCCTGAAAGCGAAATTAGGCCGTACGCTCCAGTTCCAGGTCGCATTTACGGAGAAATGGTCATCGACCTCATCGCCTGCCAAAGCAATCCAGGCTGCATTCAAACCCAGTCTCTGGCGGTTATTGATCGAGTAGAATAGCCCTGACTGCAGACCGGCCCCGGCGATAACATCATAACCGGTTAATCTGCCCTGACTGAGTTCGCCTTTCAGCAGGGTATAGAAATGTAATCCATCAGCCTGTCCCCAGGCTTTGCCTGCTCCGCCTTCGACAAACCAGCGGCTGTCGGTATTGGCATCGGGTCGGTCGAAGCCGATTTTTAATCCCCATGCCAGGCTGTCAAATACTCGGTTGCTGGGCGCCAAGGCCAGTACGTCGATGATATTGAGATGATCGAGCCGGCTGGTGCCGCTGTCGTCGAGACTCAGTTTAGTGTCGAGGAAGTTAATTTGCGCGCCGGGAATAAAGCCATCCAGCGCATCGTACATGTCGTGGTAAGCCGGACGCCACTCGACAGATGTTGAGTGGGTTTGCTGCTGATACAGATTACGCGCGACGCCGACACGAGCTGACCCGTGTCCCTGTTCCGGTGACGTTTCCGGCCGCACCACCGAGGGAAAAGGGGATTCTCGGTTGATCTGACTGCGCTTGATCAAGATTTGGGTCAGTTGTTTGGCGGTTATATCGCGTTCAAGGCCGTCATCGTAAAGTTCAAAATTAAGCCATTCATATGCGAATTCGAGAATTGCCGCCCGCTCTGACTCAGTAAACTCGGCTTTGGAAGGGTAAATACCTTGCTCTTTCAGGCGCCGCGTGGCGAGGTAAATACGCTCGCTGACCAAATCCGATTCATGATTCAGCCGGGTACCAAACGCAGCCCGATAGTGCGGAGGCTGAGTTAATCCGGCTTCAACCAGAACTTTCACCGTATCGGAAGGAATGGCGGTGACCGGAAACTGACTGACTAAATCGAGATTCTGATTGGCCAGTTGCAGCAGAGCCAATAATTGATAAGAGCAGTTTTCGTCCAGGAAGTAGTAGTCGAACTCGGCTTGTTCCATTTCCCACAGATGAAGCAAAATTCTATCCACTTCTTCAGCGGTGAAATTGAGCGGGTATTCCCAGATATCCCGCGACTCGATATCGTTATATTCACGCACTTTTTTGTAGTACGGCATGACGGTAAAGCGGCTTGGATATGCGCCAACCAATCCTTTGAGTGCATAAAGGGCCGGATTATCTGCGCTGTCCGGTTCTGCGGCAAAGTTGATCGCATAAGCGACCAGTGCATTGTTCTGGTTCTGATTCTTGGCATCGACCCGTAGCAGGGTATGGCCAAACATGGACGAAGGATTATTCATAAAGGCAGTTGGAAACACCAGGGTCAGCTTTTCCGGATCCATCGCCTGCTGCCACTTTTTTAATTCAGGGCAATTTAACTCAGGCGGTGCCTTGCCTTGTTGTTGTTCCAGCCATTGATAACGGGCCGGAAACGTGCAGCGCGCCTGATGGCGGCTTTGCGCTGGGCCCTGATACAGCGCCTGAATCGTTGCTTGAAGCTCCTGCGCAGGTTGATGTTTGCCCTGCGATGCTAAAAAAAAGCTATCCGAATCAATGGTGCTGACGTAACCGCCGCTCAGCGCGGGCAGGTAATGGCCCAATTTGAGCCAATAGTTATCCTGGCTTAAGGCTATGACGTTCAGTTCAGGTAACGGTCCGGGCTCTACGGAGGCAAAGCTCAGGGACGAATGTAATCCGCCCAGTAATATGAAAATACAACGCTTCCACTGCATAACGACTCTTGAAATAAAAAGGTGCCTCGTTGTTGCAACGAGGCACAGGAGGGTAAGACGAAAGAAGCGGTTACATTGCGTAGCCAGACAGCTTAGAATCGTTCGACATCAATGTGTTGAGGTTATTCAGTACCTCATTAGAGGTGACGTTTTCAGAACGATAAACCACGGCAAAATTTTGTTTCGCCATGGTGTTGAAGGTTGCTTTATCTTCATTCGGGATGCCCCAGACTTCAGACAAGGTTGCCAGTGTTTCACCCTGACCTTTGGCCATATCCCGTGCCAGATTGTCCATGTTACCGTCAATAAACATCGCCAGCTTCTGACGTGAATCAATCGTGCCGGTACCATCACAGCCCAGAGTTCCGAATGTGATACCAAAGGTTTGGTTGCCTGATGTACCGTTGGTTGTCGCGCCGAGCACTTTGACCACTTTTCCGGATTTACCGTCAAAAATCATGGTACCCAAACCACAACCAATATCATCATCAGCCATAACCGCCTGAGCAAACGGCAAGGTAGAGAGTAACGTAGCCACTGCGAATAACTTTTTCATATTAATAATCCCTTAGTTCGGTCAAAAAGTGGTGGTCAAAAAAAATGCATTACCACTAGATGAAGATAGGAAAAAGTCGGTGATATTCCAATGTTATGTTGGCGAAATGGGATTGAAATCAAAGCGATTTGGCAAATATTGCCCTGAATATGTCGCGAATAGTGTGAGCTGTTTTTTAAACGACGTACGGTTAAATAGAAATAAAACGCACAAGACCAATGAAAATTTATATGGGGAAAGTTGCATTTGACCCAGCTCTGAGTCAGTTTTGTTGGATAATTATTCCTTGTCAGGGTGTGAAAATAGTCATTTATCACAGTTTACGTCAGGCGACTTTTATTGTGTAATTGCGCCTTTGCTTTTTTTAGTCGTTTACACTATCAACACACAAGGAAAGAAATGGACAATCAAGTACAGTCATCCCGTAAGGGTTTTTGGTCAGGCATGGCGCTGTGGAAAAAGATCCTGATTGGTATGGTGGCCGGTATTATCGTTGGCGCGCTGATGGGCCCAAGTGCTGCATTGCTTAAGCCAATCGGTACTCTGTTTATTAACGCGATTAAAATGTTGATCGTGCCTCTGG
>JBLWSY010000038.1:0-8732 GCA_048270425.1 Oceanospirillum sp.
GGAAGTTACTTCGAAGCCGTTAGTCAAGCGAACACGACATACTTTACGCAAAGCCGAGTTAGGCTTTTTAGGTGTAGTAGTATATACGCGAGTGCAGACACCGCGGCGTTGCGGACAAGCTTGTAACGCAGGAACGTCACTCTTTGCCACTTTACGTTTACGTGGTTTACGAACCAACTGGTTAACGGTTGCCATTAGACAAGCTCCACAAATCCAATTCTTATGGCGGAAATCGCCAAAATTAAGGAGGCGCAAGTTTAATTTGCGCCTATAAAACAGTCAATAGGGAGGCGACTAAAAAATCACCTCCCTCGCGATTTAACAGCAAATAACTAGTCTTTCAGCGCAGCACTCAATGCTTCTTCTACATCAGAGGCACTTACTGTTGAAATTCCGTCTTTTGCCGCTAACGCAAGCTCTTTCTTACGCTTGCGCTCATTGTGGTATGCCAAACCGGTACCCGCTGGGATCAGTCGACCTACTACAACGTTTTCTTTCAAGCCACGTAAGTGATCTTTCTTACCAGTTACCGCACCTTCCGTTAGAACTCGAGTTGTTTCTTGGAAAGACGCTGCTGATATAAAGGACTCAGTCGCCAAAGAAGCTTTTGTGATACCCAGAAGCACGCGCTCAAACTTAGCAGGGAACTTGCCTTCTGCTTCCGCTTTCTCGTTTGCATCCAGTAGTTGAGTGTACTCAACCTGATCACCTTGGATAAGATCCGTATCGCCAGACTCACCAACTTCCACTTTACGCAACATTTGGTTAACGATAACTTCAATGTGCTTATCGTTAATTACTACGCCTTGTAAACGGTAAACTTCTTGCACTTCATTCGTAATGTAGTCAGCTAACGCCTCTACACCCTGAAGACGCAAAATATCATGAGGGCTCAAAGGACCGTCGGCGATAATTTCACCTTTTGCCACTTCTTCACCATCAAAGATGTTGATTTGACGCCATTTCGGGATCAATGTCTCAACTGGGTCATCCCCATTTTGAGGCGTGATCACCAAACGGATCTTACCTTTTGTCTCTTTACCGAAGCTAACCACACCGCTGGTTTCCGCCATGACAGCTGGATCTTTAGGGCGACGCGCTTCGAATAGGTCTGCCACTCGTGGCAAACCACCGGTAATATCTTTGTTACCAATAGATTCTTGAGGAATACGCGCAAGAACCTCACCAGATTTCACCGTTGCACCATGATCTAGGCTCAACAATGCTTTTTCAGGCAACATATATTGCACTGGTGAATCTGTTCCCGGAATCAATACAGGATTACCCTCTGCATCTACTACCGCAATCATCGGACGAAGATCTTTACCTGCTGCTGGACGGTCACGTATTTCCATAACTTCAATCGTTGTCAAGCCCGTCATTTCGTCAGATTGACGACGAATAGTAACGTTCTCTTCCATACCACTGAACTCAAGGCGACCTTCCATTTCAGATACGATTGGGTGTGTATGTGGATCCCAGTTTGCTACGATTTGACCCGCAGTAACTTGATCACCTTCACGCACGCTCAAGACCGCACCGTAAGGAAGCTTATAACGCTCTTTCTCACGACCCGCTTCATCGGCAATAGCCAATTCAGAAGAACGAGATGCAACGACTAGATGACCTGTGTGGCGCTCGATACTCTTCATTTTATTGAAACGTACCGTACCTGCACTCTTCACCTGAACACTATCAATCGCAGACGCTCGAGATGCCGCACCACCGATGTGGAATGTACGCATCGTTAACTGTGTACCTGGCTCACCGATAGACTGTGCTGCAACAACACCAATGGCTTCACCAATGTTAACTTGATGACCACGAGCAAGGTCACGACCGTAACACTTAGCACATACACCATGACGTGTATTACAAGTGATTACAGAGCGAATGATCATCTCATCCACACCCGCCGCTTCGATCGTACGAACATCATGCTCATCAATCAAAGTGCCAGCCGCTAGAACCTGATTGCCTTTTGCATCAATCACATCTTGAGCCACTACACGACCCAACACACGATGACCTAAAGGAACAACCACGTCACCGCCTTCAATCATGGCCGCAACGGAAATACCGTTTGTGGAACCACAATCTACCTCAGTGATAACCAAATCCTGCGCTACGTCTACAAGACGACGAGTCAAGTAACCAGAGTTTGCTGTCTTCAATGCGGTATCGGCTAGACCCTTACGAGCACCGTGAGTAGAGGTAAAGTACTGAAGTACTGATAGACCTTCACGGAAGTTCGCTGTGATCGGTGTTTCGATGATGGAACCATCTGGTTTCGCCATCAGACCACGCATACCACCCAACTGACGCATCTGGGCAACACTACCACGGGCACCAGAGTCAGCCATCATGTAAACCGAGTTAAAAGATTGTTGCTCAACCGTTTCACCCGCTTTATTGACAGTCATCTCTTTTGCCAAGTTTTTCATCATGGCTTCAGTTACAGTTTCGTTCGTACGAGACCATAAATCGATTACCTTGTTGTACTTCTCGCCTTGCGTTACAAGACCATCAGCGTATTGGTATTCGATTTCTTTAACTTCCGCTTCTGCTTTGGCAATGATCGCCGCTTTTTCTGGTGGAATAACAAAGTCATCAACACCAACAGAAGAACCAGACGCTGTCGCGTACGCAAAACCTGTGTACATCAATTGGTCAGCAAAAATACAGCTCTCTTTCAAGCCGACTTTACGGTAACACTCGTTGATCAAGTTAGAGATCGCCTTCTTCTTCATGGTTTGGTTAACCACAGAGAACGGTAGGCCATCAGGAACAATATCAAACAACAAGGCACGACCAACGGTAGTATCTGCAATGAAAGTAGACGGCACTTTGTCGCCATCAAGCGTGGTATCAACTTGGCTGATACGTACTTTTACTTTCGCGTGCAATTCAACTTGTTTAGCGCCGTACGCACGGTGTACTTCTTTGATGTCAGAAAATGCCATGCCTTCGCCTTTGGCATTGATTTTCTCACGAGTCATGTAGTACAGACCCAATACAACGTCCTGAGAAGGCACGATGATCGGTTCGCCGTTTGCAGGCGATAGGATGTTGTTCGTAGACATCATCAAGGCACGAGCTTCTAGCTGCGCTTCGATTGTCAACGGAACGTGAACCGCCATTTGGTCACCATCGAAGTCGGCGTTGTAGGCCGCACACACTAATGGGTGCAACTGAATCGCTTTACCTTCGATCAACATTGGTTCAAACGCCTGGATACCCAAACGGTGAAGTGTTGGCGCACGGTTCAACATCACTGGATGTTCGCGGATAACCTCATCAAGGATATCCCACACTTCAGGCGTTTCACGCTCAACCATTTTCTTCGCTGCTTTGATCGTCGTCGCCATGCCACGAAGTTCAAGCTTAGAGAAAATGAATGGCTTAAATAGCTCAAGTGCCATTTTCTTAGGTAGACCACACTGATGTAGACGCAGTGACGGACCTACTGTAATTACAGAACGACCAGAATAGTCAACACGCTTACCTAGCAAGTTCTGACGGAAACGACCTTGCTTACCTTTGATCATATCAGCCAAAGATTTCAAAGGACGCTTGTTAGAACCAGTAATAGCGCGACCACGACGACCGTTATCAAGCAAAGCATCAACAGATTCTTGCAACATACGCTTTTCGTTGCGTACGATGATATCTGGAGCAGAAAGCTCTAACAGGCGTTTTAGACGGTTGTTACGGTTAATCACACGACGGTAAAGATCGTTCAAATCAGACGTCGCAAAACGGCCACCTTCAAGTGGTACCAATGGACGTAGATCTGGCGGAAGAACTGGCAATACATCCAGCACCATCCACTCTGGATTGTTACCAGAATGATAGAACGCTTCAACTAGCTTAAGACGCTTAGAAAGCTTCTTAATGCGAGTTTCAGAATTCGTGCTGTTTAGTTCTTCACGCATGCTGTTAATTTCTACAGGCATATCCAAATCGCGAAGCAACATTTGAACCGCTTCCGCACCCATACGGGCATCAAATTCGTCACCGAATTCTTCTAGCGCTTCAAAGTACTGCTCGTCATTTAGCAACTGACCCTTTTCAAGCGTTGTCATACCTGGATCGATCACGATGAAAGATTCAAAATACAAAACACGCTCAATATCACGCAACGTCATATCCATGATAAGACCGATACGTGATGGTAGAGATTTCAAGAACCAAATATGTGCAACAGGCGATGCAAGCTCAATGTGACCCATGCGTTCACGACGCACTTTAGACAGAGCCACTTCAACGCCACACTTCTCACAGATAACACCGCGGTGTTTCAAACGCTTGTACTTACCACACAAGCATTCGTAGTCCTTAATAGGACCAAAGATTTTTGCACAGAACAAACCGTCACGTTCTGGTTTGAACGTACGGTAGTTGATGGTCTCTGGCTTTTTAACTTCACCGTAAGACCATGAACGAATCATATCTGGTGATGCCAAGCCAATGCGGATCGCATCAAACTCGTCAGATTGTCCCTGTGATTTTAGAAGACCTAATAAGTCTTTCATGGATATTCGCCCCACTCGTAAGGCCGGGGAGTCTTGCTCCCCAGCAGGTCAAATGTGATTCGTGCTTATTCGTTTTCCAGCTCGATATCGATACCAAGAGAACGAATCTCTTTCACCAACACGTTGAAGGACTCAGGCATGCCAGGTTCCATACGGTGGTCACCGTCTACGATGTTCTTATACATCTTAGTACGGCCATTCACGTCATCGGATTTAACAGTCAACATTTCTTGAAGCGTGTAAGCAGCACCGTATGCTTCTAGTGCCCATACCTCCATCTCCCCGAAACGCTGACCACCGAACTGCGCTTTACCACCCAACGGCTGTTGAGTGACCAAGCTGTAAGAACCAGTAGAACGTGCGTGCATCTTGTCATCAACCAAGTGGTTCAACTTCAGCATGTACATGTAACCAACGGTTACTGGACGCTCGAAAGCATCGCCTGTACGGCCGTTAAACAACTTAACCTGACCACTTTCGTTGATGCCAGCCAAGCGCAACATACGCTTGATCTCAGACTCTTTCGCACCATCAAAGGCACCAGACGCCATTGGAACACCACCCGTTAGGTTGGATGCCAAAGTCAAAATTTCTTCGTCTGTAAAGCTGTCTAGATCTTCTGTACGAGCGCAACGCAAATCGCCTTCGTAGCCATTGTAGATTTCATCAAGGAAACTACGTAGCTCAGCAACCGCTTCTGCTTTTTCACGTTCAACGGCCAACATTTCGTTGATCTTACGACCCAAGCCTTTAGAAGCCGCACCTAAGTGAGTCTCCAAAACCTGACCAACGTTCATACGCGAAGGAACACCTAGCGGGTTCAATACGATATCAACTGGATCACCGTTCTCATCGTACGGCATGTCTTCAACTGGCATAATTTTAGAAATTACACCCTTGTTACCATGACGACCGGCCATTTTATCACCTGGCTGGATACGACGTTTGATGGCAACATACACTTTAACGATTTTAAGAACGCCAGGTGCTAAATCATCACCTGTTTGTAACTTACGTTTCTTATCTTCGAATTTTGCGTCAAGTTCTTTACGGCGCTCAATCAAAGCGGCTTGAGCTTTTTCAAGCTGCTCACTCGCTTCTTCATTAGCGACACGAATTTTAAACCACTCAGGGTGATCAAGATTCGCCAAGTATTCTTCCGTAATAATCGCATTACGAGCCAAGCTAGGGCCGCCTTCCGCTTGCTGACCAACTAGGGCCTCAGCAAGACGTTCGAACGTCGCTTTCTCAACAATACGGAACTCTTCGTTCAAGTCTTTACGAACTTGATCAAGCTGCGATTTTTCAATGAACTTAGCGCGGTCATCTTTTTCGATGCCATCACGAGTAAACACTTGCACATCGATAACAGTACCGCGTGTGCCAGTCTTAACACGTTGCGACGTATCTTTTACGTCAGACGCTTTTTCACCGAAGATAGCGCGCAAAAGTTTTTCTTCAGGCGTTAGTTGCGTTTCACCTTTTGGCGTTACTTTACCAACTAGAATGTCACCTGGCTCAACTTCTGCACCGATGTAAACGATACCGGATTGATCCAACTTAGAAAGCGCACCTTCACCCACGTTAGGGATGTCGGCCGTGATCTCTTCAGGCCCAAGCTTAGTATCACGTGCAACACACGTTAACTCTTGGATGTGAATAGAAGTGAATCGATCTTCTTCTACAACACGCTCAGACACCAAAATCGAGTCTTCGAAGTTGAAACCATTCCAAGGCATAAAAGCAATACGCATGTTTTGACCAAGAGCCAAATCACCCATATCAACAGAAGGGCCATCGGCCATAATGTCACCAGAAGCAACCTTCTCACCTTTCATTACCAAAGTACGCTGGTTGATACATGTATTCTGGTTAGAACGCACGTATTTAGTCAGGTTATAGATATCTACACCCGCTTCACCAGCAATGGTTTCTTCTGAATTCACACGTACAACGATACGGCTCGCATCAACAGACTCAATCACACCACCGCGATTCGCAACGATACATACACCAGAGTCTTTTGCTACGTTTTTCTCCATACCAGTACCGACGACAGGTTTATCTGCCTTAAGTGTTGGTACGGCTTGACGTTGCATGTTCGAACCCATCAATGCACGGTTCGCGTCATCGTGCTCTAGGAACGGAATCAAAGAAGCCGCAACAGAAACAACCTGACGAGGAGAAACGTCCATTAGGTTTACTTTTTCTTTTGGAATCAAAGTGGTTTCGTGCATATGACGCACCTGAACCAACTCATCCACCAAACGGCCTTCCGCATCCACATTCGCAGACGCTTGGGCGATAACGTATTTCGCTTCATCAATTGCAGAGATGTAGACAGTTTCATCCGTCATCTTGCCATCAATAATCTTACGGTATGGCGTTTCTAAGAAGCCGTAGCTATTAGTACGCGCATAAGTAGAAAGCGAGTTGATCAAACCGATGTTTGGACCTTCAGGCGTTTCGATAGGACAAACACGGCCGTAGTGAGTCGCGTGTACGTCACGTACTTCAAAGCCTGCGCGTTCACGAGTCAAACCGCCGGGGCCTAACGCTGAAACACGACGCTTATGCGTTACTTCAGACAACGGGTTGTTTTGGTCCATGAACTGAGACAACTGGCTTGAACCGAAGAACTCTTTAATAGCGGCAGCAACAGGCTTCGCATTCAAAAGATCTTGCGGCATAAGGCCGTCAGCTTCCGCCATTGACAAGCGTTCTTTCACGGCACGCTCAACACGCACAAGACCAACACGGAATTGGTTCTCGGCCATTTCACCAACAGAACGAACTCGACGGTTACCCAAGTGGTCGATGTCATCCACCATGCCATTACCGTTACGGATATCAAGCAAGGTTTTCAAAACAGCAACGATGTCATCGTTATCAAGGATGCCGGCACCAGTGTCTTCTTCACGACCTAAACGACGGTTGAATTTCATTCGACCAACGCCAGACAAATCGTAGCGATCTTCAGAGAAGAACAAGCCTTGGAACAAACCTTCAGCAGACTCTTTGGTTGGCGGCTCGCCAGGACGCATCATGCGATAAATTTCAACCAATGCTTCCAACTGATTGCTTGTTGGGTCAATACGAAGTGTGTCAGAAATGAACGGACCGTTATCCAAATCATTTGTGTACAGAGTATCAACTTCTGTGATGCCCGAAGCGACTAACGCTTCTAGCAAATCAACAGATAATTCAGTATTCGCTTCAGCGATCAATTCACCCGTTGAAGGATGAACTAAGTTTTTCGCCGTCACTTTGCCCAGCATGTATTCAAGTGGCACAGCAAGACGTTCAAGGCCTGCTTTTTCCATCACTCGAATATGCTTAGCCGTAATACGACGACCTTCTTCAACGATCAGTTCGCCGTTCGCATCAGCAATATTAAATAACGCGGTATCACCACGCAGGCGATTAGCCACTAGATCCATTTCAAAGCCATCACGCTTCAAATAGAAACGCGTTGATTCAAAGAAAGTATCTAGAATTTGTTCTGTACCGTAACCCAAAGCGCGCAACAAAATCGTTGCTGGCAACTTACGACGGCGGTCGATACGAACAAACACGCAATCCTTTGGATCAAACTCGAAATCCAACCAAGAACCGCGATAAGGAATAATACGAGCAGAATGCAGTAATTTGCCTGAAGAGTGAGTTTTGCCACGGTCGTGATCAAAAAACACACCAGGAGAACGGTGTAATTGAGAGACGATAACACGCTCTGTCCCGTTGATTACAAAGGTACCATTGTCTGTCATAAGCGGAATTTCGCCCATGTAGACTTCTTGCTCGCGAATGTCTTTGATTGCTTTGTTGGACGACTCTTTATCATAAATGATCAGTCGAACACGAACACGCAAAGGTGCCGCGTAAGTAACACCACGCAACTGACACTCTTTAACATCAAAGACTGGCTTGCCTAAACGGTAATCGACGTATTCTAGCGCCGCATTGCCGGAAAAGCTGACCATTGGAAAGACAGATTTAAAGGCCCCATGCAGACCTAATTCCCCACGCTCTGCAAGACCTTTACCTTCCTGCAGAAAATTACGGTAGGATTCAAGCTGAATTGCCAGCAAGTATGGCACATCCAAAACGGGCGGCAGTTTACCGAAATCCTTACGGATACGTTTTTTCTCAGTGTATGAGTAAGCCATCAGCATTCCCCAGCTTGTGCACATTGACGCA
>JBLWSY010000039.1:0-8295 GCA_048270425.1 Oceanospirillum sp.
TATTGATTGGTGCCTTTACCCTGCAGGGCATTCAGGTGGGGCCGTTGTTTATCAATGAGAATCTGGAAACCTGGGATTTTATGATTCTCTCGCTGTTTTTCGCCAATTTCGTCATGTTCGCCATCATGTACTTCGCGATTCGTTACGTCGCTAAAGTGGTGATGATTCCTAAGTATATCCTTTATCCCATTATCGTAATGATGTGTGTGATTGGCGCCTACGCCATCAACTACGGTGTGATGTTTGATGTCTGGACCCTGGTGCTATTCGGTGTGTTTGGCGTCGTTGCGCCGAAAATTGGCCTCGAAGTGGTGCCTTTTATTATCGGCTTTATTTTAGGCAAATCGGCCGAAGTCTATTTCGTGAAAAGTATTGAGTCTTACGGAAACCTGTCGGTGTTCTTCACCAAAAGCCCGATCGCTATGTTCTTGTGGGTGATTATTCTGGCCTCGGTGGTGTATGCAATCCGCTCGGTGTTTAAAACAAAAAAGCAGTCGTGCGCTGATAAAAAAATAGCTTAAAGGATGATTAGTATGAATTTCGCAAAAGGTATGCCTGTTATTGAAAATATGTTGGTGATTCCGGTAGCCGGGCACGACAGCATGCTGCTCAATCTCAGTGGGGCACACGCCCCTTACTTTACCCGCAATATTGTCATTTTGGAGGATAACTCCGGCAACATCGGTCTGGGTGAAGTTCCGGGAGGAGAGAGTATCCGTAAAACACTCGAAGATGCGCGGGGTTTTATTATCGGCCGTGGCCTGGGTGAATATAAAAATATCATGAATCAGGTGCGGCATGCCTTCGCTGAACGTGATGCAGGCGGGCGTGGTTTACAGACTTTTGATCTTAGAACGACCATCCATGCTGTGACGGCAATCGAAGCTGCGATGCTGGATTTACTCGGCCAGGCATTGAATGTCTCAGTCGCCTCTCTGCTTGGCGAAGGTCAGCAACGCGATAAAGTCGAGATGCTGGGCTATCTGTTCTTTATCGGTGACCGCAACAAAACCGACCTGCCTTATCAGAGTCAGCCGCAGGATAACTGCGACTGGTACCGCATTCGCCATGAAGAAGCATTAAGCGCTGAGCGGGTTGTGCGTCTGGCAGAAGCATCCTACGAAAAGTATGGTTTCAACGATTTTAAACTGAAAGGCGGTGTATTGCGCGCGGAGGAAGAAGCGGAAGTGATCAAAGCGCTCGCAGCCCGTTTCCCGCAGGCTCGTGTGACGCTTGACCCTAACGGAGCCTGGTCTCTTGACGAAGCGATTCGGGTCGGGAAAGAGCTCAAAGGGGTTCTGGCTTATGCCGAAGATCCGTGTGGCGCTGAGCAGGGTTATTCCGGTCGTGAGGTGATGAGCGAATTCCGCCGCGCCACAGGCCTGCCGACGGCAACCAACATGATTGCCACCGACTGGCGTCAGATGGGACACACCATTTCTTTGCAATCGGTCGACATTCCTTTAGCCGATCCGCATTTCTGGACCATGGAAGGCTCGGTACGTGTGGCGCAGATGTGCCACGAATGGGGCCTGACCTGGGGATCGCATTCTAATAACCATTTCGATATTTCGCTTGCCATGTTTACCCAGGTTGCCGCCGCGGCACCGGGCAACATTACCGCCATTGATACCCACTGGATTTGGCAGGAAGGCAATCAGCGTCTGACCAAAGATCCATTGCAGATTCGTGGCGGCTTTGTCGCTGTGCCTGATAAACCAGGTCTGGGCATCGAGATTGATATGGCTCAGGTCGAAAAGGCGCATGAGCTTTACAAAAATATGGGACTGAGCGGACGCGATGATGCGATCGGCATGCAGTACCTGATTCCAAACTGGACATTCGACAACAAAAAACCGTGCTTGGTTCGTTAAGCGCAGGGAGAGGACAACGCGATGAACGAAAATATTTACCCGAATCATTTTAAGCGTGCACTGCTGAATCAGGAGCAGCGAATCGGTTGCTGGAGTGCTTTGGCCAGCCCTATTACTACCGAGATCCTGGGCCTGGCAGGCTTCGACTGGATTTTACTCGATGGTGAACATGCACCAAATGACATCCAGACCTTCATTCCGCAACTGATGGCGCTTAAAGACAGCCGCAGTGTTCCTGTGGTCCGTCCGCCGGTGAATGATCCGGTGGTGATTAAACGTCTGTTGGATATCGGTTTTTATAACCTCATTGTTCCGTTTGTCGAGACTCAGCAGCAAGCGGAACTGGCGGTTGCCGCTACCCGCTACCCGCCACAGGGCATTCGCGGGGTTTCCGTCGGACACCGTAGTAATGGCTACGGCACAACCGCTAATTATTTTCAGGATATCAACGACAACATCAGCGTGGTGGTGCAGATCGAGAGCCAGTTAGCGCTGGATAACCTCGACAGCATTCTCAGTGTTGAAGGCATCGACGGGGTATTTGTCGGTCCGAGCGATCTGGCGGCAGCGCTGGGGCATTTAGGCAATGCCAACCATCCGGATGTGCAGGGTGCCATTCGTATGGTGTTTGAAAAAGGTCAGGCGAAAGGCAAAACCATCGGCATTCTGGCGCCGGTTTATGAGGACGCTCAGCGTTACATCGAATGGGGCGCCAACTTAGTGGCGGTTGGTAGTGACTTAGGCGCATTCAAAGCAGCGACACAGGCACTGTGTCAGAAATTTATTAAGTAAATCAAGGCAAGAGGAAGTGTTATGAAAATCGGATTTATTGGCCTCGGCATTATGGGCAAACCTATGAGTAAAAACCTGCTGAAAGCGGGCTACTCGCTGGTGGTACTGGATCGCAATCAGGAATCAGTCAATGAGCTGGTGAATGCCGGTGCGGAGTCGGCAACGTCGCCAAAAGCGGTCGCACAGCAATGTGATGTTGTGATCACCATGTTGCCGAACTCACCGCACGTCCAGGAAGTTGCCTTGGGTGAAAATGGGCTGATTGAAGGTGCGCACGCCGGACTGACTCTGATAGATATGAGCTCCATTGCTCCGTTGGCAAGCCAGGAGATCGCCAGAGTGCTCGCCGAGCAAGGTGTCAGTATGCTGGATGCGCCGGTCAGCGGCGGCGAGCCGAAAGCGATTGACGGTACCTTGTCGGTCATGGTCGGCGGTGACAAGGGCTTGTTTGAGCAGTATTACGATGTTATGAAGTCAATGGCTGGATCTGTGGTGCACACCGGTGATATCGGTGCTGGCAACGTGACTAAGCTGGCTAACCAGGTGATTGTTGCGCTCAATATCGCGGCGATGTCCGAGGCGTTGGTTCTGGCAACCAAAGCGGGCGTTAATCCTGAACTGGTTTATCAGGCCATCCGTGGCGGCTTGGCGGGCAGTACAGTGCTGGATGCCAAGGCGCCTATGGTACTGAACCGTAACTTTGAACCTGGCTTTCGCATTGACCTGCATATTAAAGATTTGGCTAACGCGCTGGATACTTCGCACGGAGTTGGTGCACAATTGCCGCTGACCGCGCAAGTGATGGAGATGATGCAGGCACTAAAAGCTGATGACCTGGCATCAAAAGATCACTGTGCATTAGCGTTGCATTACGAAAAACTGGCTAAGGTTACGGTAGCGAGCTAAATAAAACGCAGCAGGTTGTGACAGCCTGCTGCCTCATAATTTCTATCAAGTGGTGCTTATTGATGAAAATTGTTATCGCCCCTGATTCATATAAAGAAAGTTTAAGCGCGATTGAAGTCGCAGAAGCGATTGAAACCGGATTCCGACAGGTCTTTCCGGACTGGCAGTATGTGAAGTGCCCGACGGCGGATGGCGGAGAAGGGTCTGTGGAAGCATTAGTCGATGCCTCCGGTGGCGAACGGGTGACGGTGAATGTGGTCGGTCCGCTCGGTGAACAACATGATGCTTTTTATGGGGTCTCCGGGGACAAGAGAACCGCGTTTATTGAAATGGCGGCAGCCAGCGGTATTGAACTGATTCCGAGCGCAAAACGTGACCCGCTGGTTGCGACCAGTTACGGAACCGGCCAACTGATCGAGCATGCCTTGAATCAGGGTATCCGTCATTTGATTCTCTGTATTGGTGGCAGTGCGACCAACGATGCCGGATGTGGCATGCTGCAGGCATTGGGTGTTTCATTCACGGATGCCAGCGGAGTCGAGTTGCCGTTTGGTGGTGCTGCATTACAGGATCTGGCTCACATCGATGTCAGCGCTCTGGATTCCCGCCTCAAAGAATGTCTGATAGAAGTGGCCTGTGATGTCAGTAATCCGCTGATCGGCACTAATGGTGCCTCACACGTGTACGGCCCGCAAAAGGGTGCAACGATGCAAATGGTAGAGCAACTGGATGCGGCATTGACCCGTTTCGCGGCGGTTGTCGAGCAGGATCTACAGCGTAAAGTGAGTGATATACCGGGTGCAGGTGCCGCGGGCGGGATGGGCGCCGCGTTTTACGCCTTTCTCGATGCTGAGCTCAAGCCAGGTATTGAGATCATGACCCGAGCAGTCGGGCTGGAGGCACTGATTAAAGATGCGGATCTGGTGATTACCGGTGAAGGGCGCCTCGACAGTCAGAGTGTTAATGGCAAAGTGCCGGTTGGCGTTGCCAGTATTGCCAAACGTTATGATCTCCCTGTTATCGCCATTGTCGGTGCATTGGGGGATGATATTGAGGCCGTTTACTCCCATGGAATTGATGCCGCCTTTGACTCCGTCTACAAGGTAACCACCTTTGAGGAGATTATTACTCAGGCAAAATTCAACGTGATTCGCAGCGCACACAACATCGCTGCTGCCCTGAAAGTCGGACAACAGCTCAATTAATATTCTATAAAATCAAACTAAAATACAGACAACACATGTCATTGTAGTGATGCAAATTGATGTTACAGATCTCTTCCACCCTTTTTATGCGATAACGCAGCGTATTAGGGTGAACAAATAATTTTGCAGACGTCTTTTTGATATCACAGTTATTTTCAAACCAGCACAATACAGTATTGATCAGTGTCGGATCGTGGAGTTCAAGTTGTTGTGCATGAGTGGCTAGCTTATTTCGTTGCCAGTGAGATAAGCAGCCCTCAAACAGTGCCGGCAACTCGTATTCGTGGTAAGGGTAAAACTGCTGTTTCGGATTGAGACGTTGCCCGCATTTCATCACCGCCATTGCGCTTTCAAACGCAAAAGGCAGTTCCTGAGGTTGGCTGTAAACCGCCCCCAGCGAGCACTGAAACGGTACCTTGAGCGACTCACTCAAATAACTGCGGATACTCTGCCAGTCATCAATTGCTTTGCCTTCCTCGCGCTCTGATTCGGAGACATTCAGCAGCACCACACTCGACTTATAAGAATATTCGGCTTTCAGTCGCTTACGCGACCAGTTGTTGAGGACTTTGACTACCTCTTTTTGTGCCTCTGAACTGTCCACTTCAATCACGCACATCGCATGGTGGTTGAAGATGTCGACTTTGAGCTGAGCGGCCATATTGGTGATGTGTTCCAGCGAGGCACTTCGGTCAATGCATTCCAGTAACAGCTCTTCCAGTTTGCGTTCACTCCAGCGGGTCATCTCCATCATCGAGGTATACTCGACCACCATTTCCGCTGCCATTTTTACCATTTCGCCGAACGGACGCACTTCCACTAAGGGGCCGGAGATACCGATCACGCCAATCGCCGCATTGTTATACACAATCGGTAAGTTGACGCCCGGTTTAACGTTGGGAAACTCTGGCAACATGGTTTCGGAGATTTCGATAGGTTTGAGTTCAGTAAGAGCGAGAACGGCTCCGCCGTGCTTCTGATAGCGCCGGGCCGGGTTAGTCGAGGCAATGATGATCCCGGTCTCATCCATGACATTCAGCGGATACTTGATGATCTTCTGCGCGCGATCGACGATACGCTGCGCTAATTGCTCGTGTAACTGCATAGGTTCACTTTTTATTGGTAGAGGTTTCTTCAGACAAGCAGCCATGTTGATACATGGTCTAATTTTGGTTTGCTGAATCAGCCTAGCCCAAGTGAAATCGTTTTACTGAGATCCGACTCCCATGCTCAAAAATTGAACACAACCGAGGTTCGGTAAATTGAGTTTATCATGCCATTTGCAAAAATCTTTTCTGAGCTTGGCATATTCAGCATAAGCTAAAAGTCGCATAAGCAATGATCCGGAGCTATGGTTATGTACAGTGCGGAAAAGGACATGACTGATGGCAAGATGGATTGCAATGATCACAACAGTGTTGGTGCTGACGGGGTGTGGCGCTAAGTTTGTCTACCACAACATTGACTGGTTTGTGATTGATTATATAGAAGACTATGTCGATTTGGATTCAGCGCAGAAAGAGATGCTGAGCAATAAAATTGCGGCGTTCAGTTCCTGGCAGCAACAGGAAGAGATGCCTCGTTACCTGCATCAGTTAGAGCAGCTGTCATTGCTGCAACCGGCTCAATTTGGCCCGCGGGAACTCGACTTGCACCGAACGGAGATGCAGCAACATTATCAGCGCCTGGTATGGCATCTACTGCCGGATCTGTACCAGTTGGCGAATACCCTGAGCGATGCTCAGATTGAGCAATTTATGCAGGGATTAACCGAGCGCCAGCAAGAATTTGCCGAGAAGTATCGTGACAACACTCAAAGCCAGGCACGCCTGCGTTATCGGGAACGGATAACCGATAATCTTGAGGAGTGGTTTGGCCGTCTCAGCTCGCAGCAGGAGGATGTCGTTACCCAATGGGTTAACGAAATGAAAGTGACGACGGCGGATTGGATTGCCTTTCACAGTCGCCTGCGTCGCGAGTTAGCTTATTTGTTTACACAGCGACACGATGACGCTTTGTTCAGCGCGCAGTTACAGGCGTTATTGTTTGCTCCTGAGCAATTCTACAGTCCGGTGCTGCGTGCTAAATTTCAATATAATCAAGCGGTTTCCGATAAGTATCTGGTTGAGATTGTACGCTTGGCGTCAGATAAGCAAGTTACCTATTTTCGAGGGGAGATTAACGACTGGCAGCAGCTGGTGCAGGAACTCAGCGAGGACATTGGGACTAGTGTGCGACAGCCCCCTGAAGAGCAGGGGGCGTCAGTGGGTCAGGTGGCAGATGCCAGTTGACGATGTTTACGCCGGCTGTAGTAAAACACCATCAGGCCCGGAATATAGAGCAGGGTGGATAAGGCCAGAGCGTTGAGGCCCGCGGCGTAAATCAGCCACAAACCGTACAGGCTGGCGCCGATGCCAATGGCTTTGATGGACCAGCTGGCGGCTTGTCCGAAAGCAATTTTGACCAGGTAAGCCCCCACCAGGAAGTACGGTATCAGGATCATCGACGTGGAAATCAGTACCAGAGTGTTATAACTCTCCCCGGTCCACATGATCAGTACCAGGCATAACTGGACCGTGACGCTGGTTAGCGTTAGCGACGCCGGTGAGGTGCCCTGTTCGTTCTGCCGGGCAAAAAAGCGCGGGAAGGCGCCATGCTGTGCAGCAGTGCACGGCACTTCAGCCGAGTACATGATCCAGCTCAGGTAAGAGGCCAGAACTGAAACGATAAGTCCGAGGCTGATTATCCACTGGCCAAGGCTGCCACTCATGTGTGCCATCAACCCGGCCATGGATGGATTGTTCAGCGCTGCCACATCAGCACGGCTCATCACTCCCAGAGAAAGTAGAGTGATGGCGACATACAGAATCAGCGCAAATACCACACCCAGACAGGTTGCTTTACCGATATCATTGCGACGTTTGGCACGTACCGATAATACGATTGCCCCTTCAATGCCGGTGAACACCCATAGAGTGATGAGCATGGTGCCTTTTACCTGTTCAATGAACGGGGTTTGCAAGCTTTGACCTGCGCGGTCGAAATCAAACGTTGCCGGCTCAAAGGCCCAGTAGGCCAGGACAATAAACGCAATCAGTGGCAGAGATTTGGCCAGGGTTGCCAGCAGGTTGATGAAGGCTGCCTGTTTGATGCCGCGCAGCACCAGATAGTGTACCGACCACAGGATAAGTGATTCGCCGATAAAAGCGGGCAGGGTGTTTCCGTCGCCAAAAATGACCGATTGTGGTGTATCGACAAAGGCGCCAATAGCGGCAAAGGCAACCACCAGGTAACCGACCACGCCAATGGTGGCGCACAGCCAGTAGCCCCAGGCGGATAAAAAGCCCGCCGTGTCGCCAAAGCCTGTGCGGGCGTAGGTATAGATTCCGCCATCCAGTTCAGGCTTGAGGCGGGACAAATGTAAGAAACAGCCGGCCAGCAGTAAGATACCCACGCCGGTAATAAGCCAGCCGGTGAGGATGGCATCCACACCAGCCACTTGTGCCATATTTTGTGGC
>JBLWSY010000040.1:0-8044 GCA_048270425.1 Oceanospirillum sp.
CACTCCACAGCGTAATGAACAGCATATTGAGACACTCATGGCACAACGCCTGCAGGCGCTAGGTAAAGCAGCCGCGCCCATAACGACCAGTGCTAACACTTCCACCGGCCCTGCCATGCCTGCATACCGCATGGAGTGGCTCAATACTCGCCCAGGGCTTGAGAATATCGTTAATCGCCTAACGCGCCGCCAGCGTGGTCGTTTATGCCTGCACGGCCTGCCGGGCAGCGGTAAAACAGCCTTAGCAAAACATTTAGCTAAACGCCTGGGCCGCGAGCTGATTACCGCGCACGCCAGCAGCTTATTGGATAAATACGTTGGCGGGACGGAAGAAAAGCTCGCCGAGCTATTTGCCAAAGCACGGCAAACAGGCGCCGTGCTGCTGTTGGACGAAGTAGACACCCTGCTGATGCAGCGCGATAACAGCATGAAAAGCTGGGAGATTTCCCATACCAACGAGTTGCTGGTACAAATTGAGAACTTCGACGGCATACTACTCGCCACCACCAACCGCGTAGACAGCCTAGACCGTGCCGTGATGCGCCGCTTTGATCTCAAGGTCGAGTTTTTACCGCTAGCTCCTGGACCACTTCGCGAACTTTTAGAAGCGGTACTGCCAGAACGCGACCACATGCGTTTAGCCAGCATTCCCACTAATCAACTAGCCCAACGCCGCTTAACCCCCGGCAACGTGCGTACCGCGCTAGATCAGCTGGATTTACGCGGGCTGCCTATTCGCCTGAACACGCTGCTAGATGCGCTGACGCTGGAAGAGCGCGAACAGCACGGCGAACGCCAGCCGATAGGGTTTGTGTAGCACAGCCTTATGCACTGGTGTCAACATATGGGAACAGAGGTGCAACAACTACAACGCGACATACAACGCTGCCCACGCGTTGCCGTATATGGCACACTCAAGCAAGGCCAACACAACCATTACTGGCTTGAAGGAGCTGAGCGAATAGGCCGTGACCGTCTAACCACCCTCACTCTCTATGACCTTGGCCCTTACCCCGGGGCCAAAGCGGAGTCGTCAGCGGGTGCCGTGGTCGAAATATACGCCATTAATGCTGAACAGTTGGCATTGCTGGATCAGCTGGAAGGCTACTTCACGCATGCCCCACGCCAAGGGTTATATAACCGTGCCATTTTTTCTACTCAACACGGCAAGGCATGGTGTTACCTTTACAACGCCGAGACTAATCACGAAGCACGTATCGAGAACGGGGAATGGTAAAAAGGCGTTTACAGACCAACTCGCTATCTATGATGCTGGAGGTCTCTAACTGTTAACAGGGAATAACACCTATAGACGATTTGATTTTACGAAACCCTACAACAGGCCCAGTATTGTCTGATGGGTAATCATATGTACCTTGGCCATAGCCATACTTCGTTCTCAAATGCTGATAAAGTCGCTTTATAACGATTAGGCCACTTTAATATACGTTACCTCAAAGGCCTTACATGACCTCTGACTTTGCAGACGATTGGACAGCTGGAACGCATCGTTCATATCGTACAGTTGGAAGATATCCAAGCCCCGATCAAGCGAGATCTTCCAACCATGATCAGTCACGATATGGCGAGCATGTTGGCTGCCCGAGTTGTCAAATGAGTAACCGAACTTGATGCCAACAGAGTACATAGCGCTCTGAATCTGCTCCAGCCACTCGCGTTGCTGATCTCCTTTGAACTCATCTTCGACCGTTACTAGGCTGACAACCACTTCATCACCCTCAGGTTTAATCTTTACGATGGTTTCCATCAACTCCATCAGGTTGCGAGCCTGGTAGAAAAGCCGAATGTAAGGGTCAGTGATGGTTATATGAGTCGCCCCTCGCAAATAAGGTCCGAACAAATAGTCGAAGCTTACGCCACGTTGATTCTCCATAATGACGACATGCTGCTCTTCGAGCGCGCTTGGCTGAGCCTGTTGGTGACCTTGTGCATCCGTAGTTGAATTGGCCACACTTGGCTGTACCTGTTCAGGCGTGGGATCAGGTAATACATCGTCTCCGCTTTCCACCACATGATGGAAGTAACGCGGATACTCAAGCTCTTCAAGAGTTTTAACTTCGACCTTCTTGCTAGACTCATCGGCGTAGCTGAAATCGACATCCGCATAGGTGGTGTCAATACGCATCAGCTGATCTTTGACACGCTTACGGCCTTCCATAGAGAACCGCAATACCTGTTCAACTTCGTCCTTGGATGCACCGCCCTGTGGGAACAGAATCTTCATCAAGCCAGAAAAGGTTTTATTAATGCCGTCGCGGTCTCGTGTCGAAATTTCCGATGAGAGCGTGAAGTGCTCTTTATACTGATCTGAGAAATCCTGGTTACGCAGATGACGTAGGATCTCTGCCAGATAGTCGACCACGAAACCGTATCCTGAAGAGAACATCTCGCCCCGGATGATATCCACCTCCCAGCCGGGAACGTAGAAGTGCAAACGATCCAAAAATGCCGAGTCGTAGAACTTATCCGGCAGGGCATCAAACAGGTTAGAGTGCTTGAGCATATACGGCAGACTGTGTTCAGTATTACCCACAAATGCCATCGACGCATCAGCACCCAGTGTCTCGACACCACGAGAGAACGACTTGTTGGCCATGTAGTTTTTCATGATGTCGACGAGTGCCTTATCCACCTTCTTCTGCTTGCCAGCAAACTCATCGAACGCCACGGCATCCCAATACCCAACGAGACCAATTTTGCCGTTTGAATTGTTAACAAACAGCTTGGGTACCGAGACTTCACCACCTGAGATAAGGATGCCATGGGGAGAAAACTCAGAGTAGATATGTGACTTACCCGTGCCCTTGGGCCCCAGCTCAATCAGATTGTAATTACGCTCACAAAATGGAATGAGTCGAACCAACTGGATCAGTTTGCTGCGTTCGCCGAAGTACTCAGGATTAAAGCCAACACTCTGGACCAGTACATCAATCCACTCGGCCAGGGTAAACTGGCTGCGTGCTGCCAGATATTCCTCGTAATTGAAACGGGACATCTGGATAGGCTTCAACGACCCAAGAATCCAGGGCACGGCATCTTTGTCTTCGGTATGTTCGTACTCAATGTCAGCAATCACCCAAACACCGCCGACAAGCAGCTTTGGGTGCTGCTTGACAGTGCCTGAGTCGATCAGAACCTTTTTGATCCCTAGGTTCGCAAACTCGGTCTCGTAACAGTCCTTCTTATCATTGAGGGCAACTGTTACCTTATCAATGACCTTATGGCGCCCTTTCTCTCGGATAGTTGAACGGATCAAGCCAGCCTCATTGCGATGGACGTAGTGCTTGGCCAAGATCTCCTTCACCGTCTGAATGCCACTTTGGATACTGTCTTCATCATTGGTGGCGCAATATTGGCCTAACAGGTACTCCAGCACGTAGGACGGTACGATCGCGTTCCCCTTGACGGTTTTCACCAAATCCTTGCGCACAACAAGGCCGGGGAATACATCGCATATTTTCGTGTTTAGATCCGTCATCGCCCTATCCTGTTTATCCATCACTCTCGTTCAGCTTAAAAATCAAAGTCGCTGGTGAACGAGCGACGAATGGTGTACTTCAACTGTTTATACTCGGTGTACTGGTTCGTCCCAGCAATCGGCTCTTCCAGCTTAAGGCTGACCTCCTGATTGTTAGCGTCATCAGCATCCTGTGTCAGCACGAATCTTAGCTTCAACTCACGCTCGCGGGCGTTGTCTGCGATCAGATCCATCGTGACATTGTGCACATCCGAGATGAGCTGACCACTGGCGGCGTAGATACCGCAGCGTAATTCTCGCGGTTTCAGCTTATCGCTCACCGGCTCAGTTTGGTACAGCGTCACTGACAACTGCCCTGCCGTAATGACATTGACCCCACCGCGCAGCAGATCGACCTCGACAGTGGCGATATCATCCTGGCGCTTCTTATTGACCGAGATGATCGGGACAATTACTTCCTGCAAAGATGCCCCGCCATGTACGAAGCGACTGCCCGAGCCGCTTAAGCGCAGGCGCTGAATCCCTTTCGGGATGGCGGCATGGACATCACCGCCAAGTCCCAACTGTTTAGAGCTGAATACCTTGACGGAATCCGGTGCCGACAGTTGCTTACCGAGCAAGAAACGACGATCCCGGTAGTGTATATCGCCCTGCACATCCGCCTTCAGGAAATCGCTCTCTTCCAATGGGCGGTTCTGGTAGATAAAGCCGTGATCCGCTGTGATAAGCACATTGGAGGCGTTGTAGGCGACAAGCTTTTTAACCAGAGCCATCAGGTCATCGAAGGTGCGCTCCGTGGCCTCAAACGCTTCACCCTCGGACTGCATCTTGTCACCGGCATGGTCAATGCGATTGTGGTAAATGTAGATGACGTCGTGGTTCCTAAATAGCTCACGCCCTTCTGTCTGGGTCATTTCCAGGATTGATTTGGCTTTCTGAGCACAGGCGGATTCACCCATCGCCGCTTTGATTAGCTTGTCGCGGTTAGCGGTACCTTGTGTGGAGATCCCATCAATCGATACCGTGCTATCGGTTTCTGATATCGAAAACTCACCGCCCTTACGCGGCAGCAAAGACGCCATGCCTAACTGGGTGTAACTGGGCAACGCCGAGAGCATATGCTTGAGTGACGCCTGATAACGCTTCTCACGGTTAATGCGCCCTATCATCTCGTCCGCTGCTTCGTAGCGGAACGCATCCGAGATAATTACGCAAACCTTATTACCCCGGTTGGTATAGGGTTTAACCCAATGGCTGTAGAACTGACGCTGGGAAATCACATCTGGTACAGCCCAGTTATCCATCACATCAACCTGGCCCTGCCACTGGGTTGCCAACGGCCCCAGGAATCGGTTGGTGTACAGGCTTTCAATCGTTTCGCTGAGGCTATTTAGCAGCGTTCTTGCACGAGTGGACGTATTCAACGCATGGATGAACTGACGGTACAACTGGTCGATCTTGAACCAGTGGCTCACGTAGCCATGCACGGCGTCTGAACTGTTACTCATATTGAGTTGCACTCTATCCAGCCGGGCTAAAAACTGGCTGGCGACCTCGATAGCGGTGTAGAGAGTTTTGAAATCTGAGTACCAATGACTCTGACGTCGCTCGCGGCAGTACTTAGTGATCTCGCCCTCGGATAGAGTGCGCTGCTCCACCGCCTTGACCAGATCAACAATGACCTTCTGATCGATCAGACGGTAGTAGTCCATCTCGATCACGTCGCGCAGATCCCGAGTGTTCAGATCGCTCTCGATATCGAGCAGCTTGGCATACTCTTCGGACAGCGCTTCAAACACTGCTTCATGCTTGCGGCTTTCCTTCCAGCGTTTAAACAGCACCAGCGCATCATTGTTCAGTGAAGCCTTATCTTGTGGCTTGGGTTTCGTAATCGACAGCGCATAGCAGGATTTGAAAAGCTCAATCGAGAAATCTTTAACAGTCGGCTTGTTCGATAGGTATCCATAGTGGCGCTCAACCTGCCCCCAAAACACTGAGGTCAGGTTACACCGCTCCATAAGTGCATAACGCGGCTGCTCTTCTTCAGTCAGCTCATCAAAGAGACTCTCACAGATCACATCCAGTCGTACGTCAGCAAACTGGTTCAGATCGGCACAAACCGCCAGCATCTTAAGACGTACCTGATACTTAAGATCATCCGGCTTCAACAGCGTCAGCAGACGCTGCTTGCGTACCTCTGCCCGCTTGGGCGCACGACCACCATCGAAAAATGCCTCGTGCTCCGTCACCACATCAGCAAATTCAGGAGGCAGATTCATTTCACTGAGCCAAATCGCCGACTGGTCGGTGCGGAACACGGCACTGCCCAGTTGCACATCCAACAGCCAGTTGTTGATGTAATCCGGCTCTTTACCCTCGTGATAGAGCAGAAATAATTGCTTGGGTGACTCCCGCAGTATCTGGTGTTTTAGGGTAAACTCGTTGGCGTTAATCTCGACCTTCTCAATACCCTCCATTTCCAGACTCTCGAAGGCATCACGAAATTCCTGCTTATCGTCATACCAGAATACGATTCGCTGGCGCTCAAACAGGCGAGCCAAAGCTTGTTGTATGCGGTTCTCAGACATCTTCTCTCTCGCCAGCAATCCGGTCGGTTTGCGCTTCAAACTCTTCTATCCACTCGTGCAGTTTCTCTTCCAACTGCTCTTTATCGGGCAAACACAAGCTGTATTCAGTCGCCTGGAGCATCGTTTCTTTAGGCAACGTCAGCTCAACCACGCCCTGGTTGCGTGACGGGCACAGCAGTATTCCGATGGTTGGGTTCTCATCCGGGAGCTTTTCGTAGCGGTCGTAGTAATTGACATACATCTGCAACTGGCCCAAATCGCGGTGGCTCATTTTGCTGGTTTTTAACTCAACCACCACGAAACAGCGCAGCAGGCGGTTATAAAACACCAGGTCAGCAAAAAACTCATCATCTTCAATGAGTAAGCGCTTTTGTCGAGCCACGAAGGTGAAGCCATTACCAAGCTCCAGCAAAAACGACTGCAAATGGGTAATCAGCGATGATTCCAAGTCCTGCTCGTAATAGCTGGCATGTGTCTCAAGCCCCAAAAATTCAAGATACATGGGGTCTTTTATGATCTCCCGAGCGGTTTCTGGCTGGCGCTGACCGCGCGCCACTGCCAGCACCGACTCTTTATCGTTACTGGCCAGCAGGCGTTCATAAAGCTGGGCATTGATTTGACGCTCCAACTCTTTGCCGCTCCAACGATTTTTCACGGCCTCTAGCTGGTAATACTCGCGCTTTTCAGCATCAGCTATGCGGATCAGCAGACGATACTGGAACCAGTTCAATTGCGAACACAGCGTGTTCGCAATCGGGAAGCAGCGGTAGAACTGCCGACTCAGCTCCAACTGCCTCTTGGAAAACCCGCTGCCGAACTCTCTTTCCAGTTCCTGAGCCAGCGACGCAATCAGGTAGCTGCCATATTCGGCGCGCTCCTGCTCCTGCTGCTCTTCAACAAAGATCCGCTCACCCAGCTTCCAATACATCTCTACCCGATGAAACTCCACCGAGCGCACCGCATTGTCCTGTGCGGTGGTAATGATAGAGCGAACATCTTTCAGGAGCAGATCAGATAATAGCCTTGGCTTATTCATCGTTAGCTCCAGATTCGGATAGCTGCAGGTCGTGACATCTGTACATTACGACAAGCCTGCCACATTCTTCAGCGCCGGGCCAAAGAGCGGGTAGTTATGTTTCACACCATTATCCAGATCGATCTCGATATTCCGCCCCGCTAATGGGTAGAGCACATCGCGCTCATAGCTATTGATCTCATTGATCGCCTTATCAAGCTTGCCGATCATTTTCAGCGCTTGGGTCTTCTCCTTCTGGCTGGCGCTGGCGCTGATGGAGATCTGCTCGCAGCTGGCCTTGCGTGCCTCCAGTTTGGTTCTGAACTCACGCAGGTACTCATTAAGCACCACACTCACCGTACCCGGGCGATAACGATGCATATAGATCAAGGCGTTGAAGGTGCCTTTCGGGCTTGAGAACAACCAGTAGATCGGGCGTTTCTTGTACCGGGATACATGGTCTTTGTAGAAGTCTTTAACAAAGTACTTTTGAAGGGGCTTACCCAGTGCTTGCTCGATAAAGGCCAGGTTCTCCGAATAATGCTCATCGCCAAAAGCGACACGCACGAACTGTTTGAAGCGTTCGGTTATATCGTCCTCAAACCAGTCGCCTTCAAAATCAATCATCGGGATGACGTTTTCATCATCCGGCATAAAGCTTGGTTCTGGCACACGGGCCAGATAATCCTCCAGCCGCTCGCCCTGATTGGCGAGGATCAGGCCCGGCGCGTCGAGACTGTAGCGGCCAAACATGCAGCCCACGGCATAGCTAAGGAACTCGGCCATGGTGTCGGCGCGCAGGCGTGTTTCGCGGTCGGCCTCGGTGCCCTTCACGCCATAGCGATAGGCGGGGTTGCAGGTGAGGGTGATCTCTTCGATCGGGACCTTGGGAGTCAGTTCGTCTTGCAGACCATAGGCGTCGATGAAGATACGGTTGTTCTC
>JBLWSY010000041.1:0-7787 GCA_048270425.1 Oceanospirillum sp.
ATAGTGAAGAACGGGTCCATATTCAAACTAAGCGACTGAAAAATAAAGGTCTGATTATTGGCACGCTTTTTGGAACTCTGAGATTGAGGCGGTCATGAGGTCATGACCGGCACCACATGCAGAGTTCATCATAAGGAGTGACATTATGGGCATCTTTTCGCGTTTCGCAGACATTGTGAATTCCAATATCAGCGCACTATTAGATAAAGCTGAAGATCCGGAAAAAATGATTCGTCTCATTATTCAGGAAATGGAAGATACTCTGGTTGAGGTCCGCACCAACTCGGCCAAAGCCATAGCAGATAAAAAAGAGCTGGCGCGCAAAGTTGAGGCGCTGGAGCAGCAGATTGAAGACTGGCAAGCAAAAGCAACCCTGGCACTCAATAAACAGCGTGAGGATCTGGCACGTGGCGCACTGATTGAGAAACAGAAATTGCACAATGTATTGAAAGGATTGCATACTGAGCAGACGCTGGTGGAAGAGACGATTGATAAGCTGACCGGTGAAATCACCAAGCTGGAAAGTAAGATCACCGAAACCCGGGCTAAACAGCAGGCGTTAGCGATTCGCAGCCAGGCCGCCGGCACCCCACCTGGCGTGCACCGCCACCTGCATACCCGCCGCACCCGTGCGGCGATGGCTAAATTTGCACAGTACTCGCGTAAAGTCGATGAACTGGAAGCCGAAGCGGACCTTTATGCTCAGTCAGGAAAGTCGCTTGATCAGGAATTTGCCGAGCTGCAGGCTCAGGATGAAATTGAACAAGAGCTGGCAAAGCTCAAACAAGATATGAATAAACACTAATAATCTCAGTGGATTAATCAGGAGCGAACTATGGCCACATTTTTTTTAGCAGGACCGCTGGTCGTCTTTTTGATTTTTGTGGCACCGTTGTGGCTGCTGCTGCATTACCGCAGCAAGCGTAAAGCGGCCAACGGTTTGTCGCAGGAAGATTATGAAGCACTGCAGGGGTTGTCCGATAAGGCAAAAGGGCTGCAAGATCGCATCAATACACTGGAGCGAATTCTGGATGCCGAATCGCCAAACTGGAGAGGTCAGTATGACAGGTCGTGAACTGTATCGTGATCCGGTCAACGGTAAGATATCCGGTGTGTGTGCCGGCCTGGCTGACTATTTTGGCCTTGAAGTCTGGGTGGTCAGGATTTTAGTGATCACGGTATCCTTGCTGGGCGCGTTTGCATTAGTGCTGATTGCCTATATCGCGCTGACTCTGATGCTGGAGAAACAGCCGCAGCAGTACCGGGATACTTTGCGCAGCCAACAGTCACATACACTGAAAAGCTCACCCTGGGAGCAGGGTAAAACAGCGCAGGAGCTGCTGCAGACACTGCAAGATGATCTCAGTGACGCAGAATTGCGGGTACGCAGGTTGGAAGCCTACGTCACTTCTGATGCCTTTAAAGTGAACCGCGAATTCCGGAATTTATAAGCCACTTACATTTAGCCAATGAACAAGGCAGGAAGCATGACCTTAGCTGAACATATCCTTCAAAGCGACACCACCTGTGCCTGGGCGATGAAACATCCGCTTGAGCGAGAATATCATGATGCTGAATGGGGCAAACCGGTGCATGATGATAAGACGCTGTTTGAATTTCTTACCCTGGAAGGGGCGCAGGCCGGACTCAGCTGGATCACCATCCTGCGCAAACGCGAAGGCTACCGGCAGGCATTTGAAGATTACGATATTAAGCGGCTGGCGCAGTACGATGAAGCTCGGGTCGAGCCGATCATCAGCCAGTTTGATGTGGTAAAACATCGTGGCAAAATTGCATCGGTGTTTTCCAACGCGCGCGCTGCATTAGCTTTGCAGCAAGAATTTGGTTCGCTGGATAAAGCGTTGTGGCAATTTGTTGACCATCAGCCGCTGATGAATCACTGGACTACGATGGATGACGTGCCGGTTTCCACCGATCAGTCGCTCGCCATGAGTCACTTTCTGAAAAAGCGCGGTTTTAAATTCGTCGGTGAAACGATCTGTTACTCGTTTATGCAGGCAATGGGCATGGTTAATGATCACCTGCAAGGATGTCCGTGCAAGTAGTTGCCTGAATGGCGTTTAAATGACTCATTGTTTGTGCTAGCAAAAAGCCCTGCGGTTGCAGGGCTTTGCTGTCTCTGGCACTTATCACGTACCAACGCTCAAGCCATCAGGTTTTACTCTGTTCAGGCAGTGGCTTCCTGCTCCAGAATAACCGCGTTGTAACGAGCCAGGCCTTGCTCCAGATCGGCAATCAAGTCGTCGACGTCTTCCAGACCGATATGAATACGAATCAGCGTGCCGCTGAAGTTAGGATTTGCCACCGTACGCAGGCTGTTAAAGCTCTTTGGCTCATTGGCCAGGATCAGGCTTTCGAAACCGCCCCAGGAATAACCCATGCTGAAGTGCTGCATACTGTCCAGCAGGGCAGTCGTTGCACGCGGGTTACTGGTTTTCAGCACAAACGAAAACAGGCCGTTACCGCCGGTAAAGTCGCGTTTGAAGAATTCATGCCCCGGGCAGCTTTCCAGTGCCGGGTGACGGACGTGGTCCACTTCCGGACGCTGCTCCAACCATTTCGCTACTTTCAGGCTGCTTTCCGCGTGCTGACGCAGACGCACATCCAAAGTACGAATGCCACGCAGGCCTAAGTAAGCGTCATCCGGCGAGACACACTGACCCATCAGATAGCTCTGCTCGCGCAGTTGATCCCAGTATTTTTCACTGGCAACCGCAGTGCCCAGCATCACATCTGAGTGACCGACGATATACTTGGTTGCCGCCTGAATCGAAATGTCGACGCCGTGCTCAAATGGCGAGAAGTTAACGCCGGCACCCCAGGTGTTGTCGAGCATGACAATGATATCCTGCTCGTGGGCGATACGAGCCAGAGTCGGGACGTCCTGCACTTCCATGGTGATCGAACCTGGTGATTCGGTAAACAGAATCTTGGTGTTTGGCTGAATCAGGTCACGGATGCCTTCACCAATCGTTGGTTCGTAGTAGGTGGTTTCTACGCCGAATTTCTTCAGGATCTTGTCACAAAAATCACGGGTCGGCTCGTAACAGGTATCCACCATCAACAGATGATCGCCAGATTCTACGAACGAAAGAATCGTGTTACTGATGGCGGCGGTCCCGCACGGGTATAGCGCACAACCGGCGCCGCCTTCCACTTCCACCATGGCTTCCTGAAACGCAAAGTGGGTGGTGGTCCCGCGACGTCCGTAAAACAGCGTTTTATTGGCGCGGTTGATCGTGGCGTGATTTTTTTCAGCTACCGTATCGAATACGACTGTCGAAGCACGTTGTACGGGTGGGTTGACCACACCTTGGGTCCATTTTTTACTACGGCCGGCGGTGATAAGTTTGGTCTTGTTGCCTTCTGACATTTACGATCCTTGTCTGGAAATTTGAATGCTCTATTTAAAACATGGAGCTGTAGGTCAATGCAAGCCAAAGTACAATAAAAAACTCATCCCGGCCCGGGCAGGGCGCTGAGGTCTTTTCCCGGCCCTGTCGCTTATAACAGCGGGTTGAATAGATAGAAAAGACGTTCTAAAAAGCGATGGCCGAGTGAGCGCTGTTCCCATACCTCATAATCCACTTGGGTGGATTGTTCAATGTAACTCTGCTGTTGCCAGTAAAGCTGTTGGGTGAATTCCTCATCATCCACGGCCAGGGTTACTTCAAAATTGAGCCATAAGCTGCGCATGTCGAGGTTAACCGTTCCGACCAGGCAAAACTGGCGATCAATGACGACCGATTTGGTGTGCAGCAGGCCACCGGAAAACTCGTGAATAACCACACCGGCCTCAAGTAACTCGCCGTAAAACGCGCGCGAGGCCCACTTGACCATCACAGAGTCATTCTTGTGCGGGATAACCAGATCCACCTTAATGCCACGTTGAGCTGTCATCTTCAGCATCGCGAGCAGATCGGCACTCGGGACAAAATAGGGCGTGGTAATACACACAGATTCGTTGGCCTGGTTAATCGCCAATGTCAGCACCTGGGAAATCAAATGCTCTGGCATGCCGGGGCCGGACGGCACGACCTGAATCGGGTGATGCGGTGAGCTGCTGTCAATTCCGCATTCCGGCACATGAGGCAGGTTACGTTCACCGGTCTCGACTTCCCAGTCCCAGCAGTGGATAGCCGACAGCACGTTAACCGCAGGGCCGGTCACGCGCACCATGATATCAATCCACTGGCCGACGCCGGAATTTTGTTTGAAGTAAGCCGGATCGACCATATTCATTGAGCCGGTATAGGCGACTGCATCATCGATCACGATGATCTTGCGATGCTGGCGCAGATCGAGGCGGCGCAGAAAAATACGCCACGGGCTTACTTCCAGCGCCTGGACGACGTGAATACCGGCATCCTCCATCATGGTCAGCCAGTGGCTGCGGAAAAAACGCGGGCTGCCAGCTGAATCGAGCAGTAACTTGACGTCGACACCACGTTTGGCCGCCTGAATCAGTGCCGACGCGACTGAATCGGCCAGCCCGCCCGGATGCCAGATATAAAACACCATGCGAATACTGTGCTGCGCTTGCTTGATATCATCAATGATGGAGTGAAGAATCTCGTTGGGTGAATTCTGCAGCGACAAGGTGTTACCACTCAAGGCCGGTATGCCCATACGGTGATTACATAACTCGTCAATTTTATAGATGTGCGCACCCATGCCGTCCGGCCGATGCGCCTGGCAATCATTCAGTGAGCGGAACCAACTGCCAAACGGCTTAAACATCTCTTTGGCGCGCTCAGCACGTTTGCGGCCCAGGTTCAGTTCACCGAACAGGAAATAGCACAGCACTCCGACGATCGGGAGAATGTAGATCACCATCAGCCAGGAAAGAGAGACACTGACGGCGCGTCTTTTTAAAACCACTCTGAGTGAGACACCCGCGACCAGAAACCAGTACAGCGCGATGCTTGCCAGAGTTAAGAAGTGATAAACCTTATCCATGCACTAAGTATACTCAAATTCAGTTGTTCGAATAGTAAATTGAAAGCATAAGCGTGAAAAGAAAACCAGCAAAAACAATATGAAACCAAGATAACAGAAAAGTTTGTTAATTGAGTGTAATTCTAGTGTTATATAAGGAAGGGTAGGTTAAAAACGCATCAGATAGTCTGACAAATGCGGGTGGAGTCCGAAAAATATACTGTTCGGGCTTCCAATTTTATTCCTAAACTGTTCTACTTGCCACAACCTTGGTGTCACTCTATTTTTAAATGTGTGTAAATAAATTTATACACCTACTTTTGGACACCGCACTGACAAACACAACATATTGGTACAGAAACAATGGCGAGTAGTTCTCGAGGTCAATTTACATCGCGGTTCGGCTTTATTATGGCCGCCGCGGGCTCGGCCGTGGGCCTGGGTAACGTTTGGGGTTTCCCGACCCAGGCAGCGAGTAATGGTGGCGCGGTCTTTTTGATCGTATACCTGTTGATGGTCTTTTTGCTGGCATTCCCGATGCTGGTGGCGGAACTGACCATTGGTCGTTATGGCCAGTCCAACCCGATTCGCTCGTTTCGTGCTGCGTGGCCGAAAGGCAAACTGGGTGCCATTTTACTAGGTATCGGCGGGATGATCGTCGTCTCCCTGATCCTGAGCTTCTACGCGATCGTGGCTGGCTGGCTGGTCGGCTCTTTCTTCAGCAGTGGCCTGGATTTTATCGGCATGCAGAGTGCTGGTCACTGGCTGACCACTTTCGGCACGGAGCGCAATCTGGTACTGATGGTGCTGTTTATGGCGCTGACCATGTTTGTGGTACGCAACGGTGTGGCGGACGGGATTGAAAAATGGTCAACTCGCCTGATGCCGCTGTTGTTCGTTCTGTTTGGTCTGCTGACTATCTACATCTTCACTCAGGATGGTGCGGTTGAAGGTCTGAAAATGTACCTGGTACCGGACTTCTCTCATCTGACACCGCAACTGGTTGTGAGCGCAATGGGTCAGGCATTCTTCTCGCTGTCACTCGGTGTGTGCGTGATGACCACCTACGGCTCTTACCTGAAAAAAGACACTAACCTGCCAAAAACCGCAGCGCAGGTCGCCCTGATTGATACCGGTGTTGCCTTTATTGCCGGCCTGATGATTCTGCCAGCGATGTTTGTTGCCAAACACAACGGGGTTGAAATTTTCTCTGAGTCGGGTGAACTGCTCAACTCAGATACACTGGTCTTTACTGTACTGCCGGCGATGTTTGATACCATGGGTTCCGTTGGTGCCCTGATTGGCTTGGTCTTTTTCCTGCTGATGATCATCGCGGCCCTGACGTCTTCAATTTCCATGCTGGAAGTGCCGGTTGCCTGTGCGACCGAAGAGCTGAAGCAGAGCCGCCGCACTGCGGTATTGTGGATTGGCGGTCTGGTCACGGTGATTTCTGCGGTGATTGTGATGAACTTCTCCAGCCTGTTTGGCCTGGTGATTCAGTTCACCACAGTGTACTCACAGCCTATCATTGCTCTGTTGATCACCCTGATTGTTGGCTGGATCTGGAACCGTAACCAGATTCTGACTGAGCTGAAGCAGGGTTGCCCGGAGATTGAAAACAGCTGGTTCTGGAAAATCTGGCCACTGTACGTGCGCCTGGTTTGCCCGGTACTGATGCTGCTGGTCTTTTTTGCCTGATCCGCGCGGAGCCAAGCTCAGTTATCGGCGACGGCTTAGATAACTCTTTAATAAAAAAGCCACCTGCGTCAGCCGGTGGCTTTTTTGTATCTGCTATTCTCAAGGCGTAGGTTGGCACTGACCTGCCAGCAGTAAACAGAATAAGGAGCCTGAAATGGATACTACGTATCGGATTGAACAAGACAGTATGGGCGAAATTAAGGTACCCCAAGACGCCTTATACCAGGCTCAGACTCAGCGAGCAGTGAACAACTTTGCTATCAGTCGTCATCAGATGCCGAAAGCGTTTATTCAGGCGCTGGCGCGGATAAAGCAGGCGGCAGCGATGACCAACGCCCAACTCGGTTTACTTGATCAGGATATAGCGGATGCGGTGCAGCAGGCCACCAAGCAAATCATTGAAGGACACTACCTTGACCAGTTTCCGATTGATGTGTTCCAGACCGGTTCCGGCACCAGTTCGAACATGAACATGAACGAAGTACTGGCTACACTGGCGTCCAGAATCACCAACAAGACAGTCAGCCCTAATGACCATGTCAATATGGGACAGAGCAGTAATGATGTGGTCCCGACCGCGATTCAGCTCAGCTGCGCGATTCAGATTGAGCATCATTTGTTGCCGTCACTGTCCCATCTTAGCTCGGTGCTGGCCAATAAGAAGCAGCAACTGGCGCATGTGGTCAAAACCGGGCGTACTCATCTGATGGATGCGATGCCGATAACCTTCGAGCAGGAACTGGGCGGCTGGCAGGCACAGATAGAACACGCCAGTCATGCGATTGAGCAGACCCTGCCTGCGTTGACGGCTCTGGCTCAGGGCGGCACAGCGGTGGGCACCGGGATTAATGCCGACCCGCAGTTCGCTGAGGCGTTTGCGGAAAATCTGTCGCGTATGACCCGGATTGATTTTGTGCCCAGTGACAACTTCTTCTTTAATCTCAGCAGTCAGGATGCAACCGTGGCTTTGTCCGGCCAGTTAAAAACCACGGCCGTCGCTTTAATGAAAATGGCCAATGACCTTCGCTGGATGAACTCCGGCCCGCTGGCCGGGCTGGGTGAGATTGAGCTGCCGGCGGCGCAGCCCGGCTCTTCCATCATGCCGGGCACAGCCAACCCGGGGATCCCGG
>JBLWSY010000042.1:0-7538 GCA_048270425.1 Oceanospirillum sp.
AGGGCGAAATCATGGCATTTTCACGTTTACTTACTGCGTTTCGCGGTTTTCTTAATGATGCGGCCGAAGCAGAAGCCGATAAACATATGGTGACCGAGCAGCGCCAAAACATCCGTGATGCGAAAAAAGAACTCGATCAAATGGATCTCAACATCGCCAGTACCAAAGGTCAGCGTAAACTTGCAGACAATGAGGTTGCCGAACTGACACAAAAAATCGACAACTATGAATCGGATGTACGCAACTTTGCCGCGCAGAATAAGATGGATCTCGCCACTGAGATTGCCGGACATATTCCTCAGTACCGTAAACAACTGGAAGCCGCTCAAGGCCGACGGGATATTTTGCTCAGCAATGAAACTAAAATGATCGCTATCGCCCAAGACCTCAAAGAGCGCGTGACCGCAATGGAACAAGAGCTGGCTCAAATTGAAAGCACGGCCCAGATGCAGAAGGCACAAGCCGCAACACTGAATGCCGTTTCTGGATTAGATTCCAAAGCAAAAACTGCACTGGAATCTATGGAGCGTATCAAGCAGAAACAGCAGCAAAAAGCTGCGCAGCTGGAAGCCGCGGCTGAAATGGCTGATGCGCGAAATGCACCCAATGATCTGGATGCCAAAATTGCCCTGGCAAAATCTGAGGCGACGTCGAATGCTCAATCAGAGCTAGAGCGTATTCTCGGCAATCCATAAACACTCCCCTAAGCCACTGGCGAGCAGAAGCTCGCCTTTTAGTCGGACCAACTCATGTTAAACACTCTGAAAAAAATCTTCGCGTTTAAAAACAGCTCCGCTTCTTCTGCGCCAGCCCCGCTCCCTCCGCAGGTACTGGGCCTGAAACTAGGCGGCTCGTTTACCATAGATGCGCTTAAACTTAAGCTGGCAGAGCCAATGCTGACCATCGAAGGGGCAGCCTCTGATCACATCATAGAAGCCGTTGGTGAAGTTCAGCTGGACCCACAGAGAAAGCTGCTGCGTTTTTACACCGATGATGAAGGATTTCTCCAGATTCAGCTGTTTGGTGAGCACATTGAAGAAATTATCCTGTGGTACTTTTATGATGTCAAAGCGATCAGCACTCCGCAGTGGAGCAAGGTATTGAATAATCAGGTGGCTAAATCGCACTATGCATTGGAGGATCAAACCTTTACTCAATTCTGGGAAGGGAATACACCGGTTGTACTCACCGAAAAGACCTATCACCTGGATGGTTCTGTCTCAGAGACCGACCAATTTTGTATGGCTTATACGCGCGAAATTGACAGTCAGCAATGCCCTCGCGAGCTGTTGCTGATTAGTGCGGAGGAAAAATATAACTCAGTGACCAACGACTTCGATCGGGAACTGGTCCGTTCGACCGGTTTTGCCCTCAGTAAAACCGATATCCAAGATAACTAGATCATGAAAATGAACAAAACGTTTATTGATTTGTGGGATAAGTATTTATCAAAAGTTGCTGACAATATTAATCGGCTCAACGTATCCCTGATTGCACTGGTATTTATCCTGCTTGTTTATGGCGCTCTGCACCTGCTAGGAGAAACACACCTGGTCGAAACTCCCGCGCGATTTCTTTATTTCATCGTTGTCGTAGCATCGACGGTCGGGTTTGGTGACTACAGTCCTCAGACGGAAGGCGGACAACTGTTCACCGCGTTCTTTATTATTCCTATCAGTATTACCTTATTTGCTGTGGTTGCTGCAAAATTAGCGGCTAAAGCGGCAGCGTTGTGGTATCGCAAAATCAAAGGCAGACACACTATGAACTATAAAAATCACATTGTTATTCTGGGCTACAACCGCGAAAAAACCCCTCTTTTGATCCGGCAGTTGAAACGCGAAGAACAGAGAAAAATCGTACTGGTCTCGCGTGAGGAACAAGAAAACCCATTGCCTGAATTTGTTGATTTCATCAATGTAACCTCATTTACCAGTGCAGAAGAACTGAGTCGTTCCAATATAAGTCACGCATCCTGTATCGTGGTTGATACTGATAAAGACGATACAACCTTAACTCTGGCGTTGTTTGTGACGGGTCTGAATAAAGAAGCGCACTTAGTCGCGCACTTTACCGATGATATCAAAGGACAAATACTGAAAAGTATGTATCCCAAATCGGAATGTATTTCTAATCTAAGCACAGAACTGCTGGCGAAATCTGTCATCGACAGTGGCTCATCTCTGGTGCATAGCGAGCTGGTTTCTGCTCACCAGGGGCAGACTCAATATGCGATTCAGGTTCCCGACACCGTCGCACCGTTTCCACTGAGTGAGGTATTCCTGTTGTTCAAAACTCAGGTCGAAGCGACCATTATTGGTTTGCGCAGATTCGAAAGTGAACAAATATTGTTAAATGCCAAACTCACGACTGAAGTGCGCCCCGGAGACACCCTTTTCTACATCAGTGACGAACGTATTCAGTTCTCTAGCTGGCCTTAAATCGCAAAAAATGCTTCGGCCTTGTGACTGGGCCTTGGGCCTGGGCAGCTTATCTCAGCAAATTTTTTCCGCAGCCGACTTATCCGGGGAGAGGGTTTGCTGGGTATTTGAACATGACGACTCATTGTGCAGCACCTGATACCAGGCGCCGAACAGCCAGGTTCTGGCCAGGAAGATATCGACGCAAACCAACAGGGGGACGGCAATCAACACACCCATTGCGCCCCACATCCAGCCCCATAGCACCAGCCAGACAAAAATAACCAAAGGATTCAGATTAAATTTGTCGCCGAGTAGTGTCGGGGTCACAAACTGGCTTTCAACGATGTTGAGAGCCAGGTACGCGGCCATGATGATCAGTGCGTATTGCAAGGAATCAAACTGCAGAAAACCGACCAACCCCAAGCAGGCGACTGAAATCATTGGCCCGAGGTAGGGTGCAAAATTCATCATGGCAGCGAATGCGCCCCACAAAAACGCATCTTCCATCCCCAGCATCGCCAGTACAGTGCCGACCGCGACTCCGAGGCCAATATTGACCGCGGTGATGGTGCTCAGGTAGCGGAATAAGCTGGTCTGGATCTCGCGTACCACTTCTATAGCTACCCTTTTGTCTGCAAAGCTGGGAAGCTGGCGTAAAAACTGTCGCAATAACGTACGTCCATAGCTAAGCATAAAGAACGCCATGAACAGCGCGATAAACAGCTGAGTCACTATGGTCGGGGTCGCCTTCACCACTTCTTTGGCGACAGACAAAGCAGTATTGGCTTTGATTTCTCCCACATTGGCCTTTTCAATCACTTCCATAAAGGAATCATCGCCACCTGCATTGGCAGCAGAAGCGTGATTGAACTGCTGTGACATCTCTTTCATCACCGAGGGCAGTTTAGACCACCATTGCTGGGCGGGCTCGGCCAGAAAGCCAGCGCTGAGAGACAGTGCCGCTAACAGGGTCATCAGCAGCACCACCACGTTAATCAGGCGCGGGATCCCTATTTTGCTTAATCTTGTCACGATCGGAGCACAGAGCAGTGACACAAACCCGGCGATAAAAATGGGTAACATCAGAGATTGGGTAAAATAGAGTCCGATGAATAGGCTGATCACCGCCATCGTTCGGATCAGTGCAGCAGAATAGTTGTGTTTCATCGTCGACTTCCTGTTATTTTTCACCGTTTTGGCTCAGCTGGTCCGACGCTAGCGTGGATCAGGCTGACGTGCCCGGTAAGCGGCCACTTTTTGGCGTATCTGCGGTGCCAGCATACGGGTAATCTGTGAACCCAGGGCGATTAGCGGCCGGAAGCGGCTACGGGTCAGACACACTGCGGCCAGGCACAAAATCCCCCCGCTTTGTAGCGGATACGCGGTGGCGTAATTAAGCAGTGAGCGGGTGAACAAATTCCATGACAGCCGACATTGACGGCTCAGCATTCTCCCTTCACTGCGCTTCAACTTAATCGCCGCTTGGCGTTTGCTTACTGACCACATCCCAGCCCTCCTTAACCTGCGCAACGGTATGACGAAATCCAACCAAACTGGCCAGTCTGGCCTGCTGCCAGATAAGTCCGGCCAATACAACACCCAGCGCCACCACAAATCCGGCGTACCCAGCCAGCAGGCTGAGAGTAAAGTGGTACACCACCAGCCCGACCCCTGCACACAAACTCAGAACAAAAAACACCGCCAAACAAATCAGCAGTAGTTGCAGTACTATCATCTGCCGAATCGCCGCCAGGCTGGTCTTCAGCTCAAGCGAAAATAGCTCAGTGGTGGAATCCGCCCATGCCAGGAACCGTTGCTGACACAGGTTCAGTTGTTGCCACAAACTGTGCAGATCATTGACAGGGTCGGCTCCGTCTTGAGCGCTGCCTTTGGGCTGGGCAGACTCACGGGAAGGGGATTGGCCACCCTCATCGGTGGCCATAGTCGGTTGCTGTTCAGGCTTCATATCTATATGGGATTACTTGATGAGCTTTGAGATAGCCCAGCCAGCCAGGAATGCACAGCCCACACTGAGCAGAGGACGTTCTTTGACAAAATTACCCGCCTGATCGGTTGCTGATTTCAGGCTCTCTTGTCCAGCTTCGATCTCCTCCATCACTTTCTCTTTGATCTGACCGACCGCCTCCAGAGTGGCCTCTTCAGTCTTGTGATAAGCGTCTTCGATTTTTTCCTGGGGTTCATCTTGCTGTTTTCTTGCTGTTGCCATGAGTTCCTCCACTTAATGCAAAATCTTACTGTTTCATCACTACTTGTTGAGCTGAATAACAACTTAAACTGCCAAGTATTTCTGCCGGCTTATGGATTGCTCATAAGCCTTATCCTAAAAAAAGCCAAATTCATGCCAGGTTTAAAATGACCGAATAACGGATATTTAAAACAAGTAAATCCAGCAGTACTTGTAATATTTTCAGTCAACGTAACGAAAAACGTGTAAAAAATTCCATCCCCCACTGCCAACTGTTAATCAACACCGGTCTCAGGCCCGAAAATAGCGCCCTCAGATGATTTACCAAGGCTGGCACAATACATGCCTTATAGTAATAGTAAGCAGTAATAGTAAGCAGAAATATTGAGTAAAAAATGTCACTGCGAACAGAAAACCATCAGAGTGAATGTGGAGGCATTATGAAAAATCAAGATCTCGACTTTATTATCAACCTGATTGAAAGCGGCAATAATATTTACGCAAAAGCGATCGACAATATCGATAACCATGGATTGGTGAGAGAGCTGGATGAGATCATCCGCATCAAGGAATACGCGGCATTGCAACTGAGAGCGCACCGGGAGCCTGATTCGGACGTTGAGGAGGAAGATACTCCCTCCTATGCCATCAAAGCGCGTGAGTGGTATACGGATACGGTTAAAGATGTCAGCTTTGACAAAGAAAAAATGTATTTAAAGCAGCTACAAATGATTGAAGAAAAAACATTGAATGAGGTGAGCGACGTATTACGCAACGCTCAACCAGGAGATCGACAAGAAGTGTTATTCACCGTTCAGGAAGAACTCATTTCCTGTCAGAAGAAAATAGCCAATATAGCGATTATTGATTAATTCATGGTTTGAATTGGTAATAAACAATCGTTAATAGTGACTAGTTATGATTATTTTAATGAACAATCATCAAGAGATAACCGATATCATTGAAAAATTAAACCACCATTACTTGGCGAGTATTAATCTCGCCAATAATAACTTGCACTCCAGCCTGGACCGCAGCGTGAACCGCTTCCGTCAGGTCGAAAAATCGATGCTGGATAAACTGGCACCATTTGAGTCATACCGGCGGGAAACAGATGCCGGACAGTCCGGCAACAGAGTGACGCCATTCGCCAGTCACGAGGTGATGTACCAGGCTAATCTCAGCCTGGTCACCTTTCTCAAACACAAACTGGCCGCGATCGAAAACGATGATATTCGGAGTTTTCTCTCTTATTGGGTCGCCGCGTTACAGATGGAAAATGACGAAATGGCTAAATACTTACCAGTTTCGTCCCTCTGACTACAAGTCGTAGTGAAAAAGCCAGGGGCTAACAAAAAATCTCGCCAGCGTAATCATCTACCCTGGCGAGATTTTTTCACGTTCCCACCTCATCAATAGCAACAGCAACGGCTGTTATGGCACACATACCTGTAACGACTGGGGCTTGATCTCAATCGTCAATTTATCGGCACTGTACAGTTCACCATCCACGACATAATCCATCTTTTTATCGGCGCTAATTTCAACCCGCCGCGCACTGGCGTAACTGAACAGTTCGCTTTTATCCTGAAAACCGACTGAAGCGAGAGTGATATCCGACAGTGCCAGTAAACGATCCGCCACCGAATCAGCCTGCTCAAGATAAGTAATATGCAACAGACCATCCCCCGGCTCAGGCTCTCCGTTACCTTGCGCCAGCAGAGTGGTAAACGGCGCGGTATTGGCGACCACAAAGCTGCGCACCTGTAATGACTGAGGCCCTTCATCATCAAGGCGGCAAGTCAGCTCAATCGGGTTATCCGCCATCACAGCATCAAAGAAGCCGGTCAGATACGCCAGTTGCCCCAGTTGATTTTTCTCCTCACGCTGAGCGTATTCGATCATCTGTTGTTCAAACCCGATCCCCATCACCAATAGCATCAGTTGCTGATTACAATAAGCGGTATCTATCTGGCGGGTATTGCCAGACAAAATAGCTTCACAAGCCTTGTCGATGGGCGCGGTTTTACTGCCGATACCATACAGCACATGGCACAAAGCGTTGGCGGTTCCGAACGGCACTATTGCCAAGCGGGTATCAGAGTGATCAACCTCACCGGCTACCTCACCGACTGTGCCATCACCACCTGCGGCAATGATCAGATCGGGATTATGCTGCAAAGCCTGCCGGGCCAGCGCAGTCGCACTGACATCCGGCTCGGTAAACAGCAACCTTAAACGATAACTGCGGGTTAATTCGCGGATCAAACGCTGACCGAATGCCTGCCATTTTCCGCCGCCGGAAACCGGATTGGCGATCAGCCACGCTGGCTCATCAAGCTGCAACAGCCCTTTTTGATGCATAGATTGCAGTGCCCTGACCTGGCGCCGGTTAAGGCGTGCGCTGCTGCGTACCGAGTGGATCTGTTGCAGCACCTGCTCGACACTCTGACCGGGATTCTGACTGAGCAGATAAGCGGCAACCACAAACACCGATCGGCCGCGCCCCAAAGCACAGTGAACGACGACAGATCGTGACTGGCTTATTTGCGTATCGATCCAGTTAAGCGCGTGGCGCAGCTGGCGATACTTGGGGGCCTTGTGATCGAGAACCGGAATACTGAGATACTCAAACTGCTTATCTGTCATCGCACTTTCCAGACCGGCAAATTCGGCGGTGACATCGACGATGCAGTTGATGTTATTGGCGTGCAGCGCGTCCAGATCAGAACGCAGCAGGCGGCGTGACACATACAGGTGGGGGGCAATCTGATGGATTGCAGCGACCTTGTCATTGCGGCGCGACCAGTAATTATACAGCCTGACTGCCGCCAGAAACGGAATAAACGCCCAACGGATCCACCAGGCAATTTTCCCGTCACCGGATTTCATAAAAATCGAGGGTAAGT
>JBLWSY010000043.1:0-7132 GCA_048270425.1 Oceanospirillum sp.
CGACCTCTGCATCGGTTTCTACCGAGAGCAAAGACAAGGATTCCGTGAAATCCTGATCGTCTGTCGGGTTTCCTTCAGATAGGCGTGTCATATGTTTGATATCGGCTGGACCGAAATGGCTCTTGTGGCCGTCGTGGCATTATTTGTCGTCGGCCCCAAAGAGCTACCTCATCTTCTCTACAAGTTGGCGGGCTACTGGAAAAAAGTGCGTGGAATGGCGCGCGAATTCCAAAGCGGCATTGATGACATCATCCGTGAAGCTGAACTTGATGACTTGCGTAAACAGGTCACCAGTGCTCCTACCAGTGCAACCGATTTTGTTGAGAAAAATATCGGCTCTCCCAAACGCGACGACAAGGCTAAGGAAAAGAGCAGCAAGGCAGATTCAGATAAACCATCTGAAGATAAAAGCCCTGCTGAAAAAACTGCGGCCAAATCATCCGCTGACGAGAGCAAAAAGAATGACCACCCGGAGAGCCAGGCGTGAACATGCAAGCGCATGACAGACAGATGCCAATTATGGAGCATCTGATAGAGCTGAGAAATCGCCTGACATGGGCTGTTCTGGCACTCTTTATTACTTTTGCAGTCTGCTATTATTTCGTCGAGGATATCTATGGTTTCCTCGTGCGGCCACTGGCAGATATCATGGGGCCGGATCGGCGCATGATTTATACTGCTTTGACCGAAGTGTTCTTCACGTATGTCAAAGTATCGTTTTTTGCGGCTCTCTTTGTCTCAGCACCTGTGTTTTTGGGGCAATTTTGGGCATTTGTCGCACCAGGTCTTTATAAGAACGAACGTTCGGCATTCATGCCATTTTTGTTCGCGACCCCGGTCTTATTCCTTATGGGCGGGGCGCTGGTTTATTACCTGATCATGCCATTGGCCTGGAAGTTCTTCCTGAGTTTCGAGCAAGCCGGTGGTGCATCAAACCTTGCGATTCAGCTTGAAGCCAAGGTGGGTGAATATCTATCACTGGTAATGAAGCTTATCTTTGCCTTTGGGCTTTGTTTTCAGCTGCCAGTCTTGCTGACACTTATGGCACGTGCTGGAATCGTAACGGCAGATGGCTTAGCAAAGCGTCGTAAATATGCTGTTGTCATTGCCTTTGTTTTTGCCGCGGTTTTAACACCACCTGACCTGATTTCTCAGGTTGGTTTGGGTATTCCGATCATCATTCTGTATGAGATCTCCATCGTGATGGCTCGTTTCTCTGAACGCAAACGCGCCAAGCGTGAAGCCGAAGAGGGCGACGACGAGGATGAAGATGACAGTGATGATGAGGAAACATCTTCTGAGACTGCTGTTGCAACGGCAAATGATGCGGTTGATGAGCAAGGTGCGGCTGCTGCATCCTATGATGACGGTCAGACATCTTTGACCAGATCATCCGAAGATGATGGTTCTCCGCGTTTGTCCGGACCTTCACGAAACGATGACGGTGAGGATGATTTCAATAACGCTCGTTAATTGAAAATCTAAATCGAAAACGTCCAATTTGGCGGGGTGGACCTTGTGTCCGCCCCGTCGTATAAAGCCACAAATAGTTGACTGACAGGGTGCCGTTCGATGCACGATATTAAATGGATTCGGGATAATCCCGAGGCTTTTGACGCAGCAATGGCTGCGCGCAAACAGGAAATCACTGCAGAACGTCTGATGAATATCGACGTTGAGCGCCGCAAACTGATGACTGAACATCAGGAAATGCTGGCACGCCGCAAAACGATTTCCGGTGAAATTGGCAAGCTTCGCAAAAATGGCGAAAATGCTGATGACCTTATGGCTGAAATGGGCACGCTAAAGGACAAGATCAAAGAAGTAGAAGACGGGCAGGCAAGCCTGAATGAGCAGCTTGATCTGTTGTTGTCATCTTTCCCAAATATCCTCGATCCGGAAGTTCCTGTTGGCGCAGACGAAGATGATAATGTCGAAGTCAATCGCTGGGGCATACCGGGTGACTACGATTTTCAACCAATAGAACATTTCGAGATCGGCGAAAAACTTGGCATGATGGATTTTGAAACCGCAGCAAAGCTGTCGGGTTCGCGGTTTGTCATTCTGCGTGGCGGATTGGCCAAACTTGAACGTGCTTTGTCACAGTTCATGATTGACCTTCACACCAATGAACATGGCTATGAAGAAACCACCACTCCTATGTTGGTGCGTGATGATGCAATGTTCGGTACCGGTCAATTGCCGAAATTCGCCGAAGATTCGTTTAAAACCACCAATGATTACTGGCTGATTCCGACATCGGAAGTCACCCTGACCAATCAGGTGGCTGGTGATATCATTGATCAGGCAAAACTGCCGCTGCGCTATACCGCACTGACCCAGTGTTTTCGTTCCGAAGCTGGTTCTGCTGGGCGCGATACCCGTGGCATGATCCGCCAACACCAGTTTTCCAAGGTGGAAATGGTGTCAGTGGTTGAGGCAGATAAGTCTGACGAAGAACTAACCCGCAAGACGCGCTGTGCTGAAACTGTTCTGGAACGCCTTGGGCTTCCATACAGGACAGTTGTTCTATGCACGGGGGATATTGGATTCTCTGCGTGCAAAACCTATGATATCGAGGTTTGGCTACCAGGGCAGAGCAAGTACCGCGAGATTTCATCTTGCTCGAATACCCGTGACTTCCAGGCACGTCGGATGAATGCACGTTATCGTGCTGCTGGTGACAAAAAGACCCAGTTTGTTCACACTTTGAACGGTTCCGGGCTTGCTGTTGGGCGCTGCCTGATTGCAGTGATGGAAAACTATCAGCAGGCTGATGGTTCGATCCGGGTTCCTGATGTGCTCAAACCATATATGGGTGGGCTTGAGGTTATCTCTGCGCGCTAAGGCATGGCTGCATGATTGATCTTACCAACGCACGTATCCTGATCAGCAATGATGACGGCATTGATGCGCCGGGGATTAAGCTGCTTGAGCGGCTTGCACGTGAGTTTTCTGACGATGTCTGGGTTATAGCACCTTCAATGGAACAAAGCGGAGCAGGGCATTCATTGACCCTGCTCCGCCCATTGCGCATCCATAAGCGCGATGAACGTCATTATGCCGTTGATGGCACTCCAACTGATTGCGTGCTTCTGGCGTTGCAGAAAGTGATGCGTGATACCCCGCCCGATATAGTTCTGTCCGGGATTAACCGGGGTGGTAACCTTGGCGAAGATGTTACGTATTCCGGTACCGTCGCAGCAGCTATGGAAGCGACATTGTTGGATGTGCCTGCCATTGCTTTTTCCCAATATTTTTCTGGTGAAATGATCGATTGGACGATTGCAGAAAAATACTTAAAGGACGTCGCGGCTACTTTGGTTAAAACCAGTTGGCCCAAGGGTGTTCTGATTAATGTAAACTTTCCGGAACATGAATCCTGTGGTGATGCCCGCGTTCAAATTGCGACTCAAGGGCAACGTAAGATCGGTGACCATATTGCGGAACGTCTGGATCCACGTGGGGAACCTTATTACTGGATCGGGGCGATCCTTTCCGAATTGCCAGAAGATCCAAATGCGGATTTACGTGTTATTGAACAAGGCAACATTTCAGTAACTCCAATCAGTCTGGATTTCACCCATTACGAAACATATGACAAACTGACGAAAGCATTTCCGTGAACGATCCGGTCATTACGCGTGAAACAAAAATAGCTGATTTGCTGCAAACACTTCGCCATGATGGCATTCATGACGAAACAGTTCTGAGTGCGCTGGCTGACATCCCTCGGGAATCTTTTGTTGCTGAACCGTTTGTCGAGCGTGCTTGGGAAAATGTCGCCTTGCCAATCAGCAAAGGGCAAACAATTTCACAACCTTATATCGTAGCCCTGATGACCCAAGCACTTGAACTTAATGACCGAATGAAGGTGCTTGAGGTCGGGACGGGATCAGGCTATCAGGCTGCTATACTGGCGAAGCTTGCGCGGCGTGTTTATACGCTTGAACGTCACAAGCCTCTTTTGCGGGAAGCCGAAGAAAAATTCCGTGAACTTGGCCTTCATACCATTTCCACTTTGCATGCCGATGGTGGACTTGGCTGGAAAGCTCAGGCGCCTTTTGACAGGATTATCGTAACGGCCGCAGCCCAAGATGTTCCACCGGTTCTGGTTGATCAACTGGCCGTTGGCGGCATTATGGTCGTTCCGGTGGGAGAGGTGTCTCATACCCAATTGTTGTTACGTGTCCTGCGAACACCAAGCGGGGTGGAAGTTACCGAATTGATGCCGGTGCGTTTTGTTCCAATGTTGCCGGGCACTGAAGAATTCTAGTTAAAACTCACCGATAAAATCACTCTTTTGCCATAGATTGCTTACCGATTGTTAACCGCTAATCGTGGACAATCAAAATCATGATGGAAAATTGTGTCAAACTGGTTGTTCAACGCGGAAAGAACTTGCTGCTTGTCTGTACGACAAGTGCGGTGCTGAGCGGCTGTTTGTTAAATTCTGTCCCGGTTCCTGTCGTCTATGGAGATGGCGCAAGCTATAGCCCCTATAGCATGCCGAAACTGAAAAACGGCGAACGTGTCATTACCGTCGAGCCGGGCGATACCGTTTCAGAGATCACGGCCCGCTACAAAATGGATTTTGGTCAATTCACATCGCGAAACGATCTTCGTAAGCCTTATGTGATTTATCCGGGGCAACGGTTGGTTCTGCCACCTTGGTCGGCAGATTATGATAGCACTCCCCCGATGGCTGTCGCATCGAACCAATCGAGCAGCCAAACCAAAACAGTCACAATAGCGGGAAAACGTCAGGTCGTTAGCGTTCCAATCAAGAAAACGGACACCGCACCGGCCAGTCGCCCAATCACGCAAACAAGCCGTATTGTGCCCTCAGATGGCGGTAATATCCCAACACCAGGGATCAAACCGCAAGATTATGCCGCTGTTGCTGCTCGTGAAATGGCATCAACTCGAACCTGGCAAACGGCAAGTAGTGAAACACCGGTTGCCGGGCAGGGAAGTTCGGTCGGCAAGGATGTTGTTTTGGCGGAACCGGCGAACCGTAAAGGCTTTATCTGGCCCGTACAGGGGAAGGTCGTTCTAAAATACGGGGCAAGTACAGGCGGGCTATTTAATGACGGGATTAATATTCAGGCCAACCGTGGAAGTCCCATTTTAGCAGCAGAAAACGGTGTTGTTACATATGTCGGCAATGAGTTGCGCGGCTTTGGTAATTTGATCCTGATTAAGCATGCCGATAACTACGTTACAGCATATGCCCATACTGAAAATCCACTTGTGGCGCGCGGTGACGTTGTCACGCGTGGTCAGCGAATTTCAAGTGTCGGGACTACAGGTGCAGTTACGTTCCCGCAACTTCATTTTGAAGTGCGTCGCGGTCGGAAATCATCTGATCCGATGCAATATTTGCCAAGTGTAATGGTTTCACGCTAATCAAAAACACCCGAACAAATAGCCGGGTGTTTTTGTTTCAGCTTTTGCGTGTGCGGCACTCCTCTAATCAAGAGACTTACCCAATTCACCCGCAATTTCCTGAATGAATTGCCATGCAACACGGCCTGAGCGACTGCCTCGGGTAACCGTCCATTCTTTTGCCCGTGCGTGCAGTTCGTCTGTCGTAATGTCTAGGTTAAACTCTTTGGCATAACCTTCGATAATTTCGAAATAAACGTCTTGCGAGATATTGTGGAAACCAAGCCACAGGCCAAAACGATCTGAAAGAGAGACCTTTTCTTCAACCGCTTCGGATGGATTGATTGCAGTGGATCGTTCATTTTCAATCATATCGCGTGCCATTAAATGGCGTCGGTTTGACGTGGCGTAAAAGATAACGTTTTTTGGACGACCTTCTATCCCGCCTTCAAGTACAGCTTTTAGGGATTTGTAGCTTTCATCTTGCATATCAAACGACAGGTCATCACAGAAAAGAACCGTTTTTCGACCGCTTTCCTGCAAGATATGCAAAAGAATCGGCAAGCTTGGAATGTCTTCACGATGAATTTCGACCAATACCAAAGCCGAGGGGCGTTCCATATTGATCTTGGCATGCATTGCCTTGACGATCGAACTCTTACCTGTACCGCGTGCGCCCCACAAAAGGGCGTTGTTGGCAGGCAAGCCATCCGTAAATCGTTTGGTATTGTTGTAAAGGATCTCTTTTTGCTGCCCTATACCTTGCAACAGGCTGATATCAATACGATTAACGTTACGTACAGGCTGTAGGTAACCTGTTTCAGCCTGCCAGACGAATGCATCCGCAGCGCTCAGGTCATTTTCTGTGCGTGTCGGTGGGGCTATGCGCTCAAGCGCTGTCGCAATTCTTTCGAGTGTTGGCAATAATTTATCAAAATCGGCGGTCATTGAATCCTCTTGGGTGTTTCTTATTCTTGGGTGGCATTGGCTGGAGCAGGACATATTAATGAACTGTATCAATCCCTAGTGGCTGGAAAGCTAGCATATTGGGAATGCAATAGAATAGCTTGTTGACAGTTAACGTCGTTGAAACAGGGTGAACAAAACCACACGTATGTTGATTTTCCCATGAAAAATCCGGTTCGTCCTTGCTTTGATGTAGTACGCCGTTATATTCCGGCAGTTGATATTTTTTGTTCTGAGGAATTAGGAGTTCCTAATGTTTATTTCGACGGCTTACGCTCAGGCCGCTGGTGGTGCAGACGGTGCAGGCGCACTGATGCAGTTCGCACCGCTGATCCTGATTTTCGTTGTTTTCTATTTCCTGCTTATCCGTCCTCAGCAGAAAAAACAGAAAGAACATAAAGCAATGCTCGGGGCGATCCGCCGTGGCGACAAGATCGTCACTGCTGGTGGTCTGATCGGCACCGTTGCCAAAGTAATTGGCGATGACGAATTGTCGGTCGAGATTGCTGAAGGTGTTAAGGTCAAAGTAGCACGCGGGATGGTTTCGTCGGTGCTGTCGAAAACCGAACCCGCCAAAAGCGATGACAAAGAAGAAAAAGAAGAAGAGACCAAAAAAGATTGATCTCTTCGCGCTAAGTGAGGCGGGGCGCTAGGCTCCGCCTTCTTGCATTTTACCGGTGGCCTGAAGCGGTACAAAATACCCGTTGTTCCAATGACCTTGGAACCAGACCAAGGTTGACCCAGACAGATCCGGTCAAAAAACACATGCTTTATTTTA
>JBLWSY010000044.1:0-7097 GCA_048270425.1 Oceanospirillum sp.
ACCTCAACTACCTGCAAACCGTCGATGGTCCTATTGGTCGCTGCTACACCCTGATCTCAGAAGACGGTGAGCGTACTTTTGCTATCAATGAAGGTCAGATGAACCAGCTGCGTCCGGAAAGTATTCCGGAACAAGTATTTGAGAAAGCCTCTGCTTTAGTCGTCTCATCTTATCTGATGCGCGGCAAACCGGAAGATCCGATGCCAAAAGCGGTACAGCGTGCGATTGAACTGGCGAAGAAAAACTCGGTTCCTGTCGTGCTGACTCTCGGCACCAAATATGTGATTGAAGGTAATCAGGACTGGTGGCAAGAGTACCTGAAAGAGAACGTCACGGTTCTGGCGATGAACGAAGATGAAGGCGAAGCACTGACCGGCTTTAGCGATCCGCTGCAAGCCGCAGACAAAGCGCTGGACTGGGTCGACTTGGTGTTGTGCACTGCAGGTCCAATTGGCCTGTATATGGCAGGTTATGTGGATGATGAGGTTAAACGCAGCACTGAACTGCCTCTGCTGCCAGGCCATATTGCTGAGTTTAACCAGTATGAATTCAGCCGTGCGATGCGTCAGCAGGATTGTTCACAGCCTGTCCGTATATACTCCCATATCGGCCCGTATCTGGGTGGTCCGCTGAAAATCAAGAACACCAACGGAGCCGGAGACGGAGCGTTGTCGGCACTACTGCATGACATGGCAGCGAATAGCTACCACCTCAAGAATGTGCCAAACTCCGCCAAGCACGATCGTCACTATCTGACCTATTCATCACTGTCGCAGGTGTGTAAATACGCCAACCGAGTCAGTTATGAAGTACTGACTCAGCACTCTCCTCGCCTGTCGCGCGCATTGCCGGAACGAGAAGACAGCCTGGAAGAAGCTTACTGGGACCGGTAATCGGAGCTGATTAGGGTTAACGCGGCGCAGTGTAATGACTGAGCAGCCACTACAAAAAGCATATTTAAGCGGTCTTCGGACCGCTTTTGCGTTCTTAGCCGGTCATGGTTTCGCGCTAAACAGAGATAATTTTGACTCAAATCAGGAAAAAAATACAATATAATCCGAATGATATATAAACAATTTCGACTTATCATAAAAGCTGGCGCCAGGAAACCGTCAATGCAGTAAGACATGCGCAATCGCACGCTTATTAGTAGAGGGTAATTTCATAATTGAGACATCGTTTCATAAACGTTATCATGGTTGCATAAAATAAAAAGTAACTTCAATACGTTCAGTTTGCCCTTGCCGCTACATGAGTAGCCATTTTCATCGTTAAGCTCGAATCAATGCGATTCTAAAAAGAGCCAGGTACATTTGTTATGCCATTGACGCAGGGACTGTCCCAAGGCACGAACCCCAACCTCACCGATACCCAGAAAAAACGTCTGGTGCATATTTTTGATATCGTCAGTGAAGGTATATTTCATATGGATAGTCAGGGCTGTTTAACTTTTTACAACCCTGATTTTTACCAACAATTTGGTTTTAGCGCTCATACTATTCAATTGGAAGAATGGTACGCTGTTGTGCACCCGCAAGATCGCGCCATGCTGAAAAAAAGGGTGCTTGAACACCTGACCAACCACAATCAAGTGACCTCGCATTACCGGGTTCGTAAAACTAACGGTCAATACATCTGGCTTGAAGGTATCGCTATCAATCGCGAGTTGAACGGCGACAGATTTATGGTCGGCTATCATCGCGACATCTCTGATCAGAAATTGATGGAGACTTTCCTTAATCAGGCAGCCTACTACGACAGTATCTCCGGTCTTGGCAATATGACCAAACTGCTCAAAGATATTGATAACGCAAAACAGGACGCTCAAGCCTCTAGCACACTGATTTATCTGCAGATTGACGATATTAAATCTTACGAAAATCAGTATGGCAGCGAAGTCAATGAACATGTCCTGCAACACGTTATTGCCGCATTAAACGGAATCCGATGTGAAGACGGTGACTTTTACCGTGTACGCTCGGACGATTTTGCGATCCTGTTACACCGTACCGACAGCGATACCGCACTGCGCGCTTTGTGTCAGGACATATTGCAACGCTACACCAAATCGGTCCAAGAGCAAGGCCACCTTTTTGGCAACCATGTGAGTATTGGCCTTTATCCGGCGTTCAGCAACGAAGACACGGCCGAAGAGATCGTCAATATCGCCTCACGCACTTGCCAGTATGCACGTGAAACCAACCGCTCACGGGTTGAACTGTACAGTGGAAAAACACAAAAACGCGTGGATCGCTATTTCTTCATTGAACGCGGACTGAAAGAAGCTCTGAGTTCACGCTCTTTGTCGGTCAAATTCCAGCCAATACTCAACGCCCAGACCGGGCAGGTTTCTAGTTTTGAAGCCTTGGTACGCTGGCGTTCTAAAGAATTTGGTGAAATCTTTCCGGATGAGTTTATTCCGGTGGCCGAGAAGAAAGGCCTGATCACAGATGTAGGCTATCAGGTATTTGGCAAAGCGTGTGAATTCATCGAACGCTATAACAGAATTAACGGGCTGAGTATCCGGGTCAACATCAATGTATCGGTATTGCAGTTACTCAATACCGCTTTCCCTGCCACGATACAAAAAATGGCCGAGCAAGCCGGAATCGCTCCGCAATCTATCGTGCTCGAGCTGACCGAAACCGTGATTCTGGATGGTAACAAGAACGCACTCGAGCAATTAGTCACTCTTAGCAACCTGGGATTTCAGCTCTCTCTGGATGACTTCGGCAGCGGCTTCAGCTCAATCAACAGTTTTTTCGATCTGCCGCTCAATCAAATCAAAATCGATCGCTCAATGGCCGCTAAAACGTTGACTAATCAATCATCTGAACAATATCTGCAATTTATCATTCAGCTTTCTAAAAGCAAAGGCGTCGATATTGTGATTGAAGGGATTGAGACCGGATCCATGTATCAGAAATTCAAGGCAATGGGCGCATCGTACCTGCAGGGTTACTGGTTTTCCAAGCCTCTGTCGCTCGCGAGTGCCAGCCGTTATACCTTGTCGAGCAATCTTACACTAAACAAGGACTAAGTTGTGAGGTAGCTCAGATTAACTCTGCAGGTCACAAATGATTCATGGCTTCAGAGTGGATTTTAGTGATATTGCTCCATATTATCGCCGAAACATAAGGAATTGTTTCAGCGTATGATCCTCAATCAGACTCCTCTCTCGACTTCATCATCGTTTCATCTTGAAGTGAAATGCCTGCTGTTTACGCTGGTGATCATTTTTTTGATCAATACTCCGATGCGCTTTATCAAAGCTGACAAGCAGGCAGACTTCAGTATGCAACTCAGCATGCTACAAGACACCCTGTTACTCAAGCGCTCTACGGCAGATAGCCTGCTTGCCCTGGCCGATACTCAGATCGCCATCGATTACTTTAGCGAACCACAACAGTTTAATGATGTTTCAAAGCAGCTGCTCAGCACACAAACCTTGGTTAAGTCCCTGAAAATTATCTCGACGCAACCCGATGACACACGCTACGCCAGATTAATCGAGCAATATAACCGTTATTACACCAGTGACCTGAACAAACAGCAAATACAACTGTTTATCGCCCCTCATTCCCGCCTTTTAACCGAGTTTAAAGCGCTCTATCAGGGCACTCGTCACATCGGCTATCTGGTGCTTGAAGCTGACCTGAGTGAATTCTCTGAAGTGTCGCGTAAGGATATCCTATTGCTGGGAGAGGACGGCACTGTCTATTCAAGCACTGACCGAAGCTTAAAGGCCTTGGACTCAATCGCCACCAAATATCCCCAGGCCTGGCGCGACCTGCAACTCAGCAACCGTAACGCCGGAATCATGGAATATGACGATGTCAGTTTTATTTACCGTAAATTTAAGCTGGTCAGTAATCACACCAGTTACCTAATCAAAGTGGTTGATAATCATGAGCTGGTGCCCCCCTACTTTTATCTGGTGCTGCTCCTGGGCAGTATCACGGCCGGGGTAAGTCTCTACCTCTATCGGTTACGCAAAGACAAGCTGGAGCTGACTAAAATCACCTATACCGATGAACTGTCCGGCCTTCACAACCGCCACTATCTGAAAAAAGTCAGTGCGCAACTTACCGCACAACAAGGCTACTACGCCTGTATTCTCGATATCGATCATTTTAAAGCGGTTAATGATAAATACGGCCATGATATTGGCGATCAAGTGATCAAGCGCGTCTCATCAGTAATAAAAAGCCGGATAAGAATCACCGATTACGCCTTTCGTTTTGGCGGTGAAGAGTTCGTTGTGGTGGTCAAAACCGAATCGGCGCAGCAGGCAGTCAACATCTTTGAGCGCATCGGAGACGATGTCGCCCGTTTTATCCAGAAACCCAACGTGACGATTTCGGGCGGTGTCTGGCCGGTGAACGACTCACTTGACGAGGCACTTAAGCAAGCAGATGTCTTGCTGTATCAGGCAAAACAGAATGGCCGAAACCTGATCATCAGTCAGGCAGCGTAAGGTAAAGCCGTAATCAAGAAAAATGGAGAAATAAAAAACGCCCGGCATTCAGGCCAGGCGCTGGTTTCATCATTGTCGTTAAGCCGGACAAATCAAGCTCAGAGCTCTACAGTCTGTCGTCTGCGCCAAAGCGCAACGCCAGCCAGCATGGCTAACAACCAAGGACCAAGTGAACCGCCGCCACCACCGCTTGAAGGCACCGCAATACCCGAAGGCATCTCTGGGTCAAAGGTGCCAGCCAGATAAGCTCGGCGTTTAGCATCAGTCCCCACAAAATCGGCGCTCTCATTGCCAGCCAGCACACTATCAATCCAGGTACTGTAATCGAATACTTCGGTGAATACCGCAGTCACATCAGAGCCGGTAAAACCATCACCACAGGTTGTCGGGCCAAAACTGGTAATACCCACCTGTACCAGACCACTGCCACTATCCCAGTATACCGGACCACCCGAGTCGCCCTGACAGGTGCCGCTGGTCAGTGAGGTATTCGGAGTGGTACTGATGCCTTTAAAACAAATTTGTTTATTGGTCAAAGCAGACAAATTATTGTCACAAGTGTTATTCGAAACATAGCTCACGTCGGCATCTTGCAGCATTGTGGTGGCATCATTACCTGAACTGGTATTGCCGTGACCGACAATCCGAAACGCATAATCGTTAGTGTCATTATCGACACCGTCCGAACCTAACCGATACTCCTGGGTGATTGGCCGCACGACAGTGCCTTGCGCATTGAGGGAAGACTCAAGCTGGATAATGGCAATATCATTTTGCCACAGGCTGGATGCCGTATCCTGAAAATCAGGATGAATAAAAAACTGCTCTGCACGCACAGTGGTTACCGAAGAAGGGAAGTCGCTTTCATCATCAGCCTGCCCAGCAACGGCAAATAGCATATAGTCATAATTCAGCTCGCCATCCTCATCGTACAAACAGTGCGCTGCAGTCAACACGTGGGTAGAATCGAGCATGGTTCCGCCGCAAAAAGCACGTGTACCATATAACCCGTCAAATTCTATACGGTCGTAAAACAGACTGGCAAATGACGTGTAACTCAAGATGGTAGTGTCTTCACCATTAACAATATACGTACTGACTTCCGACTCTGCCTGCGCGTTTGTCCAGAACCCCAATGAACTCAGTAGTGCAGTCGCGGCTGCCCATTTTTTCATATAACTCATCCTTTAATGACCACTTTCAAACAGGACGTTGTAAGAGAACCTTTAGCATAAGGCATTTTTTATTATTTACTCAAATATGAATGTATTTCAGCAAAAAGCAAACGGCTCTGCGATATGCAGAGCCGTTTAAAGAGAGATAACCGGACCTAAACTACTGAGAATAAGCCAGCACCGTCGGTGTAACGATCGGTTTAACTCTACTTATCGTGACTATCGTCATAATTATCAGCCGTGATATATTAACCACGGTAATAACGCTGTGGTACAAACGGCAGTTTTTCCACCAGCATTGGCAGCATCTTACCACGGACTTCAGCAAACACTTCAGTACCAACATCAGCCAGATCAGCGCGCACATAAGCCATCGAAACCGGCTTGCCCGCTGTCGGACCCGCAGTACCACTGGTCACGGTACCAATCGGTGCACCTTCAGCATCAAACAATTCCGTCCCTTCACGCACAGGTGCTTTAGTCTGACCAACCAGGCCGACACGTTTGCGCACCACATCTTTAGTCGCGATCTGCTGCAGAATGATGTCGGCTCCCGGGAAACCACCCTCACGCGCCCCGCCCTGACGGCGCACCGGCTGAATTGCCCACAACAGGCTGGCTTCAACCGGAGTCGTGGTTTCATCCAGTTCGTGGCCGTACAGACACAGGCCACACTCCAGACGCAGTGAGTCACGTGCGCCCAGACCAATCCACTCCACTTCGTCAAAAGCAGTCAGAGTACGAGCAAATGCCTGTGCCTGGTCAGACGGAACCGAAATTTCGTAGCCATCTTCACCTGTGTATCCACTGCGACTGATAATGCAGTCAACACCATCGATACTGATTTGCTGCACATCCATAAAGCGCATCTCTGCCAGAGCTGGCTGCAGGCGAGCCATTACCTCAGCCGCTTTCGGGCCCTGAATCGCCAGCAAAGCACGATCTGCGATGATTTCCATCTCAACACCAGCCGGCAAATGAGCATTCAGGTGAGCGATGTCCTGCTCTTTACAGGCCGCGTTGACCACAACAAAAAGATGATCGCCCAGATTAGCAACCATAAGATCGTCGAGAATGCCGCCTTCATCATTAGTAAAGAAAGCGTAACGCTGCTTGCCTTGTGGCAGGTCAATGATGTCAACCGGTACCAGAGTTTCCAGAGCAGCAGCGGCACCTTCACCACGTAAACGAAGCTGACCCATGTGAGAAACATCAAACAGACCAGCCGCATCGCGGGTATGGAGATGCTCTTTTTTCACGCCCAAAGCGTATTGCACCGGCATATCATAACCCGCAAAAGGCACCATTTTGGCACCAGCTTCAATATGAAGCGCGTGTAACGGTGTAGTCAAGAGTTCTTGTGTCGCATGTTCCTGAGTCATTTTTCTCTCCATATAGCCAGACTCCGCTTTGAGTGTAGCCACTAATTTACCCGGCATAACTGC
>JBLWSY010000045.1:0-6715 GCA_048270425.1 Oceanospirillum sp.
GATCCGGTTTTGCTTTGCCTGCCTGTTTCCACCAGGTGTCAAAATGACGTCCTGACACAACGTCGGTATCGACCCGTTGATCGTAGAACTGGAACAGCTCTTCATCATCAACCAGAATATCGCGGCGGCGTGATTTATGCTCCAGCTCTTCCACTTCCTGTAGCAGGGCGCGGTTTTGTTTAAAGAAAGCGTGTTTGGTTTCCCACTCGCCTTCTACCAACGCACTGCGAATAAAGATTTCACGGCTCAGCGGCGCATCAATGTTACCGTAATTCACCAGACGCTTAGGCACGATCGGAATTCCGTACAGCATCACTTTTTCGTACGCCATCACTGCAGCGCGTTTTTTCGACCAGTGCGGCTCGCTGTAGCTGCGCTTAATCAGGTGTTTCGCCAGTGGCTCAATCCATTCCGGTTGGATCTTGGCCACCATACGCGCCCAGAGCTTAGAGGTTTCCACCAGCTCGGCCGACATGACCCACTTAGGCTGTTTTTTGAACAAGCCAGAAGCCGGAAAAATGTTGAAACGGGCATTGCGCGCGCCTTGATACTCGTTTTTCTCCGGATCTTTGGTACCGATGTGCGACAGTAACCCGACCAGAATCGCACTGTGTACGCTCTGATAACTGGCCGGCTCATCATTCAGTTTGAAATCCATCTCACGCATTGACTGATGCAACTGGAAATAGACATCCTGCCATTCGCGAATACGCAGATAGTTGAGGTAATCCTGCTTACACTGACGACGGAACTGATTGCTGCTGTGTGCTTTCTGCTCTTTTTTGATGTGTTCCCACAGATTCACCAAGGTCAGAAAATCCGACTCTTCGTGGAAGAAGCGGCGGTGCTTGTCATCGGCCGACTGCTGTTTATCACTCGGACGCTCACGCGGATCCTGAATCGACAGACCGGATGCAATCACCATCACTTCTTTCAGGCAGCCAAAACGCGGCGCTTCAATCACCATACGCGCCAGGCGCGGGTCAATAGGCAGACGGGCCAGCTTACGGCCAATCTCAGTCAGGCGCTTTTTCGGATCTTTGGCTTTATCGTTAATCGCGCCCAGTTCTTCGAGCAGACGCACACCATCCTGGATGTTACGTTTATCCGGCGCTTCAACAAACGGAAACGCTTCAATGTCACCCAGCCCTAATGCGGTCATCTGCAGAATTACGGACGCCAGATTGGTACGCAAAATCTCCGGGTCGGTAAATTCCGGACGTGACAGGAAGTCCTCTTCTGAATAGAGGCGGATACAGATCCCCTCTTCGACACGGCCACAACGGCCTTTACGCTGGTTAGCACTGGCCTGCGAAACCGGCTCAATCGGCAAGCGCTGTACCTTAGTGCGGTAACTGTAGCGGCTGATCCTTGCCGTACCCGGGTCAATCACGTATTTGATGCCCGGCACCGTCAGTGACGTTTCCGCCACGTTGGTCGCCAGAACGATACGGCGTCCGGCGTGCGGCTGGAAAATCTTGTTCTGCTCACCGGCCGATAAACGGGCATACAGCGGCACAATTTCGGTGTCGCGCAGCTTACGTTTGCTCAGTGCGTCCGCGGTATCACGAATTTCACGTTCACCGTTCATGAAGATCAGAATATCGCCCAGGCCTTCATCGCACAGTTCATCCACCGCCTCGAAAATGCCTTGCAGCTGGTCACGATCGCTTTCATCTTCACCGGCCAGCGGGCGGTAACGGGTTTCCACCGGATAGGTCCGACCGGAGACTTCGATGATCGGCGCGCCACTAAAGTGGTGAGAAAAACGCTCCGGATCGATGGTTGCCGACGTGATAATAACTTTCAGATCGGGGCGACGCGGCAGCAGCTCTTTGAGATAACCCAAAATAAAATCGATATTGAGGCTGCGTTCGTGCGCTTCATCGATGATGATGGTGTCATACTGATTGAGAAAACGGTCGTGCTGGATTTCTGCCAGCAGAATACCGTCCGTCATCAGTTTGATTTGCGTCTCGTCAGAAATCTGATCGTTAAATCGCACCTTATAGCCGACGAAGCCACCCAGTTCGGTTTCCATCTCTTCTGCGATACGGTTCGCTACCGAGCGCGCCGCCAAGCGGCGTGGCTGGGTGTGGCCGATCAGGCCAAACTTACCGCGTCCCAGCTCAGCACAAATTTTCGGCAGCTGAGTGGTTTTACCTGAACCGGTTTCACCTGCGACGATCACCACCTGGTGCTGTTCAATCGCTGTGGCGATATCTTCACGTTTCTGGCTGACTGGCAGAATTTCGGGATACTCGATTTTTACTTTATGTGCGCTGCGTTGCTGCACCACCATCATCGACTGAGCGATATCGAGGGCAATTTCGTCCAATGCCGCATCACGTGCCTGCTCGTTTTTAATTTTACTGGCACCGGAAATACGTTTGTTGAAGCGAAAACGGTCTTTGATAAGGCACTGATTCAGTGCCTTTTTCAGCGACTGCACATTGTTGGATTTGGCAACCGCGTTCTTTTCTGTGTTGGGCTGTGACTGAGTCAAAGCAGGTCCTATTCATTTTTCACTTAAAACTGCGCGGATTGTATCACAGAGTTATGCCGACGCAGGTATTTGCAGTCGTTCAAATTTTTTGAATGAGTTCAGCAAATCCACCTACTTAAGATGTCGCGAGTATCTCATTATTATCACTTCCCTAACGTGTTACCTCCAATTAAGGAACTTCTTATGTCTCGTGTACTTGCACTTAAATCCAGCATCCTTGGCGAATATTCTCAATCAAGCAAACTGCTCGATGCTTACCTGACCAAATTTGACCAAAACGAACTGACCGTGCGTGACCTGGCGGCCGAACCTCTGCCAGTACTGGACTTCGCAGTCGCAACTGCGCTGCGCTCAAGTGAAGATCTTTCTGAAGAGCAACAAGCTGTTGTCGCGCTGTCTGACACTCTGATCGCAGAAGTCAATGCAGCGGACACTCTGGTAATTGCTGCACCAATGTACAACTTTACCATCCCAACGCAGCTGAAAAACTGGATTGATCTGATTGCGCGTGCTGGCGTTACTTTCAAATACACGGAATCAGGTGTCGTGGGTCTGTTCGAAAACAAAAAAGCAGTCGTGATCACCACTCGTGGCGGTATCCATAAAGATTCAGCGACTGACGTGGTAACGCCTTACCTGAAAACAGTTCTGGGTTTTGTCGGTATCAGCGAAGTTGAATTCGTGTATGCAGAAGCGCTGAACATGGGTGAAGAGCCGGCAGCAAAAGGCATTGAATCAGCGAAATCTCAGCTGGACGCCATTACTCTGTAATTTCTGCCCTGTAATTTGTACTCGGCCATATTGCCGAGCACCAGCGCCTGAATACCCAGTATGCAGGCGCACAAGGAAAAGTGAAGCCCAAGCATCTATTCACTTTGCTGACTAAAAGGCAACGTAGTCATACGCTGCCTTTTTATTTATCTGTTTCCAGCTATCGGATTCCGACTCTTTGCCAACCGGGGAAATGTTGCCCATTCACTCTGCTTTTTCTCACCATTTACGCTCGATCACTCACTTATTGTACAACTGATGAAAATAACTCTTAGTTTTCAAGCAAATTGGCCGCTAAAATAGTAGCTAACCCCATTTTTTAACTGACAACACTGTGAAAGTATCTGAATTCAAAGCCCTGCTAGACGCCTTACCCGCAGACTGCGACCCCGATATAGTGATGGGAGAAGTTTGGCTGCCTGAACAATTAGTGGCGGCGCAGCTGGATCAAAAACTGCTATTTCTGGAATTTGATAACGCGCCGGAAGAAGGTCAGGGTGACGAGGAAGGACGCGGATTTGTCGAGCATGAAATCGAACTGATCCGAGAACAAATTACACAGCTTTTACAGGAAGATAGTTCACAGCACGATAGAATAGAGGCAATGTTAGGTATGCTTCTGGTCGCGCATGAACGTACCAGCTCGGAATTCATCGAGATGCTGGGTACATTGCAAGAGGAACAGTTGCAAAAAGAGCTTTAGGAGCCGGAATTGACCCGATACCATCATCGCCGCTTACCCTTTGTCCTGGCTGGTCCGATCGTCAGAAAAGCGACTGCAAAGGAGCTGGTTATCTGGCTTGCCACCAGTCAGGCGCCCGAGGGCGAGCTGCAACTGTACGACGATAACCAGAACTCTGTGCTCTCCCAGCCGCTGACTTCCAGCGATAGTTATCAAATCGGCGCTCATGCCTGGGTCACCCTTCTCCACATCAGACACGATTTTAACGTACCGGCCAAATACCAGTACGACATCACCACGCCGGACGGTCAGCTTAGCGAACTGTGTGCCGAGCTACTCTATGACGATGAAACCCGCTTTACTTTGTGGCTGAGTGGCCAGGCTGATTACGTACTGCATGGCTCATGCCGTAACCCGCATCACTTCGCCAAAGACGCCTTGGTTGTTGCCGATGAAAAAGTCGCTGCGCAGCTCCCTGAGGAGCGTCCGCATCTGTTGATGATGAGCGGAGATCAAATCTACGCCGATCACGTCGCCGGACCGACTCTTTTCGCGGTACACAGCGTCATTGAGCGGCTGGGTCTTTATCAGGAACGCTTTGAACAATCACAGGTTGAAGCCTGTCATGCACCGGTCAAAGACAGTCATGAGCTTTATCAGCATCCACACTGTTTTTACCAGCGCAATAAGTTGCTGCCTCATTCCATCGGCGAACAGCGCTTTTTTGATCGGGTGCTGCCACGTAAGCCCACCCCGATCTTCAGCTCTACCGATAACGATAACCACCTGATTAGTTTGGCCGAGTTTTTTGCTATGTATCTGCTGACCTGGTCACCGGTGTTATGGCAGGACATCGATTTTGATGATAGCCCGCAGCTACAACTGGCCAAGACAGAGCATCAGATTCCGGCCAACAAACAACAAGAATGGCAAAGCGAGCTGAAACACATCCGGACTTTCTATGCCGGCCTGACACATACCCGGCGACTGCTGGCTCATATTCCGACCTACATGATCTTCGATGATCATGACGTCACTGATGACTGGAATCTGACCGTAGGTTGGGAGCAAGCGGCCTACAGCAACGCCTTTTCCAAACGCATTATCGGTAATGCACTGATCAGTTACTGGCTGTTTCAGGGCTGGGGCAACGAACCGGATAATTTTAACGACGAATTTCACCAACTGGCCCAGAAGTATTGTGCCCAGCCGGACAGCCAGCACCAGGATGACTGGATTGATGCTCTCTATCCATTCGAGAAATGGCACTACACCACCGACACCAGCCCCAAAATGGTGGTGTTGGATACACGCACCCGGCGCTGGCGCTCTGAGTCACGCATGAATAAGCCCTCCGGCCTGATGGACTGGGAAGCGATGATGGAATTTCAGCAGGCGCTGCTCGATGAAGAGAAAGTGATAATTGTCTCTGCCGCCCCTATGTTCGGGGTCAAGTTCATCGAAGCCCTGCAAAGGCTGATGACCTGGCTGGGTAAACCACTGGTGATTGACGCAGAAAACTGGATGGCCCACCCGGGCAGTGCCAATACGCTGGTGAGTATTTTTACCCACACCAAAACACCATCCAATTACGTCATTTTGTCCGGTGATGTGCACTATTCGTTTGCTTATGACATCCAACTGCGCTCACGTAAATCGAGCCCGAATATTTTCCAGATCACCTGCAGCGGTATCAAAAATCAATTCCCGGAACCCTTGCTGTCATTTTGTGACACGATGGACCGCGTACTGTACAGTCCACGCTCACCGCTGAACTGGCTCACCAAACGCAAGCGTCTCAAAATCAGGAAACGAGCGCCGAGTTCAGAAAAAATCAAACGATTAGTGAACTCAGCAGCCCTCGGCGAACTCAAACTAGATAAAAGTGGTAAACCACATTTGGTCTCTATTTTGACCAGCAGCGGTGAATCGATTGATTTCCTGCCGACTAAAGATAGCCATGAATAGCTAAGCAGAGAATAGCTAAGCAGAGCCATTCATCGCGATAAAGTTGAGAAAACAAATCCCGTGTTTTATGGTTTCATCATCATCAAACACTGACTCTCAAATTCGATCAACTATCATAAAATTACAGCAAGACAAAAAGGCTTCACTATGTTTAATGCGATCACATCCATGTTCAAACAACTGCTCGAAGGGCAGGATCTCAGCCAGCAGAAAACCAGCCCGAATCTGGCCATTGCCTGCCTGCTGAGTGAAGTGGCCGGTGCCGATCATCAAATTGACGAACAAGAGCAGCAAGCCAAACTGACGTTGTTAAAACGTTTACTCGATTTAGATCAGGAAGAAGCACAGCAACTTTTGACCCGTGCGGACGAGCAGATTAGCCACTCGGCATCGCTGTATGACTTTACCTCTCAATTACGTGAACTGACTCAGGATACGCGTTTTGAATTGATCAAAGCGATGTGGGAAGTGGCGCATGCCGATGGAGAAATCGACCCACTGGAAGATGCGGTCATTCGCAAAGCCGCTGAACTGCTGTACGTTGATCACAGCCAGTTTATTCGAGCCAAGCTGATAGTAACCGGCGAGTAAGCGGATTACTCAGCCCTGATAAAAAAGCGCAGTGCCGAAGCACTGCGCTTTTGAGCTTTCTATTTTGTGTATCGGTTGATGCCCATCAAACCAAATAACGTTGTCAGCCTGAACTAACTGTAATCACCTTAGCGGCCAGCTATGACAATGCAATGACAAATGCATGAAAGCCTGGTTACACAGGAACAAGCATGGCC
>JBLWSY010000046.1:0-6357 GCA_048270425.1 Oceanospirillum sp.
GATAGCGGCCAGCAGGAGTCAGTATGCGGAAAAGTAAAAACTTTATCAAAACAGGCGGCGTCGCGTTGTTACAGCTGGGGCTATTGGCTGGCATCCTGACGCAGGATGTGTCAGCGGGGCTCGGGAGTGCGATTGTGCTGATTGCGCTTTTACCCTGGTTGCTGACAGGCTCGTCGCCTTCCTCGGCTTATGCAAGCCGCGCTGCTTCAACGGCGGATTCGGCACAGCCCAAATCCAGCGACAAACATAACCCCCAATCTGCTGTCGCTTCGTCTTCCCAGTCTGGGCGAGGTGATGCCGCTCAGGTGAAACGCTTGCAGGCCGTGATTAATCAGAATATCGAGCGTATCAAAGAGCCTTTGATCAAACAGCACAATATAGTGGATGAGTCGGCCGAAACTTTAAATGAAAGCTTTTTTGGTTTGCAGATGGTCAGTGAGCAGCAGTCGGAAATATCCAGCACCTTAGTGAACAATCTGCTCGCCAATCAGAACAGTCAGTACAACTTGAAAACGGTCCTGCCACGCACCGAAGCCATCATTAATGAGTTTATTGCGACCCTGCACAATGTGTCGCAAAAAAGCACGTCAGCCGTGAGCAGTATTCATGATATGTCGGACAAGCTGGATGTGGTGTTTAAGCTGCTCAACGAGGTTCGTGGATTATCTGAGCAGACCAATCTTCTGGCGCTGAACGCGGCAATCGAAGCGGCCCGCGCCGGTGAAGCCGGCCGAGGCTTTGCTGTGGTCGCGCAGGAGGTACGCAATTTGTCAGTTAAAGCGGAAGCGCTCAATAACCAGATTGAAAAAGAAATTCAGATTGCGCAGCAGACCGTAAAAGCGGCCAATCACACCGTGGGTGAGATGGCGACCATCGATATGTCTCATATCGAAGCGTCGAAGCAGTCGGTCGATGACATGCTGCAGGGGGTTCAGCAAGTCAATACTGAAATCGAACGTGAAGTGCAGAAAATACAGGAGCTAGGTCAGATTCTGGTGCAGCATGTGGGCGATGGAGTACGTTGTCTGCAATTTGCCGACATCGTGATGCAGCAAGGCGATTATGCGCAGGATTCTTTGCATTATCTGGAAGAGGCGTTGCAGTTACTCGATAAGCTTCACCACGGTGGCGTGGAGAGTGCACACCTCGAACAACTGGAACAGAAAACTTCTAATCGCAGTGCACCGGCGGCCAGTCAAAGCAGTATGGCTGAGGGGGAAGTTGAACTGTTTTAAGGACGGACGTATTAAAAATGAGCGTTTTAAGGACGAGATATGGCCATTGAAACTAGGATAGATAACGATAACAAGCATGTCACCATTGCGGTGGAAGGGACCTTTTGTTTCAACCTGGTGCAGGATTTTCGTAGTAGTTATGCTAAACGGTTTGATCATGAGTTTACGGTTGATATGCGTAAAGTTGATTATATCGACAGTACCGCTTTGGGAATGTTGTTGAATATGAAGAACTATCTTGAGCAGCCCGATGGCATGATTCGCATCGTCAATACGCTCCCTCAGGTGCGCAAAGTATTGATGATTTCGCGTTTTGATAAGAAATTTACCATCGAATAAACGCCTGACTATCGAATAAGCAGGGAGAGTCACATACCTATGCGCGTAATTGTTGTGGATGACCATGCAACCAACCGTCAGTTGTGCCGTTTTATGCTCGAGAACGTCGCGGAGCATATTGATGTCTTTGAGAACGGGGAAGGTGTGGTGGCTGCCATGCAGCAGATGGAAATGCTGCCGGATCTGATTTTGCTGGATGTGATGATGCCGGTAAAGGATGGCTTTGTTACCGCGCAGGAGATAAGAGAGTCGTTTCCCAACCACTACATTCCCATCATTTTCCTCACGGTACTGGATGATCATGACTCGTTTGAGCGCTGTTTATCGCTTGGCGATGATTTTATTCTCAAACCGGTTGAGCGCAGTGTATTGATTGCCAAGGTTCAGGCACATTACCGGGTGGTAAAAATGCACAAAGAGGTGATGGAACAACGTGACCAGCTGCAACGATTTCGTGATAAGGTGCAATATGACTTCGCTATTTCTGAGTCCATTTTTTCCAATCTGATGGAGGAGATGGGCGAGCAGGTCGAACACATTTTCGGTATTGAATACATCTCGACTCCATCGACTATTTTTAACGGCGATCTGATAGTGATTGCCAGCCGGCCTTACGGTGGTATCTATGTGATGATCGCGGATGCAACCGGTAATGGACTTCCGGCTGCGATTTCAACTCTGCCCGCCACTCGGACTTTTTTCTCAACGGCAGCGAAAGGTTTGTCCTTAGGAGAGATGGTTTCAGAACTTAATCGCTCTCTGGAAAGTTTTCTGCCAACTGGGATGATGCTGGCCGCCAGCGTATTTGAAATCAGGGCCAATGGTTTTGAAGTCTCCTGGTGGGGAGGCGGATTGCCGGATGGCTATATTCTCGACAGCGACGGCAGTGTGGCTAAGCGTTTGATTTCGTCTCACATGCCAATGGGCGTACTTAAACCGGATGAGTTTGAAAGTGATGTGATGCACTTTAAACTCGATCCGGACCAGCGCATTGTCTGTTATACAGACGGTATTACCGAAGCGCAAAATGACGTCGGGGAACGGTTCGGTGAGCAAAGATTGGAGGCCTTGTTGAGTAAGGTGTCGCAAGGTGCCTTGATCCCTACCTTGTACGAAGAAGTGCAGCGTTTTGCTAAACCGGGCAAAGCCGATGATCTATCGGTATTAACCATGACGTTTCCCTTGGTGAATGTGAATCAAGGCCAGGTGAATCAGCCGTTGATGCTGGGCAACGTTCCCCTGAAAACCTCACTTAGCTTTCCCGCTTTGGTGCTGAAACGCATCGCAGTAATGAATGAAATACGCACTTATCTGAAAGGGATCGTGCTGGGTGGTGAACATCTCGACTTACTGTGTTCGCTGCTTTCAGAGCTGTTCAACAATGCTATCGATCATGGCTTGCTTGGCCTTAATTCTGAGATGAAAGATGATCCGGACGGTTTCTTACTCTATTACCAACAAAGAGAAGAACGTTTGCAGCAACTGGATGAATCGCACTCGATTCGGCTCGACATCGATTTTCAGCCGCAGCGGTCGCGGATTGAATTCATGCTTGAGCACAGTGGCGTGGGTTTTGATTATCAGCAAAATCGGGCTGAAAACCCCGATGTATCTTATGGGCGTGGCATCCTGTTGGCCTCGACACTGTGTGAATCACTGCATTATTTCAATGAAGGTAAATGTGTGCATGCCGTGTACCTGTTTAACGAGGAGCAACCGTTCCCTAACCTGATTACTTAGCTCTTCCTTTTGATTACTTCACTGTCCTTTTTGATGATTTAACTATTATTCCTGATGACTTAACCATTTTTCATAGTGACTTAACTATTTTTGATGGTGATTTAACGACAGCAAGAGCGCGCTGCGCATCGGGGGGAGGCTGACACATTTACACTGTAAACCTGGCGATAGGCTGCAGCTTGCCTGACTCTGCACAATACACTGTGGCCAAGAAGTGACGTAAGCCTGACTTTGCTACTCGTTTTATTCCGACCTTGTCTCAATTTCTATACACTGTATATCAAAACGACAGCTATGCCGTGAAGGTTATTCAGGATGTGGAATGAATTGATTGTTCTCTCCGAGGACAAAATCCAGGTGATCGCAAAACTGAATGGCGACAAAACCATCGCCAAGGAGTTTTCTGAGCAGGGATTGAACGATGCTTTGGTTCAGATCGGGGCAAGGAAATATTTTGTCGACCAGGATGCAGTTAAACGTTTTATTAATTGTGCCAAGGAAATGAAACGTGAAGCTTACGACGGGATAGTCGTGGCGCTGCAGCGTGATGCGCAGGTGGAAGTCGTACTGACCGAGCAGGACATGTTGGCCAGCATGCTGGTCACCGGCGCGTATGGCGGCCGTGGTTTGCACGGCAGTGAACTGGTGCAGGCTTTAGCGGATGCTCAGGTAGTGAAAGGGATAAACAAATTAGCCCTCAAGAAAGTTCTGCTGATGAGTAACACACTCAAGCCCGGAGAAACCTTCACCCAGCCTGTCGCGCGTGGCAAAGAGGCGGTACAGGGGCAGGACAGCCAGTTTATTGCGCTGGTGGAGGATGTCAGCAAACGCATTCTGGCGCCGCAAGAGCGTAAAAGTGACGATAAAATTGATATGCGCAACCTCGGTGAGACGGTGACCGTTAGCGAAAACGAGCCGGTCATGCGACGTCAGCCTGCGACCGAGGGGGAAGCCGGGTACACGGTGCAGGGCAAAGTGATTGCGCCGAGACCCGGTATCAATAGTGAGCTGTTGCCAGGCCGTGGTACGCACATTTCTCCTGAGGATCCCAACCTTTTACTGGCGAGTCAGTCTGGCCTGCCCATCATTAAAGGCAAAACGATTGATGTCGATAACGCGCTGTGCCTCAATAACGTCAGCATCGCGACTGGGCACGTAAAATTCAAAGGCAATGTGGTTATAGCCGGTGATGTTGAGCCGGGCATGGTCGTCCGAGCCACAGGTTCAGTCACCGTTGGCGGGTTTATTGAATCGGCTGATGTGCAAGCTCAGGGAGACATCGAAGTTGGCAAAGGCATCATAGGTCATACCGTCTCCGAAGGTGAAGCGAAAAGCTGTGTGGTGAAATCCGGTGTCAGTATCAAAGCAAACTACGCTCAGTTCTGTGAATTGCAGGCGGCGGAAAATATTCAGATCGCTGTCCACTGTATGGGCGCGGATGTGCGCTGTGGGGGAGATTTGCTGGTCCTGGACGATGGAGAAAAGCAGGGCACGTTAAGCGGTGGTGTGACTAAAGTGGGGGGTAAAGTGACCTGCCTTAACTTAGGCGTTGAGGGAGATACCGCGATGAACGTTGAAGCGTTTGCACGCTTTGCCTGGTACAAAGACCGGATGGTTAAGCACAAGGAGCAGTACAAACTGGCTCAGGAAGAGACCATGGACATTATTCGTCGCGAGCTGGAATTCAAAAAACGCCCTAAAGCTGAACGTAGTGATGAAGAAGAACTTGAGATTGATAATGCCAAGGATCAAGCCAACGCCAGGCTGGAAAAAGTCAAATCGGCGCTGGATGTTCTTAACGATGAATTTCAAATCGCACTGGAAAATAACGTGGTTGACGTGAAGGGTAAGGTATTTACCCATGTTACCGTACAATTTGGCGATGAACGAGTGACGACAAAGCGGGTCCATGGGCCTTCCATTTTCAGCTACAATCAATATGAAATTCAGCTGTCGTCTAAACTCGATGAGGAAGATATCGGGGTTTAGTCGCAACTGGAGCAACGCAGAACTCGGTGCTTATGAGCAGAGAAATCGGCCATGACCTCCAACCCATCTGACTGCATAAAAGGGAGCCCGGCTCCCTTTTGTCATTTTCCCCCAATCATTTTCGGGCCTGAGTTGCTGTAGGCAGGTGTATGAAAGAGCCGCTCAGCGGATTGCAGTTTATCGACCATGGTCTGCAACACATATTCATCAAACAGGTGAGTGGCGTGCAGTTGCTCCAGCGCGAAAAGATACTGGTTCGCGCTGTATCGGACATGATCTTTTTCAAGCGCAGAAAACACTTCACGGTGAAACGTGTGTTGTGATTCGTCGTTGGCGGCCTGGAAACGGAACGTAAACCAGTCGTGCTGAATAGCTTCTTCGACCAAAGCTTTCCACTGTTGCTTACCCAGCACTAACTGATTATCGGAGCTGGCGATAAAACCATAATCAAGTTCAGGGTTGGCGTTAGAGGCGGCCACTGCGGTCTTGTCCGGGCTTGGTAGAGGATCACCGATTCAGCGGCTACGCTATCTTTATTTTCCAGATAAGGAGCCAATGCCAGTCCGATCGTATTGATGCTATTGCTGACTTCGGAGCGCTGCTGCTCAAGATTATTGCGCGTGGTTACAGTTTAGACCGTTTCTTGTCGTTTAAGCGGGGAATACGTTAAGAGCCGTGCAACTGTCACAGAGTGTGAAGTGATCGATACAGGCTTTCACTTGTCGTGGCTTGAGTTATACGTCGTATAGGCGCACAATCGGCAAAAAATAACGAGGAGTAGAAATGGAACTTTCAGACATTCGCCGTGAATACATTCAAGGCGGTTTGCGCCGCAAAGATTTGCTGGCCGATCCGGTGCAACAGTTTAATTTATGGCTGCAGCAGGCGATCGACGCGAAGTTAACCGATCCGACCGCGATGACAGTTGCCACAGTGGATGAACAGGGTCAGCCATTTCAACGTATTGTGCTGCTGAAAAATGTCGAAACTGACGGTTTCGTGTTTTATACCAACCTGGCCAGCCGCAAAGCGCAACATATCCAGCACAATAACA
>JBLWSY010000047.1:0-6331 GCA_048270425.1 Oceanospirillum sp.
CTTTCGGTTGCGGATGAAACCAATATCGTCGTTGCCAAGGTTCCGGAATTTGACAATGCCGAAGGCCGTCAGAAAATCGAAGCAATGGTCGCATTGGCCAACCTAACCCGTCAGGGTTTCATTGCCGGTGATATTTCGACCGTGATGAGCCCGCGTACCGTGATTACGCTGGCGGAAAATGCCAAGATTTTTAATGATATTTCTTATGCCTTCCGTGTCACGTTCTTGAACCGTTGTGATGAAGTCGAACGACCGATTTTGGCGGAATATTATCAGCGTTGCTTTGGTGAAGACCTGCCGGAAGAAGCCATTAATGTGATGGTGCGCTAAGGCGTGCCCTTAAAGCAAATTGGCGAGTTGGTCCCACAAGCGAGTAGTATGATGAAGAATGATGAGGCTCTTTCCGGGTTCTTGCGCGGCACGGCAGCGACGTTTCGTGCGCTTGCCGGGCGCAATGATCTGGAAGTTGGCTTTGTCAAAGGCGGGCGTCCGGGGGGGTACGGCGAACATGTGCGTTTGCCGATGCCCAAGCAGGCAATGCCCAAGGACGAAGTTGCAGATCTTCGCGGGGTTGCAGATGGCTGGGCGCTTAAGATGCGCCACCATGACGTGGCTCTGCACGCCAAGCGCATGCCCGAAACTGCTGAAGCACAGGCTGTTTACGATGCGCTTGAAACGGCACGCTGCGAAGCTGTGGGATCGCGCTATTTTCCCGGTGTGCGTAAAAATTTGCGTGACCATGCCGAACAAGATTGTCATGCCAAAAACTATCATCGCCTGACTACGCGTGAAGATGCGCCTTTTTCGGATGCAATCGCAATGCTGGCGCGTGAAATATTTACCGGGGAACCCGCGCCGGAATCTGCCCGTCCGTTGATTGATTTGTGGCGTGCCCACATCGAAGAAAACGCTGGATCGGATTTATCCGAACTTGTTGATGTTCTTGATGATCAGGATGCCTTTGCGCGTGGAATGCGCCGTTTGCTTGATCACCTTTCACTTGAAGATGATCTTGATGATGCCCCGCCTGAACAGGAGGGTGAGGACGACGAGGAAAAAGAAGGCGAAAACGATCCTGAACAGGAAGATATGGAAGGTCAGGGTGGCCAGCAGGGCCAGAATGACGATTCTGAACCTGATGGCAGTGATCAACAGCAAGAAGCCGGTGCCGAAGACGCCGAAGCAGGCGAAGGCGATATTGACGATCAGCAATTAGAAGCGATGTCGCAGGAAGAACAACCGGCCGGGCCGGGTGAACAGCCTGAATTTGATGGTCGCAACGAGCCGGTCGAACGTGGATATGAGCCGTTCACGCGCGAGTTCGACGAAGTTGTTACCGCCGACGAGCTTTGCGAAAATCTGGAATTGTCGCGCCTGCGTGCGATGCTTGATAAGCAGCTTGCCAATCTTCAGAACGTGGTTTCACGGCTTGCCAACCGGTTGCAACGTCGTTTGATGGCACAGCAAAACCGTGGTTGGGACTTTGACCTTGAAGAAGGCATCCTTGATGCGGCCAAACTTGCGCGGATCGTATCAACCCCTTCGACATCGCTGTCATTCAAGCAGGAACAAGACACCAATTTCCGCGATACGGTTGTGACCCTGTTGATTGATAATTCCGGTTCCATGCGTGGGCGCCCGATTACAATTGCTGCCCTGTCAGCAGATATTCTGGCCCGGACGTTGGAACGGTGCGGGGTGAAGGTCGAAATTCTTGGCTTTACCACCCGTCAATGGAAAGGCGGACAATCGCGCGAACGTTGGGTTGAAAGTGGCAAGCCGCCGAAACCCGGACGTCTGAACGATCTGCGCCATATCATTTATAAAGCCGCCGATACGCCGTGGCGTCGTGCACGTAAGAACCTTGGTTTGATGCTGCGCGAAGGGTTGCTGAAAGAAAACATCGATGGCGAGGCGCTTTTGTGGGCGCATGATCGATTGCTGGGGCGTTCAGAACAACGTCGCATCATGATGGTGATTTCTGATGGCGCGCCAGTTGATGATTCAACATTGTCGGTGAATTCGGGCAATTATCTTGAACGTCATTTGCGCGAAGTCATCGGCATGATTGAAAGCCGGTCCCCGGTGGAACTGATGGCAATTGGTATTGGCCATGATGTGACGCGTTATTATCGCCGGGCAGTGACGATCAACGATCCAGAAGAACTGGGTGGTGCGATGTTGCGTGAACTTTCTGATCTGTTTGATGAACAAGGCGCGCGCCAGCCAAAGCGTCCGTTGCGCCACGTTCCAGCAGATAACACCCAGCCGCGCGACCGTGCAGCAGGCGATCGCGACCGTTGGTAAAAGTGGGGGTTAATATGACCACCACAACACGCTTTGCACCAAGCCCAACTGGATATCTTCATCTCGGTCATGCGGCCTCTGCCTTGTTTTGTGCAAAACAGGCCGGGCCGGATGGCCGATTTTTATTGCGGATCGAAGATATAGACCAAACCCGGTGTCGCCCGGAATTTCTGGCGGCGATTTATGAAGACCTTGCCTGGTTGGGATTAAGCTGGGAAGAACCGGTTCGTATTCAGTCTGAACACTTTGCCGATTATCAACGCGTTTTGGATAGCTTAGCTAACATGGGGTTGCTTTATCCATGTTTTTGTACGCGCAAAGATATTCAGGCCGAAGTTGCCCGTATCGGTAATGCGCCACATGGTCCTGATGGGGCGCTTTATCCCGGTACATGTCGGCATTGTTCGGCAAATGAACGGGCGAGGCGGATTGCGGCAGGCGAAAGCTATGCGCTGCGCCTTGATATGGGCCGTGCGATCAAACAAGTTGGGCGGGAAATGGTCTGGTTTGATCGTGGGGCGGGTAAGCAAATCGCAACTCCTCAAATCTTTGGGGATGTCGTGCTGGCGCGCAAAGATACCCCAACCAGCTACCATCTATCGGTGACCCATGATGATCACCTTCAAGGCATAACCCTTGTCACGCGTGGGCAGGATTTATTCTTTGCCAGCCATCTGCACCGATTGCTGCAGGAATTGCTGGGCTATGACGTACCTGAATATCATCACCATGGTCTTTTGACAGGGCCGGATGGCAGACGGTTTGCCAAACGCGACAAATCAAAAACTTTGCGATCCATGCGCGAAGAGGGGCTTTCACCCAAAAGCGTTGTTTTCCAAGCAAATCAGCTTTGACGATCGCAGGATGGATCGCCTTATGAGGTGGCTTTTTCTAAAATAGTATATGGGCGTTTCTCAAGACCTTTGTTTCTCTTCTGATATTCTCATTGGCGCAGCGTATTACGTGTGTATAGGATGGTTTCTGTAGGCGATGAGATCAAAGGCGAAAAGACCAGATGGAAAGGCAAACCAGTTTGGTCAGGAAAATCGGAAGCCGATTTGTTGATCCCGAAATAGCGTTGTTAGCCGGTGAAGAATTAACCGGAAAGGTTCAACGCGACCTGCTTGATCTGGCATATCGTAATAATTGGGCAAACATCCTTGTTAATCTGTCCGTCGGTGCGGGTTTTCTTTTGATGTTCTGGGCGCAAAACGATTTGTCAGCGCATTTGGTGATCTGGTACGCCGTGGTGATGGTTGTGTGTGCTGTGCGCCTTTGGGGGAATTATCTTTATCAGCGCGCACGCATGGGGATCAGTGCACTTCAGGCTGACGTCTTTCAACATTGGCATTTTCGCTACGTCGTTGGCGTTTTGGCTGGCGGTTTCCTTTGGTCGGTGATTTGCGTTATCGAAATTCCAATCGTGCGTGGCGAAAGCCAGTTTTCAATCATGATTATTATTGCAGGGCTTGCTGGTGGTGCGACGGGTATTCTTGCTTCAATGTTGCTGGTTGGACGCATCTATTTGATTGCGTTGCTGGTGCCGCCAGTCGTGATTCTGACCTTAATGTCCGAGCCGAACTACATTCTTGCCTTTCTGGGGCTGATTTTTCTGATCGTCATGATGGTAACCCATAGAAACAATCATGCTGTGTTGTTTCGGTCTTTGGTTCTTAAGCATCAACATGATGATCTGGTCGAAGATCTTAGGCAGAAAAATCGCATTACAGAAAACTGGAATGCGACGCTTGAAGCCCGTGTTGAACAGCGCACCAAAGAGCTTAGAAACCTTGTCGTGCATGATGCTTTGACCGGGCTTTTGAACCGGGATGGTATCCATGAATGGTTCGAGAATGTACGGCATTCGAGCGATGAGTTGGATTTTGCCGTTCTGTTTATTGACCTTGATCATTTTAAACAAATCAATGACGGGCTTAGTCACGCCATTGGCGATGAGGTTCTGCGTGCTGTTAGTAATCGTTTGCGCGAATATATTGATGATCAGCATGCCGTCGGACGCTGGGGCGGTGATGAATTCCTGATGGTGTTGGCTGCGAGAAAAGAACAGCTTCATGGTTTGGTCGATGAGACGATCAAAAAGGCGCAATATGCCGTTAATCAGCCAATCAATATTTCAGGTCATACACTGCATGTCGGGTTTAGTACCGGGGTTGCGTTTGCGACCAAAGACAATCCCGGCATTTCCGAGTTGATCCATTGGGCCGATTGGGCTGCGGCAGAGGTAAAAAGGTCCGGGCGTGGGGCCGTGCATAACTATGACAACTTGCTTCTGATTGAACAGGAACGACGCCTTGCGATCAATCAGGCCTTACGCCGTGTATTGAGTGCCAATGAATTTCATCTGGATTACCAGCCAGTAATTAACGCCAAGGACGGTGCCGTTATTTCATATGAGGCCCTTTTGCGATGGAACAGCGAAGAACTTGGCTTTGTGCCACCCGATGAATTCATTCCGATCGCCGAAGAAAGTGCGTTGATTGTTGAGATTGGTGAATGGGTTCTTCGCGAAGCATGTAAGGGGGTGCAAAACTGTGATGATTTTGCTGCTCAGACCAAAGTTGCGGTTAATGTCTCAGTCCGCCAAATCATCGTGCCGCGTTTTGCCGAGATGGTTGAACGTATTCTTACTGATACCCGATTGTCAGCCAACCGGTTGGTGATTGAGGTGACCGAATCAATCTTTGAAAAACGTCAAACAGCTCAGATTGCCGATGTTCTCGCTCAGCTCCATGAAATGGGCATAGAAATCCATATTGATGATTTTGGCACCGGGTATTCATCGCTGTCGCGTCTTCATCAAATTAAGATCAATGCGGTTAAAATCGACAAATCGTTTGTTTTGAAGATGGATGAAAATGCACGTGTCGTGATTGAAGGTGCTATTTTGATCGCGCATCGCTTTGGCTTGAAAGTTATTGCCGAAGGTGTCGAGACGGGGGATCAGCGCAAGATGCTTGATGCTATGGGGGTTGATGCCCATCAGGGGTATTTCTTTGCCCGCCCGAGCACTATTCCGTGTCGCGACTGTCATTGGCAGGCCGACCAAGACGAAGTGTCAGGTGCCTAGTTGCGTTGGATGGCAACAGAACGGGCGACAAGTCCGGGCGAGAGTCCCATAAGGAACTATCGCGAAGTTGTAGAAGGCTTAATCTAAAGCATTTTTGAGATCGGTTTGACTTTGTCCCGATCATGGATGGTAATATTTAGGCCAATAAAAAAAGCAGCCCGCCACAGATGTGCGGCAGGCTGTTTTTACGCTGTTCTGGCGGGGAAGAACTAGCGGCTGAAATCAATCAGGACAAGAAAGCTTACTGGAACAAGGGCTAGCGCCACGTAAATCCAGAAAGAGGCCACTGGGATACCGAAATGGGCCAGAACATACCCAGCGAGATAAAGTGCGAGGCCAACTACGGCGACTAGAAGAATGCCCAAAAGCGGCAAAGATACGTTGCTATCTGTTTTCACGGCCCGTCATGCTCCCAAAGCTGATTGGTTAACTCATGGTGCTGAAGATACCATTCTATGCACGCCTTTGTTTTGATCCGTGTCAATCTGGGTGCGGGGCATATGGTTCTGCTGTCAGACAACCATCACGGGGAATCTGCCCAACTGGGGCAGAATCGATCTGGAAACAGAAAATATTTGCCCTGTTTTGATCAAATCTGCCGGAGAATCGGCGGGCTCATCGGTTACCTAGGTGGGAAATTGTGTGTGAAATGGTATTTGGGTATTATCGCTCCGGTTTGAAAAGTCGTGGATTCCGTGCGGGTGAGTTGGGTAAAATACGACCCACACCACGGTTTAAAGCGAAAACACGCCTGATTAGCATTTTTGTCGCAGGTTTCGGTTGATGAAGGCTTGACGACATTGGTGAGAGACGGTAATAACCCGGCTCCAAGCGCGGGCCTGCATGTTCAGGCCAAGCGTCCTTTTGCGAATTTATAGACCAGGAGATCAGGTCATGGCACGTCGCTGCCCGGTATCCGGCAAAGGCGTTTTGGTC
>JBLWSY010000048.1:0-6293 GCA_048270425.1 Oceanospirillum sp.
CAGTTATTTTGAAGCAAACTTCTGTATGCGTTGCCACTATGGATTACATCGCTTTATTACAAGACTATTACCAATGGTGGATCACCATTGTTGCTCTGCTGATTTACCCTAAAATTGCCAAAGTGCTGCTGCGCCTGTTTGAAAGCACCGTGAGCGATCGTCATGACGTCCATCGCATCAAACGCGCGCGCTGGCTGATCAAAGCAGCCATGCTGATCACCCTGCTGCTGACCTTGATGATGATGTGGGGTATTGAGCTACGCGGCTTACTGGTGGTGGGCTCATCCCTGTTTGCCCTGCTCGGGGTCGGTCTGTTCGCCAGTTGGTCACTGCTGAGCAATGTCACCTCGTTTCTGGCGCTGTTTATTCAGAATCATTGCCGGATTGGCCTGTGGGTCCGAGTGGTCGATGGCGCAAACCATGTTGAGGGCCGGATTGTCGATATGACCTTCCTCAACGTGGTACTGGATACGGTCGATGGCAATCGCATCCTTTACCCGAATAATCTGTTTATTGTTCGTCCGGTCATCGTGCTGAGCAAAGCACCGGAAAAAGCGCTCAAGAAAGCAGACAAGAAGCAATTACCGAATGGAGTGAAACGTTGAGCGAGTACCAGGACCTGTCACAACAAATTCAAACCCTGGCCCAGGCTGACGACGATCAGCATCAAGTGGCCCTGCTTGGGGAAATGGTCGAAAACGGACTGGATGAAGGCTCACTGGCACTGATTCTGGAAGCGTTTCCGGTCGATGACCGGGTACGTTTATGGCGCAGCCTGCCGATGGAGATGCACATCGATGTGCTGACCGAAATGCGGGCCGATGTGCGGGTTTCCGTTATCAAAGCCCTGTCCGAAGCCGAACTGAAACTGACCCTGGCCAATCTGGACAACTTGTCACTGATCGAATGGGAAGATTCCCTGCCGGACGAGATCGTCTCGGAAGCACTGCGTCTTATCAGCCGTGACGAGCTTGAATTGTATGATCAGGCCAATGAATTTGAAGATGACGAAATCGGCCACTGGGCAGACAGAAAGCTGTTTACCCTGCCGTTTGGGATCAGCGTGACCCGTGCTTTGGCCCTGATTGATAAATACCATCTGGAATCACCACAATACATTTATCTGATTACCAAAGCGCGTAAATTCCGCGGAGTGGTGGCCTACAGTGATATTCTGCAAGCCGAGCGCAGCACGCCGATTAAAGAGCTGAAAAAGGATGAACTGGTCCTGATCAACGCTCGTCAATCCCTCTCCGATGCCGTCGAAGCGCTGGAGCATGCTGACTTGCCTATGGTGCCGGTGGTCAGTGACGATGATACTCTGGTGGGTGCGGTTGACTGGCAGTTTGCCCTCAGTACGCAACGTGAATTGTACGAAGCACGCCTGATGGCGGGTACCGGTATGGATGAAGGCGATGACCTGTTTGCTCCGGTCGTGCGCAGTTCAAAACGCCGTGGCGTCTGGCTCGGCATCAACCTGCTGACCGCTATTCTGGCCTCGGTCACGATTGGCCTGTTTGAAGATGTCATTTCCCAGGTCGTAGCCCTGGCAGTGTTAATGCCGATTGTCGCATCAATGGGCGGTATCGCCGGCAGTCAGACCCTGACTCTGATGGTACGAGCCATGGCACTCAATCAGGTCACGACAGGTAACCGCATTGCACTGATGAAAAACGAACTGGGCATCGGCGCCATTAACGGCGTAGTGTGGGCACTGATCATCGGCGGTGTCGCCGGGCTCTGGTTTCAGTCACCTATGATTGGCTACACCATTTCGCTGGCGATCGTGGTCAATATCATTACCGCGGCACTGTTTGGTGTGCTGATCCCTATTATTCTGGATAGACTGAAGCTCGATCCGGCATTGGCAGGATCGGTGATTCTGACCACAGTCACGGATGTGGTGGGTTTCTTCGCTTTCCTTGGCACCGCCAGCCTGGTGATGCTGTAACGACCTCTTTTATTAGCGCATGTTGTCAAATGCCCTGCAGCTGCAGGGCATTTTGGTTACTGCAAGAGTAAATTAAATCCACACTGGCCTCTTGAAGTCAGCAACAACGACCTTACATATATGGGTAAGTGGCCAGCGGCAACGCTGCTTTCGCCCACGCAGTTTGTTAACTTGAGGGTACGTCTGCACCCTCTTTTTAAGGAGGTGTGTATGAACTCTTATCCAACCGTGCAGTTGCACATCACTGAACCAGCCTCAGGCCCGGCACCGAGCATATGGCCTGCAGCACAATCATTTCCACGTTACCATCATGAGGCTATTTTCAGCCTGCCGGCGCTGCGGTACCCAACACATAAACCTATCTTGTGGTTGATTACGCTGGATATAAGCAAACTGGCTGAGCAACTGAATGTCACCGTGCATTGACAGGGGGCAGAACACCTAACGTCATGTCAATGAGATAAAAAACCGGCTCCTGACGGAGCCGGTTATCGCTTTGAGTTACGGGGACGGAACCGTCAACGCTCCTGCATCAGGCCAGACTAGGCAGCCAGAGCGCCAGTTGCGGGACGGCACACAGAATAGCCGCCGCCAGACACATCAGCACAAAGAACGGCAGAGAAGCCCGTGCGATACGGCCGATCTTCTCTCCGGTCAAACCTTGCAATACAAACAGGTTAAAGCCCACCGGCGGCGTGATCTGGCCCAGCTCGACCATGATAACCAGAAAGACCCCGAACCAGAGCGGATCAAAACCGGCCTGTTCAATGATTGGCAGCGTAATTGGCAGGCTCATCACCGTAATCGAGATCCCGTCCAGAAACACGCCCAGAATGATGTAGAACAGCGCCAATGCGCACAGCAGCAAAACCGGTGTCAGATCGATGGAGGCAATCCATTTGGCCAGTTCAGACGGCAGATGCAGATAGCCCATCGCAGTAGAAAGCAGCGCGGCGCTCACCATGATACTGCACACCATGGTCGAGCTTTGCACGGTCGAAATCAGCGCCTCTTTCAGCATCGCGACATTGAGCTGGCGCTCGAAGACCAGCAAAATCAAGGTCGCCAGTACGCCGACCGCAGCAGCCTCCGATGGCGTTGCAATCCCAGTATAGATCGCCCCCAGTACCACGAAGATCAGCAGCAGTACCGGTGCCAGGTAACCTACACTCTGCAGCTTAGAAATATCACTGCTCTGATCCTGCGGCACTAGTTCTGGTGACATCCAGGTGCGCAGCATCAGATAACCGGAATAGAGCATGGCAATCAGAATGCCGGGCAGAATACCCGCCATAAACAGCTTACTGATCGAGACTTCGGCCTGAATACCGTACACGATCATCACAATCGAAGGCGGGATCAGTAATCCCAGGCTACCGGCACCGGCCAGAGAGCCGATCGACAGCTGGCGATCGTAGCCACGCTTTTGCAGCTCGGTGGTGGTGATTTTACCAATCGTGGCTGTTGTCGCCGAGCTGGAACCACTGACCGCGGCAAACATGGCACAACCAAACACATTGGTATGCAAAATGCCTCCCGGGATCAAGCGGGTCCAGGGCTCCAGGCCTTTAAACAGACGATCGGAAATATCCGAGCGGAAAATCAGTTCACCCATCAGAATAAACAGCGGGATCGCCGCTAATTCCCAGGAGTTACCGGCACGAAAGAGAATCCGGCTCAGGATACTGCCGACCCGCTGTGGTGACATATCGCCAAACAACACCAAGGATCCAAATGACACGACCGCCAGACCGGCGAATACCCAGATACCGCTGCCGAGCACCACAAACAGCAGCGCCAACACACCGAGCGCAATAAATAACATCTCCATATCAGGCTCCTTGCGCAGCAGGTTTCGGAGCCTGCTGATAACAGATCAGGGCGGCAATCCGCACAATCAGAGTCAGGCACAACATGCCCATCCCGATCAGCACCATTCCCTGCGGGATCCACAACGGTGTTTCTGCCAGCGACTGACTGGTAGTACCGCGCACAAAACTACGCGCTACGGTTAGCCACCAATAATAGCCGACCCAGAGAAAGAAAGCGCTGGCCAGAAGCGAGGCGAACAAATCCAGTATCCAGCGCTTCGATTCAGCAATTCGGTCCAGTACCACATTGACCCGGATCAGACCATCCCGCTCCAGGCTGTAACCCAAAGCAAAGAAAGTCGAAGCCGCAACGGCATAGCCGACAAACTCGTCCAGAACAAAAGTCGACATACCAAAAAAGCGCAAGCCGATCTCAACAATAATATGCACGAAAATGTACAGGATCAGCGCAATGGCCATTCCTCCGCACAGTCGGTTCAGCGCATGAGATAAACGGATTAGTGTCTTCATCGGCGTCCCTATTTGCTCTGCGCAAACTTGTCCATGATGGTTTTGCCGCGCTCACCTGTCTCTTCCAGCCAATCTTTCAAGGCCGGTTGAGCCGCCTGCTGCAGTTGCAAAATAAAATCAGCCGGCAGCTCTTCAAGAATAGTGACATTGTTGGCACGTAATTCAGCATAATTGTTCTGGACGCGAGTACGGACTGTTTGCCAGTTATGTTGGTCGGTGTTACGCGCCGCCTGCATGATCGCCTGCTGCTGCTCATCGCTCAGAGCATCAAATTCATCACGATTCATGTGCACCATATTGAGTGGAATCGCATACTGAATCGCACTGTAAGAGTTGAGATTTTCCCAGAAGCGGCCACTTGCGCCTGCATCAGCCGAAGTCAGTACCGCTTCGATCCCGCCAGTCGACAATTGCGGTACCACATCGGCCCAAGACAGATTAACCGGTGCTGCACCAGCGGTTTTAAACGTCAGCGTACCATTCTTGTCGTAAGTGCGGATTTTCAGGCCTTTTAAAGTACGTTCACTGTTGACTGCATGCTTGGACCAGATACCACTCGCCGGCCAAGGAGAGGCATACAACAGGATTTCATTATTGTCGGCAAACACTTGCTCATAGTATGGCTTGGCAATGTGATACAACTTTTCTGCGTCATCCTCGCTCTTAACCACAAACGGCAATGAAGAAAGCAGGAAAATGGGGTCAATACCGGCCATGCTGCCTGCCAGTGTATCCGCCAGCGGCACCGCTCCGTCAGAAACCGCGTAAAAGTGGTCAACGGATTTAAAGCCGAGCGAACCGCCAGTATGCAAAGTGATATTGACTTCATCTTTGGTCAGTTCCTTGACCTGATTGATAAAGTACAGATCACCCTGGGCGTGAATAGATTGTGCGTTGTACTCATTGGAAAAATCGAGTTTAACCTGGGCATTCGCCAGTGGCGTCACTGCCATAGATAAAGCCGATAACATCGCTGCCGCGGTCAGCTTTTTAAGTCGCGTTGTTGATCTCTGTTTAACTGACGTTGGTCTTTTTTCAAGTAACATTGATCTCTTTTCAAGTAACATTGTTGATTTCCTTCTCAAAATGAATCCTCAACTTTCACTCTAAGTAGGAAATCTTACCCTCGGTATTCCCGGCACGACGTCGGGACGGCGGTTAACGACATAGCCGCGGAAATTAATTAACTGTTCTGATAGTAACCAAGCAATTATTTGATTTTGATATAAAGCTACCAATTCATTTCCGAACGCGCCATGATGGAGTCACAGCGCTCAACTTAGCTGCTTGCCGAGACTCAGGCGTCATGAAGACCCATTCCCCAGGCGCTGAATACGGACATCGGCCCGGCCAAACCGGCAAGCACAGACTCATTACTAAGGTGTCCCGAATGGAAAACCCATCTCTTGTCGCGCCCGTAAAGCGCCCACGTCGTTTACGAGCGCATACCCATATTCGCCAGATGGTGCAGGAAACTCAGCTCTCGGTCAGCGATTTTATCCAGCCGATTTTTATTGAAGAAGGCATCGATGCCCCGGTTGCCATTCCGTCACTGCCGGGCGTCAATCGTATTCCGGAATCTGACATCGCACGTGAAGTGAACGAGTTATACCAACTGGGTATTCGTTACGTGATGCCCTTTGGCATCTCGAAACATAAAGACGAATGCGGCTCAGATACCTGGCATAACAATGGCCTTCTGACCCGGATGATTCGCACGATTAAGGAAGCCTGTCCGGATATGATTGTGATCCCGGACATCTGTTTCTGTGAATACACCACGCACGGCCATTGCGGCGTAGTGCACGACGGCTATGTCGATAACGATCTGACCGTGACGAACCTGGTCAAACAGTCTGTTGCCGCGGCGAAAGCCGGCGCCGATATGCTGGCACCTTCCGCGATGATGGACGGCCAGGTGGGCGCAATTCGCCAGGGCCTGGACGCTGCCGGTTATCCGACCGTGAGCATCATGGCGCACGCAATTAAGTTTGCCTCGG
>JBLWSY010000049.1:0-6285 GCA_048270425.1 Oceanospirillum sp.
TGGTTACAAGCGCGTGTACCATACCAACAATCTGAAGTTTTCCGTTTTGGTAACGCGGTTGTCGACGACTGGGAAGGCCAGCTGAATGCCTGGCCGCTGGATGAGGGGCTGATCGATTACGTAGCGGATGATTATCAGTATGAACTGGGTAACGCGGGCGCAAGCGCTAACATTATTGCCAATAAAAGTCTGACGATTGGCGCGACGACGATGGATGTGGCTGAAATTACCCCTGAGCTGATTGCCAGCCTGAATGAACTGGGTGGTTCAGAGGCGAATGTGGCATCAGGCTATCACGCGATTGAATTCCTGCTGTGGGGACAAGATCTTCATGGCACGCAGCCAGGTGCGGGCGAACGTCCATATACGGATTATGTCCAGGGCAGCGAATGTACTCATGGCAACTGTGACCGTCGTGCGCAATACCTGAAAGCATCCGCTCAACTGCTGGTACAGGATCTGGAGTGGATGGAAAAGCAGTGGTCTGCGGATGAGAAAGGTAACTACCGTCAGGAACTGCTTGCTGATTCTGCACAAAATGGTCTGCGTAAAATGTTGTTTGGTATGGGCTCGCTTTCACTGGGAGAGTTGGCTGGCGAGCGTATGAAGGTCGCTCTGGAAGCGAACTCTACAGAAGATGAGCATGACTGTTTCTCTGATAACACTCATAACTCTCACTTCTATAACGAGCAGGGTATTTACAACGTTTATACCGGTACTTACGCTCGCGTTGACGGTTCAACGTTAAAAGGTGCGTCAATCTTTGATCTTGTTGCCCAGAAAGACGACAAAGCCGCCAAAGAAATCATGCAGCAGTTTGACGCTGCACGCGATCAGGTTGGTGAGCTGGTGACGTCAGCAGAGAAAAACAATCAACACTTTGATCAACTGATTGCTGCCGATAATCCGCAAGGTAACGCTCTGGTTAATAAAGCCATTGCGTCTTTGGTTGCACAGACCGCATCTATTGAGCGAGCCGCGAACGTGATTGGTATTGATAACCTGAATCCGGACACCGCTGATCACGAGTTCTGAGCCAGTAGCTATAGTTATTGAACCTCTGAATTAACACGACCCAATCGCCCGGGAGTTCACGCCAGTGACTTTCGGTCGGTTGGGTTTCTCGCTTTGAATAATAAGAGAATAACGGAATGAAATGGTTTTACTCTGCGCTCCTTGTGGGGATAATTTCAGCTCAGGTATGGGCCGCTGATGTTGCATCAGGCGGGGCAACCAGTACCCGTAAAGATGGGCAGAATGCCTATTCGATGCCAGCCTCAAATCTCCCGTTATCGAAACGACTCGATTTCAGCGTAGGAAATAGCTTTTTTCGTAACCCCTGGGTGGCCGCGCCATCTTCTACTGAAGCTCGTGACGGTCTCGGACCTCTGTTTAATACCAACGGGTGTCAGAACTGCCACATCAAAGACGGGCGAGGGCATCCCCCTGAACAGGGTGATCAACAAGCGGTATCTATGCTGGTTCGTCTGAGCATTCCGGCGTTGACTGAACAGCAAAAATCGGTTTATCGTCAACAAGGCGTGGTACCCGAACCAACCTATGGTGCGCAACTGCAGGATTTTTCATTGCCTGGCCACAAGGCGGAAGGACAAATTCGTATTACCTATGATGAAGTCTCGATTCAGTTTGCTGACGGGACACCGGTGCTGCTGCGAAAACCGAATCTTGCCATTACCCACCTTGCTTACGGTCCGATGCATCCGGACACTCAGTTTTCCGCCAGAATTGCACCGCCTATGATTGGTCTGGGGTTGCTGGAGAGTATTCCTGACAGTACGTTATTGAGTTGGCAGGATGTTAACGACCATGATAACGATGGCATATCCGGACGGGCGAACAAGGTCTGGGATATCGAGCAGGATAAAACCGTCATCGGTCGTTTTGGCTGGAAAGCCGGACAACCTTCACTGATGCAGCAAAATGCCTCAGCATTTAACGGTGATTTAGGCCTGACCAGCCGCCTGTTTCCTACTGAGAACTGTTCGCCACATCAAGCATTGTGTGCCAGTCTGCCGAATGGCGGTGAACCTGAAGTGAGCGACAATATATTGAATTTTGTCGAGTTTTATTCACGACATCTGGCGGTGCCGGTACGACGTAACGTCGACGACCCTGACGTCTTAGCCGGAGAACAACTGTTTCAAAGTGCAGGCTGCGCAGGTTGTCATAAAACAGAGGTTAAGACGGATAAGCGTCCTGAATTGCCTGCACTATCTGAACAAATCATTCATCCGTATACCGATTTGTTGTTGCATGATATGGGAGAAGGCCTGAGTGATGGCCGGCCGGAGGCACAAGCCCGTGCCAGCGAGTGGCGCACACCGCCGCTGTGGGGGATTGGTTACACTCAGGAAGTGAACGGTCATACCTATTATCTGCACGACGGACGCGCACGTAATTTAATGGAAGCCGTACTATGGCATGGCGGTGAAGCCCTCACTGCACGTGACCAGGTACTGCAGTTTGATCACAAGCAGCGCGCCGCGCTGATCGCATTTTTGAACTCTTTATAGGTGTGAGAATGACATTCAAATCTATAACACCGTTTGCTTTGGCACTCCTTGTCTCTGCTTGTCAGAGCACTGGCTTTGGGCAGGGACAACCGCAGCAGACCCATCATATCAGCCAGCCGGTTTACCTGGCCGAGTATCAGGCAGCTTATCGTTTTAAACACCAAGCTGAACAGCTTCAGTCCGCTTTTACTGATTTTTGTGACAAATCTAATCTGTCCGGTGACGCATTAAAGCAGCAGTGGCATAGCACCATGCTGGCCTGGATGGCACTGCAAGGTCAGGAACGTGGCCCGGCAGCAGCACTGGAGCAGAGCTGGAATGTTCAGTTCTGGCCGGATAAAAAGAACACCACAGGCCGTAAGATGCAGAGACTGCTGAAGCAGGACCAGAGCTGGAGCAGCGCCGATATTGCCCGGCAAAGTGTGACTGTGCAGGGGTTGGGTGCGTTGGAATGGGCACTGTATGACAGTCAGTCACCATTGATGTCAGCGCCTGAAAAGGCGTGCCCGGCTGTCACAGCGATCAGTGCAAACCTGGCGACCAAAGCCGCTATCATTGAACAGGCCTGGCAACAAAACCCATGGACGAAAATGGATGAGCCGACCTGGCTGTCGGCGTATATTGCTCTGCTCTCAAATCAGCTTGAGTACAGCATGTCGAAAATGAGCCGTCCGCTGGCCAATATCGGTCAGCCACGTCCGTATTTCTCTGAGTCCTGGCGTTCAAAAACCTCGATGCTCAATCTGAAGGCGAACATTGAAGCGATGCAGACGCTGTATCTGAGCAGCCTGGATGGTGAACTGCGAGCACGCCAACTCAATGCTCTGGCGGATCGGGTCAAAACCCAGTATGCCAACCTGGTCTCGACCTGGCCACAAGATCCGAGTCTGTTTGACATGCTGCAAAGCAAAGAGGGCTATCGTGATGTTTTGTCGCAATATAACAAGCTAGAACAATTAAAATATCTGCTGCATGACGAAGTCGCCGTTGAACTGGGCGTTGTAATAGGATTTAACTCAAGTGATGGTGACTGATCAGAATCGTCGTTCGCTGTTAAAAGCGGCATTATTCGGCGCGTGTGCTCCGGTAATGCCACTTGGCTGTGCGAGCCAGCCTGCATCGAAGCCTGCCTTGATTGGCTGCGCAATCAAAGGACGAGATAAGTTCAGTGCTGTGATTGCCGACCGGAATGGGCAAGCGATCAAGCAACTGCCTCTGCCGGGGCGCGGGCATGGCGTCGCCGTACATCCTAAACTCACCCAGGCCACTGCGTTCGCGCGTCGCCCGGGGACATTTCTGATGGTGTTTGATTATCAGAGCGGTGAAATGATTCAGCTGCGTCCGGCAGATGATCAGCGTCACTACTATGGTCACGGGGTGTATTCCAATGGCGGTGAGTGGTTATATGTCACTGAGGGAGAGCGCGGAACCAGTCGCGGCATTATTGGTGTGTACGATGTTGCCCACCAGTACCAGAAAGTTGCCGAGTTTTCCGGTTTCGGAATTGGTCCGCATGAAGTGATTGTGATGCCGGATGATCGTCTGGTGATTGGCGTCGGCGGTGTGCATACCAACGGCCGTGAGCCCCTCAATCTGGACAGCATGCAGCCAAGCCTGACTTACCTGACTCCGAACGGGACGATCCTTGAACAGGTGGCGTTGCCTGACCATCATCTCAGTATTCGCCACCTCGCGCACGATGGCAGTGACACAGTACTGTGCGGCCAGCAATATCGCGGCAAACCAGAGGATTACCCGTCACTGCTGGCAATGCATACCCAGGGAGGGGCGTTAAAACCGTTGCTGGCAGAACCTGAACAGTGGGCTCGTTTTAACCATTACATTGCCAGTATAGCGGCTAACGAACAATGGATTCTGGCGACATCGCCACGCGGAAGCTGTTACGGCATCTGGTCCAAACAAACCGGTGAGCTGGTTGAGCTGGCTGCGTTACCTGATGCATCCGGCGTGGTGGCTTATGGTGATGAATTCCAGGTGAGTTCCGGCTCGGCTTTAGTGATTAACCATCGTTATCCTGAGCGCGCGGTTCAGCATGTCTCAAATGTGCAGTGGGATAATCACTGGTCGCCAATAGCGTAAACCGCAGCACAAGGCAGAAAAAATTCCCAGTGCAGGAATCGTGTGTCAAGGCTGAAACAGGGTAAATGCCCTGGACGTAATGAAAACGACGCAGTTTTAACACACGTCAGAGTTATCATATGCCCATATCTTTTGCCATACTGAAGTATTGGCGGGCGACATGGGCATAATATCATGCAACGTTTAGGTATCCTTTTCTTCTTACTGATTTGTGTCAGCACTCCGCTGTCTGCTTCTCCCTATTTCAGTAAACTTGGTTGGCTTGAAGAGCGTTCTTCGGTCGAATCACTGTTACAGTTCCCCGGGCAATTAGAACGTATTTACCATCAGAATAATGATCAATTGATCTGGGTGGATATGCGGGATACGCAACATTTTGAACGCCAGCTTGATTTGGTGCGTCTTGCCAATATCAGCCCGTTGTTTGAACGTCAGTTACAAGCCCTCATTCATTATCGCAACCAGGGTAACTGGTTTGAATATGAGCTGCTGGCGACCGATACGCTGATGCTTTACTTAAGTTATGCCGAACAGGCACCACAGCAGGGGGTAAGCTGGTTTTTTGAACAGAAAAAACTGTTGAGTCTGCCTCAGCCAAGCGAGCAGGCATTGCTGGATCTGCATATTGCCATCGGTACGCAAAACATCAGTAGGCTGATTGATCAATACACGCCGTCCGATCCCGCTTATCGACAGCTACTCAGTGCCTACCGTTACCTGAATCAGCAAACGCCATTGATTATGCCGGTCTATGTTCAGGCCGGACTTAAGAAGCCCGGTGATAGTCTCGAGGACCGTAACACGTTGATCACGCGGTTGGCTTTGGTGAATATTGATGTGAGCGAGGTAAGTGACGCTGTCACGTGGTATGACAATACTCTGGTCGAGCCGGTCAAACAGTTTCAGCGTATGCATGGACTGAAAGTGGATGGTTTCATCGGGAGCAACACTCTGAAATGGCTGAATCTCAAGCTGGAGGATCGTTTGGCTTTGCTGGCTATTAATGCGGAGCGGATGCGATTATGGCCAACTGATACTGATACCAGTATTGTGGTCAATGTCCCCGGTTTCGAACTTAAATACTGGCACTCGGGTAAAGAGGTGTTTCAGTCCAAAGTGGTGGTAGGTAAGGTCAGCCGGCCGACCCCCGTGATGAATACCCGGCTTGACTCTCTGATTCTCAATCCGACCTGGAATGTGCCTTATAAAATTATGGTCGAGGATATTTTGCCGCTGGCTAAACGTGACCACACCTATCTCAGCCGGCATCATATTGATATTATTGAGAGCTGGAACTCCAGTCAGAAAATGGACCCGACTCAGATTGACTGGACTAGCGTCAAACCTAAAGCCTTTCCGTATCGTTTACGTCAGCAGTCAGGCAATCAGAACGCGCTGGGTTTGTATAAATTTAATACGCCGAACAAGCGCGCCATTTACTTGCATGATACACCGAGCAAACACCTGTTTAATAATCCGTCCCGCGCGTTCAGCTCCGGTTGTATCAGGGTTGAGCATGCCGATCGTCTGGCTGTGACTTTACTGGAGATGCAGGGAATCAATGATAAAGATTTGATGCAGGAGCAACGGGGAAGTAATCATTCGATCCCGCTGAAAAAGCGCATACCTGTGCATATTATCTATCAAACGG
>JBLWSY010000050.1:0-6268 GCA_048270425.1 Oceanospirillum sp.
CAAAACGGATGGACACTTTCATCGAGGCGGCCGTGGTTAAAATCAAACTGAAGCAGTTTCATCACATCCAGCCCCAGCGCTTTCTGACGCTCAGTCGGGTAGAACCCGTTTGGTTCCAGAACCAGATCGCCGCGCTGCTTTTCAATCGCATCATCGATCATGCCCGGTAACCAGGTTTTTACGTCAGCAAATACGCGATCCAGTGACTCACTGGTGGTTCCCGGCTCATAAATATCCAACATGGCATCATAAGGTGTTGTACCAGTGGATTCGGCACGGATCTGCGCTTCCTCCTGCGAGAGTTTAACCACTTCGGCCCAGTTTTTCTCAAAACCTTGCCAGTCATTCTCTTTACGTTGTGTACGCCAGGCGTGCTCACATTTAGAACCGGCCAGTGATTTAGCTTCGACTAATGCTTCTGGCAAAACATTGGCTTGTTGCCACTGGCGTTTCATCTCACGCAGCGTGGCATGTTGTTCCTGATTAAGCGACTCGGTTTCAGCTTCAGCAAACCAATCTTCCAGTTGAGGTTGAGTCATCAGACCGTGAATGTGTACAGACAGTTCAGCCATCGCTTCAGAACGGGCTTCAGCCCCCCCGGCTGGCATTACCGCAGCCTGATCCCAGCCGCAAATCGCGGACAGATGATTAAAATGAGAAACCTTTTTGGAATGCTTAACTAACTTATTGAATGCGCTCATAGAAATGGCCTTGTGAGACGAAAATGTGAAGGAAGTGTATCAACGTGCAACAGATTAACAAGTGATTCAGGTCGGTGTTTGACATAGTGAAATCTTACCCGCCAAGCAAGAAGTTGCTTGAGCAGGGGCAGGATGTTGCTCTACTACCAACTGTAAAACTATAACTCTTTGATTTTTATAGGTGTCACTTTTGGCACCGACTTTGCTCCTTAATCTGTGTATCCGCGCTGAATGCAGTTGTTTGCCAGAGCGCAAAGTTATCTTTGTTTATGAATAAGCTTTGGTTGTTGATTCACCACTTGCTCATGAACAACGACTTTTATTACATCGTCATAAAGGAATGAGCAATGCCAACTCCATGTTATATCTCAATTGAAGGTCAAACCCAGGGTCTTATCACTGCAGGCGCATGTACTGCTGATTCAATCGGCGATTCTTTCGTCGAAGGCCACGAAGACCAGATGCTGGTTCAGTACTTTGACCATAACGTGACTGTACCGACTGATCCACAATCTGGTCAGCCTTCAGGCCAGCGTGTCCACAAACCATTTACTTTCACTGTGTCACTGAACAAAGCCGTTCCTCTGCTTTACAACGCGCTGGCATCAGGTGAAAAAATGACGAATGTTGAGCTGAAGTGGTACCGTACTTCGATCGAAGGTAAGCAAGAGAACTTCTTCACGACGAAACTGGAGAACGCTTCTATTGTCGATATCCATTGTGAAATGCCGCACTGTCAGGATCCGGCTAAAGCGGACTTCACTCAGAATCTGACGGTTGCGATGTCATACCGTAAGATTACCTGGGATCACGTTAACGCAGGGACTTCAGGTTCTGATGACTGGCGCAAGCCAATCGAAGCGTAAGTTACGCTCGAATCAAGTAACGTTTGCATGACGTTACGAGTCAATAATGTTGCCCGCTGCTGCGGGCAACTTCTGAGCGCTAAGCACAAAGCATCCCCGAACCGCCTGATGCAAGATGGTCGTCGGGTGTTTTGCGTTTAGGGTTTATTGAATTCTCGCGATAATTTTTACCAAATATCAAGGAATGGCAGAATGGCAACGTTAAAGTATCAGATTCATGTGGAAGGACTGGAAGAAGACATACTGGTTGTGCGTGCCTTTGATGGACACGAAACCTTATCCAGTGAACTGATCAACGGTGACGCATGTCATGGCTTTCGTTTTCGTCTGCAACTGGCCAGTCGGCAAGCGAATTTAAGCGCGGATATGGTCGTTGACCAAAAGGCTGAACTCAGAATGTATCGGGACGAAGAGTTGGTACAGCGAGTGAACGGCATTGTGCGTGAGTTTACTCAGGCAGATACCGGGCATCACCACAGCTTTTATGCATTGACTCTGGTTCCGGCCTTAGAACGTCTGTCTCTGCGTCACAACAGTCGCATATTCCAACTGCAAACAGTGCCGGAGATATTGTCGGTATTACTGCAGGAAATGGGCATTGATGATTACGCCTTTGCGTTGACCCGCGAGTGCAGTCAACGCGAGTTCTGCGTTCAATACCGTGAATCTGACCTCGATTTCTTACTGCGCCTCGCCGCGGAAGAGGGCCTTGTGTACCGTTTCATCCATGAAGAAGGGAAGCATACGTTGGTGTTCAGCGATGCGACCGACAGCTTGCCTAAACTACCGGTTCCGGTTGCTTACAATACGTTAGCCGGTGGCGTGATGGACAGCCCTTACATATCAGGCCTGAACCAGCATACACAAAGTGAAGTCAGCCAGGTCTGTATGCAGGACTACAGCTTTAAAAAACCAGCCTACTCATTTGCCCACAGTGCTGACGGCACTGAAATGCAATATCAGCGGGCAGGTTATCAGCATTTTGATGCGCCAGGACGCTACAAAGATGATGTGAATGGTAAAGCATTCAGCCAAATCCGCCTTGAGTATTTACGTCGTGACGCGCGTATAGCGAGCGGCACCAGTAATCAACCGCTATTGCGTGCCGGAACCCGGTTTGATCTCGAAGACCATTCTGATGATGAAATGAACCGGGATTGGCTGGTGGTCAGTGTTTTTCACCAGGGCGCTCAACCACAAGCTCTGGAAGAAGCGGCGGGAAGCGGCGCGACGACTTATGCGAATCAGTTTACTCTGATTCCGGGCCATGTGACCTGGCGTGCCCGGCCTCAGCCAAGACCTCAGGTGGATGGCCCGATGATGGCGATGGTGGTGGGGCCGGAAGGCGAAGAGATCTTCTGTGATGAATACGGCCGGGTAAAACTGCATTTCCCGTGGGATCGTTACTCGAATGGGGATGAACACAGCTCATGCTGGGTTCGAGTCTCTCAAGGATGGGCCGGCAGTCAATACGGTATGGTGGCGATACCGCGCATCGGCCACGAAGTTATCGTCTCGTTTCTCAATGGCGACCCGGATCAGCCGATTGTAACCGGATGTACCTATCATGCGACTAACACGGCACCTTACCTGTTACCGGATCATAAAACGAAAACCATTTTGCGTAGTGAAACGCACCAGGGTGAAGGTTATAACGAACTCAGTTTTGAAGATCAGGCGGGCAGTGAACAGATTTATCTGCATGCCCAGAAAGATTTCGATGCGGTGGTGGAAAATGACAGCACCACTGTGGTGAAGCACGATCAGCATTTGACGGTGGAAAACGATAGCTTTAGCCAGATCAAAAACAATCAGCACCAGACCGTCGGCAATGAACAGCGCGAAGCCGTAACCGGCAACCGAACTCTGATCATCGATGGTTCTTTGCATATTAAAGCTGGCAGTGTCTGGGTGAATGACTCAGGCAGTGAAGTGCACATTAAAGCGGGCCAAAAAGTGGTGATTGAAGCGGGCAGTGAAATCACGGTTAAAGCGGGCGGCAGTTTTGTCAAAGTTGATCCGGCAGGTGTTCATCTCTCCGGCGCCGGCGTTAACCTCAACTCAGGCGGTGGCGCCGGCAGTGGCAGCGGATTTAGCGGCGAGGCAGCGCAGTCCCCGGTTTTGCCTCAGGTCATTTATTCTTAAACGATAGCTATTCTTAAATGATAGCGGAATCGATCGTTTTAACTGAACGCTTTGCTATTGGCGATATTAATCTGACTGTCGAGCTTTAATTGCTGAAGCCCTGCGATGATCGCAGGGCTTTTCTTAGTTGATGGTAATCTGTTAAAGACAGTTCAAGCGCTTTACGGTATAAGGTTCTTTCTTGTGAATTTTCAGGGATTGATATGTACATCCAGAACATTGAAGCGTTTCTTATCGCAATAACTATTCTTACTTTAACTCCGGGCCTGGATACGGCATTGGTGATTCGTAATACCTCCCGCGCCGGTATGGTTGATGGTTGTGTCACCAGTTTGGGGATTTGTGCCGGCTTGTTTGTGCACGCGACGTTTTCCGCGATTGGTATCTCTGCGATCCTGACTCAGTCGGCTGAACTGTTTCACATTATGAAAATGATTGGTGCGGCGTACCTGATTTGGCTCGGTATCTCTAGCTTGCGTACCTTGCTGAAAACCGGGCAGGGCATGAATGTGGCGACGCTGTCACACACCGAACTGAGTGTGAAACGCTCGCTGCGTGAGGGCTTTCTGTCCAATGTACTGAATCCGAAAACCGCGGTGTTCTATCTTGCGTTTTTGCCTCAGTTTATCAATCCGGAATACTCGCCGTTACTGCAATCTCTGTTGATGGCAGCCATTCACTTTGTGATTGCGATGGTGTGGCAATGCGGTTTGGCGGGCGCGTTAAGTTCAGCCAAGAACTTACTTAAAAATGCCTCTTTTATGCGCTGGATGGAAGGCACGACCGGTTTGGTGTTGGTGGCACTTGGCGTAAAGTTACTGCTGGAAAAAGATGCAGCATAATTTAGGTCTGAGTCAGATACGAAAAAGCGCTCAAACGAGCGCTTTTTTGATCGCTGCAATCGCATCTTTACGATGCCGCAGCCCGATTATGATTGCTGTGAGGCGAGTGATGTTTGTTCAGAGCGGGTATGTCGGGCAAAGAATACTTTGGTTTCTTCAACCACGACGTGGCGCAGTGCAATCAGACCGATCAGGTTTGGAATCGCCATCAGTCCGTTTACGATATCGGCAATCACCCAGATCATATCCAGTTTCAGGAATGCGCCTGATGCGACCAGAGCGATAAACACCACCTTGTATGGCAGTACTGCCTTGGTGCCAAACAGGAAGACGACACAGCGCTCACCGTAGTAGTTCCAGCCCAGAATCGTCGTGAACGCAAAGAACATCAGACCAACCGACACCAGCATCGGGCCGATGGTTTCTGAGTTCAGGCCCACGGCAAAGGCGTGTGTGGTCATGGCGGCACCAGAGAAATCACTTTGCCACGCACCTGTCAGGATCAGAGCCAGGCCGGTCATGGTACAGATGATGATGGTATCGAAGAAAGTACCGGTCATCGAGATCAGGCCCTGTTTTACACAAGAGTTGGTTTTGGCTGCCGCCGCTGCCATCGGTGCGCTGCCAAGGCCAGATTCGTTGGAGAAGACGCCACGCGCAATACCGGACTGAATGGCCAGCATGATGCTTGCGCCCAGGAAACCGCCGGTCGCTGCTGATGAGCTGAATGCGGAAGTCAGTACCAGTTGCAGAGCGCTTAACAGCTGATCGGCGTTGGTGACAATCACACTCAGACAGGCGATGACATAAAATACTGCCATAGCTGGTACGACTTTGCCGGCAACGCGGGAAATCGACTGAATACCACCAATGGTAACAAAGGCCACCAGCAGGGTTAGAACGATAGCAGAGGCTTCACGGGATGCGCCAAATGAAATTTCAGTAGCGTCCAGAATTGCATTAACTTGCGGGAACGTACCAATACCAAAGCACGCCACACCCAGTGCGAATACCGCAAACAGGACCGCCAGTACTTTTGAACCTACACCGTATTGCAGATAATACATCGGGCCGCCAATCATCTGACCGTTGGCATCGGTTTTACGGTATTTTACCGCCAGAAGGCATTCAGCATATTTAGTCGCCATGCCGAACAGAGCAGCGAGCCACATCCAGAACAGGGCGCCCGGGCCACCGAGTTTGATTGCGGTTGCCACACCCACAATATTACCTGTACCGATTGTGGCCGATAGAGCCGTACATAACGCAGCGAAACTGGACACATCGCCTTGCGCGGACTCAGATTTATCACGGCTGAATACCATTTTCAGTGCGGTCGGAAGATGACGGAATTGCAACAGGCCCAAACGAAAAGTGAAATAAACGCCGGTACCAACCAGCAGAATAAGTAGAGGCGGGCCCCATACGAAGCTATCAATAGTTTGTAATAATGAAAGAAGGTTGGTCATGTTTTCCCCTTAATAAACAACATCTAAGGAGAAGAGAGAAAGGGCGGATCCCATCGATCAAAATGCAAATAGCCAGTAACAGTACAACTGTCCCGGATAACCTTTCACTCCTCTGTCCTTTTGCCTGAGAGTTTCACTCTGCTTAGTGGATAAGCAGAACTTGCTCCTTCGGCGACCGATTAAACGGTTCTCTCCAGAGGTTCCTCCAACTACAGTCCTCGCTATTCTTCTTTGGGGAAGAATAA
>JBLWSY010000051.1:0-6257 GCA_048270425.1 Oceanospirillum sp.
AGTCAGCCACCATCCGGCTCAATGACCCATGAGTGAGGCACGGTTCGTAAATCATTTGTGCATTGTTGCGAATCGACATTACTTTCACCAGATGCCTGATAATGCTTGGGTCTTGCGCTTTTTGCTCCAAAATCTCGTCCGAAAGCATCAGCAAAGGTTCGATGCGAAACTGAAAGAACAACTCTTCAAACGCCGGCCACTTTTTGCGTACCACGGCCCAGGAAATACCACTCTGAAATACTTTCATGCTGAATGCCGATAACCAGCGATCTTCCGCTATCGCCGCCAGTTCGTCCTTACTAAGAGGTTTACTCACTAACGCTTCGAGTTTATCACTGCCACCTTTACGTTCAGCCGCGCGCTGATATATGGCGTCAAACTTTTCCATAGTCATGGTTGTCACCCGGTTTTGAATCAGAAAACAGTATGTTACTCAGGCTCACAATCAGAGTAAATAAATGGGAAGAGAGAATGCTTACATAACAAAAAAGCGTCAAAAACACAAAAGGCACTGTAAACAGTGCCTTTTTTCTTGCTTTCGCGAGGGGTTGACCGGATTAGATGTTAACCCAGGTCAGGCTTAGCATCATCACAACCAGAGAAGTTGCAGAAAACATTGCCAGCATGCCGAACAGCTCACGAACAGACAGTGATTGTTTTTTATCTAACATAGCGTCACCTTTTATCGACATAAGTAAATGAGGTATGGGTCACACTTTACTCTTTTGTGTGCGTTAGATCAAATCAAAACTGTAATTTTAATTCAATAAATATCAGTTTTATCGCCCTTATTAGCGGTATTTATGGAATAAAATTACTAAATTTGAACCTGTACGGGGTGGTTGTCGCCGTGCTGAGCTGTGTTACAGCGGTTTGAATGGTGGCCTATGGCTTTTAACTTAAAAAAACAGTTGATTAGAGTGGGGCAGGATGGGACGCAGAGCTAACAAATGATAGTGATTACCATAACGATTTATATTGATATTGATGTGTGTTGTTATAGTATAGCGCCCTGTGTGAATTTAAAAACGGCTGCGTGACCGCAAAGCAAATCGTGAGGTGAGAGCCGGCGCTCAGAGTAAGGAGTGTTGCGCTTTTTACAGAAGGACGATGTGATTTTGTCCGGGACTATGTTGCAGGGGCTCATGCCCGAGGTATCGCAGACCGATAACCATAAGTTTTGATGTACAGGTAAGCCACGATGCAATCTGAAATTTTATTACAAGCGATTGACCACCAACGTAGCAGTGAGCGGCGGCGCTGGTTGGTTTTGATGTTGTTTGGTAGTGTTTTACTGGCTTCATTTGTGCTCGATATTATGACGGGGCCATCTATGTTGAACGCCTCGCATGTTATGAATGCTTTACTGGAATTTATTGGGCTCCCGTTCCAAGTTGATGCTTCTACTCAGGTAATCGTGACTAATCTGCGTTTACCGATTGCTCTGATGGCGATCATCGTCGGCGGGTCTTTGGGCGTTGGCGGCGCTGAAATGCAGACTTTGCTGAATAACCCGATGGCCAGCCCTTATACACTGGGTATGGCTGCTGCTGCGGGGTTTGGTGCTGCGATCATGTTGTACATTGGTTCGTTAGGCTTAGACAGCAACCTTGCTGTGCCCATCGGTGCATTTTTATGTTGTATGCTGTCGGCATGCTTCTTATTTATGTTGGCGTCGATGCGTCATATCAGTTCCGGGCAATTAATTTTGGCTGGTATTGCCCTGTTGTTTTTGTTTCAGTCATTGCTTTCGCTGGTGCAGTTTGTTTCTTCTCCTGAACTGAGTCAGCAGATTTTGTTTTGGTTGTTTGGTAGTTTGTCTAAAGCTACCTGGGGCAATCTGGGGATCACCGCTGTCGTGGTTCTGGGCGGCTTCTTACTGCTGATGCAGGATTCCTGGAAACTCACTGCGTTACGTCTGGGTGAAGAGCGGGCGAAAAGTGTTGGTGTTGATGTCACCCGTTTACGTTTGAAGATCTTGTTTATCGTGGCGGTAATGACGGCCACCGTGACCAGTTTTGTCGGTATCATCGGATTTATTGGCATCGTTGCGCCGAACATTGCCAAGATGCTGGTAGGCGAAGATCAGCGATTCTTTCTGCCCCTGTCATTTATTATCGGCGCCTGCCTGTTATCGACTGCTTCGGTCTTGTCCAAGTCAATTGTTCCCGGTGCTCTGTTTCCGATAGGTATTGTTACGGCCATCATCGGCGTGCCGTTCTTTTTCTGGTTGATTGTGGCTAAGCGAGGTTAATCATGTTGAAGCAACACTGCGTGACTGAGCCGGTTAAATGTCTGACCGCACAGAAACTAAATATTCAGATCGGTGCGCTCACTCTGGCGCGGGATATCAGTTTCCAGCTCAAGCCCGGTCAGGTGACTGCGATTCTCGGTCCGAACGGAACGGGAAAAAGCACTTTGCTCAAAACTCTGTTTGGTGAACTCAAACTGGATAGCGGCTCGATTCATCATGGTCAGGATTCGCTCGATATAAAACGACTGCTACATTGGCGGCAACGTTTCGGTTATATGCCGCAGGATATTCATCTCGATGTGAATCTGACGGTAATCGAAGTCGTGTTACTCGGTCGTTTGGATGCCTTGAGTTTACGTGTTGAAGATCATATGTTGCGCGCGGCGTTAGAGATCTTACAAAGTATGGGGCTTGCCCACCTCGCCAACCGGGATGTACGCACGTTAAGTGGTGGTCAGTGTCAGATGATTCTGTTTGCACAGGCATTGATGCGCGAGCCACAGATTCTGATGCTGGATGAACCGGTCAGTGCGCTGGATTTACACCATCAGCATGTCCTGCTCGAACACCTGGTGAATCAGACGCGTGAGCAGCAGTACATCACTTTGATGGTGTTGCATGATCTTAATCTTGCCGCTCAGTATGCCGATAATTTATTGGTTCTTAAAGAGGGTGAGCTGGTGGCCTGCGGGCATCCTAAGTCCATCCTGACGTCCGAACTGGTACAGGATATTTATAACGTTGAAGCCACGGTGATCAGTGATGAAAACGGGATTCCGTTTGTACGGACTCTGCGGTCGAAAAAGGTAGCGTAATGAAGCTTAACCACGTGATGAATGACTGGCGTCTGCTCTCTGCAGCAGGGCGAGTGCTGGTCTTTAACAGCTTCAGCTTTAATCTCGGCTTTTATATGTTACTGCCGTATCTGGCTGAGCATCTGCAAAATCTTGGTTTTAGTGGCTGGTATATCGGTTTAATCATCGGCCTGCGGGTATTGAGTCAGCAGGGATTGTTCCTGATTGGCGGGACTCTGGGCGACCGTTTTGGTTACAAGCCGATGATTCTGATCGGCTGTGCGGTGCGGATTGTCGGCTTCTTTTTACTCGGGGTCAGCGACACGTTTGTGGCGATAGTGCTCGGTGCATTTTGTACCGGCTTTGCCGGTGCGCTGTTTACGCCAAGCAGTCAGGCCTATTTGTCCTCGGAGTATCCGCAACAGAAAGAGCGCAACCGGGTGTTTGCGCTGCAGAATCTGGCCAGCGAAGCTGGTATGTTACTCGGGCCTTTAATTGGTCTCAGCCTGTTTGCTGTTAGCTTCATGTGGGTCGGACTTTCTGCGGCGGCGGTGTTCTTTATTCTGCTGCTACTGCAATGGTATTACCTGCCAAAAGATACGCATCATAGTGTTGAACAACAGCGTCAGGGCGTGCTGGCGGACTGGTGGCAGATGCTGCAAAACCGGCCTTTCATGCGTTTTGTCATGGCGGCGTGTGTGTATCAGATCCTGTTTCATCAACTCTACCTGTCTATCCCGCATCAGGTGCGAACCCAGACCGGCGATCCGTCGGTGATTACCTGGGTATTTATGGTGTCATCTTTGATGGGCGTGCTGATGCAACTGCCGGTCAGTCACTGGGTGGAGAAAAAACTCGGTACCGCCAAAGGTATGGGCTTTGGTATGGCGCTGATGGGCAGTGCATTTTTGGCGCTGAATCTTCATTTTCCTGCCTGGCCGGCGCTGCCTTTTATTGTTTGTGCTGTGCTGCTCAGCAGCGGCTCGATGATGGTTCTGCCACTGATTGGCGCTTATATTCCGCGCTTTGCTTCTTCGACCCGCCTGGCCAGTTATTACGGCCTTTACTCCTGTATCGGCGGTTTTTTTGCTTTTGTCGGTAACTGGGGGGCCGGATGGCTGCTGGATCTGCCGACTTTCCCGTCCGGCTGGTTGTGGTTGTTGTTTGCCACGCTGGGTTGTATGTCAGGGTTGTGGCTGTATCTGCAGGTCAGTGCGCAGCAGGAGCCGGAAACGGAGCCGGCGTAAGGGAAGTCTTCGCTGTTTATGACAAAGCCGGCGTCAGTGCCGGCTTTGCTGTTTTCGGATCGTCTGTTTTAGCGGTGAGCCTGGTATCGTCAGTAGGCAACATCAGTAGGCAACATAGCACCGTCATGTGGTGGCGTTAAATGCTTTCATACCGGTCACTATGCACTCCTGCATCGCCTGAATTGATGCACTGAGCGGACGACCTTTGCGGATCACCAAATCGACCGTGGTATCGAGTGTATGCATGCCTTCGATATCAACCGCGACAAAGGACTGATTTTTTAGCTCTTTACTGACGCAGACTTTAGGCAGTAAGGTTCCGCCCAGACCGGCCGACACATAGTTCTTGAGTGCGTCAAACGAATTGCACACCATCAGCTCGTTGAGGCGGATTTCCTGACGCACTTCATACAGGTCAACCGCACGCCGGATGCTGAATGATTCATTGAGCAGCGCCAGTGGTACTTCAGCCAGTTCGGCGGGAGTAATGATATCAAGCTGTGCCCAGCGGCTCTCTTTAGGGACCAGCAGGCTCAAAGCCTGAAAAGGGCAGGAGTAGAGAACATCGAGTTTGGCATCTGGCGGTGAGTTGAGCAGCACCCCAATATCGGTTTCTTCATGCTTGATACAGTCGATCACATCGTCTCCGCCACCGACTTGCAATACCAGTTTGACGCCTGGATGGCGCCTGGAAAACTGCGCAATGGCGTGATCGATGAGGTCAGGAATAAAGCCACCGCCGACAGAAATACGCAGCGTGCCGCTTTGCAGATTTTCGATTTCCGACAAATCAGAAATCAGGTCGTTTTTCTTCTGGTTGATATCCTGAATATAACGAGCTAACCGGATTCCGGATTCGGTTATGTCGACGCCGCGCCCGATCCGGTCCATTAGACGCACGTTGAGTTGGGCTTCCAGTTGTGCCACTTTTCTGCTGATCGCTGAAGGCGAAACGTGCAGCACTTCAGAGGCTGCACGTATGCTTTTCGTTTTCGCGACCACTTCAAAATATTTGAGGGCTCGTTCGTCCATGACTGTTGTAATGCCGTTTAATTTGCCAGTAGGTGTTGTACCAGTCTAACCCAGAAATTGGCACCAATTGGCAGAACTTCATCATTGAAGTCATAATTCGGACTGTGCAGATTATGTGAATGGTCAGCACTGCCGTTACCCAGCCAGATATACGCACCCGGCAATTTTTCCAGCATAAAGGCAAAATCTTCACCGCCCATGCTGGCTGGTGGGTTGATATGTACCTGCTGCACTTCCGGCATGGCTTCCAGCACCGCCTGACAATGCTTCGCCTCATCCACCGTGTTGATGGTGGCCGGGTAGCGGCGCGTGTAGGTGATGTCTGCACGACAACCTTGTGCCTGGGCAATCGTTCTGACCACTTCGTGCATCCGCGTTTCAATCAGGTCACGAACCTCAGGACAGAATGAACGGGTGGTGCCTTTCAGGGTCACCTGTTCCGGAATGACGTTATAAGCGTGGCCGCCGTGAATCTGGGTCACACTGATCACGCCGGATTTTTGTGGATCCAGGTTACGGCTGATAATGCCTTGCAGGGCACTGACGATCAGGCTTGATGCATACACAGGGTCAACCGTCTGGTGCGGCATGGCACCATGACCACCGATACCAGTCACCGTAATATCAAAGGTATCGAACGCGGCCATTACTGCGCCGTAATGCACAGCAGCTTCACCCGCAGGCAGAGCCGGCCAGTTGTGCAGACCATACACCTGCGACATAGGAAAACGTTCAAACAGGCCGTCAGCGATCATCGCTTTGGCGCCGGCCTCGTTCTCTTCTGCCGGCTGGAAAATAAAGTTCACCGTGCCTTTAAATGCAGGATCCTGGGCCAGCGCGACCGCAGCGCCAAGCAGCATGGTGGTGTGACCGTCGTGGCCACAGGCGTGCATTTTGCCCTGATGCTTGGAGCAGTGATCGAAGGTGTTG
>JBLWSY010000052.1:0-6087 GCA_048270425.1 Oceanospirillum sp.
TGTGCAGGGTCGTTTTCCGGGCCGACGATGACAAAGTCGTTGTACATCAGCTTGTGAGGTTCGATACCGAAACCTTGTTCAACAAAATTCGCTTCGGCTTTCGGTGCGTGGGTCATCACCAGATCCACGTCGCCGTTTTCGCCCATTTTCAGTGCTTTACCCGTACCGGCAGCAATCACGTCTACTTTATAACCGGACTCTTTTTCAAACTGGGGCAATAAATAATCAAGCAGCCCGGAGTGATAGGTACTGGTTGTTGTGGCCAGTCGGATACGTGAAGCGTCTTCGGCGCTGCTGGCAGAATAGCTGACGAGCAGAAGTGAGGTAGCAGCAAGACTCAGGGTCACTTTTTTCATGATAATTTCCGTATTGGTTTAGAAATGAACGAATGCCAGAGCAGGAACGTATGTACTGACGCTTAACTTAATTAGCTTACGTGCGTAATAGCTTACGTTGCTGAGCGATAGTGGATTAATCGTTATGTTGTTTATCCGGGTTCTTGTTAATCAGAACTCTTATTAAACACACTTTGGATAACCAGGCTTTTGTTATCCAAGATCAAGAGCAATCAGTACTTTACCTTAGCCAGACAGACTTTAAGGCACCCGACACAATGCAATCGCAATGCCAGATTACAAGAGGGGGCATCCAGCATTAATTGTTTATTATCTCAGCAAAAAACACGAGTAAATGACGAAAATTGTCGTAAAAATATGTGTTAGTGCACATAGCTTGGACAAAATGTCCCACTATATGCGTAATGAGTATATGGTTGATTGCGTCTTTCTGTCCCAACTGGAGTTAATGAGCCAACATGTCGCAAATGTTAGATTCTCAACCTGCACTGAAATATCAGGCATTTTCTGTTCTGGTGGTCGATGATGAACCCGGTATGCAGGCTATTTTGAAAAAATCCCTCGGCAAATGGTTCTCCAAGGTAGATTGCACCGGCAGCATTGAGCAGGCAGAGGTGTTGCGCTGCGAACATCATTATGATCTGATCATTCTCGACATTAATCTACCAGGCCGCGCGGGCACTGAATGGAATGAGGTGTTCAGCGATGAAGAGCGCCGCGCCGATGTGATATTTATGACCGGCTATGCGGATCTTGATACCGCAATCAGTGCGTTAAAACTCGGCGCCTCCGATTTCATTCTTAAACCGTTCAATCTGGAGCAGATGCTGCAGGCGGTCACCCGTTGTATGGACAAGCGTCTCAATGAGCGGATGCAGTACGCGCTGCAACGCGATTACCAGCGTCACTGCGCCACACAAATCATTGGTCACTCACAACAAACAGAGCAGCTTAAACAGCTCATCTTGCAATTTGCGCCGTCTCGCGCTTCGGTATTGGTTGAAGGCGAGTCGGGCACCGGCAAAGAGTTGGTGGCCCGCGCGATTCATGAAGCCAGTGAGCGTTCAGGGCCTTTTGTACCGGTTAACTGTGGGGCGATTGCGCCGGAATTGCTGGAAAGTGAGCTATTCGGGCATACATCCGGTGCGTTTACCGGCGCCAAGAAGAGCCGTGAAGGTCTGTTCCGGGTAGCCAATGGCGGCACGCTGTTTCTGGATGAAATCGGTGAAATGCCGCTTGCAATGCAATCGGCGTTGTTGCGCGTTCTGGAGCAGAGAGCGATTCGTCCGGTTGGCTCGGAAAAAGAGGTGGCGATTGATGTCCGGGTGGTGGCGGCAACCAACCGTAATCTGCAGGATGAAGTTGACCAGGGCAATTTCCGCCGTGATTTGTACTACCGGCTTAATGTACTCAAAATTGATGTCTGCCCGCTGCGTGAACGCCGTGCCGATTTAAAAGAACTGGTGCCGTTTTTTACCAAAAACCTTTGTGCTGAGCTGGCTATGCCAGTTCCCAAGTGGGCCCATGAGGATGTGTCAGCTATGCTGACCTATGAGTGGCCGGGTAACATTCGTGAGCTCAAGAACCTGATTGAACGCTGCATTCTGCTGGGTAAACCGCCGGCGCATTATTGGCGTGAGTTACATGGCCTTCCTGAGCTGGATCTAGTGACAACGTCACATGACGTTGACAGCCACCAAACATCAGCCACAAGCGAATCAGACGCTGAGCAAGTGGGGTATCCTAACCACTGGACGCTGAAAGATGTTGAGAAGGCGCACATTATGCAGTTGGTGGATTTCTACGAGGGCAACAAATCTGCAGCCGCGCGCGATCTCGGTGTCGCGAGAAAGACGCTGGAGCGCAAATTCAAAGAGTGGGACGGTGATGAAGCTAGCTAACCGGACTCTGCTGCAGAAATGGCGTTACCGCTTAAAAACCACAGTCCGCTACCGTCTGCTGATCCTGACATCCGCTCCGATCGCATTTACTCTGGTGGCACTGATCGCGATCTCGATTTATTGGTCACTGCATTACACTTGGCAAAGTGCGTTAGTAGATGTCTCCGAGCGCCTTGGTGTCGCGCGTAACAGCGTCAGCCTGCTGCAGCAACGTCAGGCCAATGAGGTCCGGGCTTTTGCTGAGTCATACGCGTTTCGTCGCCGTGTATTGCAGATGAGTAATGGCGCTGCCAATAACCCGCTTTCGCTCCGGCAGTGGGTTTCTGCGCAAAAGGCTCGCTACTCTCTCGACTTCCTCAATTTTGCGCCGATTGATCCCTCACAACATGGTTTATCGCAACAGCAGGCTCGCTATCAGGCACTTAGCGCCCGTGACTCGTTTTTCGATGTGCTCAGTCATGAAGAATTGACAAAGTTGTCGCCGGCATTAGCCGAGCGCGCCAAGATCCAGAACGACCACAGCCACAGCGAAATAGTGGAAACTCGTGGCCTGGTGAGCCGCACGATTGTCGCGGTTAACGATGAACATCACAACCTGATTGGATTTCTCGATGGTGGCCTGTTGCTCAATAACAGCAGCGCTTTGGTCGATCAACTCAGGGATCTCATTTATCCGATGCGACGTGAGCAGATGCGCTCTGTGGGTACGGTCACCATTTTTCTCGATGCTTTGCGGATCAGCACCAACGTGCCGCTCGACAGTTCAGAGCAACAGGGCCGTGCAGTCGGAACCCGGGTATCTGACGCGGTGCAGACCCAGGTTTTACAACAGGGCCAGCAATGGGTTGATCGGGCTTATGTGTATGACGCCTGGTACATCACTGCCTATGAGCCGATTCGTGACTCGAATCAGCAGGTCATCGGTATGTTATATACCGGCCATCTGCTGTGGCCGTTTGTCAAAAGCTATCTGACCAACATCGTGGAAATAGCCATTGCGACTCTGTCTCTGCTGCTGGTTTCAGGCATTTTTGTTTACCGTGGCTCGCGCGATTTGTTCCGGCCGATAGAACGAATCCATCGTGTCGTGAAGCTGGTTCAGTTAGGCAAAAATCAGCGTATTGGCGAGCTTGGCCTGGATCATGACCATGAACTGGCTCAATTGGCGCGGCAGTTTGATAACATGCTTGATTTGTTGCAGCAACGAAATGAAGAGATTCAGCGCGCGGCTCATGAGCTGGAAGGAAAAGTCAGCGAGCGGACCGCCAGTCTGCAGGACAAAACAGCCGAGCTTGAGCACCATATTCAACTGCTGAACCAGACCCGTGACAAACTTATTGTGCACGAGAAGCTGGCGGCTCTTGGTGAGCTTACTGCAGGCATTGCACATGAAATCAATAACCCGACCGCAGTGATCCTGGGCAACACAGAACTGATTCGGTTTGAACTCGGTGATGATGCTAAACGGGTCGAAGAGGAGATTGATGCCATTCTGTTACAGATTGACCGCATACGGAATATCACCCGCAGTCTGCTGCAATACAGCCGTCATGGTGGCGTCCAGGATGAAATCACCTGGCAGCACATCAATCCGATTATTGAAGAGAGCATCACGTTGGTGAAAACCGGCACCAAGAAGCGCGACATCGAGTTTGTTACCCGGTTTGAAGCCCAGAGTTCAGTTGAGGTGAATCGCCATCAGTTGTTGCAGATCCTGGTGAACCTGCAGATGAACGCGATTCATGCCATGAACGGACAGGGAAAATTAACGATTAGCAGTGAAGACTGGTGCGAGCAGGGTGAAGTGCTTGGCGCCGTGGTCCATATCGAAGATCAGGGGTGTGGTATTAAACCCGAACACCTTAAGCGGGTGTTTGACCCGTTTTATACCACAAAACGGGAAGGAACAGGTTTGGGTTTGTCGGTTTCGCAGAGTCTGCTCAGCCAGACTGGTGGTGAGATACGAGTTCGGTCTGAATATGGTAAAGGCAGTACCTTCAGTGTCTACCTGCCGAGTAAGGCAGATGCACACCTGCTGATTACTAAAGCGTCCTGAGTCGTTGTGTTTCAGCTAAAAGCGGCCATGCCCAAGAGCGGCATGGCCGCTTTCTATAAACTCGTTACGCTTTAAACTGATTACTTTGTAAAAACAATCAGTTTGAAACCTGTCACGCTTGGTGCAGGAATTTGTCAAAACGGTCTGGCATCAGATATTCTGAAAGGCACTGTTGGGCGGTTTAATGCCGTGGGTTTTAAATTCTTTCATGACCCGCAACGTAATATCGGTTTCAAATAATTTTTCGTAAGCCGTATCGACCACGTAGGCTTTGCAGGTAAGCTGCACCGCCAGATAGCTTTCGGTCATGGTCTGTTTGACCAATACTACGACTGGTTTTGGCAGATGAATGTAGCGGCTTGATGAGGCCGCTTCTTGTATCAGATCGCGAGCCAGCGCAATATCTTCATCCAAACCGACATAAAACGGGATCACCACCTGCATATCCAGCGCGCCATAGTTACCGCTGGAGGTGATTTCATTGAGAAATTTGTTATTGGGGATGGTGATAATGTCATCGGATAAGGTCCGCATCCGCACTGAGCGCAGCCCGATTTCAATAATATCGCCATAATGGCCTTCGAAAGTGACGCGGTCACCAACCTGGAACGGCCGGTCAATCACAACCGTGATTCCGGCAATAAATGACGCTGCGAGATCTTTTAACGCAAAACCAACCGCGACTGCCAGCGTACCGCCAATCAGTGCCAGCATGTGGTCATTAATACGGAAGCTGAGCATCACCACGATCGCCGCGACGCTGAGATACATAAAGAACTGGAAAAACGACTGAAATTTCTGCAGCAACATGCGGTACTGGACGAACTGAGTTCCCAGCGTTCTTATAAGAGATTTGACGAACTTGAGCAGCAGCCAGGTCGCAGCGACGACCAGCAGCGAAAAGAACACACCACTCCAACGTACCAGGCTGGCAATCTGTTTGATGTCCTGTATGTCTGAAACGGCTTCTTCGGCGGCTGAGGGGGCACTTATCATCAGCGCAAGGCTGCACAACATAATAATAGCGAGATGCGGTATGGGTATATGGGATACTTTCATTACTTCACCAACAAATGTTGTCTGTCCAGAACATTGGTAATGGCGCGATACCAGTGGTCGGAAATTCGGGTTTTATCTTCCGCCCATTCCAGATATCCCCGACTTTCAAAGTAGCGCATAATGCCAATCACCTCAGGGATGGTCAGTTGAGTACATTCCGATAATTCATCCGGAGAGGCGACTTCCAGTTGCACGATTGAGCGCAGGACAGCCAGCATGGGTTTGGGCATGGATTCCAGATCATGCGCATCAGGGGTATGAAACAAGCGCACCACAACCTGATGGTTCTCCTTATGACGATGCAAAGAACGGCGAAAAAAGCGCAACGCCACGGTCGGGTTGCCATCGGAGTAGTGCAACAGAATACGATAGAACCCCAGGCGTGAGCGTTCTTCATCACTGTGCTCTTCATCGCCCCATTGGCGGGGAACCAGTAACCCCTCAAAGGATATCGGCGACTGCTTATCCTGATTGATGCGGCTGTCGAGCAATTCACCTAGCTGTACTTCATTCCAGCGCGGCAAAATAGTCACCCAGTCAAACAGCAGTCGTTCACCACGTGCGCGATCGACAAACCGCCAGCTCGATTTTTCAATTGCCATCACCACACGGTGATTCTGCTTACTGCGGCGCAGCAAGTTGGTCAGATGCAGTAACTCCTTCAGCCCGCCAACGGTCGGCTTAACCAGGCGCTGAGCATTATCAATCGCAATCA
>JBLWSY010000053.1:0-5980 GCA_048270425.1 Oceanospirillum sp.
TAAGCGCTGAGATATTGGTGTTGACCGTAATCGCCATGCAGTGAAGGCACCCTGTGCTGAATATCGTGTATGCAAGCTCTATCGGCAGACCGGCACTAAACTTTAGTGCCGCTAGCAGATTTAGCTCACTCAGACCAGATGTTACTTTAAGCAGCAACGAGATAAAGAAAAAGCCAGGCAAAGCCTGGCTTGAACTCAATCCTGACCAATAAAAACCTTTGCGCTCGTTCAGGCTTTCAGACTGAGTGACTGCAACATCGCCTCAGACGGCGCAAAGAAATAAGCACCTGTGACGGCCTGAGTAAAGCGCAACAGCTGATCGGTTTTGCCATCGGTTACCCCATACATGCTGTCGAGCATAGTCTTAATATTGTGCAGTGTGTTGCAGTAAGCAATAAACAGCAGACCATGCTCACTGCTGGCGCTGCCATAAGGCAGGCTGTGGCGCACAATTTTCAGCCCTTTCCCCTGCTCTTTAATATCAACCCGGCCGACATGGGAAGCGGCAGGCACATTATCCAGCTCGACCGAATCAGCTTTGGTACGACCGATGACCTTTTCCTGCGCGGACACATTAAGGCGATTCCAGGCTGGTAGGTTGTGGACAAAACGCTGCACCATCACATAACTGCCCCCGGCAAATTCACCATCAGGTATGATGGCGACTTCACGGCGCTGCTCCTGCTTCGGGTTTTCTGTGCCGTCGATAAAGCCGGTCATGTCACGGGCATCAAGGTAGCGGAACCCATAGGTTTCATCGACAACCTCAACATCCTCTGCCACTTGCTCCAAATATTTACGCATCACATAAAACAGCAGATCATGACGCAGGCTGTGACAGTGAATCAGCACATCAACATCGGTTGCTGGTGCCTGAGTTGCGCCTTCTCCCAGCGGAGAAAAATCAATTAATTCTTCCGGCATCGGCGTTTCCAGCTGCTGCCAGAACGCCTTACTGAATGCGATGGACAGGCTCAATTCCGCGCCTGGCTGCGTTGCGTTCAGTTCCTCCACCAGCGCAGGTAAAGCCTGCAACTGCTCAAGAACCTGAGCGTAGTTTTGCTTAATTTTCAAAAGACTATACAGTGCGAAGGGTTTCGCTTCCGGCAAAATAGCCGACTGTGGCGTTGACATATTAAGTCCTCACTTTTGTTTTTGCTCAGTGTATTCAATCATCAGACAAGCCCACTCAGTGCTGCGTGCCAATCCCGGCGCCGCTGTGCTTATCCTAAAAATAAGTGCTGGTTTGTACGTGTCCGGCGCGGTTATCGATTAGCGTCTATCGGTTCACAAAAGCAGTCTTTTACCCGGCGACTGCGCAGCAGATACAGAACTAACCATAACAGAATCAATAAGGTCAGGGCATTCGCCCAATGAAAAATGCCGTGTTGCAAATACGTGTGGTATCCCACCTGGATTGACTGTACAAGCACCGTCAGTATCGTCAGCCAGCGCCCGTTACGCACCAAAGCGTTAATTTTTGTCCGCTGCTGATGGCGCAGGCCAATCAGCCACATCAGTGCCAGACCGGGCAAGCCAGACAGCAAACCAAGATACAGGGTGGCCGAATTCGGATAGACCCAGGCCAGAATATCAGAACCACTGCTGCGGCTGACGCCTGCCACCACAAACACCAGCCAGGCCCGGGCCAGAAATATCCAGCCCAGCCATAGCCAGACCGGAGCCTTCAGGTAACCATGTGTATCATATTGTTCAATCGCGTAACGCACTGCTCGCCCTGTACCACTTAGCAACTTCATGTTATTGCCTTCCACTTTAGCGCAATGATTTCAAATAGCTATATGCAAGCGCTACTTTTGGTGCCAACCAAGCTTCATGTTACCCTTGGTGAAAACTGATAGGACGGCTGAAATGAAAAACAAAATCGTCGCGTCGCCGCAAACTCAGGACGACGCCAATAAAATTGCCAGGGCGACACAAAAGCCCGGCCAAACCAAAGAGCAAACCAAGCTGATTGCCCAAGGTATCGAAAAAGGCATTGCCCTGTATAAGAAAGAACAAAAAGAGAAACAGCGCCAGGCTGATCGGGCACGCAAAAAAGCGCTGAAAAGCAAGCAGTCAGCGCAAAGCGATGACAATAACATCGATTCAGAACCGTCGCTTAATACCACATCTTCATCACCTGCATGGCAAACCAGACTACCATGGATACTGCTGATAGTGAGTTGGATCGGTTTTGCACTCTATATCACCCTCGCTTAATGTCTGCCGGGAGAAGCACAATCGGGCCTCTCCTGCTCATCCTCCACATGTAAACGACACCACCTGCAAACGACATCAATGTAAACGATACCAACATATCGATAACTATAACGATAGATTGTTCCTGTCGACCGTTACACCTACTCCGCCACAATAGCCTTGTTATCTATAAGAATTTATTATTTTTATTCTGACATCATGCTATTTCGGCCCCACTTTTTATCGTAATTTTTCTTGTTATAACTCTCTTTATCAAAATGTGATTAAGCTAGCATCCATAGATAGTGGAAACGTTTACAGTATCGACGTGAAACATAATTATCATTAGGAACAAAAAATGTCCCATATACAAAATGGTCTGAGCTTTATAGACATCATGGTTTTTGCCATCTACGTTGCCATCATCATTGCTGTCGGTCTCTGGGTATCACGCGATAAAAAAGGCGTGGCCAAAAGTACCGAAGATTACTTCCTGGCCGGTAAATCACTGCCTTGGTGGGCCGTGGGTGCCTCGCTGATCGCAGCCAACATCTCTGCAGAACAATTTATTGGTATGTCCGGTTCCGGATTTTCCATCGGCCTGGCGATTGCCTCTTACGAATGGATGGCCGCGTTAACCCTTATCATCGTTGGTAAATACTTCCTGCCTATTTTTATTGATAAAGGCATTTACACCATCCCGGAATTTGTTGAGCAACGCTTTAATAAAAACCTTAAAACCATTCTGGCGGTGTTCTGGATTGCCCTGTACGTCTTTGTCAACCTGACCTCAGTGCTTTACCTGGGTGGCCTGGCGCTGGAAACCATCCTTGGTATTCCGCTGATGTACTCCATCCTTGGTCTGGCACTGTTTGCTCTGGTCTACTCTATCTATGGCGGTCTGTCAGCCGTGGTCTGGACCGATGTAATTCAGGTGTTCTTCCTGGTACTGGGTGGTTTGCTGACGACTTACATGGCGGTCGGTTTTATCGGCGGTGAAAACGGCTGGTTCAGCGGTCTGTCGACCATGATTGACGCCGCACCGGGTCACTTTGAAATGATCCTCGACCAAAGCAATCCGCAGTACATGAACCTGCCGGGCATTGCCGTACTGATCGGTGGTCTGTGGGTTGCGAACCTGTATTACTGGGGCTTTAACCAGTACATTATCCAGCGCACGCTGGCCGCTAAATCGGTACCGGAAGCGCAAAAAGGGATTCTGTTCGCCGCTTTTCTGAAACTGATTGTGCCATTTTTAGTGGTGATTCCGGGCATTGCCGCCTACGTGATTACCAGCTCACCAGAGCTGATGGCGAGCATGGGCGAGATGGCAACCAACAATATGCCAAGTGCCGCGCACGCGGATAAAGCCTACCCATGGCTGACCCAGTTCCTGCCGGTGGGTCTGAAAGGTGTCGTATTTGCAGCACTGGCAGCCGCTATCGTGTCATCACTGGCTTCGATGCTGAACTCAACCGCCACCATCTTCACGATGGACATTTACAAAGAGTACATTGCCCCGCAAACCGGTGACCACAAACTGGTTAACGTGGGCCGTATCACTGCGGTGGTCGCTTTGATTATTGCTTGTATGGTCGCGCCTATGCTGGGCGGTATCGGCCAGGCATTCCAGTATATCCAGGAATACACAGGTCTGGTCAGCCCGGGCATTCTGGCTGTGTTCCTGCTGGGTCTGTTCTGGAAAAAGACCACCAGCAAGGGCGCAATCACAGGTGTGGTACTTTCCATTCCGTTTGCTCTGTTCCTGAAATTCATGCCTCTCAACATGCCATTCATGGACCAGATGCTATACACCCTGCTTTTCACTATCGTAGTGATCGCATTTACCAGCCTGAGTACCTCAGCCAATGATGACGATCCGAAAGGCATCACACTGACATCATCGATGTTTGCCACCGGCAAAAACTTCAATATTGCCGCGTATGCCATCATGATTGCTCTGGCTGTGCTGTACACCATTTTCTGGTAAATCCTGTCAGAGATAACCTAAAGTTATGATATCAAGCCCTGCCTGACGGCGGGGCTTCATCCGTTTTATCAATCCGAACTCAGTGAGCCAGATATGCATCAAGAGTTACTGCCGAATATCGTTACTTTTCTGCAATCCATGTCACCATTCGATCAGCTCAAAACTGAAACCGTCAATCAGATAGCGCATTCGGTCGAAATCCTTTATCTGGGGCAGAATGAATACCTTGATTCGCACCAATCGGCGCCGCAACAATTCCTGTACCTGATCCGGGCTGGCGTGATTGAACAACGTTATCAGGATGGCAGCCTGCGTTCCCGCCTTGGCAGTGATGACATCTTTGGCTTAAGCCAAAACCACCACCAACCGGAATACCGCGTTGTGGCACTGGAAAATACGCTGCTGTACCGGATTGATTATGCATCTTTGCTGGAAAAAGTGGCGGACTACCCGCAAGTTATAGCTCAGCTTGCGCCTAATATCCCCACCCGTCTGGCCCACTCAACCCATCGGCCGGTCACCGAGAGCGCTGACACAATTTTTCTGCAACCGGTCAGTCAGTTGCTCAACTCAAAGATTGCGATTGTTTCACCGGATACCACGATTCAGCAGGTTGCACACCGGATGCGGAACGAACTGCGCAGTTCATGTGCGGCGATTGTCGATGAGCAACAAAAACTGATTGGCCTGGTGACAGATAAAGACATGACCAAACGGGTCGTGGCCCAGGGCTGGGATGTACAGCAACCGATATCTTCCATCATGACCACGCACCTTCACACGGTAAACCGCCGCGATCTGGTCTTGAATGCCACTGAGTTGATGATGCAGCATCACATCCAGAATATTCCGGTCGTCGACGATAACTTTGCCATTGTGGGCATCATTACCCCGCAGCAACTGATCCAAAAACACAGTATTCAGGCGGTGTTTCTCAACGAAAAAATTCGCCAGGCCGATTCGGTTGTAGCGCTGAGCGAACTAGGCACGGAACGCAATGCGCTGTTTTGTGCCTTGGTGGAAAGCGGTGTTTCCAGTGACATCATCAGCCAGGTCATGACACGGATTTACGATGCGTTTACCTGCCGCCTGCTGGAGCTGGCTGAGCAACACCTCGGCACGGCGCCGTGCGCATTCAGCTGGATTGCAGCCGGCTCCCATGCCCGACATGAAGTCCATCTTGGTTCAGATCAGGATAATGCCCTGATCCTTGCTGATAATGTAACAGAGAGCGACAAAGCCTATTTCAGCCATCTGGCGATGTACTTGTGTAAAGGGCTGGATCAGTGTGGCTATGCATTATGTAACGGTCGCTTTATGGCCGTGACCCGGCAATGGTGTCAGCCGCTGCACATCTGGCAGGAGTACTACCGCAAGTGGTCACGGGCGCCGGAATATGACCAGTTACTCAATCTGAACGTGTTTATTGAAATTCGTCATATCGCCGGTGATCAGAGCCTGTTTGCCGCCCTTGACAGCCAGCGCCAACAGCAGATCAGTGCCAATCCGAAACTGATGGCTGCGCTGGTAACCAACACACTGCGCACCCGTCCGCCGCTTGGTATCTTCAACAATCTGGTGCTTAAAAAAGATGGCCTCAGCGGAGAAAAAACACTCGATATCAAACACGCGGCTCTGAGCTGCCTGGTTGACATGGCGCGTATTTACGCGCTCAGTGCCGGCGGTCAGATGCAGGACACCCTGTCTCGCCTGCAATTTGCCGAGCAACATTCGCTGCTCAGCCACTCCTCTTATCAGGACTGCCTGGGGATCTATCACTTTGTCACC
>JBLWSY010000054.1:0-5897 GCA_048270425.1 Oceanospirillum sp.
CGTGTGTGGGGAACGCTACACCAGTAAACAAAAATATTCGCGGGTTGGCGGTTAATCCCCACGGCTGTGGGGAACGCGACAAGACCAGCAAAGCTTACGTTTTTAACGACGGTTAATCCCCACGACTGTGGGGAACGCAACACCGATGTAATGACCATTGCTATTGATGGCGGTTAATCCCCACGGCTGTGGGGAACGCGTTCGCATCGAAGTTAGTGCCAACGAATCCTGCGGTTAATCCCCACGGCTGTGGGGAACGCTGTCAACATTCTGTAATTTTTATGCTTTAATGCGGTTAATCCCCACGGCTGTGGGGAACGCACCCAATAAAACAGGGGGTGCGGTTGGCATATCGGTTAATCCCCACGGCTGTGGGGAACGCGTTAAATGTGAAGAATGCTCTTTTCGAGCTAACGGTTAATCCCCACGGCTGTGGGGAACGCTAGAGAATGGGTTAAGGATGAGCGTAAAACTGCGGTTAATCCCCACGGCTGTGGGGAACGCTTATGACGATTGGGTAACGCTGTATTAGGATTCGGTTAATCCCCACGGCTGTGGGGAACGCATCAGTGCAAACACATTGCCGGGTCAAGACTCGCGGTTAATCCCCACGGCTGTGGGGAACGCCCAGAAACCCTGCAGGGCGTTTATAACACCGGCGGTTAATCCCCACGGCTGTGGGGAACGCGTGATATCGATATTCACCCAGCCACCGGTGGACGGTTAATCCCCACGGCTGTGGGGAACGCCAACAGGAACGTATAGAGCTGAGGTCAAAGGGCGGTTAATCCCCACGGCTGTGGGGAACGCTATCTCAATGCCAGAGACGCCTGATATTGGGCCGGTTAATCCCCACGGCTGTGGGGAACGCCGATCTACTAACGCCGAATTGCTCCGCGATTTCGGTTAATCCCCACGGCTGTGGGGAACGCGACGCGGCAAAAGCGGCCGGTGATGCCGCGACCGGTTAATCCCCACGGCTGTGGGGAACGCAGGTATGCGAGGATTGTCTGCGGGGTACAATGCGGTTAATCCCCACGGCTGTGGGGAACGCGTAAAGTACGCCGGCATCAGTTTGCAAAAGCTCGGTTAATCCCCACGGCTGTGGGGAACGCAGAGCCATTGCCATTGAAAGCAAGGACGATCGCGGTTAATCCCCACGGCTGTGGGGAACGCCTTTTCCTAATGAAATTTGGTTAAACGTCAGCCGGTTAATCCCCACGGCTGTGGGGAACGCCTCGACGAAACCCGCACCTGAAGAACTGTCTAGCGGTTAATCCCCACGGCTGTGGGGAACGCTAGCAATGCGAAGTCGACAGGGTCGGCCACCACGGTTAATCCCCACGGCTGTGGGGAACGCTTTTATTATTTCATCCGCCGTTAGCCTGACACCGGTTAATCCCCACGGCTGTGGGGAACGCTATTGCAAATCCTAATCTCTATGGGCATGAAGCGGTTAATCCCCACGGCTGTGGGGAACGCGTTGATCCATTCCTTAGTACCATCGTTAGGCGCGGTTAATCCCCACGGCTGTGGGGAACGCCCGAATGCCTATGCGACGTGTGTAGATAACTGCGGTTAATCCCCACGGCTGTGGGGAACGCGAACTCGCCCCATATTTTAAGATGTAGCAGCTCGGTTAATCCCCACGGCTGTGGGGAACGCGGCAATTAAAGCGGCTGTAAACATCAAGGGCGCGGTTAATCCCCACGGCTGTGGGGAACGCCGTCATCATCAAACAAAGGCGGCACCAACTCACGGTTAATCCCCACGGCTGTGGGGAACGCTGTCTAACCCACCATTCTTTCGTCTTCATACGCGGTTAATCCCCACGGCTGTGGGGAACGCAACAAGCTTTACGGCTTAAACACGGTACAGGGCGGTTAATCCCCACGGCTGTGGGGAACGCATTAATTTTATCTTCTAAATCTGTTTGCATTGCGGTTAATCCCCACGGCTGTGGGGAACGCTCGTGCAGCCGGCTAAGGATATGCAATCAGCCCGGTTAATCCCCACGGCTGTGGGGAACGCCGCGTCCGCCCCAATAGCCAGCGAGCATAGCCGGTTAATCCCCACGGCTGTGGGGAACGCTAAATTTTGGATTATGGCGCTACTGGGATAATCGGTTAATCCCCACGGCTGTGGGGAACGCGCGTTGCCATTGCCATGGCCTGAGGAATTCGGCGGTTAATCCCCACGGCTGTGGGGAACGCATTAGGCGACAGCAAAAAAGTGGCGGCGAGTTCGGTTAATCCCCACGGCTGTGGGGAACGCACAAGCCCAGCGGGTAGCGTGACAGTAGGCGGCGGTTAATCCCCACGGCTGTGGGGAACGCCGTGTCTGCGTCGATTTTAAAGTAAACGCTACCGGTTAATCCCCACGGCTGTGGGGAACGCCATAACAACCGTGTTCGGCTCAAATCCGCTGAACGGTTAATCCCCACGGCTGTGGGGAACGCCTTTAAGAAAACGATTGTCGCTGCGGCCGTGTCGGTTAATCCCCACGGCTGTGGGGAACGCTTGATTCTTGCAACACTGGCGTTAATGTAGTCCGGTTAATCCCCACGGCTGTGGGGAACGCGCAACACAACTTATCAATACGTTCACCAATCTCGGTTAATCCCCACGGCTGTGGGGAACGCAACCCAACAGCCACTCACTATCATGTCGAAACCGGTTAATCCCCACGGCTGTGGGGAACGCAATAAGCCGAAATTCACAAGGCCAGCGAAATACGGTTAATCCCCACGGCTGTGGGGAACGCGTAGCGCTCAGATTTTGGGTCTGTGTCGATGTCGGTTAATCCCCACGGCTGTGGGGAACGCATCAGATACCGCCTTTTCCCACTGATTGTAGCCGGTTAATCCCCACGGCTGTGGGGAACGCTAACATTTCCGCTATACAGCCCGACCGTTGTGCGGTTAATCCCCACGGCTGTGGGGAACGCACAAAGTCACGTCAGAAAAAACCAGCATGTATCGGTTAATCCCCACGGCTGTGGGGAACGCTCTTAGATAATCTAGACCTTGAAACCATGCAGCGGTTAATCCCCACGGCTGTGGGGAACGCACAGCCAGCCCTATTGGGTTTGCTTTGGCCACCGGTTAATCCCCACGGCTGTGGGGAACGCATGCGTTATCGGCTAAGCTAGCTAGTGCCGCGCGGTTAATCCCCACGGCTGTGGGGAACGCATCTAGCTGTTTATCTGCATTTTTTAGACTGCCGGTTAATCCCCACGGCTGTGGGGAACGCACTTTTGTAAGTTGAGGCGGCGGCTTGTAAGGCGGTTAATCCCCACGGCTGTGGGGAACGCCTTTTCAAGCTTGGCACGGCGAGCAGCAATCTCGGTTAATCCCCACGGCTGTGGGGAACGCTGTTATCTATAGTTCAGTCTTGAGCGTTAGCTCGGTTAATCCCCACGGCTGTGGGGAACGCAGGTTTAGCGGCATTGATTACGTTTCGTCCTGCGGTTAATCCCCACGGCTGTGGGGAACGCATTGTAGCCAATTGACTGATTGCCTGAGCGTGCGGTTAATCCCCACGGCTGTGGGGAACGCGCTGACTAGATCTTTAGACAGTCTCTTTAACGCGGTTAATCCCCACGGCTGTGGGGAACGCTCCCACGCCTTCCCAGTCGCCAGAGATTAGAGCGGTTAATCCCCACGGCTGTGGGGAACGCCGATTTTGGAAATTACACGATAGTTGAGCGACCGGTTAATCCCCACGGCTGTGGGGAACGCTACTGCTGCAACTATTAATCAATTGCGTGAAGCGGTTAATCCCCACGGCTGTGGGGAACGCTCAAACGTAAACTACGATAACACGTCGAGCGGCGGTTAATCCCCACGGCTGTGGGGAACGCTTGAAAGTTGCTGAGCTTCACATTAAGAAAACCGGTTAATCCCCACGGCTGTGGGGAACGCCGTTCCAAGGTTTACCCGTGGCGATGTGTTGGGCGGTTAATCCCCACGGCTGTGGGGAACGCCATTTCGCAGACAAGCAAGCATTTATCAATGCCGGTTAATCCCCACGGCTGTGGGGAACGCTCCATCGCAGACTTTGCGTCCAAGATGTTGCTCGGTTAATCCCCACGGCTGTGGGGAACGCCCTATTCTAAAAGCCGTGCAAGATGCTAAGAGCGGTTAATCCCCACGGCTGTGGGGAACGCATAAGCAGTACAGCGGTTTGGTTTGTAACCTTCGGTTAATCCCCACGGCTGTGGGGAACGCTTCCGGTTTTTCGCTCAATGCTATTCAAGCGGCGGTTAATCCCCACGGCTGTGGGGAACGCAAAAATTAACCTTTTACCATTCATTTAGTCACCGGTTAATCCCCACGGCTGTGGGGAACGCTGGAACGTGTGGGTCGTGGCACAAAATAGAAGCGGTTAATCCCCACGGCTGTGGGGAACGCTGGCGATAACCGCACCATCAGATACAACATCGCGGTTAATCCCCACGGCTGTGGGGAACGCGCCTTTCGGACTTTCCGAAATTGGTACTGTTACGGTTAATCCCCACGGCTGTGGGGAACGCTAATAGTGCGTCTTCTATTCGTTCTGCTATTCCGGTTAATCCCCACGGCTGTGGGGAACGCATAACCAAAAACAAGATCATCATCAGCAGTACCGGTTAATCCCCACGGCTGTGGGGAACGCCGCGCTTTCCGGTGTGGGTTTTCCTTGTTTAACGGTTAATCCCCACGGCTGTGGGGAACGCGCGGTTATAAATCCGCTTATAGAATATGATGCCGGTTAATCCCCACGGCTGTGGGGAACGCAAGTAGAGATTGAGGTGAACGGAGAAACTCACCGGTTAATCCCCACGGCTGTGGGGAACGCTGAGAGATAACGGCGTGACCATCATCATAAATCGGTTAATCCCCACGGCTGTGGGGAACGCTTTGCACCGCTGCACTGGAAAAAGGAATTTCACGGTTAATCCCCACGGCTGTGGGGAACGCTTAGTACAGCTACTATTGTGGCCATGATTTTTCCGGTTAATCCCCACGGCTGTGGGGAACGCACAGTTATCAGCCTCGTTCAATGATCGAGCAGCGGTTAATCCCCACGGCTGTGGGGAATGCAGCGATATAATGTTTAGAAATAGATTGGTACGCGGTTAATCCCCACGGCTGTGGGGAACGCTGCTGAGAGGTGTTGTTGATTACCTCTGTTGTCGGTTAATCCCCACGGCTGTGGGGAACGCTAATGTTTTTCGAGGTTATTTTAATGTCTCAGCGGTTAATCCCCACGGCTGTGGGGAACGCGAATTTCTCTTGCAACATTTCAAAGTAATAATCGGTTAATCCCCACGGCTGTGGGGAACGCGCGGTAATAGCGTGTCAGAAAAATATCCGCGCCGGTTAATCCCCACGGCTGTGGGGAACGCCGGCTGGGAATGTAGAGGCACAATATTCATTACGGTTAATCCCCACGGCTGTGGGGAACGCAGTATGCCGTTTTGAATTTGCTGTAATTTATACGGTTAATCCCCACGGCTGTGGGGAACGCGTTCCTTTCTCGTATTCCTATATTCGGTCAAGCGGTTAATCCCCACGGCTGTGGGGAACGCTTATTAATGTTGAGCGTGGCGTTGTCGCCCTGCGGTTAATCCCCACGGCTGTGGGGAACGCGTGTTCCCCGCTACGGCTCCGTCATTTTTACGCGGTTAATCCCCACGGCTGTGGGGAACGCTATTGTCGAGGAACCTTCGTCTACTCCTCCTGCGGTTAATCCCCACGGCTGTGGGGAACGCTAAACCGTCTCAGATTACGGGTTTGTTGCGTTCGGTTAATCCCCACGGCTGTGGGGAACGCTCTTAGTGTAGACGATTGTTTTGCAAAGGAAAATTCTTTCACAAAAAATCCACCAAGAGTTTTACCATTTTTTGAGTTTTTA
>JBLWSY010000055.1:0-5798 GCA_048270425.1 Oceanospirillum sp.
CTTTATATGAGAGCGAATCACAACTGACCCAGGCTTTAGATCACCATTTCAATATCAGCCCCTGTTACGTAAAGTTTGGTCATCCTCTCAAGCGCTCCAATAACCAGCAACTGGTGAGAAAATACATCCAGCTGTATGCAGTACTGCAATGGGCGTAACCGTGCGTTACGTCCTCAGGTGCCACGATTAGTATCCGTGTTTCTGTTAGCATTCTGTTTACTGTGAAGTCAGATTTGCCCGTGAGACCGCCGCCCCGGAGGTGGCATCTTTCACACAAGTTTCACACTTGTCACGCATAGTGAGTCGAACTGTCATTATCGCCGAAGCAAAGTGAAAAGCCTTAAGCGCTATCAATATGAACGCTACGCCGTTCTGTGTAACCTTGCCTATCCACGGGTGTTCAAACAGACCAATTATGGGTTTGACCCGAACGGACAAAGGATCATTTACAACCGGCACGGTAAAATCATGATGCGAGTGCTGTGGAGTAAGCGCGATGAAGAAGCGATTGTCGTCATCAAAGGTTCCCATTCCGTCGCAGACTGGTTACTTAACCTGGCCATGTGGAAAAAGCACACCCGCAATTTAGGACTCAACTATCCGGTTCATGCCGGTTTTCACTATCTGATGTGTCAGGAAAGCCAGCCTGGTTATAACAAGGACAAACTCGGTTTATCGGTATTTGAACGTCTGCTCAGCTATGTGATCCCGCTGATTGAACAAGGTAAACGGATAACCATAACCGGCCACTCTTCCGGCGGCGCCATCGGATGCGTTCTGGCGGATATGCTTGAAACCCGCTATCCGCTTTCGATCAAACGCGTCGTCACCTTTGGTCAGCCCGCTATCGGCGGCTACCGTTTCTATCAACGCTATCAACTGGCCAATCGAACCTACCGGGTTTGCTGCGACCTCGATATTGTCACTTTTTTACCGCCCATTCCTTTGTACTACTGGCACGTCGGCAAGATGTTGTGGCTGCACAACGGCAAAATTTACGAAAACACCCCAACCTTTATCCGTCTCGGCCGTTCGCTGGTGTCTTGGTTAATCCGCCCGTTCTCATACCATTTAATGAGCCGTTATATCCGCAATAAAGATTTCTTCGACGAGCGGTAATTTCTTCGACAAACAGTGATTTCTTTGGCAAGCAGTAATTTCTTTGACAAACAGTAGCTATCTTGCGCTCCTGTCGTTTCATCAATTTATGTGTCATTTTCATAAAAATGCAACTAAGCAACTGTTTAATGATGAGTTATTAAACATTAACTGTTCAAAAGCAGTGAACGACACTCACAAACTAAACAACCGCCTAAGCCCTCCCAATGCTAGGCAAAACGAAGCGTGCGTGAGCAAGTAAGGATTCAAAAACAGCAGTATGATTAGCCCTAGCGATGCGCCACTTAAACAATACCTGTCCTACTGCGAAGACGGCCACTACATTGCGCATTATCGTCACATCACTTTACAAAGCGTCTTTCAGCCGATTGTGACCCGTCATAATCTGGTTATCGGGGTCGAAGCTCTGCTACGAATCTACCTGCCCGATGGCTCTGCTCTCAGACCGGATCTGTTTTTCCACTCTGAACGCGTTTCACTGGCTGATAAATTGAACATCGAATATCTGAGCCGCATGTTGCACCTCCACAACTTCGCTATATCGTCACACCGATCGGGCAAATTATTTTTGAATACCTTACCACTCAGCGGCTCATCCATTCAGCAACAGCAGCATCACAAAGATCTGACGCACAAGGTAAAGGGATTAGGACTGAGCCCCTCGCAGATAGTGATGGAATTCATTGAAGTCGATTCGGACAACGAGCAGCGTTTACAAACTACCGCTCAATGGCTGTCGAATCTCGGATATCAGATAGCGATCGATGACTTTGGTTGTAATGCATCAACAGCCGAACGCGTGGAGCTGCTCAACCCGGACATTATCAAACTGGATAGGCAGTTACTGGTCGATTATATGGCGGGCATACAGTCGCCACTGCTGAGTGCCGTGCAAACCGCCCGGAACCATCATGCCATCGTCATAGCGGAAGGCATTGAAACAGAGCAACAATTTCAGGCAATGACTGCACTTGCTCTCTGTGGCTATCAGGGGTATTACCTTGGCCTGCCGGAAGCAGTCAATCAGCGTATTGCACTTGCTGTTGGCCAGTAGGCTCCGTAATACCTTGACACACGACCGTCACTAAGTAAGTGAACAAAGCCAGCTGAAACACAAAAAATGCCTGAGCAGAAATCAGGCGTTTTGCTCAGGTAAAACCATTCCCTCGTTATCGTTATCGCTAATTAGCTGAATATCATTTTTGCTGCGATGCTTAACCTGATACATCGCCATATCGGCATTTCGCAGAGCAGACGAAAACTGATGATTAGCGATTTGACAGTAATAAATACCAATACTGGCTTTAACCTGGACTTCCACATCAGGCGCCACAAAAACCGGCCGGGCCATCGATTCCAGGAGCTGCCGACCTTTAACCTGCAGTGCGGCGAGTGATTCAATCTCGTCTCCGTCAATCATAACCACAAACTCATCGCCGCCAAGACGCCCCAGACACACCGTGGTCCCGAGCAGGCTTTGCATCCGCTGCGCTATTTCGCGCAGCAGTATATCGCCAGCCTGGTGCCCGAACTGGTCATTGACCGGCTTGAATTCATCCAAATCAATCAGCATAACGGCAATGGTATGACCGGGGCGGTTAAAGCGCAGTTTCATCTGGTCAAAACAGCGATCCAGGCCCCGTCGGTTGAGTACACCGGTCAGGCTGTCTCGGGTCACAAACACTTCCAGTTGCCGTTTCGCCTGCTCCAGTTCTGTAGTGCGTTCCACGACCCGGGTCTCCAGCACTTTTTCTTGCTCAGTAAGGGTTTTCAGTAGTTCAGCTTGCGCGCGCTCTTTTTGTCGTTTCATATCGTTAAATTTTGCGGCCAAGGCAAAAGAGAGCAACAGCATCTCAACCACAGAGCCAATCTGCATACTAAACACAGTGAAAAAGTTAGATGGGATCAAACCGGTATTGCGAATAGAAAGTAAGGACGTTCCCACCAGCAGCAGACTCCAGGCCAGCACAAATAACCGGGCCGCCGGAACATGCAAACGCACCGCAGCAACACCGGCAGACAATAGCGTGATGGTGGTTAGTACCGCCTGTACAGACATGATTTCAATCGCAGTCTGGCTGTTAACCAGCATGGTGGCACACACACATCCCCCCCACAACACTGTCACCACTTGCAACAGCTTATCCCAACGTGGAGCATAGCTGTCCAGACTGAGAAAGCGACGTGCAAACATGACAGCCAGGGTCGCGGAAATACTGAAACCGGTTGGCAGCACTTTATCTGCTGCTTCCGCGGCTTGCGGCCACAGCAACAAATTGGCAATGCCATTCATGCTCGCAGCAGCTAGTGCAAAGGTCAGGACAAAACTGGCGTAAAGCAGAAAGATACGCTGTCGCATTCCGAAAAATAACAGCAGGTTGTAACAGCCAAGCGCAACCAAGGCTCCATAGTAGAGCGACAACAATATCAGATTGAGATTACTGGATCTGGCGTAAGCCTGCTGATCAACCAGTTCGACGCCCATTGCCAACGCTGCGTTGCCTTTACCGCGCATATAGATAGTGACGTTTTGTTGCGGAGTAAAGATAATCGGAAAAGCCGGTTTGCGATCCGCCAAAGGCCATTGGTCAATAGGCACATAACGTCCGGCATGGAAAGACTGCACTTTGCCGTTCGTCACGGAATAAGCATCGACATTGTTTAAATAGGCATGCTGAAACTCAAACACCCAGTTTTCTTGTCGGCTTAACTCCGATTGAACCTCTAGTTTGATCCATACTGCTCCGGTGAGATAACCAAAATTCATTTCCTGAGTATCCCTGGTATCGATAAACTGTTGCGGTATCTGGCGAATCTGATCAATTGAAAGCAGCCCTGAGGCATCGTAAAAATATTGCGCTTTACCACTCAGGTTTATCGATCTGGCACTGCTGTCCTGTAACACTAAATGAGAGTGAGCAAACAGAGGTGTGCAGACGAGCAACAGCAGGCAGGTTATTAATCTGACCAGTAACTTGCCAGGCTGCGAACACGCGTTAATGCCCTGTTGGTGGTGGACAGAGTCCGGGTACCAAAGGGTTGATAATGCTGTGTAAAAAGTTTGATGCGGTAATAAAGCGATCACGGCTTATGGTCCAGATCTAACGAGTTATATGAGTTATGAGGCATCATTATATCGGCTCATACGATAAAACCGATATGATTTTATTCGCTATCTTCGCTATCTTCGCTATTTCGCATCTTTTAAGCACACTTTCACCGCCAATTGGTGAATTTTAGTCGCATAACATACTATAAACAGATTCCCTCGGCATTCCAGCCCCAACGGTTACTCTGGCATGAAAATCATAGTACGCATTGCGTGACAATGTCACTTAATCCGTATCACGCTCTACCAAACCGGTAAAGATTCACGACTCGACGGCCAGATAAAATACCGCCAGCCATACAGTGATTTCATCGGGGTCAGTATAAGCGACCCGATGACGAACATGAGCAGGAATATTGATGTAATCACCGGCACTTAACTCCTGCATACCACCATTTTCAAATTCGAGCCTGGCATGTCCGGACAGGACGATCACCCATTCATCTGCATCCTGATCGTACCAGCCTTGCGTGGGTGAAGTGTGGCCGTGAGAAACAATACGCTCAATACGCATATTTTGCCCGCGGCATAAGTTGGTAAATTGCTCTTCAGGTAGTTGGTCGGGAATATCTGCAAAAATGTTCATCAAGATCTCCAGATGCGGACTTCGAGTAGCAACCTTACTGAAAAGGCTGGCATTTACTCAGCATATACCCAAACTACCTGGAGTTACAGGTGGCGGTAAATGAGTGAATCCTCATGAGCATGATAGACGATGTGAATGCGGTGATTGGGGTGAACGAATGCAGCCAACACCGCTGCAGCTTCCAGTAGGAAGGGTGTCGCAGGAAAAATAAAACCCACGGTGAAGTGGGTTTTATCATCTGACGATTTACTGTGCGCTGGCCAGTAACGGCGCGACTTTGGTCGGTGTTATCAGCACTGCGATCGATTTTGAGGTCGGGGTATCACTGAAATCGCCTTTACTGTCGAGCGGAATCAACGCATTCGCTTCAGGGAAATAAGCTGCGACGTTTCCTTTCGGAATGTTGTAAGCAACGATCTTGAAGCCAAAAATTTCCCGTTTGGTGTTGTCAGTCCACAGCGTTTCGACATCAACCAGGTCACCAGCTTTAAAGCCCTGTTGTTCAATGTCTTTCTCATTCATAAAGATAATATTACGTTCACCATAAACACCACGGTAACGGTCATTCATACCATACACTGTCGTGTTGTATTGATCGTGTGAACGCATAGTCTGCAATACGAAAACCGGCTTCTTAGTCATTGCCGCCGTGTTTACCGGAACAATCGACTGCGGCAACGCATTGGTACTGATTTGGGCTTTGCCACTCGGCGTTTTCCAGTTATGGTCACGTGCCGAGTTACCGAGATAGAAGCCACCCGGACCTTCAATACGCTGGTTGAAGTCCTGGAAGCCTGGAATAACACGCTCAATCAGATCACGAATGTTGTCGTAATTGTCCGCCATTGACTGCCAGTTTACCGGATTGTTTTCACCCAGCGTGGCTTTAGCGATACCAGCGATGATCGCGGGCTCAGAACGCATCTGCTCGCCGGCCATATCGACACGACCTGATGATGCATGCACCATAGAGAACGAGTCCTC
>JBLWSY010000056.1:0-5786 GCA_048270425.1 Oceanospirillum sp.
GATTTGCCGCCTTAGGGGTATCCTTATATAACGCCTTTTTTCAAACAGATATGTAGAAAAATGGCATTAGAAACCTTATTGGATGCAATTGCTGAGCAGGGCTGGTACGTGTGGGATGACTTTCTTTCCCTGGAGCAGGTTCAGAGCCTGAGAGAGTGCGTACCACAAGACTGGTATCGTGCCCGTATTGGCCGCAATGATGACCTGCTGCAAGCCAAGACGATTCGCAGTGATCGTATTCAGTGGTTGAATCCGGACATGGGGCAGCCAGTGCAGGATTACCTGACACGCATGGAGCAGATCCGCTGTGAGGTAAACCGCGATTTTTTCATGGGCCTGTTTGAGTATGAATCCCACTTTGCCCAGTATCAGGTCGGCGACTTTTACAAAAAGCATCTCGATGCGTTTCGCGGCCAGGAAAACCGCAAACTGACCACAGTGTTCTACCTCAATGAGAACTGGACCGAAGCCGATGGCGGCGAACTGAAAATCTACGATATGGATGATCAGTTAATTGACACCGTTGCGCCGGTCGCCGGACGTCTGGTGGTGTTCCTGTCAGAAAATTTCCCGCATGAAGTGCTGCCTGCCAAAGCGGAGCGCATGAGTATTGCCGGTTGGTTCCGCACCAACGGCGTGACAGAGAGTCGTTTCGATATTGCCCATTGATATCAGGCCACCGTCTAAGTCGCTGAGTAACGCGATGGCCCGATGATAGCCCGTTTTATACCAACCGCGCCGCTGTTTGCTGGCGCGGTTTTTATTTGGGCTTATGATAATGTTTTAGGCGAAAAGTCGCTTGGCTAGGAGGCGTTTTGAAGATGGTGGCCTCATTTCCCTGAATTGCCCCTGGCTCAGCTTTGCGCTGAGAGTTTGCTCAGATAGTCATTTTGCAGAATATACATGCGTTTGACGTCACGATAGGCGCCGTTGATGAAGAATTCTTCCACCAGATGGCCCTCTTCTTTAAATCCACATGACTGATACAAATGCACCGCTTTTTCGTTATCGATCGCGACATGCAGATACACTTTATGCAGGTTGAGAATGGTAAAGGAGTAGTCGAGTGCTTTATGAATTAACGTGCGGGCGAAGCCACGGCCCTGATGCTGCGGGGTGATGATAATCTGAAATTCACCACTGCGATGGATATAGTCAATTTCAATCAACTCGACCAGACCCACCAGTTCCTTTTGTTCATTTTCTACCACAAAGCGGCGTTCGGCGTTGTCGTGGATGTGCTTGTTGTACAACTCTTCCAGTTCATCGAACGACTCATACGGCTCTTCAAACCAGTATGACATAATATTGCGGTTGTTGTTGAGATCGTGAATGAAACGCAAATCACTGCGTTCAAGCGCTCTGAGAGTGAGTTGGATGTTCATATGAGGTCCTGATTTATTCGCTTGTATTGCAAGGAATCTTATAAGGTTTTGAATATAGTCCGCTTTTGTTGCAAAACGACGGTAGTAAAGCAATGGGTTCGGTGATTATTCTTTGTCAAAACTGTCAACGATAATAGCACCCATCGATGCGGGCATGGCGATGACGACAATACGTTTAAGTGAAATTAGCGGTTCGTCGAGGAGCGGCAATTTGTCGAGTGCGAGCAGGACAAAACCCACCACCAACGCGGTTATCGCATAGGCGATGACAATACGCAGCAAAAAAGCGGGTATCCGACGCTGCACATTGCGCTGGAAGACACTTTCATAGGCAAATACGCCGAGAAAACCCAGAGACAGCGTCAGTAACAACAGCAGGTTGGGCAGCGGGAGCGACGTTCCAAGTTGCCAGGCTTCTTCTGAAAAGGAAATGGGCACCGCCAGAGCAAAGGCACCGACGCATACCTGACTGGCGTCTTCCATGTTAAAACTCATTTTCATACTTACACCTCATGATTGGGCCGGCTGTGAGCGGCAACCGATATCCTCAAGCATAATCGATTATCGGTTGAGACAAATTCACGCGCAGAGACAATTTAATGTGCTGCGATAGCTGTATGCTCACAGACAACTGTATGCGCTGAAACCACTTTACGTGCTGGTCACGCAATTAGCGAGCTTCTTAGCTCTGTTGGGTCAATCGTTTAGCTCTGATTATGTTGGCCCGCTAATGTTTTACCACTGCTGCGGGTGAGCTGCTGCACTATTATCTCAGCCAGTATCTGCAGACTTTTTTGCCAGCGCGTTTCATCTTCCAGATTGGAAACACTAAAGCGGATACATTGGGTAAATTGTCCCTGATTAGCGAACAAGTGTCCGGGTAGCAGGCTGATTTTCTGACTCAGGCAGTGTTGATAGACCTGCTGGGTATCGACCTCTGCAGGCAGCGTCAGCCAGCACAGGAAAGAGCCCTGCGGACGTGACAGGTGGTAGCGGCCATTGAGCTCCGGATGTGAGTTAAATGCCTGAGAGAGCATCTGGGCGAATCGGAGTTGCCGGCTCTGATACAGGCGTCGCATGCGCGTCAGATGAGTGCGGTATCTGCCGGTCGAGAGAAAAGCCGCGACCGCCGACTGGATCAAATTGAGACTGCCCATATTTTCGCTCAGCAGGACTTTCTCGATCTGATTCATATAGCGTCCGGCGATAATCCAGCCGATACGCAGTCTCGAATCGAGCGTTTTCGATAACGAACTGATGTAAATCACCCGTTCCTGCTGATCCAAACTTTTCAGGCTCGGTAGCGCCTGTGCAAATCCCAGGCTGCCAAACACGTCGTCTTCGATAATGGGAATTGATTCAGTGACATCCAGCAGCGCCTGGCGATGAGCCAGCGGCATCAGCGCTCCGGTCGGATTGTTAAAATTCGGCGTGACCATGACAGCCTTGATGCGCCAGCGGCTGATGGCTTGTTTGAGCGCTTCGATATCCATCCCTGTGGTGAGCTGACTTGGGATTTCGACCACCTTTAGCCCCAGTGACTCAAGCAGCAGTAGGGTGCCAAAATAGCAGGGGGATTCAACGGCGACAATATCGCCGGGTTGGGTCAGGGCGCGAAAAGCCAGGCTTAATGCCTGCTGGCCGCCGTTGGTAATGGCGATATCACGCAATCTTGCATCAATACCGAGATCGCGGCAGATTTTGCGTATCTGGTTCACCAGTTGATCATTGCCCGGAGGCAGTTGATAGTGACTGGGAATATGGGTTTGCATCCGGCTGTGGCGGCCGATTTCAGCATACAAACTGCGAATAGCCGGTGAATCCGTACAAGGATGGGCGGAGCCTGCCGGCATATTATGCTTGATCACAGGCGCAGCCAGAATAGATTTAGACATCGACAGTAAATCAACCCGGCTTGGCTCACTGGCCTGATTATCCAGACTGGATTTACGTTCAGCGACACGATATCCCGAGCGGGGCAGAGAGTAAATCCAGCCCTGAGCTTCCAGAACCTGATAAGCGCGAATGACGGTATTCTTACCCACCTGATGCTGGGTCATTAAGCCCCGTATCGAGGGCAGTTTTTCGTCGGGCTGAAACAGGCCGCCTTCAATGGCGCGGCGTATTGCCAGCTCGATATCCTGATATTTAAACTCTTCGCTCATTCTGGCTGCCTGGGTTAAAACTGTACCCATTAATTCTACATCAACTGTGCCTTTTTTGTCATTCTGTGCCTAATTAGAATGGCGCCACAATAATTAGACTGCCAGAGAAATACTATGCTCATCAAAATGATTCCTTTTCTGTTCGTAATACTCTGGGCATCCGGCTTTGTCGGGGCCCGTTTCGGTCTTGAATATGCCGAGCCGATGACCTTTCTCAGTCTGCGGATGGTGCTAAATGTGGTGCTGTTTGCGCTACTGATCATGCTGCTCAAACGCCGTATCCCGACTGGCCGTCAGTTCTGGCACTCCTGTGTATCGGGGCTGTTTATCCATGGTTTGTATCTGGGGGGCACCTTTCAGGCGATTCACTGGGGGATCCCGGCGGGCTTAGCCTCACTGCTGGTCGGTAGCCAACCGATATTTACTGCGCTGATCCTGCTGCTGATGGGCAGTGAGCGGCTTAATCTCGCTCAGTGGCTCGGGCTTGCCCTGGGTTTTGCCGGCATCAGTTGTGTGCTGATGGGTAATATTGAGTGGCAGTCGGACGCACACAAATGGGCAGCCATTGGTATGTGTGTGGTTTCTTTGAACGGTATTCCGGTCGGTACGCTGTATCAGAAGAAGTTCTGTCAGGGTGTTGATCTGCTGGGCGGTGCCTTGGTGCAATATGTGGCTGCGGTTGCGCTGCTGTTGCCTGCTGCGATGCAGTTTGAAACCATGCAGGTGGAATGGACCCCGACATTCATTATGACGCTCGGCTGGCTGGTGGTGGTGCTGTCGTGCATTGCGATTTTGCTACTGCTGTATATGGTTGAACATGGCGCATCATCTAGTGTTGCGTCGGTGTTTTACCTGGTACCGCCGACCACTGCAATTCAGGCCTGGATTTGCTTTGGGGAATCTTTTGATCGGTTGGGGGCGCTGGGCTTTGTACTGGCCGCTGTGGCGGTTTATCTGGTGGTGAAAAAGCCGGTGTTGCGACGTAGCAGAATGCCGCAACCCGCGGAAAGTGTCAGCTAGCGCAGCATGACGGAAATGAAAAAGCCCGTTCATTGATTTGAACGGGCTTTTGCGGTCAGAGGTAATAAACATCTGAGGTTATAACCATATGAGGTGAAGGATATTAGTCCTGCCTGACAGAGATTAGTTGTTGAATTCGACGCCCTTCTCTTTAAACAAGCGGCGACACGCGCGGCCATCACTATGGAACAGATGGCAACGATGGGCCGGAATACCAATTGCCAGGCTATCGCCGACCTCAATGTCCAGGGTGTCAGGCTGACGATAGATGATATCTGAATCTGAGCCTTTAACGTTCATGTAGGCCTGGGTCTCGTTGCCCAGGTTTTCCACGATCATCACCTTTCCTTCTATTTGAGCATCACCTTGCTGCGCTTCCAGCAGGTGCTCAGGACGTACGCCCAGCGACATACGTTCACCGACCGTGACTGTGGTGCCATCAACCGGGATCCAGAATGCGAAGCCGTTTGACAGCCGAACTTTAACCCGCTCTTTTTCCGCTTCATCAATAGTGACACTCATGAAGTTCATCTTTGGTGAACCGATAAAGCCGGCCACAAAACGATTCTGCGGGTAGTGGTAAAGCTCGAGTGGTTTACCGACCTGAGAGACAAAACCGGCATCCAACACCACGATTTTATCGGCCATGGTCATGGCTTCGACCTGATCGTGGGTGACGTAAATCATGGTGCAGCCTAATTTGCGCTGCAGTTTAGTGATTTCGGAGCGCATCTGTACCCGCAACGCCGCGTCGAGGTTAGAAAGCGGCTCATCGAGCAGGAAAACATTGGGTTGGGAGACCAGAGTCCGGCCAATAGCGACACGCTGACGCTGGCCGCCCGACAAGGCTTTCGGCTGACGATCCAGCAGATGGCTCAATTGCAGGATATCGGCAGCGTGTTCAACGCGTTTACTGATCTCAGCTTTGTCGGCTTTGGCCAGTTTGAGGCCAAATGACATGTTGTCGTGCAAATTCAAGTGCGGATAGAGGGCGTAAGACTGGAATACCATGCCGACCCCGCGTTTGGAAGGTTCGACATCATTCATGCGTTGCTCACCAATAAACAGATCGCCAGAGGTAATGTCTTCCAGTCCGGCGATACAACGCAGCAGGGTGGATTTACCACAACCTGACGGACCGACGAAGACAACAAATTCGCCTTCCTGGATTTCCAGATCCACATTCTTGGAAATCATCACATCGCCATAAGCTTTA
>JBLWSY010000057.1:0-5701 GCA_048270425.1 Oceanospirillum sp.
TTAAACCGATTCAGATGATTACCCATGAGCTGACAGCCGGTGTGGCTGAACCTGATGTGTTGTTACCAGCGAATGCTTCACCGCACGATTATGCGCTTCGTCCCTCAGATGTAAAGCGGATTCATAATGCCGATCTGATTATCTGGTTCGGAGAAGACCTGGAACCCTTCCTCGATCGTGCTCTGGCCAGTCACAGTAATGTGCTGACGCTGGAAAAATCACCGCAACTGGTCCTGCGATCTTACGGTGAAGCGGAAGAGCATGACGACCATGAAGAGCATGTCAGCCATGCGAACCATGCTGACCATCACCACGAAGAACACGCTGATCATGACCAGCACGATGAGCACGTTGCCCATAATGATGAGCACGACGACGGACATCATGAAGAACATGAAGGGCATCATCATGATCACGGCTCGCATGACCCGCATTTCTGGCTGAGTGTCGAGCAGGCTAAGCAAGCGGCCGGAATTATCGCTCTGCGCCTGGAGGAGACGGACCCGCAACATGCAGACCTGTACCGCAAAAACCTGGCGCGTTTTATTAAGCAGGCTGATGAGACGGACAGCGAAATCCGCTCTCAGCTCTACGCAGTGCAATCTGTACCTTATTATGTGTTCCATGAAGGTTATAGTTACTTCGAACAGCGCTATGGCCTGAATAACATGGGGCACTTTACGGTCAGTCCTGATCGTAAGCCTGGCGCAAAAACCCTGATCCGGATCCGCCAGTCTCTGGCTGATAATCAGGCCAAGTGTGTGTTTGCAGAACCGCAGTTTCAGCCGGCGGTGATTGATACGGTTGTCAGAGGCAGTAAAGCGAAAATTGGTGTTCTTGACCCTCTGGGTACGGAAGTGAAGATTGAGCAGGGCAGCTATTTCACCTTCCTGCATCAGCTCAGTGATAGCTTCTATCAATGTTTAGCGCAGTGATTCTTTAGCGCACTGATTCGAAAGCCAGCATCTGCTGGCTTTTTTTGTCTCTGAATTTTGCATGTCGTTATTTAGCGAACTTTGTACGCTATAAATCAAGTTAGCCCCAGAATTAGATGAAATACTCTAAAAATACATAAGCCGGTCAGACATTCAGTCCCGGCCCGGGGACTCAGCGGATGTAGGAGATGAGAATGAAGCTAACCATCATACTGGTGCTGTTGGGCGGGGTGATGATGATAGGGTGGGGATTCCACCGTCGGTGCAATGCTCACTTGCAGGAGATGGTCACTCAGGTTGCCCGACTGCGTCAGGATAACTGCAAGCTGCTCAACCATAACTGCCAATTGATGAAACAAATCGAAGTACGTGAGATCTGGCAGGAAAACCACATTGCCAATCTGATACCCACATTGAGTCGGTTGAGTGTTGGTCACGATACGCAGCAGGGCAAGCAGGCCCATTTAGCTATACGGTTCAGCCTTGGCCGGTTAAGCCGTTCGACTGTGGCGGATCTTCCCCGCGCCGCGCCGCCAAACATCAGCTATCGGCTCATCGATATAATGACCAGCGTCAGAGCCTGCTGGCAGGACGAGTTACAGCATGCCGGAATTAAGGTTGAACGTGATATCCGTATCTCAGATGAGATGATTGAGTTGCGCCAGTGGGGTGCGGATATCATTTTCAATGCTATTTTCTCGCATACCCTGCAGCGACTGACGCCTGGTCAGATCCTGTCAATTGAATGCCAGTCTGTTGCAGGGAAGGCGGTTATCCGTTTTTCAGACCACGGTTTATCTTGCGCTTACCTGGCGCAAGCAATGCTGTTTGATCGCGAAGGCCATCCGTTATCTCTGCCTACTCTGACCAGAGATACCGGTGGTGAGCTGATTATATGCAGTGGGGAGCAGGGCAATCTGGTTGAGCTGTCTTGGTCTTTAGCGTGCCAGGGCGCCGGTGAAATCCTTGATGATTGTGGTGGGGCGGCTACGACAGCACTCACGGCGCAAGGTGACTGGTTATCCAAACTTGAACAACTGGTCTGTGTCCATTTTTCTGAACCGGATTTTTCTACCGCCCGGGCGGCCCGTTTATTATTGTTGTCTGAACGCAGTTTACAGCGCCGTCTCAAGCAGCTTACCAACCGAACGTTCACTGAGTATCTGACCCATTACCGATTGGAACAAGCCTGTTTACAGTTGCGTAGTGGCGCCAGAGTATCCGATGTCGCATTCGAATGTGGCTTTAATGACCCGTCTTATTTCAGCCAACGTTTCAAACAGTATTATGGTCTGTCTCCTAGTCAATATATTGCCAACGGTTATCGGCTGTAAATCAACAATCATTATATGATTTTAAGATGTTTCATGTCGGGGGCAGGATGCCCGCGCGGTATAAATGGGGTTGAACGACTGAGAGAAGAAAAGCGTGACACACAAGGCTGGGCTTTGTGTGTCACGGCGCTAAGGGCGCAGCGTGTCTGATGACTGAGCAATGCCAACCTGCGATATTCTCTAGTTGCTCGGGAATGTCGACTCGGTTGATGTCACTGACTTTACCAGCTGACATACTGCGACCTGTAGCAGATTTACGCCAACTGCTGTGAGGAAAACGCCAGCCATATGTTTTGATATAAATCCGCGTTTTATTTTGGTGTTTTTAGGTTTTTTGTCCCCGTTTCTCCACACACAGCAGTGGCCGGTCCGGCACTTGACCATCCGGCTGCATTGAATCTGGAATCTTTGATTTCGCGCAAGCCTTATCCCCTGGCATAGCGTTATTATTGTGCTCATCAGTAATGAAAATCCTTATCATTAGCAATAGTGCTTTATCGTTCAGGCGGAGTTACGGGCGTGGCAATGAAATTATCCGATTTACAACCAGGCCAATCCGGTCAGGTCGTCGCATTGAACGGACTGTCTGTGGAAGTCAGAAAAAAACTGATGGTCATGGGCGTGCTGCCTGCGACCAGAGTGACAGTGATTCGTCATGCTCCGATGGGCGATCCTTTGCAAATCGAGGTGCGAGGTGTTTCGATTGCGGTGCGTGAGAGCATTGCGGCGGCAATAGAGGTGGAGTGCGGGCGATGAAGTATCAGATTCTGACGGTCGGTAATCCAAACAGCGGTAAAACGACCTTATTTAATGGTTTGACCGGCGCCCGGCAGCAAGTTGGTAACTGGGCCGGGGTCACAGTTGAGAAGAAAACCGGCCGCTACCTGTATGCCGGTGATGAGTTGCTGCTAACCGACCTGCCGGGAATTTATGCTCTGGACAGCGGTAATGATGCCAACAGCCTTGATGAGTCGATAGCATCCAGAGCGGTACTGACTCACCCGGCAGACGTCATCATTAATGTGGTGGATGTGACCTGTCTGGAACGCAGCTTATATATGACCTTGCAGCTGCGTGAGCTGGGCCGCCCTATGGTGGTGGTACTCAACAAAATGGATGCTCTGAAGCGCGAACGTCAGACCATTGATGTCAAAAAGCTGCAACAGGCGCTGGCCTGTCCGGTGTTTACCTTGTCCGCCCACAACAAACAGCAGGTTGCTCGCTTCAAAGATAAGCTGCATAACGCTTTGGTGCAGGGGATGGCGCTTGAGCCGTTGCAACTCGATTATGGTCAGCGCTTTGAATCAGCGATTGCTGCCTTACAACCAGATTTTACTGAGCAGCAGGTCTCTGCCCGGGCCCTCGCGATTCGAGCGCTGGAAAATGATTTGCTGGTGGTTAACATGCTGCAGCAGGCGCAGCGAGAACAGTTGGTGTTTGAGCAGCAGCGCAGTGAAATGGATATTGATCTGCACGTTGCTGACTGTAAATACACCTATTTACACCAGTTGTGCCAGCAGGTACGCCGCAGTGAAGGTAAGCTCAGCCACAGTTTTACCGAAAAAGCCGACCGAGTGATTCTGAACAAATGGGTCGGGGTGCCGTTCTTCTTTGTGGTGATGTACCTGATGTTTATGTTTTCCATCAACATTGGGAGTGCTTTTATCGACTTCTTTGATATTGGTGTCGGAGCATTACTGGTGGATGGTGGCCACTATCTGCTGGATGACCATCTGCCGGTTTGGCTGGTGACCCTGCTGGCGGACGGAATTGGCGGTGGTGTGCAGACGGTCGCGACCTTTATCCCGGTCATTGCCTGTCTGTACTTGTTTCTGGCCCTGCTGGAAAGCTCAGGTTATATGTCACGTGCCGCCTTTGTGCTTGATAAGGTGATGCAGAAAATTGGTCTGCCGGGTAAAGCCTTTGTGCCTCTGGTCCTAGGGTTTGGTTGTAATGTGCCGGCAATCATGGCCACTCGAACCCTGGATCAGGAGCGGGAACGCAAACTGGCTGCATCGATGGCTCCTTTCATGTCCTGTGGCGCGCGTCTGCCGGTTTATGCGTTGTTTGCTGCGGCATTCTTTCCGGATCTCGGCCAAAACATCGTGTTTGGTTTGTACCTCCTGGGTATTGTGGCTGCGGTGTTCACGGGCTGGGTGCTGAAGAAAACCCTTTATCCGGGTACCAGTGACAGCTTTGTAATGGAAATGCCGGATTACGAGCTGCCGACGCTACGCAATGTGGCGATTAAAACCTGGCACAAGCTCAAACGTTTCGTGCTTGGTGCGGGGAAGACCATTGTCATGGTGGTGGCCATTCTTAGCTTCCTTAACTCGCTCGGCCCGGATGGCTCGTTCGGCAACCAGGACAGCGGTAATTCGCTCCTGTCCAGAGCAGCCCAGATAGTGACGCCGGTATTTGCGCCGATAGGGATTGAAGCGGACAACTGGCAGGCGACCGTGGGTATTATTACTGGCATCTTCGCCAAAGAGGCGGTGGTTGGGACCCTTAATAATCTCTATACCTCATCCCAATCGGATAATGCCGACTATGATTTGCTGGCCAGCTTGCAACAGGCGGTCGGGTCCATCGCCGATAACCTGACGGGGCTGAATTTTAGTGACCCGCTGGGGATCGAAGTGGGTGACTTAACCGATAGTGCTTCGGCAGCCGCTGATCAGCAGGTGGACGCTGCATTGTTCGGAAATCTGCACAGCCATTTCAGCTCTGGTTATGCGGCGTTTTCCTACCTGATATTTATTCTGCTCTATACACCTTGTGTGGCGGCGATGGGCGCTTATGTTCGTGAGTTTGGTGGCCGTTTTGCGCGCTTTATTGCTGTGTGGACCATGGGGCTGGCCTACGCCGGGGCGACACTGTTCAATCAGGCTGCGCATCTGGCGGAGAATCCGCTCAGCAGCAGTTTATGGATTGTCGCAGTGCTCGCTTCTGCGTTGCTGGTATTCTGGTTACTGAAAAGTACGGGGCGGCGACAACAACATTTCGAGGTGACCATCGCATGATACTTAATCAGCTGAAACAGGCGATTGCCGAACACGGATCCATGTCACGGAAAGAGTTAGCCCGTCGTTTTGCTCTGAGTGAGGATGGTGTGGATGCCATGCTCAGTGTCTGGATACGCAAAGGGGAGATTTCGCGCTTTATTGATACTAATTGCGCCCAGCATGTGACCCGGGTGCGCTATGCGATTAATCAGGCGCAGGCGTTGTCTGTGACCGTGACGATGTAGAACCGGAACGTCAGTGCTGCGATAACCAAAAGCCGCTTGCTTAACAGGCGGCTTTTGCGTCTTTGCGGACCAAGGGTCAGCCCTGCAAGAGAACAAGCGTGATCAATAGCGGTTTCTTTTGCGATAGACTTTTTATACAGCGACAAACATTCTATACAGCAACGAACAGAGTGCTTAGTGAC
>JBLWSY010000058.1:0-5689 GCA_048270425.1 Oceanospirillum sp.
CCGTGGGCGCCAGACAAAATGATATTTTGCGTCAGTTCTTGATTGAAGCGGTGCTGGTTTGTTTATGCGGCGGTACGATAGGTATTGGTCTTGCTTATTTAATTGGTGTGCTGTTTGCCACCTTGGGTAGTAGTTTTAATATGATTTATTCCACCACGTCGATCGTTTCGGCTTTCCTTTGTTCCACCCTAATCGGTGTGCTGTTCGGCTATCTGCCCGCGCGTAATGCAGCGCGACTGAATCCGATTGATGCCTTGGCGAGGGAATAAGAATGCGTAGTTATCAGATCTCAACCCTGGCTCTGTGTGTCATGCTGGCCACAGGTTGTGTTACCCGCTCTGAGCTGGAGCCACAGGATGTGCAGGTGCCGGACAACTGGCAAAGCAGCCAAAGTGAATCTTCCTCGGCAACTATCGAACAGTGGTGGAAGAGCTTTAATGATCCTCAACTAAACACTCTGATCGATCAGGTTCTGGCAACCAACAACGATTTGGCTTTAGCGACACTGACCCTGCGTGAAGCCCGCTTACAGGCTGGCCTTGCAGTGAGTGACACATACCCTGACTTGTCTGCCAACGCTTCAGCGCAGCGCAGCAAACCGCTGGACGGCGGTGACAGCTCTGCCAGCTATCAGGCATCATTGGGTGTGAGCTATGAGCTGGATCTATGGGGTAAACTGGCGGCCGCGAAAGACGCCGCGATGTGGACGGCTATGGCCAGCCAGGAAGAGCGTGAAGCAACCGCGCAATCTCTGGTAGCGACTACAGCTCAGCTGTACTGGCAAATCGGCTACCTCAGCCAGCGTATCGCGCTCAGTAACGCCGATATTGATGAAGCGCGCCAAACCCTGGCTTTAACGGAAAGCCAGTATCGTTATGGCTCAGTCTCGCGCATCAATGTATTGGAAGCGCAGCGTTCACTGGCGGGGATTGAAGCCACCCATCGTGATTATCTTCAGCAGTACACCGAAGCCAAAAATGCGTTTGCGCTGTTATTCAACCAACCGCCACAAGAGAGCAAACCAGGTATCAGTACCCTGCCCGACACGGCTCTGCCAGAGATCGAAGCAGGTATTCCTGCCGACGTTCTCAGCCGCCGTCCGGACGTAAAACAGGCGTTGTTTGAGCTTAAATCGGCGCTGGCTGACAAAGACAATACAGATAACAGTTACTTCCCGTCTCTGACCCTGACCGGCGCTTTGGGGGGCTCTTCGACTCAGCTACGTCATCTGCTCAGCGACCCGATTGGCAGCCTCGGCGCAGATCTGGCTTTACCATTCCTTAACTGGAATGAGATGCAGCTCAACCGCGATATTGCCGATGTACGTTATCAGTCAGCGATCATTAACTATCGCCAGACCTTGTACAGTGCCTTTCAGGATGTCGACAACGCGCTTTCCGCCCGTGACAACTACCGTTATCACGCAGAAAAATTACAGCAACAATACGACAGCGCCAGAGAGGCCGCAGGTATCTACAAAAGCCAGTACCAATATGGTGCCATCGATATCACCACCCTGCTCGACGCTCAGGAAAATGAGCGCAGTGCCAAAGCATCTTTACTGGAAAACCGCTATAACCGCTTAGTCAACCTGGCAACCATATATCAGAGCCTCGGCGGGGAAGATGTTCTCCAATAAGTTATGAAGAAGTTTCAGTATGGCGTTTAAATATCCACTTACAACTTGGGTGGATATTTTGATTTCATGCTGAGACTTCGTTGCATTTACTCAGGTTTATTTTGACATAAGTCACAGCTTTCACCTCTCGTTACCGACACTTCTGTAAAAACCACCTCATCTTGAGCATCGTTTTGTTTCTTAAGCGTATTTCCTGATTGTCCTCTATCTACCTGCTGCCTTATTGATATTTACATAAAATATAGACCGTTAATATTGGTCTAAATCCATTTCCTGAATCGCTATTTCGTCAAAATTCCTTAACTTGAATAAATCATCAGCCTCAATTAGCTTCTTTTGTGATATTCATTCAATCAATACCAAAAATAAAGAACAATACACATCAGAAATAAGGATTTGTCTATGCGAATGAAAACGTCAGTGATGGCGCTGGGATTATTCAGCAGCCTGACGCTGTACGGCTGCGGCAGTGATAACGATTCACCCGCAGCTGCCAGTTCCACTTACAGTGTCAAAGCGATTGATGGCTACTTACGCGGGGCTTTGGTGTGGCTCGATCTGGATCAGGATTTCCAGTTGGATGACAACGAGCCTTCGGCAACCTCACAAAGCGGTGGCGTGGCGGAGCTTGATGTCAGTGGCATCACCAATCCGGAAGACTACCCGGTTGTGGTGCAGGCCATCCGCGGAGAAACGGTCGATGAAGATACCGGAAATACGGTTTCAAACGACTTTACCCTCTCCGCTCCACCGGGCACTGCGCAGGTCACGCCCCTTTCCACCTTAGTCCATATTGAAGTGACGTCAGGCAGCTCAGCCGATGTGGCCAGCGCGCAAACAAAAATAGCCAATCAACTCGGCATCAGTGAACAAGATACGCTTTCTGACTATAAAGCCAGTGGCAGCAGCGGTGCCGCCTTTGCTGCACGCAGTCTGGTATCGTCGGGTTCAATGCCTCAGACTCCGCAAGATCTCAATGCAGCAGCGACGGATAATGATGGTAGCAATGAATTACTCGACAACGCGGTTATCGTTGCCGTTGTGATCAAAGCTGAGGTAGAAAGCAAATCCCCGGAACAACTCGATTCAACCTATATCAATAGTGACGGTGCAGTGGATACTGATTCTGACGGTGATGGCGTTGCTGATAGCGACGATGCGTTTCCCGATGATGCCACTGAATGGGCGGACAGTGATAATGATGACATCGGCGACAATGCCGACACCGATGATGACGGCGATAACGTCGCAGATGAAGACGATGCTTTCCCGTTTGATCCGGCCGAAAGTGTCGATACCGATGGTGACGGTATCGGTGATAATGCCGATACCGACGATGACAACGATGGTGTGGCAGACGGTGAGGATGACTTCCCGCTTGATGAAGACGAGAGCCTCGATACTGACGGCGACGGCACCGGTAACAACGCTGACCCAGACGATGATAACGATGGCGTCGCAGACGGCGATGACGCCTTCCCGCTCGATGAAGATGAGAGTGTCGATACAGACGGTGACGGCACCGGTAACAACGCAGATACCGATGACGATGATGACGGGGTTCCAGATGCGATTGACGATGATCCGCTCGATGATTCAGTCGGTGCAGGCGACACCGGTCAGATAATCCAGTATTTGCAGCAACAAACGGCCGTCTACGCTCTGTACGCCGATGATGACGACAACGACCAGGTTCGGGTATACAGTGAAATGCTGACCATCAACGGTACAATGGCAATGATGGACAGTACTACACTGGTCAAAGCCGATAAAACCGAGGTTAGTGTCAGCAGCGAAAATTCAGATCTGGTGCTGACGGAATCGGGCTGGAGTACCCAAACCGGGCTTTACACTATCGATTTCTCTGATAACGCTTTGGTGGCTTATCCAAGCGATCACACCAATCTGCGTTATACCCTGAGTGGTAGTTTACGTTCCCTGGCAGGCAGTCTGGTGGCTGACACCGATATCGACTGGGATAACTTCAACGACCAAACCGCGACCTATCCGCAAGATGCTTATCTGATTTCTCTCGGATTGACTCCGGCTCAGAATAACTACTACATGTGGGACTGGACGCCGTACATTCACGATGGACCGGACAACAGCCATGAAGGTGCCACCAGCCTGTCAGAACTAATTTTTGCTGAGGCTGGCAGTTCGAGTCTCGCGACATCAGAACTGCAGGGAATGAGTATTGGCGACAGTATCCTGGTTAAGTTTGTCGAAGGCGGCGTAGCGCAGTACTATCAGGCCGACTGGCAAGCAGGCATCGCAACTCTGGTCGCATCTTCAACCTGGGAACAGCAGACCATCAATAATGAGTCACTGCTGTTGTTCACTCTTCCTCAGGATGCACTGACTGCGTTTGGTGACGCATTTGATGAGCCAACGCCACATATGCTGGCCAGTGTTTATCAGGGAGCGGTGTACATAGGTAACATGGAAATGGCCGGCATTATGCTGGATGACGAAGATATCACGTTGTTTAGTGACAGTGCTAAAAACGCGCTGCTCGCTGCTGCCGATATCCCGCTAAATCAATGCAGTGAAGGTGACAATGACGGGTTAACCAGCGTGACCATGAGCGACTTCGAAGCTGCTATCGAAAGCTGTTATGGGTCAGCCGCGATCAGCGAGGATATGGTCGCCGGTAATAATTTCCACCGGGTACGCGGTGACGGTTCTACTCGTGATTACAGCTTTAATGCCGATTACACCATGACCATATACCGTGACGGTCAGGAAGGCGATACCACGACCTGGGCCATTGAAAACGGTTATATAAAGATCACCGATAGTAGTCTGCCAGACGAAAGCTGGTACTGGGCATTAGTCGACTCGTCAGACACGCAATGGTCACTCAAGTTCTTTGAAACCTACAGCGACGGAAACGGTGACGTTGTCACAGAAATCTGGTCAGACACCGTCGCGCTCATAGAGTTGGGCGCCTGTTCAGTCGAACAAGGTCTTGGCAAAAGTTACACTGACTTTACCGCTACACTGGACACCTATCAAAGCTGTAGTGGCGTCCTGCCAACCGTCAGCGCGAGCGATTTGTACGGTGCTGAACTGCTGCGGATACGTTCCAATGGCGAGACTCGTTTGTACACCTTCGCCACGGACGGCAGCGCCGAATATTATCGCGATGGCATGGTACGCACACGCAAGTGGTTGATTAATGACGATGGCTTTATTGAACTGCGTTACAGCGACGACAGCACAGCGGAATACCTCGCCTTGCTGGCTGAACCGCAGGGAGATGATGTTCTGGAGTTTGCCGTCTTTAGCCCGGAAGATGCAGAGATTTGGCTGACCCAATACACCAGCATCGATGGCAATCCTGAAATCAGCGAGTGCACCCAGGGTAATACGGATTGGGACGATGTGGATGATGTGCCACTATCCTACGTCGATTACAGCACCTATCTCCAGGCGGTGAACGACTGCTTACTGCAAAGTGAGTCTCAAGCCGCATTCAGCAACGCATTTATGGCGCAATTGCCACGCACAATGTCGAGCACGAATCCGGAAGATAGCGAAGCCTACATCTTCAATTCGGATGGAGTCGGCAGCTTCACTGACGGTACCGACAGCTACGCATTCACCTGGACAGTTGATGATGCAAGTGGTGAGCTGACAGTAACCCTGACCGCGGGAACGACCATTTATGTTGACAACATGCATATTGTCGATACTGACGGGGTTAACTTCTCACTGAAAGTGATGTCACGCTCAACAGAATGGCAAGGCATCGAGGAAACCGACGAAGGTGAAGTGTGGACGGACGTCTACTCTTTCGAGTAAACCTGCGGTGTTGTTTTCAAGTGCTGTTTTTTTAAAGGACATTGTGATTTAAAAAACCGTGTCATTTAAGCTGAACATTCACCTGAAAAACAAAATAAAAGAAGCCCGGAACTATGCCGGGCTTCTTTTCATCTGTGACCTAATCAGCCGGTATAAATACAACCTGCGGTACAGGTTTCTTTAATTTCGACTTTGCTCAGCATCGGCAGATCAGGCTTCAGCTGTTGCCAAATCCATTTGGCC
>JBLWSY010000059.1:0-5643 GCA_048270425.1 Oceanospirillum sp.
TCTAACTTTGCAGTCAGCAGACAAAGCAGAATTACGCAACCTTGCTCGCAGGATGGTGGACTCTAAACTATCGGACACCAAGAAAAAAATGCTGGTACTCAAGCGATCAGGGTTCAGCCAGGCTGAAATTGGAAAACGAATACTGAACGCCAAGCAGCAGCCCATGACACGCCAAGCCGTATCCAAAGCATTGGCGTCAGTTCGAAAGGAGTTCCTGTTATAAAATCGGCTAAGACTGAGGAGAAATTTTAGCGGCTAAAATATACCAGCTCAGGCTTGAGCCGATACTCTCTGCCCCAATTGGCAGAAAGCAACGGCATAAAGGAGATATGAAACTTCTATTGCATGGAGCGGGAGAGCATTACCTTGGCTGTGCTCAGGTAGTACCCAATATAGTCGTACCATCTATGGTTTCGACTCCAGCCGGGGCCAATAATTGCTGTATCCAGCCAATAGCATGTCCTCGCTCAACGCACTGGGAGAAAAACGCACGCTGCTTTGCTCTGGTAAAGGCAACAAAAAAGGTGTTTAGCTCTTCACCCCGTTGCGGCGTAAGGCTCCACCAAGTCTGATTGTCGAGCCCATAAAATATCATCGTGTGGAACTCAAGACCTTTGCTTTTATGGACGGTCATCAGAGCTACCTGGCCAATACCTTCGAACTCATCCAGCGCCTCCGTCCAGCTGCTGCTGTGTTCTGCGCACTCTTTCAGGAGAGTGACGAATCCATTCCACACCCTCTCAAAATCCCTTGCACGCTGGTAAGCGGGAAAGGATTGCCGAAGCGTAGGGATTCCGACAAATTCAAGAAGCATCTCTGTAATCTCTTCCGCCGAATCCGGACCAGGCTGGCGATGCGCTAGCTCTGCTCTTAATTGACGGACGAATGATTCAAGCTTAACCAGCAATCGCTCCTGCGTGAGATCGTTATCCGGATCGGCAGCCTCCAGAAACAGATAGTTCTGCTGGGCCTGCTCCCAGTTTTCCGGGCTTCGGCTCGTCGCTCCCAGGCGGAGCAAAGGAACGAATATGCCGGTCAGCTCTTCACCAAGCAGATCCTGTATCTGAATTTCACCGACTGACCGGGCCGCATTTCTGATCCTGAGACCTCGTTGAGCAAAAGCAGAGGCTATTTCACCCTCAACCTGATCTGCCCGCATTCTGATCAGAATCGCTACATTATGTGGCTCAACACGCCCTGACTGAACCTCACGGCTCACCCATTCAGCCAGATAATTGTTCTCGTCATCTGCGCTCCGGAATTGCCAGATAGCAGAAACCTCACCTTCGATTTCACGGACTCCCTGTGCCTGCACTTCTTCCACATTATCGTCTATCCGGCGGGCAATCTCGTGCTGAATACGAACCAGATCCACATGTGACCGCCAGTTAGAAAGCAGTGTTATGCGTCTGGCAGCAAAGTCGTTTTCAAACTGGTCAAAGGCGTCATTCATGGCTCCCGCCCATCCCATGATACGCTGCTTATCATCGCCGACTGCCGTAAAGACAGCATCGCTACCATCGAATGCCGTTAGCAGCATGTCATACTGGGCATAGGTGGTATCCTGGTATTCATCAAGAAAGACGATGGGATATGTTGCCTGTAAGGCCCGGCGGATATATGAATTTTCCTGAAGCAGTAGTTTTACAAGCCTGTTTATCATCGGGAAGGACAGGGATATCTCGTAGCCCCCGAAGAATTGTTCATGCCAGTAATCTGCTAACGCACGATGTACTTCAGATCCATTTGACAAGTCAATTGGCAGGTCTGTCAGAAGCAGTCTTCTCTCAAGCTGTTGAGCACTCACTCCGTGATAGCCATGTCGCTCAATAAAATCGTCATAATCCCTACGAAACGGATTAACAATCTGATACGTACCGGGCGCATTGAACGGCTCAGGTAAAGCCGGACGAAACCGGTCCAGAAGCCCCTTGGTAAAGGCATCAAAAGTCATTGAATCAAAGCGCCGCGCCTGGTTCCTCGGGCAACGTTTTGAAACCCTCTCAGTAAGGTTGTGGGCGGCATCTTTTTTAAAGCTGATGGCCAGAATGCGTTTGTGGGCCGGACAAATACCTGTCTGAAGAAGATAGGCCGCTTTTTGTGCTAGGAACTCTGTTTTTCCGGCACCAGCACCAGCGGTGACAAGGATGCTGCTATCGGTTTCACGTAAAGCCTCCCACGCTCTCCCTTCCAGACCACCGACACCCTGAGGCATCCAGTCGTCTCTGCTTACGCGGGTCATTCATTCTCTCCTGACAGATTAAGCTTATCCGTAACGTACTCAATGAGCGCCCTGAGTTCTACAGGAGCGGACGCAGTAACACCGCCGTCCGCGATACGGGAAAAAGCCGCAAGGTGAGTTTCGGGCTTACTGCGGCTCAGGAACAGATACGGATACCATTTGAAAGCGTCATCATAATGCGCGGTATACAAGGCAGGATTACCACCTGTTTTCAGCGTACTGACCTTTTTGGCTTGAATAGCAGCAGCACTACTCTGGGGTCCATTGCCACCTGGATTGGCAACCTGATAAGCGGTTGGAAAGGCGAGCAACATGGCAAAATCGAGATCAATGGGATAGGAAAAGAAAACACCTTCCCTCCTGAATGCTTGAAGCCATTGACCTTGCAGGCCTTCATTATAAAGCTGTTGGTCGGTAAGCTGAGCAGCATTAGCACCATTGGTGCTCCCAAAATTACTCCCGATATCGGCCAAATTCTGAAGGCAGCTTCTCATGGCATTCGCCCCACCATGTCGGCGCCCCAGATCAAGATCGAGCAATGTGGCATGTGGAATCTCAAGATCATTCAGCAGCCGCCAGAAATGCGCTACGAACCGTCCACCGAGCGGAACGACGGGAACAAATGATGGATCAAGGGAAACACCCATCTCTTCCGCAATTTTCGGAATAACGACTCGCTCTGAGTCTCCCTCACCCAGGATTACAAATCGCGCAAAATAAAGTTCGGGGTATGCCTTTACAGCCAGCCTGACATAAACGCTTGCCTCAACATCATCTTCAGGCAGAGTCAGTTCTCGGATCGATGAGCACCGAGCGCTCCGGTCCATACGAAAATATCTCACTTCCTCCGGCTCTATCCGGCTCAGGATAGCTGGGGAATGGCTAGATAGCAGAACCTGCGCGGAAGGCAGTGCACCAATCTCTCTCGCCTGCTTGATGATGCGAGATAAAAAGAACGGTGACAGGCTGTTTTCTGGCTCTTCGACGGCAAGAATCGTCAGGTGAATACGGCGTAACTTATCCTGTTCAAATGAGCTGTCATCAGCAGGCAAAGAAAAAGCTTCCCGCTCGGTTTCGAGCGTTGCCGCTGTAAGAGCGATATGGAACAGAGAGCGCTGACCGTCACTCAGCTCGGACAAACGACGCTCCTGACCTTCTTCATCAGGCGTAAAAGTAAATTCGGCTTTACGAACAAGCTCCTCAAAACGGTTCTCGATGAGCCTTAAACGCGGTTTACTGTCTGTATCGGCTTCATGGACCTGTTGCCAACGCTTCGAAAGACGCTCCAGCAGAAACTTCGACGGCTCCTCTTCCTCGAAACTGCTCTGGATCTGACCGGCATTAACATAGCTTGCATCCCTAAATGCCGTCGACCATTTAGCAGCCTGCCATAACCGCCCTTTTAGAAGGGCGGTCACTTGAGTCGTCGCATCACGATTTGCCGGTAAGTAAATAAACTGGATTGAAGAGCGCTCTACAGCCTGAACCCTGGAACAGTCATCCCATTCAAAATCATCATCCAGGGCTCTTATCCAGCGTATATCCTCCTCAATTGCTCCTTCCGGCGTACCGTCATCCGTCCATGTTGCTTGTAGTCGTATCCGGGCCTTAAGGGGCTCTCCCTCACCGGAAGCCGCCATCTGATTAAAGAACTCCGGAACGGCATCAAGAGGAGAAGCGTCTTGCTCTTCTAGTTCAGGGAAGGCAAGTACCGCTTCGACAAACAGACTGTCGCCAGACTGCAGCTCCTGCCGGTCAATAGGTATGTGAAAATCTCGGCGCTGTACCGACCGCTGCGCTGATGATGTACCAAACAACCGGGACACAGCTTGCAGCACTGCCGTCTTTCCGGAGCCGTTTCCGCCGACAAGTATTGTCAGTTCTTCCTCAAAATTTAGCTCGACCACCTCATGCCCGAAACAACGAAAATTCTGTAGCTTTATCTTCTCTATTTTCATCCCTGATTACCTTTTTTGTAAGAGATGCCTTTAAAAGTTAGCGAGCCCCCTAAATAACCCACTCATCAATCATATCAGCCCAGTCCTGCAACATAGCTGTACGCTGATCACGATACTCGGCTTTGTTATATATCGCCCTTACACCTTTTTGCTCATGTGCCAGGCATTTCTCTATCCAGTCGGTGTTGTAACCGGCTTCATGAAGCAAGGTACTGGCTGTTCGTCTCAGGTCGTGCGGGCCAAATTTAGCAAGCGATTGCCCCTCTTTCTGAGCCAGCTTGTATGTCATCGTCATCACCCGGTTCAGCGTAGCACTGCTCATGGGGACGTCAGAATCGTAGCGTGACGGCAGAACATACTCCGATCCTCCGGAGAACGTCTTCAAAGCGATGAAGATGTCCATGGCCTGCCTGGATAGAAACACTAGGTGAGGGTTTCGCCGTTTCATCCGTTCCTTGGGAATCGTCCAGAGCGCTTCGCTGAAGTTGATCTCACTCCAGGTGGCATTCGTCAGCTCGCTTTTTCGCACCATCGTCAACAACAGCAGCTTGACCGCTGCCCGGATCGATGGCGATGTACCAATACGGCCCATGTACTGGTACATGATCCTGATTTCTTCGGGTGTCAGGGTTCGATCTCTCGGCTCAAATCTGGCAATGCTTGCTGGCCTCACCAGGTCTGCCGGGTTTTCGACCTTCTGACCCCGCTCAGTCGCCCAGCGGTATACCTGGAGTACAATCTCACGTGCATGAACCGCCGTAGCAGGCGCACCACGCTCTACGATGGCGTCGGTTAGTGCTCGCAAGTCCTCGTGGGTGATTTCGGTCAGCTTCTGATTGCCAAATTTCGTTTCTAGCTCTCTCGTATAAACCGAGCGGCGCATATCACGGGTAGAGTCTGCCATCTGGTAGCCACGTAGCCACTTTTCCGCCCAGGCACCAAAGGTTTCAGCACCTTTAACACGCGCCTTGTCTCGAGCCTTCTCCTTCGCTGGCGACTTTCCATCGGCGACCATCCGCTTGGCTTCACCAAGTCGCTCACGGGCTTCTGCCAGCGTGATCCCCCCAACGCCATAGCGGCCAAAGGTGATTGTCTCTTGCCTGCCATTGATCGAGTAGTTGTAACGGAATGAGATAGAACCGGCAGGAGTGACAGCCACATAGAGGCCATCACGGTCATTCACCTTATAGAGTTTATCCCTCGGCTTGAGGTTGCGCAGCTTGGTATCGGTCAGCAAGAGTCTTATCCTTCTTCGATTCCAATACCATGCTGGAAGATCACCCGAAAATCAGGCCATAAAATCAATAAAAACATATAGTTAAATAATTTCGATACCATGAACACACAGGATCAAGCAGCATGGTATCGGCTATCACTCATGGCATCATGTCTCGATAATACCACCTTGGATACCACGCTCAAGCGGTGCTTCCCGCTGCCATC
>JBLWSY010000060.1:0-5346 GCA_048270425.1 Oceanospirillum sp.
ACGAAACAAAACCGCATCGTTTCGGTCGGCTTTAACGGCTACCCACACGGTATTTCAGACAGCGCAAACACCGATGACCGCGATATGAAATATCTCAAGACATTGCATGCAGAAGAAAATGCTATTTTGTTCGCGAAACGGGATCTCGACGGTTGTGAAATCTATGTCACTCACTTTCCGTGCCCGAACTGTGCGGCAAAAATAATCCAGACAGGAATCGCTGCCGTGCACTGTCCGGAACAATCAGAGGACTTTTTGTCCCGCTGGGGTGACAAGATCCAAGTCAGCCAGGACATGTTTCTTCAGGCAGGCGTAAAAGTAAACTGGCTGCCAATTGAAGAACTCAGCTCGATTACAGAGATTCGCCTGCCCTCATAAGGTTTTGTCCGGCGTCATCATGAATCAGTAAGCTCTCCACACGGAGAGCTTATTTTTTGCGCTGAAAAACTCTCGCGTTCAAACGATTATTCTGAACACCGGCCGTTCGACCGTCTCCCAAATGAGACTAGCACTAGGTTTCAGTCAAAGCTGTCAATATATTGACTTACATTCGCTATTCCTGAATTACACTCCAAGTAAATTGTTGCATCACCTTTGGCGCTCGCCGTCATCTTGTTGTCACAACGCGCCTGGAATCGAGACAAATGTCGCGCCAAGGCAGAATTACTCACAGGAACTTACATGTTATCTGCAACCAGTCAGACCGTCTCAAGATCGCTGTTACGGGGCGTATTGCCTCTGTTTTATCTTGTTGCCGTCACTATTGTCAGTTATTCATTGTTGGTGGTGCCCCAAACAGTGGCACCTTATCTGTATGCCTATCCGCTGTGCCTGTTACTGGCTTTTATCAGTGCGAACGCAAAGCTCAAGATGCTGGCAGCACTCGCGGCTCTGGGCTGTGTCACCCTGGCAAGCCAGCTATCGCCATCTGCCGCGCTTCAGGAAACCTTTATCCTGATCCCTCTAAGCTATTTGATTCTGTTTCCGGGCACCCTGTGGCCAATCATCGCCGCGCTGCTTTTGGTCATATCCAGCTTATCTCATCACTCTTTCAATTCGGCGAATTTCGGTGACTACTTATTGGATTCGATAGAGCTTGTCTCTATTTCAATACTGGCAACGCTCGGCGTCTACTACAAACACAAACTGCAATCTCAGATCGAACGCTATCGACGCGACAGTCTGACCGATTTTCTTACCCCCCTTCCCAACCGTGCCGCGTTTTTAAATGACACCAAGCGTCTGGAATCCCAATATAACAGCGACCAGCATTATGCGTTGTTGCAGCTGGATATTGATGATTTCAAACTGATTAACGATACTTTGGGCCACCATCAAGGCGATATACTGCTCATAGGGCTGGCGCAACGTCTGAACCAGCTGAATCTTGGCTGTGACCAGTTGTACCGTCTCAGTGGCGACGAGTTCGCGCTCATTATAAAAGGTGACCAACACATCCGGGCCAAAGCCGATCAGGTCGCACACCGTATTCTCGCCACCTGCAGCCAGGCATTTTTTCTCAATCAGCGCTACTACAGCATGACAATGAGCATCGGCGTGGCGCTGTTTGACGATGCGATGTACGACAGTGATATCTGGTGCCGTAATGTGGATATCGCACTGCAGCGCGCCAAACAAAAAGGCAAGAATCTGGTACAGCATTTTGATGAAGAGTTAATCGGAGAAACCATCCGTAATTATCAGCTCGAACGTGAACTGAGCACGGCGATTAGCCGCCAGCAGTTACATCTGGAGTATCAACCTAAAGTCGACGTTGTAAGCGGACGAGTGACGAGTGCTGAAGCGTTAATACGCTGGCACCATCCGGATTTAGGTCAGGTTAACCCGGAGCAGTTCGTGGCAATTGCGGAAAAAAGCCAGCAAATCATTCCGATCGGACGCTGGGTCATTGAGACTGCCTGTCGCCAGGCCAAAGCCTGGCAGCAACAGGGTCACGATATCTGTATTGCCGTTAACGTATCTACAGTCCAGTTTCTTTATGACGATATTTTTCAGGTCGTCTCCCAAACTCTGCGGGATACAGAGCTCGATGCCCGGTTACTCCAGCTCGAAATCACCGAAACCACCCTAATGAAACAGCCACAAAGCGTCAGCCAGACTTGTGAAGAGTTACGTCGTATTGGCGTGCGCATTGCAATCGATGATTTTGGTATTGCCTACTCATCGCTAAATTACTTAAAACAACTGCCCATTGATGTAGTTAAGATCGACAAATCTTTCATTGATGACTGTGTTGACGATCACCACGACCATATGCTGGTCAGAACCATCATCCAACTCGGCCATAATCTCGGTAAAGTGGTCACCGCAGAAGGGGTAAACAGCCGTGAACAGTTGTCACTACTGGCTGAGGAAGGATGTGACGACTATCAGGGCTATTACTACTCTCCGCCTTTGATAGCAGAAGAATTCATTACTTTGATTACGCGCGAGCAGGCGACTCGAACACTTGCAATGGGTCGCAACTAAGCCACTTAAAGCAACTAAACCACTACAAGTAACTAAACCACTACAAGCAACTAAGCCACTTCGAGTTCGTTAAAGATATCAAATAGCTGTTTGGACTTATAAGGTTTGGGCAAATAAGCATCCATCCCCGCTTCAAAGCAGTGAGCAATGTCTTCATCAAGGACACTGGCTGTCAGGGCGATAATCGGTGTGTTGGCCATACCATTCTCTTCTTCCCACTGACGGATCCGGCGTGTGGCAGTAAATCCATCCATCACAGGCATCATGCAGTCCATCAAAATGGCCGCAAATCTACCGCCCTGGGTGACGGCATCCACGGCTTCCTGACCATTGCTGACAATCACATAGCTCAGGCCGGCTTTCTCAAGAAAGAAAGTCGCGATTTTCTGATTCATCAGGTTGTCTTCCACAATCAGGATGCAACTTGAGCTTGGCTCAGCGGCAGGACTTTGTTCAAGTACCGTTCTATCTACTGCCCCCGGTGCGACATCGGATTGATTGGCAAGAAGACGTTCAAAACGAGTGCCGAGAAAAGGCAGCGTAACCCAACCATCCACGTTATCCACCTGACTGCGATGGGTGAACAGGTGATGTTGACAGAAAATAATACTGGCGTGCGGAAAACGTTGCCGCAACAACGCAATATCGCCCTCACTACGCTGAGTCAGACTTTGACAATAGACCACATGACTGACCGGCTTACTGAATTCCATCATTGTCAGGTCAGCCACTGTCTGAGCTTCTGCCCACTCGGTTCCCAGGCGCTGGTACTCGCGGCGAATCGCTGCAACATATGAGGTGCCATTTGCCACCAGTAGCGAGAACTGCAAGCACTGAACCGGTTCAGGCTGCTCGTCCGGCAACGCTACTGGAATGATAAACTCAAATTTACTGCCCAACCCTTTGGTCGAGTTGACCGATAATGTACCTCGCATCATTTCAATCAACTGCTTACAGATCGCCAAGCCCAGCCCCGTGCCGCCAAAATGGCGGGTAATACTGTCGTCTTCCTGCGTGAACGGAGCAAAAATAGTCGTCAGCTTGTCTTTCGCGATACCACGCCCGCTGTCCGTGACACTGCAGCGGATTTGCGGTGTATCCTCGGCAAGAAAATTGACTTCAACGCTTATTTCTCCATCTTTGGTGAATTTCACCGCATTGGACAGCAGGTTCATCAGGATCTGCTTGACCCTGAATTCATCCGCGACAACCAACAAAGGCAAGGCAGGATCGAGCTGTATAGACAGCTCATCGTGTTGCGTCACAGCACGCAGATTCACCAGGTTTACCGTGTCATACACCAGCTCAGCAAAGTTAAACGGATTCGAGGTGAGCGTCAGACTGCCGGCCTCAATTTTGGACAAATCGAGAATATCATTCAGCAATATGAGTAACGCCTGAGAAGAGCTATCAATGTCAGATAAGATATCTTGCTGGTTAGCCGTCAACCCCGACGTTCCCAACACTTCGGTCATACCAATAATACCGTTGAGCGGAGTACGGATTTCATGGGACATATTCGCCAGAAAAGAACTTTTGGCCCGGTTAGCCGCAATCGCGTCCTCTTTGGCCTGAATCAGAGAAGCTTCATGCAGTTGAACTTCTTCGATGATGTGATTGAGATTGGTGGCGAAGTCGGAAAACTCATCATTACCATCAATGTCAATCAACTGAACCTGATCCCGTTTGTCCTGCATCCGCCACATAGTATCGAGGATACGGTTCAGCTTGGTAGAAATACGATAGAAAGTACCGAGTCCGAGGAACAACAGCAACATAAATACCAGAAACACCACCACACTGACCAGAATGATACGCTGCTGATCCTGCTGGGAGCGATGAGCGATCTGCGCGGCGAGATGATCGGAGAAACCGACAAACAGCTTCTGAATCGATGCATGGCGATTATCCAGGGTTTTTACATAACCGGCCAGCTCAGATGGGGAGACATCCTGCTGCAGAATTTTTTCCCGCACTAATGCCCCTTGTCTAAAGTCCTGCTGAGCAAACAATTTGACTATCTGTTCCAACTGTACTGAGCTGGCCCCGGAGTCGATAAAGCGCTCCAGATACAATTGTTCATTTTCCGCGATGCGCAAATATTTCCCAACCTGCTGTTTGGTCAGCGTTTCCGAACGCGCTAAATCGCGTAGAAACCAGGCTTCACGTTGCATCCAGTACAGAAACCAACTGAGTTCATCATAAATCGTATCTAAATGATGGATCTCTGCCGGAGCGTCGTGATTAATGGTTTTCTGAATTTCGAGATTGAGCTCATAAATTAAATCAAAAGCCCAGGTGCCATATTGTCTGACATCTTCGAGTGGCGCCGTCCGAACCTCCTGCGCCATACTTCTCAGTTCTGCAATATTATTGCGAATTAACAGATCGGAATTTGCCGCCACCAGCCGGGTCACTGAAGGAGCAAAAAATTCACTCAGTTGGCTAAGCTCTGACTCCAACTGTTCAATGTAGAAATCCAGCGGGTCATCGTTCAGCCGACGACTTAATAGGTGATAAAACGAGTGCGTGGCATTGGCAACATAATTGAGCGCAGTCACTTTCTGGGTCGAACTTTGATAAGACAATAACTGGGACTGAAACTGACTAAATAGCGTCCACGTTCCCCAAGCTATTACCACCATAGGTAATAAGCACAAAAGCACCAGCCGCGCTTTTATTGAGAAGCGATTAACAATAAACATTGCCGCACCTTGATAAAGAGAAGACCTAGCCTACAGTTAAACATAGTCACTCTTCCCTGCGTTTGCGCCGATAATTTCAATAAAGTTGAGTCAGTTAGGTCAAGGAAAGACATTTTAGTGAAGCGAATCCGATTTCTTCTGTCGTGTTGTT
>JBLWSY010000061.1:0-5331 GCA_048270425.1 Oceanospirillum sp.
ATCGCGACAGCAAAGATCAACCAAAGGTTGTTGCCATCACCAAATATCACCAGACTTAAGACGTACCCCAGCATGGCACATTCGATGGTGCCGGAAGTGGAAGGTGCAGCGAATCGGTTCTGACTGACCTGCTGCATTATCAGGCCGGCGATACTTAGTCCGCCTCCGGCCAGTAACACCGCCAGCAAACGCGGTACACGGCTGGTAACAAGCAGATTCCAGCTTTCGGCATCACCGCTTAGCAGGCCTACAAACGACAAATTGCCCACCCCCACAAACAGTGAAGACAGGCTCACAATTACAAAAACGAGCAATAATTTTTTCACAACTAACCTAGGCTTGCCAGTGCCTGCCCTAAGGGCAGACACCGTTACACATGATTAAAGGCCAACAGAATTTTTCATGTCTGCCACCATCTGCTCGGTGGCTTTAACACCAGCGGCTGAGATGTACCAGGCGTTCAAATCCAAAAACTTCATGCGTTTATTCTGATAAGCATCCGTAGCTTTCACCAGATCATTTTCAAACTCTTCATGGGTGTGGCTTACGCCTTTGTTAACCAGCTTGTCACGGTCAATGATGAACAGCGTCTGCGGGTTGTGCTCACGAATGAATTCGTAAGAGATCAGATCACCATGTTTGCCTGTCTGTTTTACCTTGGTGTTTTCTTTAAAACCAAAATCACGATAGATAGCAGAGAAACGAGAGTCTTTACCAAACGTGGTCAGGTTACCGCCTGAGCTCATCACCGTCAGGGCATCCACGGTATGGTGATCGGTGTAATCATGTACCTGTTTGATCTCTTTCTTCAGCTGATCAATTTTAGCGTCAACTTGCGGTTCAATATCAAACACTTTACCCAGGTTATGCCACTGTTCCTGCGTGCTTTCCCAGTAACCTTTACTGTCATCGACAGCAAAAACGATGGTCGGTGCAATTTTAGACAGCTCATCGTAGGCTGTTGCGGCACGTGAACCCACAATGATCAAATCTGGTTTCTGGGTGTAAATAGACTCGAAATCCGGCTCGAACAGAGAACCAGCCTGTGCGTAATCATCACCGTGGTATTTATCCAGATACGGCGGAAGTTGTGGCACTTTAGAGACAGCCACCGGCTTGATACCAAAGCTGTCGACCGCATCCAGCGCGCCTAAGCCAATCACAACAACACGTTGAGGTTTCTGTTCCAGAGTGGTTTTACCCATCTGATGTTCAATAGTCACTTCTGCAGAATGGGCTGAAAAAGACAGGACCAAAGCCAGAGACGTCAAACTGATAACGGATTTCATAATCTTCCTTTTACTAATCATTGCGATATATTTTGAGAAGCATTCGCATTAAGATGTAGCAACTATACCCAGTTACCCACCCTACCGCAACTGAGATAACCGACTTAGGATTGTAAATCTGTGTAAAACAGGGAAGATGTTGATCTGACGTTAAAAAAACGCCAGATCCTATGCAGAAACTAAGCTGCTCGTGGTGAAGATATCACCTGCGTTGTTAGGTCTGTGCCGGCGACGTGGGTAATCGTCTGCGGATCAACCAGGCTCCAACCGGTACTGTTATCCAAAGGCTCGGAAGCCAATACGATGTCATCGTCCATCACTTTGATAAATACCGTTGGCGGGTGCTGGTCCGAACTGTAACGTACCAACCAGAACTGGTCGCCGTCTGACAGGCAAATCGACGCTTTAAACGGGGTGGTAATCCCCTTCATTGCCATCGCCTGTTCAATCTCATTCACCGTACGCCGGATAGCCGCTTCCGGATTGACAGCCAGACCATTTTTCATCATCAGCAAGAAGATCAGCTCACTGTCTGTCGTCCCCTTGCGCTGTACATAAAGTGACTCCGGCAGCATGCATTCCAGGGTATAGCGTACCTTTTCAAACTCACCAATCTGGCCGTTATGCAGAAACATCCACTGCTCCAGCACAAAAGGATGGCAGTTACTGCGCGACACCTGAGTTCCAGTCGAAGAGCGGACATGAGCCATAAAGCGGTGTGAGCGAATATGGTGGGCAAGCGACTTAAGATTTTCATCCCCCCAGGCTGGCAGAACTTCATGAAAAGTACCCGGCGTGCTGCGCTCGGTATACCAGCCTAAGCCAAAGCCGTCGGCGTTAACACGCGTCACAGCTTTGCGCGCTTCGAGACTTTGATGAACCAGCGAATGCTCCGGTTGATAAACCAGTTGTTCAAGATAAATAGGGTTGCCCTGATAGGCGAGCCAGCGACACATAAAGGTGATAGCCCTTAAATTAGAGAGGTCTTTAATAAACCACGTTTCCACCTTGCTGGCAATATCGCCGGGCAAGATTATCTTCTGCCGACCCAACGTTCATCCAGCCAGGCTGCTGACGAGAAGACATGCACCCGACAAATAGTAAAGCGGCTTACCAGTCTATTGCTAAGCCGCTTTGCATACTACTTACTGGCAATTGAGCCGTTTTTGAACCGACTTTAACTCAGCTTAAACTGGGCCATATCTTTATCCAGCGCCGCAAACTGCTCTTGCACCTGTTGCGAGGTTTGGGTCGAACGACTGCTGATCGCCGCCACATCATCCACCGCATGATTCACTTGCTGCATCAGATGCGTGATGGCCTGCGTCGCCTGGGTTTGCTGCTCTGACGCATGAGTGAGTTCCACCATCTGCTGATTAAGCTGACTTATCTGATTGGTGGTCGATTCCAGTTTGACGACGGCTTCTTCAATATGTTGCGAACCGACTCCGGCAATCTGCTGCCCCTGCTGGATCTCTTTGACCACAGCAGCGGTCGAGGACTGAATCGCCTGCACAATCTGATTGATTTCGCTGGTTGATGCCGTCGTGCGTGTTGCCAGCAGGCGCACTTCATCAGCAACCACCGCAAAACCCCGCCCCTGCTCTCCGGCCCGGGCGGCTTCGATCGCCGCATTTAAAGCCAGCAGATTGGTTTGCTCGGCCAGACCTTCAATCACTTCCGTCACTTTACCGATAGCAGCACTCTCCTGACTCAATTGCCCGACTAACCGGTTAGCCTGTTCAATGGTCTGGTGCAGGTTATTCATGGTCTCTTTATTTAGCGCCAGTGACGACTTACCCTCAGCGATTTCACGCTGTGATTCGGCCAGAGCGACCATTGAACGCTGTGCCTGCTGTAAAGTGTGTGCGGTCGACTGGCTGACATCAGATAACTCTGCATCCATTGCGCTGATGTGCTGTTGCTGGTTTTTCACCTGCGACAGGGTATGTTGATTGGACTGCAATAAAGCGCCCATACTTTCACTGACACGCTGCGCTTTGTCCGTCACGCCCTGCACGATACCCGCTAAGGAAACATTCATGCGGTTGATCGATTCGGTCAGAGCAGACAGTTCATCATTTCCGTTAACGCTCAGCGGCGGCTGAGAAACATCACCGGACGCAATCAATTGTGCGCGAGCGGAAATACCCGCCACGCGACGGCCAATGCTGCGCCCCATGTAACCGGAAATCACCAGCGCCGCGACAATAACCAGAATCAAGGTAGTGACCAGCACGCTGAGCACCTGACTGATAGACGCTTCGATTCCCTCGCCGCTCTCGTCGGCTTTCAACTGCTGGGCTTTAACAACGGCTTCTAAGGCACTATCCAGGCTCTCTGCCGCTGGCAGCAACGTTTTCGCCATCTCCTGATGGGCAAAGTTCCAGTCCGGAGACTGCCGCAGTTCGATCACCTGATCAGCCAGCGGGAAAAACAACTGCTGCATCTCTTTAAACAGATCCCAAAGCGAGCGATCACTGTCATTAAGCAGGCTGAGTTTGCTTTCAATCTCACTGACCGACTGGTTATGAGCTTTAATGAAATCATGATACTTATCGAGATATTCACTGCGCCCGTATAACAGGAAATCGCGCATCGCGGAAAGTGCATTGGCGAGCGAGTTATAACTGTCGGCGTAAACCTTAAACAAGCGCTTGCGCTCATCGCCTTCCTTATTGGAAGACTCGGCATTAATCAGCCCCTGTAACTGATCCAGAGCCACTTCGGCTATCGGAGCGGCTTCATTGGTAAACAGATTGTGGGCCGGCAGGTTTTCTGCGCTGTGGGCCAACTCAACGATCTTCTCTACTGATGCTTTCACCGCTTGCCATTGTTTGACCACGGTTTGATAGTCTTGCTGGTCGATCAACGGCTCGAGAACGGGTAACGATTGATCAGTCTGCACAACAATCTGGTTTAACTGCTGTTTAAGGCGTTCCGCACTGGCTTCATTGCTACCGAGCAGCATATAAGCCCGTACGGTCGATAAACTGGCCTGGACCGATTGCTGAATACCACGACTGGTGTCAACGGTCGGCAAATCAGAATTAAGAAGAGACTGGGCGTGATTATCCAGCACTGAGATACTGCGGTAGGTCATTGCCGCTGACGCGACAAACAAAAGGGCCAGCAACAAAAAACTGAGTTGCAACTTCCCTGAAATTGTTAGCTTCATCCATAAGCTCCTGTACAACTTTAGAACGACACTATAGCGTCAAACTCCGACAAGAGAAACCGAAGAGGATGAAATACTGTAAATAGGTAACCTTATGATATAAAACAGATTGCATCAAATATTGAACAATTGCTTATTAAAAAGCCAAAGGTCAATCATCGTTTGGCTCTTCAGTTAGTAAATGAGTTCCCCCACCAAAGGCAATACCACACACAAGCCAAACAAAGCATGGGTCTTATCCGAATAACGAATCGGGATCAGAAATGGTGCCGCAACAAACAAGGTTATCAACACAGGAATAGCACTCAGTGAGGTGGTCAAATAGCACAGCAACAAAACCACGCTGAGTACCACCAGCCAACGGTCTGGCACCATCAGCTTTTTACCCAAAGCCAGCATAAATACAAATGCAATAATGAAAGGTAACATCAAAACACCTTAACGATAATAATTTTCATTTAGATTTATACTAGACATTCCCCGTAACAAAAGCAAGGGATAATGATACACCAGCGCAAACGCCATTCGGGTTGGGGAATACGATGAGTTAAGGTATATTGCCCGACAACTTGACTGACGATTCGATTACCATGAAAACCCCTTGTATTGCCGCCTGCAAAAATAATGGCGGAATTTGCTCAGGCTGCCATCGCACCATGCCAGAAATTATCCAGTGGCGAAAGTGGTCGGATGCCGAGCGTGACGCTGTCATGCAGCAATTATCCCGGGAAAGCGCGACTCATGACTGCCCTGCTTGCGGCGATGCGGCGCACTGTGACATCAGTGCCGGTAAAAGTACCTGCTGGTGTTTTGCACTGGAAACGCGCGAAAGCAATCAAGAGCGTAAACAGCAAGCCTGTTTGT
>JBLWSY010000062.1:0-5220 GCA_048270425.1 Oceanospirillum sp.
CGGCAATTGAGATAACAAATCGCGGTGATTTGAAGCAGCGCGCTATTGTCGCGGCTTAACGGTTCAATGTCATCTGCAGAGTAGATACCCTGGGGAAGTGCGTGTTTAAAAACCCTAACGATAGCCCTCATTAACAATGCGTATATTAACGATCAATATAACTTCGATACACCTAACTGCACCTGATTACGGTCATAGCTATACAGATCAATGTTGCTACGCCGGGATGAGCGGATCAAAGTAAGCTCTGGTGTAAATCCTTTGAATACCCAGCGGCGGTTGGTCAATCGCAATCTTGTACGCCATAAATTGTCGCGCCGCTCCACACCAAAGGCCGGAGTCACGTCATCATAGCGAGCGCGAAGATATTCAGGTTGGATCAGAGCCGTTAGGCCTCCGAATAACTCCCGGTAGTATCCGACACCACCTCGATAAACGGTATTGCTGAGCATATCCAGCTCTGTAGACTCTTTGGACAGACCCAGTACTCCCATCACGCCGCTAGAAGGCGTCAGGGCATACTGCCAACTGCCCAGCCAACTGGTACGGGTGCCATCCAAACTGCTAACGTCATCGTGGCGAACCCACTGGTGCTCTAACGAAGTATGCAGGCGTGTTCGAGAAGATGGATAGTAGGTCACTTCCTGCCGAAGACCAGCGCCATGATGATAGGGCTCATTACCATACCAGCGATGAAAACCGGTTAACAACGTGCTGAGTTCAAGGCCACCAAGCTGAAATTTAGGACCGACATGCACATTGGCAAAGGTATCGTCAAAGCTTCCCCCACGATAGTCGGTTCGATACAAACTCCCCCCCAGCCGCAGGCGAGTATTCTCGGCAATATGAGGCGTCCATTCCGCACTTGTATTGAGCAATACCCCTATGCCCGTCTGACGCTTTGCGTCCTCTGATAATTGGAAGGGTAATCCGAAGATACTAATTTCCTCGATACTCGGTGCGGCATTGATATTAGTATCCGGGGCAAACGCTACCGAAACGTCCCAGTTGAACGTTTGGAGATGGTGGATAGCAGCAAGGTAGCGGTCAATATTGGCATTGACCTCCGTGGGCAAATTACCACTACGCGCGAAGCGGAACTGACGCCCTGCGTCGCGGTAATCACCGCTCTCGAACAGCGCCCGTCCAAGCTCAAGACGAACACGAACCGCCTGTGGGTCTCGGATTAGAATCTCACGGAAGTAATCGCTAGCACTCTCGAACTCCTGCTCATCCATCGCCAACATGCCGAGCAGAAAGGCAATATCGTCGTTATCGGCAAAGTGCTCACGTGCTTCCAACAGCACCGCTTTGGCTTGCTCACTGTCGCCCTGCTCCATCAGGCGTGTGGCGGCCACAGCGGCTAAGGGGATTTCACGATGAGTGTCGTTAGTTTGCGCGGGTGCAGAAAAAGAAAGCGTGGCGCACCACCACCCGGCAGCAAAACAAATAAAAATTCTGGGAAAAAGCAAAGTACGCTCCTCATGAATTAGCGGCAGTAAACAAGAACCCGCCTAGGTGGCGGGTCTAGTCTTGTTATCAGGAGAAGTAACTACTGCTTGACGCCAAAACCGCCAAACGCCGCGCCTCCACTACCGTCCTCCAGGCTCCAGGTACCTGCCGCCTCGGCGGCTTGCGGGCCGTAGAAGCGGCCATTGATGTTACCCGCGGCGTCAGCGTCGAGTGCTGCCGCGTTATTGGGTGATGATGTAACTCTTGCGTCAGCGCTGAATGCGTTATCGGTGAGCGTACCGCTGAAGCCAACATCGTTCCACGGTGTGGTGCTACTCAAGGCGTCCCCCACATTGGCACCGGATGTCATATTGGTCATGGCGCCGGTCAGGGTACCCGCGGCGAAATCGACATTCATGCTGGCATTGCCGATGACATCCACGACTTCACCATTAGAGGTAACACTGAAGCCATTTGCTGCACCCGAAAATGATGCTGTGCCAGTTATCGGCATATCGCCATTCTGGGTAGCGTAGCCGCCTGCGAAGAAACCCACATTGAGGTCACTAGAACCGTCAGGTACCGACCAGAAACCGTATGCGGCATAATTCAGACCGCCCGAGGGCATAAGGCTCGAAACTGACTGTCCCTGGGAGAATATTTCCAGTTCACCACCGTTACTAAGATATAAATTTGAGCCATTACCATCTTGGACTAGTGTGGTATCAACACCATTCTCGGGGTCTTGCAAACGAATCCTAGTATTTCCGTTTGCGTCTTCATTGAGCACCGTGATAATGGCTCTAGCACCGATGGTTGGCCCAGCATTGATGGTGGCACCATTACTACCATCAGCCCGCGGAGTAGCCTTAATGGTTGTGGTATCCAACGCGAAGTCCTCACCTGCGGGAATATCACTAGCCGAGTTGATGGTGCGGTAGGTGAAATCCTGATCACCGCCGTCCGACCCTGAACCGCTATCCGTGCCGCCACCATCAGTCTCACCTCCACCACCGCCATCCGTCTGCCCTGGATCACCCTGATCTATTGGCTGGCTGGAGCTGCCACCACTGGAACAGCCCGCCACTGCAACGATAGCCAAGGCCAGGAGCGAGAGCTTCAGTACTGAGCCTTTGTTATCAATAGTTTCCATATTGATTTTCCCCTTAATTTATACGGCTTTTACTTTAGGCTCTACTTATTAAGAAGCTTCCGGCTTTTTTAATTCTGTTGATTTGAAATACGCTCGCTAAGCAATTGTTTGCTTAACGTGCTGCTTCATATCGAGCCTAACTCGATTGAAGTTAAGCACGTGACAGGCATGCAAGAATCACTCAAATGGGTGAAACATTTAAAAATATCGCGATGCCGCTCATCTATATTGCCTATCTTGAAATAGCTAAAAACCACCACCAGAGAATTAGCGTTGATACCTAGGACCTGCTAAAAAAGTAAGGTATGGTTTAGCTTTTGTAACTACAGATACTCATTAAACAGTGAGTACAGTCGTGTATAACAAAGAAAAAAACCTCTCTAAGCTATTACATACGCTATATGACAACGTCACCTACCCAGAGGGCTGGGGCGAATTCCTGCAACAGCTTGCCAGCCATTTCAATTCTCCTTCAGCCGCATTGCGTATCACTGATCGTGAAAACCCTATCGTTTACCGATCCTTTGCTATTGGCTTAGAGCAGGGGCTTAATTATGAGCAGGAGGCCGTGGTTTTTGACCCCTTCCGCACATCACTGGCTAGCGGCCCACTTGGCAAAGTCCATATAAGTACCGACATTATTTCTGATCGGGCATTTGAACACTCTGAGCACTACCAATTATTTTTCCGCCCGAACGGGAATTTTTATGCCATGGGAACCCAGTTTGAACGCGATGGCTCATCTGCGATGCATATTGGCTTACATCGACCACGCGAAAAGGGCATGTTTACTCGGCAGGAGCAAGAACAGCTAGAAGATTTGAGCGGACATTTACGCCGTGTAGCTCATCTGACCAAACTGACTAGCCAAGTACAGGAAGCATTAGCACAAGCTCAGAATGCCTTTAACCACCTTCCTTTTGGGGTGTGGATGTTGGACGCAAACCTACGCTGCCACTGGTCAAACCGAGTTGCCGAAGATGTGCTTAGCACCCATTGCTTCGGTATACAGCAGCGTAACGGCCGCTTAATTTTCGATGAAGAAAAGCTCGGTTCAGCCCTTGCTCAGGCATCACGTAAGCTAAACAAAGCAGAAAGTCGCTGTGAGAGCATTCAGCTAAATAGGGCAGGAGCTTCATTGGTACTTTTCTGTAACCGGGAAGGAAATCCATCCCTTTACTGGAAAGTAGCTTCTTCTGCCACTGTAATCGCCTTCTTGCTTGACCCACAAAGGGCCATCGCACTGGACCATGAACGTCTAAAAAACCTTTACTCATTGAGCGTAGCGGAATTGCGTCTAGTAGATTTACTAATACGCGGCCTGGATATTAATGAGGCTAGCGCTTATTTGAACGTGACGGTACACACCACTCGCTCTCAATTAAAATCAGTCATGCGAAAAACAGACGTCACGAGGCAGGCTGACTTAATACGCACATTACTGCTTAGCGTTGGAATAGTTAACTGATTTGAGTAGCTACGAGATGCAAATTTATCGTACTCCAAGGCAAGGTGGACGTTTTTTGAGTGTCATGGATACAGGCCCAGCAGATGCACCAGCCTGGTTCTACTGTCACGGCATTCCTGGTTCTAAAAAAGAAGTATTGATGGCAACTGCAAGAAATAAAACTGAGAGCGTTCGGCTCATTGCCATAGATCGCCCAGGGTATGGTGGCTCTACTCAGATGAAAAGCTACCGTTTTGCTAACCACACAGACGACGTGCAGGCAGTGGCAGAGCAGCTTCAAATTAACAAATTCTCTCTACTAGGTTTTTCGGGAGGTGGCGTATTCGCCATGGCGACCGCAACGGCTCTCAAAGAGAGAGTCAACAGAGTGGTGCTGGTTGGGACGCCTGCTGTTCCTATACAGAACTCGCCCTACAAGCACGCAGGAAAGCTGACTGCCGAGACGTGGCACGCAGCATTGACTGCTCCTCAGGATTTAATCACCCAGTTAGCAGATATAACGGGCGACAGCGCATTACTGGCAGCCGCGTTAATGGACTCGCTCAGTGACCAAGAACGCCAATTCCTACAAGCTTCACAACTACGTAAAGCCTTTCAAAAAAACCTAGTGGCAGCAACACAGCAAGGTGGCTTGATAGCAGCTGATAGCATTGTTAGAGATATTCAACTAATGGCACGAGAGTGGCCTTTCAGCGTTGGAGACTTAGGGGTTCCTATAGAGATTTTTCATGGTGAGAACGATGCATTAGTTCATCTTGAGCATGGACAAGCACTCGCATCATTTATTTCTGGGTCTGTCCTAACCGCTTTACCTAATTCAGGCCATTACGACACATTAATTAAAGCCTATCAAAGAAGCATTTAGAGCTTACTTTTTGCAAGAGTGTCTACCACCTCTGCCCTCAGCGCTTTCACACGACTCACCATGAAAAACTTTTTAATGAGCATTTAGCATCTTCTCCAATAGCCAACTACCTTGAAATGGCAACTCGTCATACGAGCTTCCATGGACAAGGAAAGGAGAATTGCACAATGCGTTACTCACTACCATTAACAGGTATTGCCGCGGGGTTATTGCTGGCAACTACCGCTCAGGCCAATGAAGCACTCGACGTTGAAATGCACAAGGTCAACGCCGAAGGAATTG
>JBLWSY010000063.1:0-5164 GCA_048270425.1 Oceanospirillum sp.
TAAAGCGATGATGGATAGCGTGGTTAAAGATACCAGTGCGCGACAACGCGGGCTGTTTACCGGCAGAGTCGAAAATCTGAAAATGCAGCAGGGAATCCTGTTTCACAACAAAGACATTGTGCATAAGGCGGATTTTGCCACGCAACGCCAGCTCACGCCGCAGCTGATCATTGCTATTCCCTTGGAAAGTAAAGCCCTGATGACATACGGCGATGTTCATCGTCTGAGGAGTTGCCGTTATCACCGTTCTGATCCTATCCAGGCGACGGCCATATTCTATGCACGACCGGATTCTGTCCAGGGTGCGGCGAAAGCGCATGTGCGCAGCCGCAGCATCGTGCTGTCTCTGTCTACGGAATGGTTGGACAAACAGCTTTCAGGTGCGAAGCGACAAGGTTTTGAACGTAGTTTTTGCCAGCACCTGAGTCGTTTTGACTGGTCTTTACCCCCTCATCTGGGGCAGATGGCGGAGGTGCTGAATCTGACCAATAGTCATAACCAGGCAGAGGCTTTGATGCGAGAGGCATTCACCCTGGCGGTGTGGGAAAATCTTCTGCTTAATATGAAGCATCAGCCATTACTCAGCGAACCACAACCCAAGCCACAATCGACCCGACTCAAGATATTCCTGCGTCAAAAGCAGGTGGACGAAATGTCATTGGTTGAGATGGCATCTGAGCTGGGGATGAGTGTGTCCACTTTGCAGCGTATCGCGCGCAAAGAGCTTGGGATGAGTCTGCAGCGATACCTGCGTGAACGGAAACTGCACCAGACTAAGATTTTGCTGGAACAGGAGGCGATTTCGATTCAGCAAGCTGCGCTCATGGCCGGATATCAGCATACCGCCAACTTTATCACTGCCTTTGGCAAGTTATTTGGCGGCCCGCCGAGTCAGGTGTGTGGTGTGACGAATAATCCGCTCGATGGCCAGCCTGAATAAACACCTCTGAAGTGGGTATTACGAAGGTGAAGGTTATCAGGCATTTAATGCGCTGCCTTTTTTGTTCCGTGATTTACCAATGTGGCGATATTGTTCAGTACCTGCTGCTTGCTGGCGTGATGCTGTTCCCGGCTGTATTTAACAAAGGCGTCAACAGCTTGGACGGTCTTTGTGTTTGTCTGCAGTGGCGAGAGATGGGTCAGACAAAAATGTAACTGACTTGAAGTATCGTTAAATTTTCCCAATTCGCTCTGCCAATGTTTTAGCTGAGCTTGTTCAATCAATGACTGCTCTGCAGTGGTTATCCCCACAGCGCGGCAAAAGTCATTCAGGTAACGTAATTTCTTACAACCAATCCGCAGTTTATGAATCTCTTCGTCTGTGCTGCCGGGCTTGATTCGGCGGCTGGATTTCAGCAGTTTCCGAGTCTGTTTTTCGAGGTGATAAGCAGCGACAGAATGCAAACTTTTCAAACCGGCTTGAGTCGGGTGCTGAGCACAATCGATGAAACGGGTAAAAATCTGCTGCGTGATATGCTGGTACTCATCACTCTCGATCCAATGTGAAAAACGCTGAAATACTCTGCTCCGTTTGGCGGTCACAACAGGCAGCAGCTCACTGAGTATTGTGCTCAACGATTCCGGGTGCGAATCGGGATCAGTAAACACATCTAAGTCTCGCAACAATCCACTGGGTTCCATCATCACTTTAAGCTGCTGTCTGAGTTTTGTGACGGCCTGAGGCGGATAAACGACGGCGAAAATAGCCAGCATGGAACGACAGCGGCGCAGGCTGACCCGATACTGATGCAGATACTCAGGATCACGATCCTCGAGTATGCCTGGCTCATGCAGCAGGGCATACTGAAATTCATTGAGCAGATATTGGCTCAACAGCCAACATACCGGTGTGTCGTCTTCACAACGCAGCTGTTTGGCCGGGACTGGGAGCGTTAACGGGGAAAAGAGCGTCATGATGCACCTCCGTTCCATTAGTGTAGTGCCCGGCTTGGGAATTGGAGGTTAAGCGAGCAAAAAGTCTGTCGCTCTGTGTCATTTATTCATGGCTGTCGAAATATTGCAGGACAAACTCAATAAACAGTCGCACGCGCAGAGGAATATTTTGACGCTCGCGATACAGCATAAACAGGGTGCGTTCTTTACTGCGCCAGTCTGGTAATACGTGCTGCATTTCACCTTGCGCTATCATTGGCAGGGCAAAATAGTCGGGGATATAGCCTATTCCCAGTCCGGTTTTGACCGCATGCGACAGCATCTGAATTTCATCGAGTTCGAGCCGGACACCTTTTTGCGGATGGTAATCAAATTCCTGGTGATTGGTTTTATTCACCAGTTGCCAGGGAATCATAGGGTGACAAAGCACCGTCGGGTGACCACACAGATCTTTGGGGTGCTGTATCGCGCTGAGATCATAATCCGGATGGGCGCACAGGAGGAAATGAATGTGTTTGAGTGGGCGGGCGATCCAGTTATCGACCACCGGACTGCCAACCCTAAATACCACATCCATGCCTTCCGCTTCGATATCAATCAGGGAATTGGAGAACCGCAGGTCGAGCTGAATATCCGGCTGTTGCAATAAAAAATCATAAAAAATCGGGCGCAGAAACTGGGAGCCGGCGTTGATAGGCGTGGAGATACGAATTTTTCCGGTTGGCTGGTGTTTATCGCGGTGTAAATCCTCATCAATGTCTCCGAGCTCGTCAAACAAGGCCTCTGAACGCTGGAAGTACTGTTCACCGGTATGAGTGAGAATCACCCGATGGGCATCGCGGTTAAGAAGCCTGAGTTGCAGATCGGTTTCCAGTTGGCGGATACGACGGCTCAAGGTGGAAAGGGGCATTTCCAGATAAGCAGCGGCTTCTTTAAAACTGGCAAAGCGGGCAACAGCACAAAAACAGCGCAAATCGTCTAAAGAGTAGTTAGGTTTCATTTATGGCATTTACCGTCTTAATTTTGCTTATTTATTCTAATGTTGAAATCAATACACTAGGCAACCTGTTTTGACAAGTTCTTTGGAGTGACGATGAATTCCGATTCAATCCTGAAAGCAGTTGTGCTTCTTCTTATCTGTACCTTTTTCTGGGGCAGCAGCTTTCCCATCGGCAAACATGCGTTGCAGGAAGTGAATGCGCTGACCTTAGTCTTCTGGCGCTTTGTTATCGCTGCAGCCTGTCTGGCGCTGTATGTGCGTGTCGCGCGCATGCCTAAACCTGTCATCACCAACCGCCAGTGGCTGTGGGTGTTTGCGGTCAGCGCTGTGGGCGTGGGTGGTCTTAATCTCGGGCTTTTCACCGGCCTTGCCTATACCAGCGCAACCAATGGCTCGCTGATCATGGCTCTCAGCCCGTTAATGACCTCGCTGATCGCTAGTGTCGCTCAGCGCAGCTGGCCGTCACGCGCACAATGTTTCAGTCTGCTGGTCAGTCTGACCGGGGTACTGATGGTGATCACCAACGGCCATCTTGAAACCCTGCTTTCCTTGCAGATTAACCATGGTGATAAGCTCATCTTCTCAGGCATGCTAGCCTGGAGTCTGTACACCTATTTCAGCCAGGGGATCAGTCGTTGGATGGCGGTGATCCCTTACACTCTGGTAGGCATGCTGAGTGGCGCGGCCGTGATTGGCGTGATGTGCCTGTTCTCATCTGACGTGCATCCGTTCGCAGAACTGTTTAATGCCAGCGCTGTCGGCATTAGCGAGGTGGTGTACATCGGTTTGTTTGCCACCGTGGCCGGTTATCTGTTGTGGCTCAATGGTGTGCGACGCCTCGGTTCGGCCAGCGCAGCACTGTTTTTTAACTTCGTGCCGATTTTCTCAGTCCTGACTTCCTTTGTGATGGGGCATGCGGTGACTCAATTGCAGTTAGCCGGTATTGGATTAGTGGTGGCGGGCCTGCTTCTGCCTCGGATTCGTTTGCCGAAACGCAAATCAATGGCCTGTCCTCAGCAGTGATGTTGTGAAGATTGAGCAATAATAACGAGTAACAGCCAGCAGGGCGGGATATTCCCGCCCTTGTTTTATCTATGGCGATATTCACACAGCAAAGGTGAGGATTTTAGCTAAACTCTAATTAGAGTTTTATACCGGATCTGATTATGTATCGTCGGCTATTTGCAGCGCTTTTGTCGGTGCTGCTGAGTGTCTCAACACTGGCGACGGGTGAAACGGACAGTGGCACGCAGCCAGAACAGTCAGCATTGCCACAGTTACAGCGTTCATCTACCGTTCCAGTGATCACCATCAGTGGTGCTATCGGCCCTGCTGTTGGCGACTATGTGATCAAAGAGATTCAACGTGCCAATTCCATCGCTGATGCTCCGGCAATCGTTATTGCGATTGATACTCCCGGTGGCCTGGTGTCCAGCCTACGCGATATAAACCAACATATCCTTGCTTCCCACATACCTGTGCTTTGTCTGGTTCATCCGCCAGGAGCTCGCGCTGCCAGTGCGGGTACCTATATTCTTTACGCCTGCCATATTGCAGCAATGGCACCTGCGACCACACTTGGGGCTGCGACGCCGGTACAAATGGGTGGCCCAGGCCCGGGTGGAGAACAGCAGGACAAGCCCAGTGAACCCAGTGCGATGGAGAAAAAGATCCTCAACGACTCAATAGCTTATATTCGTTCTCTGGCACAGTTGCGTGGCCGTAATGTCGAATGGGCGGAAAAAGCAGTGCGTGAAGCCGCTACCTTATCGGCTAGCGAAGCACTCGAGCTGAACGTGATTAACGTTATGGCTGAGTCACCCCAGGATTTATTGTCAGCAGCGACAGGGCAAACGCTCGAGCTGAATCATCAGCAAGTGACGCTCGATTTTAGTCACGCTCAGGTCGAAAAGCGTGACCCTGATTTACGCAATAAGTTTTTGGCCACCATCACTGACCCTAACGTCGCCTATATCCTGATGATGATCGGGGTATATGGCCTGTTACTCGAATTCTATAGTCCGAGCTTTGGTATTGCCGGGATCACCGGCGCAATCTGCCTGCTTATCGCATTGTATGCTTTCCAGTTGTTGCCAGTGAACTATGTGGGGCTGGGCTTGATGTTGCTCGGTATCGCTCTGTTTATTGCCGAATCCTTCCTGCCCAGCTTTGGGTTGCTCGGTTCAGGTGGCATGGGGGCCTTTGTTCTTGCCTCGGTGTTTTTGATCGGCAGCGAGCTGGCTTTGCTTCCTGGTTCCCTTTGGTTGAGTT
>JBLWSY010000064.1:0-5148 GCA_048270425.1 Oceanospirillum sp.
GGTCGTGCGGCAATGGACGAGCTGTTCAACCAGACCAAGGGCATCTATGTGAATGATCTTCCGAAAAAAGAAGAATTCACCAAACAGATCGCCTTTAACGTGATCCCGCATATCGACAGCTTCATGGATGATGGTGCGACCCGCGAAGAATGGAAAATGTCGGTCGAGACTCGTAAAATTCTCGCCCCTTCAGAGATCGTCGTTCACGCAACCTGCGTTCGTGTTCCGGTCTTTGTCGGCCACGGCGAAGCGGTAAATATTGAATTTGTGAAACCGATCACGGTTGAAGATGCCCGCAAGGCAATGAAAGCATTCCCCGGCGTTTCGGTTGTCGATTACCGTCAGGACGAAGGATATGTCACCCCGCAGGAAGTTCAGGGTGAAGACAATGTCTTCATTTCGCGTGTCCGTAAAGACCCAACCGTTGAAAACGGCCTGTCACTTTGGTGTGTTGGTGACAACCTGCGCAAAGGTGCCGCCCTTAACGCAGTACAGATTGCAGAAAAGCTGGTCGCGGAATTCCTGCCTAAAAAGTGATCCTCTTCACCGGTTTCAAGCCAAAACCCGTCCAACTTTGGGCGGGTTTTGGCGTATATAGACGCATATAGACTGGTAACAGCCGCCAAAAGGCGCTAGGGAAAAGAACAAGACATCAGGGATGAAATCGCCCACCGCCTGCCCGCCTACGGATGAAGAACAAAAAATTTCGGGGGAATCGGATGGTAAAAAGAACCCGCAAGGAAGCGGCCAGACTTGATGAAGCAGCCCGCGCTGGCTGGCTTTACTATTGTGCTGGAAACACCCAAGACGAGATCGCCCACAAGCTGGGTGTATCGCGCCCAACCGCACAGCGCCTTGTCTCGGCCGCTGTTAGCGAAGGGCTTGTGAAGGTACGCCTTGACCACCCGATTGCGCATTGCATGGAACTGGGCAAAGCCATCTGCGAACAGTACGATCTGGTCAGTTGCGATGTAGTGCCAACCGATCCCTCCGCACCAGAAGCAATGTTTGGCATGGCGCAGGCTGCAGCAGGCTATCTTGAACGCGCCCTGCAATCATCAGAACCAAAAATCATTGCACTGGGAACAGGTCGTGCGATGCGCGCCATGGTCGATGAAGTCGGCCGCGTTGATGGCCGCCATCACAAGATCGTCTCCTTGGTCGGTACCATTGCCCATGATGGGGCGGCAAGTTTCTATGATGCGGTAACCGATCTGGCCGACCGCACCCGTGCGCCGCATTATCCATTGCCAATTCCGGTCATTATCGAAGACCCCAAAATGCGCGAACGGATGCAAACGCAACCCCCAATGGACAATATTCTACACCTCGCGCGGGAAGCCGATATTCGTTTTATCGGCGTCGGGCAACTGGGAGATGACGCCCCCCTTCACATTGATGGTTTCATCAATAAGACTGAATTGGCGTCGCTTCGCGATGCTGGTGCCATTGGCGAAGTGATCAGTTGGTCCTTTGATCAGGGCGGTAATATTCTAGATCATCCGGTCAATCATTGCGTAACCAGTGCGCCTGCGGTTCAGCCTGCGACCAACACCATTGCGGTTGCAAAGGGAGCAAAAAAAGTCGCAGCGATTCGCGGAGCCATGCGCGGCAAACTGATTTCCACCTTGATTACCGACGAAGCAACGGCAGAAGCTTTGCTGCGTTAGCACCTCTTGTTACAGCTTCAGAATTAAAGACATAGCACCCTGCCAATCCGTTTGGCGGGGTTTGTTTTGTGCGCTGCAGAAACGATTTCGTTTGACAAGCAACTCCGAAATTGAGTGAATGCTCATTACCTGAACAAATGATCAACACGGGCAATTCAAATTGCTCAACGGGTAGATAGTCCTTTTGGGAGGAAACATGAAACGCGTAATGGGAACAGCGCTATGTGCGCTGTTGGCAGGCGGTATCGCACACGCCGCCAATGCTGAAACGAAACTAACCATCGCCACCGTGAATAACGGTGACATGATCCGTATGCAGAAGCTGACGGATGATTTCACCTCCAAGAATCCTGACATTTCGCTTGAGTGGGTAACACTCGAAGAAAACACCCTGCGTCAGCGCGTCACCACCGATATCGCCACCAAGGGCGGTCAGTATGACGTCATGACCATCGGGACGTATGAAGTTCCAATCTGGGCTGGCAAAGGTTGGTTAGCACCGCTTGACAATCTTGGTGCTGATTATGATGTCGATGACATCATGCCTGCAATCCGTTCGGCAGTATCCAAGGATGACGCTCTCTATGCTGCGCCGTTTTACGGCGAAAGCTCGATGATGATGTATCGCACGGATCTGTTCGAAAAAGCCGGCATTGAAATCGATGGTCGTCTCACCTGGGACCAGACACTTGAAATCGCCAAAAAACTCCATGATCCGGACAACGGCGTATATGGCATCTGCCTGCGCGGTAAAGCTGGATGGGGCGAGAACATGGCGCTGATTTCGACCATGGGCAATGCCTATGGCGCACGCTGGTTCGACGAAGAATGGAAACCAACCTTCGACGGCCCAGAGTGGAAAACCGCTCTGGACATGTATACCAATATCCTTGGTAACTATGGCCCTCCGGGTGCGACTTCGAACGGGTTTAACGAAAACCTGTCGCTGTTTAACTCCGGAAAATGTGGCATGTGGATTGATGCAACCGTTGCAGCATCCTTTGTCATTAATCCGAAAGATTCCAAAGTTGCCGACAAAGTTGGCTTCACCGAAGCACCCTGTGCCGTGACCTGTAATGGTGCCAACTGGCTCTGGGCTTGGAACCTTGGTATCCCGATGGGTTCCCAGAAAGTCGAAGCTGCTCAGAAGTTTATCGCTTGGGCGACATCGAAAGACTATCTGGAACTGGTTGCCTCCAAAGAAGGTTGGGCAAACGTTCCCCCAGGAACCCGTATGTCACTTTACAAAAACCCGGAATACACCAAAGCAGCTCCGTTCGCAGAAAAAACCCTTGCTGCTATCGAAAGTGCTGATCCGGTTAACTCCACCCTGAAACCGAAACCCTATGTCGGTGTCCAGTTCGCTGCGATCCCGGAATTCCAGGGTATCGGTACGACAGTTGGTCAGCAGTTCTCAGCTGCCCTTGCCGGTCAGTCCAGTGTTGAAGAGGCCCTTGCCTCCGCACAATCAAGCACTGATCGTACCATGCGCAAGGCTGGTTACTACTGATGCATCACGGGCCAGATTTCAGATCATCGCACATCATGAAATGATTTCTGGCCTGCGCCTCCTTGACCTGATGAACTTGGGGTGGCGGTTGTAAAACTCGCCACCCCCTTTCCATCTGGACTGGGATCAGCAACATCAATTTCGGGGAGCTCATCATGTCGACACGGGCCTCGACCCTTACCGGGCGTATTATGTCCGCACCGTCGATCATCGTCCTGTTCTTGTGGATGGCCGTCCCGCTGGGCATGACGATTTATTTCTCCTTCCTGCGCTACAATCTGTTGTCGCCGGGAATGGAAGAATGGATCGGCACACTCAATTACGAATTTTTCCTGACGGACCCGGCGTTCTTTGCCTCGCTGACAAACACGCTTTTGCTTGTCGGCTCGGTTTTAGTCATTACCGTGATTGGCGGCATCCTTCTTGGATTGATGCTTGATCAGCCGATTTTCGGGCGTGGAATTTTGCGCCTGCTGGTGATCGCGCCTTTCTTCATTATGCCGACCGTGAATGCACTGGTTTGGAAAAACCTTTTGATGGACCCGGTATCGGGGATGTTTGCCTGGCTTGCCAGCTTGCTCGGATTGCCTGCCATTGACTGGTTCACCAACATACCCCTGACATCGATCATTATCATGGTGTCTTGGCAATGGTTGCCCTTTGCTGTGCTGATCCTTCTGACCGCGCTTCAATCGCTTGACCGCGATCAAAAAGAAGCCGCCCAGATGGACGGGGCCGGTCCAATCTCTATCTTTTTCTATATTACGCTGCCCCATCTTAGCCGTGCGATCACGGTTGTCGTCCTGATCGAAACCATTTTCCTGCTGACCGTCTTTGCTGAAATCTTTGTCACCACGGGTGGTGGCCCGGGTCTGGCAACGACCAACATTGCCTTCCTTGTCTATACACAGGCCTTGTTGCAGTACGACGTTGGCGGTGCTTCGGCAGGCGGCATTGTCGCGGTCATCTTGGCCAATATCGTGGCGATCTTCCTGATCCGCCTTATCGGCAAAAATCTGGATAATTAAGGGGCACGACATGGAAAACAAACAAACACCCCTTGGCTATATCAGTTTTTCGGTATTTGCCTGGATTGTCGGCCTTCTGATCTTCTTCCCGATTTTCTGGATGGTCCTGACAAGCTTCAAGTCCGAACTTGAAGCCGTCTCCATCCCGCCCAGCTTCATTTCTTTTGACTGGACGTTGGAAAACTATGCTGAGGTTCAGGAACGGTCGAACTATTTCAAGTTCGCCATGAACTCGATCATTCTGGCGGTCGGATCAACGCTGGTTGGTTTGGTCTTTGCTGTGACCTGCGCCTGGGCCATGGCGTTTAACCCGACCAAACGCACCAAAGATGCGCTTCTTTGGATGCTTTCGACCAAGATGATGCCACCGGTTGGTGTTCTTGTGCCGATTTATCTGCTGTTCCGTGACTGGGGCCTGCTTGATACCCGGTTTGGTTTGATCATGGTTCTGTTTTTGATGAACCTGCCGATCATGGTCTGGATGCTTTACACCTATTTCAAAGAAATCCCGACCGACATTCTAGAAGCCGCCCGAATGGATGGTGCAACCCTGCCCAAGGAAATCATCTTTGTGCTGTTGCCCATGGCGGTTCCCGGCATTGCATCGACCATGCTGCTCAATGTGATATTGGCGTGGAATGAAGCCTTCTGGACACTCAATCTGACAACATCCGATGCGGCACCGCTGACAGCTTTCATCGCGTCCTATTCCAGTCCCGAAGGACTGTTCTGGGCAAAGCTTTCCGCTGCTTCAACATTGGCTGTTGCACCAATTCTGGTGATTGGCTGGTTCTCTCAGAAACAGCTGGTTCGTGGTCTGACATTTGGCGCGGTCAAGTAACCGCAGCCCTATCGAAATATAGTAAGAAGGAACACCAAAATGGGTGCTATCCGACTGGAGAAAGTCAAGAAAACCTTCGGAACGCTGGATGTGATTCCG
>JBLWSY010000065.1:0-5143 GCA_048270425.1 Oceanospirillum sp.
GACGACTTTCCGGTCCGTCTGATGAACCCGCTGCATGCCGGGGAAATGAACAACATGCTGGCCGCCGTGGTGTCCAAGGGGACAGGGCGCAACGCCATCATTGACCGCCCGTCGGCGGGCAAGACCGGCACGACATCGGATTACCGCGATGCCTGGTTCATCGGCTACAGCTCCGATCTGGTCGCCGGAATCTGGATGGGCAATGACGATGGCAGCCCGATGGATGAACAGGTCACCGGCGGTGCCCTTCCGGCCGCACTCTGGCGTGATTTCATGCTGCACGCCCACCAAAACATCCCGGTCCGATCCCTTGGCAAGGCCGCACTTGCGCGCTCCAAAAAGATCGGCGAGGACGACAGCTGGCGCGACTTCACCGCTGGCTATAGTTCGGGCAACACCAAGCAGTGAATTGATTCGCTCCGATTTATATGATTTTATTAGATGATCGGTGAATAACGGAAAGAAATATTCTTAATTCTTTCTGTTATACCTTTGTTTGTTTGCACTGGTTAAAACTTTCTCTTTTTCATGCAGGAAAACATCTTGAAGCTTTTCTGTGAAGCTTTCACCTTCTGGGATTCTGAGGTCAAATAGATCGATTTCCCGTTTTTCTTCTTCAATTAGATAGTTTATGAAGGACTCTGCTCTTTCCAGCCTAACCTTTACTCTGTCCGTGCGTGCGCGGGAGTTGAATAGCTTGTAATCTTCGTTTGCAAATCTTGTTATACTGTTACACGCTTCTTCACTGAAGTAGTTGCAGTCGACGCAAACTAAATCAAGGTATGTGAAGGTGAACGCAAGTTCAGTGAGCATATAAATCCCGTAATTCGTAATTCGGACTCTATCTACTGTCTGATCAAAGTAATCTAGTCTATTATTCGCTTCTAAGAAGCCATGTTTTAGTAAAACATCCATGCACAGGTGGAAGTCTTCTGGCATCATAAATGTTTCGGTGAAGTACGAATTTAACTCTGCAAGGGCTACAAAGTCAGATGAACCTGCGCCAATGTTTTTCGAAAGACGTCGTAAAATTCTAAGGCCCGTGAAGTGAGAAGAGTGTCTGCTGTGCCGAGCTTGAAAAATATTTGGAATGTCGCTGAGGCTTTCGTCATAAAAGTAGCGTGACGGCACCATTACAGGCTTGATGACTTGGTGGATCTGGAAACTCCACCTTCCCGCATCCAACATCTCCTGTACGTTTGTGTAGCCTGAAAGTAAGAAAGATCTGAAAAGGTCCAGCGTTAAGCGTATGTCCCCGTGACCGCAAGCAGTTAGGAAGCTGTTCAATGGTGAGTCTGTGTTCCTGATGCCGCTAGCAACGATGTCAAGATATCGGCAGCAATCATCTAAAAGCGTTTGTTCTCTGACACCCGTTATCTCATGCCGTCTGTTTTCGTCTCGAAGTAGCTCAGACGTGAATTCTAGTCGTTTTAAGAAAACAGTCGAGGGTTTCGGGGAGCTAAGATGGAACCCTGAATTCTGAAACGCATCTAAAACGCCGTGTATTTTTGAGTTATGGAATCTTTCCTCTCGCATGGAAATAAGCGTAACGCAAGATAGGTTTCTCGCGATCTCTTGTGCCGTTGTAAAGCAAAAGTCTTGAACGGGGCCGCTATACTGATCGGTGTTATCAATAACAACAACCACGCCTTTTCCCATTTCGCTGCATCGCATGGCTAACCGCTGAGCACAATATTCGAGGTCTTGTTTCCAAGACGAGACTAAGCTGTTCAGTCGGTCATTGTAGAGCTCACTGGATTTTGATAGGCCGGACAGTTCTTGTCGGGCTGCAACTTCAAAACGATCAGAAAATATTTCGCGAAGTAGCGTTTCTCTCGACGATGATAGTATCCCATCTACGTCAAGATCTTGAACTAGGCGGCGCCATATTTCGTGACGTACCTTAGGTTTATCTTCAGGTACATCCAACATATCAACCACAGCTGATATCGCATTGTCTCGGAGCCAGCGAGGGGGGCTATGCTTTAAAAGTCGTCGTATGAAAGTTGATTTTCCCGCACCTTTCCCACCAAATATAACTAATACTTCTCCCCCTCTTTTATTCTTAATGTTCTTAGTTATGCGCCCGCCAACAGCCCCGCCCTTACCTGTTTCTTCTAATTGTTCTACACCGTACTCTTCAAAGTAAGGTGTAAGTGAGTCTTTGATTATGGATCTCATGCCTGTCAGTACTTGAGAGAAATTTCGATCAGCAACATAGCATCTGTCCATAAGCTCCGTCTGCTCATCCGAAATTATTCCAAAGTGTCTATTGGCAATTGGACGCAGCGTTGGTGCAAGGCGGTTAGCGGAAATCGGATGTGAATAAGCAGAGATACGGTCTTTTGCGACATAGACTTGGCGGTCTTTAGGTGGTGCGCTTGAGAGCAAAGAGGTCAATGAAGAGTGTTCAGTGATTGCAATATAAGAGAAGTTGTTTTTTGCTTTAATTTCGTTATCGATAAAAAAATCGGTAGACCTAATGACAAAGGCTTTAAGTTGGTCCCATTTCTTACCTTTCTCAAAGCACTTAAAAGCGATCCATTCCATGCCATTTGTGACTGCCGCGTATTCGCATCCAACATCCATGCAGTATTCACGCACCTGTCGCATAGCATCACGAATGTTTGGATCAGTTAGCAAGGTCTTGATCGAAATAAAGCATGATACTTCATCGGCTTTGTGAGAAATTGGGAGTTCAAAAGCTTTCCCAACTCTCTTTGCTTCAATAAGAAAAAGGAAATCTCCATTTGGCCTCGTAAGCACATAATCAGCGTACCCCGGTTCGATATATTCTTCTACTTTTGTCATAGCGCGAGGCCATGCCAATATATCATGCAAAACGGCGTCAATGATCTTGTGTCTAGTTTCTGCCTCGTTCACACCTTGCTTACGCAAAGCTCTTGCCAACTCTCCAAGGTTCTCTGCCAACGGTTACTTCTCCTGACACTCAATCTCTGGTTTTAGCTCAGTTTTCATCGATGAAATTATACAAACGGCTTCGCAATTTGACACGGTTGAGTCGTTTATATGCACAAAACACAATTATAAGCCGCATTTCATTCGTTATGATAGAAAAACTCTCAGGCATACTCAAAGAAATAGCCTATTAACCCTCAATACTCTGCGGGTATGTCGCTGTAGGAGAGGCTGACTGGCTAGCGGAAAAGTTGAAAATGTAAATAAGTGAGAAGCGGGTCGATAACTGGTTCTCTTAGGTGTTTCCCAATAGTGATCGCGTTTCGTCGGGCATTATGAAAAAAAGACCGGCATCGATAAACGAGCCGGTCTTCAAGTTGGCTTGCTATGACCACATCAGGGGAGATGTGGCCGGGAGTTTCTCACCTGTCAGAACCCCGTTGGTGCAGCATCGGGTTGGGAGACATTCTACTGCGGGGTACCAACTGACGGTGCGGGGTGGCGCGTCGTCATGGTGAGATCAGGCTGCAGCAGCCTGATCTGTGAGCGCTTCGAGGAATTCCAGGCATTCCTCGATCTGCGAAATTTCAATGAACTCGTTGGGCTTATGGGCCTGCTCGATGCTGCCGGGGCCGCAAATGATGGACGGGATGTTGCCCTGTTTTTCAAACACCCCACCTTCCGAGCCATATGACACCTTGCCGGAAATCTCCGGGATGATGTTGCTGACATAGGAAAAGGCTTCCGCATCCGTGCAATCACCCATGCCCGGATAGGAAAAGATCTTCTCGAACGTGAACCCGGTATCCTCTGCCTTGGCCTTCATCTCGGCATCAAGGGTGTCCATGATGGTCTTTTGCAGATCGGCAATCACCGCTTCGGCGTCATGGTCGGGCAGATGGCGAATTTCAAAGGTAAACTCGCAATATTCCGGGGTGACGTTGGTCGCCGTACCACCGCTGATCGTCGTCGTCAGCATCGTGCTGTGCGGCACGGTGAAGTCTGCATCAAACGGGCCGTTTTCTTCGAATTCACGGGCCTTGTCGGCAATCAGGTTGATCGCACGTGCGCCATATTCAATGGCATTGACGTGATCAGGCGCAAACGAGCTGTGTCCGGCCGTGCCGGTCACGCTGACACGCATGGAATATTTGCCTTTCTGGCCGTTAATCACCTTCATGTTGGTCGGCTCGCCAATCACCGCCAGACGCGGTGGCGTGTCCATCTTCGCCAGATGATCGACCATCGATCCAACACCGATACAGCCGACTTCCTCGTCATAGGACAGGCAAAGATGAAACGGGATTTCAAGGTCGCGCTTGACCAGTTCCGGGATCATCGCCAGCGCACAGGCCGAAAACCCTTTCATGTCTGCTGAGCCGCGGCCAAACAGCTTGCCATCGCGTTCGGTCAGCTCGAACGCCGGGCTGACCCAGGTGGTCTCAAGGGCGGGGACCACATCGGTATGACCCGAAAGCGCAATACCCGGCACGCCTTTGGGGCCGATGGTCGCCAGAAGGTTGGCTTTCTGCCCGGTTTCATCATGGAACAGCGTGGACTCAACGCCGTATTCCGCCAGATAGTCACGGACGAAATGGATCAGACCGAGATTGGAGTTTTTGCTCGTCGTGTCGAACGCCACCAGTTTGCCAAGCAGATCAATGGCATGATGAAGGCGGGACATGTTTGGTTTGGACATTTTTATCTTCTTGTTTGGGTCAGGACGCGGATGCGTTGGTGACATCGCGATTGTCGCGCCATTTCTTCCATTCGCGGCGAATGGTCAGAATGACGAACAGAACGGTCAGGGCAAAGAAGCCCCATGAAATCCATGACTGGAAGAAGACACCAAGATCACCGCGCGAAATCGCAAGCGATCTGCGCATATTGTCTTCAAACATCGGGCCAAGGATAAAGGCGATCAGGAACGGGGCCGCCGGGATGTTAAGCAACATCATGGCAAAGCCGACCACCCCCATCACCAGAAGGACGGTGACATCAAACGGGCTCGCCCCGATGGAATAGATGCCATAAACGCACAGGATCAGAATGCAGGGCAAAAGCAGCGTCTGGGGAATGCGCGAAATCTTGGTAAAGGCACCGGCTGTTGCCTTGCCGGCAACAAACAGGAAGACCGAACTAAACAGGATGCCGATAAACAGCGCATAGACATCGCCCAGATTGTTCTGGAACAGAAGCGGGCCGGGGGTCAGGCCATGGATCA
>JBLWSY010000066.1:0-5120 GCA_048270425.1 Oceanospirillum sp.
CAAGTACTTGTTTTGAAGGCCTGAAAGCATTCCGTCACGAAGACGGCAGTGTGCATGTTTTCCGTATGGATCAGAACGTTGAGCGTTTCTCACAAAGCAGCAAGTTGCTATCTCTACCTGAGCTGGACAAAGCGCAAGTCTCGCAAATGATCACCGATATCGTTGCTGAGTTCGCTTCTGACGTCCCACAACCACCGGGTTCTATGTACATTCGTCCAACACACATCGGTACAGAACCTGCGATTGGTAAAGCGGCGGCAGCTTCCGTCTCTTCAATGATGTATATCCTGTTGTCACCAGTCGGCGATTACTTCGCTGGCGGCGCACACGCTCTGCGTCTGCTGCTGGACGAAGAAGGTCAGCGCTGCGCACCACACATGGGTATGATTAAGAGCGGCGGTAACTACGCCAGCGCGCTGGCTCCGACTCTGGAAGCAAAACAAAAATATCAGGCAGACCAGGTTCTGTTCTGTCCAAACGGTTACATCACTGAAACTGGCGCGGCAAACTTCCTGCTGGTTGACGGTAACGAGATCATCACCAAAGCACTGGACTCAACCTTCCTGCACGGCGTAACCCGTTCAAGCATCCTGACCATTGCTAAAGATCTGGGCATGACGGTCACTGAACGAGAAGTCTCTGTTGAAGAGTTGCTGGAGCGCGCTGCTAAACCAGGAGTGGAAGCCATGCTGTCTGGTACGGCTGCAGTTCTGACCTCTGTCGGCACTCTGATCCACAACGGTAAAGATTACAAAGTCGGCAGCGGCGAGATTGGCCCTATCGCACAGAAACTGCGCCAGACACTGAATGATATTCAGTGGGGTAAAGCGCCAGATACCCACAACTGGCTGACTAAAATCGCTTAGTGTCGGGTTAGCCGTGTGTCGTTTGCCGGACAGGTCCATCACTTAAATCAGTCGTTCGTTTAAAGTGACTGACCTGACAGCCGTCATACGCCAACCACGAAAACTCAAAGCCCGCTGTCATAGCGGGCTTTTTGTTTTGCGCAATTTTTGCCTATTTGGCTAAGCTTGGTTTGCTTGGTCACTCTTACCTTGTTTAGCCAATATACGTTTGCTTAGGCAAGCTTGATATTAAGGGTTAATCTGCGTAGCCGCTGCCGATGGCACGAAACGGCATTTTCAGCCCCAGTTCCGGCACTTGCTTACCGACCCAGGCCGGGAAAGTATTGCTGTTTGGTCCCGGAAACAGGGTGTATTCATTGGCCCACGGATACAAGCCTACCACTTTCTGTACTTTCGGGATCAACTGCTCAGCTTTTTCGCCCTGAATCGACAGTACTTTTTCAGGTTTTGCTCCGTACCAGTAACGGTCAGGCGTTACCGTCTTGTACTGATAGAGTGCCGGCTGACCGCGGTCAACCCGCCAACCAACCACCTCGTACACGGTATATTCTTCAGCATCCTGCGGTTTGAGCGCCATCCAGGTATGCACGGCAAACCAGCCGCGCCAACTGAACGCATCAGCGGCGTAAAACTCAATCACCGCCTGTTTGTCATTCTGCGGATCAGGGGCGATGCCTGCCGGTTCACGGCTGGCAGAACGCCAGTCGCTCTGGGTACAGCCACTGAGCATCGCCGCGACTGACACCAATAAAATCTGCACCATACGGTTAAAACCCAGCTTCTTCCTCATGCTCATCCCCTCTGCCATCACTTATTGTTCTGAAACTCTCTCGTTGATCTGAAACACTCTCGTTATTTTAGCCTCTGGTTATCTTAACGCTTTCTTTACCTTCGCCCTTTTACCCTATCAAACCCGGAGTCCTGATTAAAATCGTCAATAAACAACAAAAATGTTGCATGGTATTTCATTCACCACCAGGGTCAGTTATGCAGCAGGCCACAGGCTATCCCTATTGATATACGGCCTTGAGTGAGTAAGCTGATCACTCAAACAGGAGAAACTGATGAGTACACTGGTCGACAAAATCGCAGAACAGCGCATTCAGGCGGCGTTTGATAACGGCAACATGGATGATTTACCCGGCAAAGGTGAGCCATTGCAGTTAGATGATGACAGCATGGTGCCCGAGCAACTGCGTATGGGCTATCGGGTGTTGAAGAATGCCGGTTATATTCCGCCGGAGCTTGCTGAGCGTAATCAGGCAATGTCGTTATGTGATCTAATGGCCCGTTGCGCGGAAGGATCACCGCAGCGCTGTGATGCAGAACATAAACTGCGCCAATTAGAACTACGAATGCGGATGCAAGGTGTGGACACCCGCTTCTTGCACCGCTACTTACGCTCCTTACAAACCGGAGAGCATTAAGGTAACCAATGCTGAATCAAGGCGTGGCCCGGCTGAGACAACGTCCAGCTGAAGGCCGCGATATTCAAAACGATGGTCAGCCAGAGAATAGCCTTAAACGGTTGCTTTTGCGATTTATGCCGTAGCTGATTCTGTGCCCACAGTGCTCCGGGCCAGCCGCCTGCCAACGCTAAAAGGTGCAAGGTTTTTTCCGGTATGCGCCAGGTGCCCTGCAGCGCCGCATTTTTATCCCTGGCATACACCAGGTAGGTAACCAGACTGAGCAGCAGATAGAGCGGGATAAAGACCACCGCGCCGCCCATCAGCAGGGTTGTACCACTGACAAACACTACAAACGCACAGCCGAATACCACCGCTAGCGGAAGGCTGGCGGCCCCTTGCATGTTAACATTCACCGCATTGATACGCCCCTGGCTGTCACGCCCAAGCTCAAAGCAGACTTTGGCATTCACTTTGGGCCGTAAGCCCTTTTTTCTCAGCTCCGATACATGGACAAAGATTTTGCGTTTGCGCTCCGGCGTCACAATAAAACCATAGCCTTTATCGTCATACCACTCGCTGATTTTACCCTGCATATGATTGGAATTTCCCAGCCTGTTGTTTTGCCTGAGTTTAACTGATATCTGAGCGTTAGAGACAAGCGCTAAGTCAGTTTGACGTAAATCCGCGCAAAACAGGCATTAAAAAAGGCGAACAACCGTGTTCGCCTTTCTGGCGCTAAGGGATGACTGAGGTTTAATAGGTTTTACTCTTTTTATCCTGTTTCATCATCTTATCCTGATCCATCATTTTATCTTTGTTGTCATCACGATCCATATGACGTTCCAGTTTAGCTTCACACTCTTTAGCACTGCGGCCTGATTTTTCGCAGTCCTGCAGCTTCATTTTATACTGCGCACGCTCTTCTTCGGACATGCCCATCATATCTTTGTGCATTTGATCCATTTCTTGATCCGACATCATCATGCCCTGACTATTCTGCTTCGCACTGTCAGACATCATGTTTTCACCCTGCTTATGATGATTGGCCATCGCACTGGCGGAAAATCCCAGCACCAATCCAAGCAGCATGACTGAGGTTACATTTTTCATTGCCGTTCTCGCTTCTTGTTATGAGGTTTGCTTTGCTGACGAACTCAATGTTCAACCGCATCGTGATCGAATAAAGTCGCCGCCAAGATCTCCTCAATTGTAGTCCATTCTCCATCATGCAACCGCCGCATGCGTTAACTTTGAGCCACCAGCCTTTCATACCGTGGCTGATAGCGCAGTTTTCCGTTTACATGAGCACTTTCCATCAAAGCCACAGAATGCACTGACAAATCCGTGTCCGGCATACCCAGCGCATCCATCGACTGATACAGCTCGACACGACGCCCCAGTGTGATATGAGGGCGATAGCGCCGGTTTTCCGGTGTAAAGCCATTTAACGCAAGTAACCCGCGCAGCTCAGCCTGCAACGCCATTAACCTGGCGTCCGGCTTTACACCCAGCCAGATCAGCCGCCCGCCTTTGATATCGAAATGACCCAGTTGACGACTGTGTAGCAAATGGGGTGGTTCGCTCTCCAACTGAGTCAGTAATCCCCCCAACTGTGCTAAATCGGCATCGCTGACTGCGCCGATAAATTCCAGCGTGAGGTGAAAATTGCCATCGTGGGTAAAACTGCCGTGTGCAGCGTTTCTTTTCAGTGTATCGCGGCTGCGTTGCAGCATCTCCTGCGCCTTCGTATCGAAAGTCAGCGCAAAGAAGCACCGTGTGTTGTCGGACATCGCCGTTCTCCGTCAGATGATCGATATAAGCATACCTCATCATGGCATACAGCTCTGGTTCTGAGATGCAAATGATTTAACCTGATAAGCATCATCTTTAAAAGAGACCAAGTTTCAAGGAGAGAATAAGGTCCAATTTGCCATGACCGGTGCCGGTGGCATCGGCTGTTATTACGCAACTCGCCTGATGAAGGCCGGACATCCGGTTGTGTTTGTTGCCCGGGATGAACATCTCAAAGCGTTACAATCGCAGGGGCTGTCACTGCATCATACCGAACTGATCATGCGTTTGCTGCAACACGCCAGCGGCCAGCTCGACTAAGCCAGAACGCTAAAGGTGCGCAACACTCATCTTCAGGTTGCACTTTTGGCGAGGTAATTTGTGTCAAAAGTACAACCTGGGCACATATTTTCTGCGCTACCTGTGCTGGGCATGAAGACAGCCAACCAGCATCAACCACGCCAGCCAGTTAACACCATTTACTTATATTTAACAGTTAGTTATCACGTAGAATTTATTTTTGCCCAGGCGCACAATTTTGCATCAATCCGGTTAACTTTGCCCCCGCAATACATTCATACTCAGTATCAGTTAAGGGCAATACCAAAGCTGTCATGATCTGATACCGGGACAACATAACCGATACTCACATTGCGGGTTTACACAGAATACACTTCTGATCGAAATCGCCGGCAGCATTTGAACCCTTCAGCCGCAGACCTGAACGCTGTTGTCGTTGCAACGGTTACCGGAGTAACCGCTGTCAATATGGTACCGTCTACACGGACACCGCAAACAGTCACTGTGCGAAAGCCTGCCCCTGTCCGCCGTTCATTGTAATTTGCCCTCCCCGATTTTAAATGAAATCAGGAGCTTCACTATGAGTGATATTGCGCTTTCTATCAGCATTCTGGCGCTGGTGGCGGTGCTGGGCTTATGGATTGGGAACTGGCGGATCTACGGCGTTGGTCTTGGGATTGGCGGAGTACTGTTTGGCGGTATTCTGGTTGGTCACTATACCGGGGTGTGGGGCGTCACGCTCAACTATGAAACC
>JBLWSY010000067.1:0-5119 GCA_048270425.1 Oceanospirillum sp.
AGCCTTAAGCCAGACCATTCGTTCACTGGAAGAACGCCTCAATATTCGTTTACTGGCCCGCACCACGCGCAGCGTATCGCCGACCGCAGCGGGTGAAAAACTGATGGGCTCCTTAGAGCAGCATTTCAGCGACATTTCTTCTCATGTGTCTGAGTTATCTATTTTCAAAGATACGCCGGTCGGTAACATTCGCCTCACCTGTGGCGAACACGCATTCGACAGCGTAATTTACGCTAAACTGGCTAAATTTATTGCCCAGTACCCAGACATTCATGTCGAAGTACACATGGACAACACCTTGACTAATATCGTCGATCAACGTTTTGATGCCGGTGTCCGATTGGGTGACATGGTTGAAAAAGATATGATCGCAATACCAGTCGGCCCGCCGATGCGTGTGGCCGTGGTCGGCTCGCCCGATTACTTCACCCGTTTTGATAAACCGACACAGCCGAAAGATCTGCTCGAACATTCCTGCCTCAATCTGCGCCTGCCGACATCCGGCGGTAATCTGATCTGGGAATTTGACCATAACGGACAAACGATCAACATCCGTCCCAAAGGTCAGCTGACGTTCAATACTTATATGCCAATTGTCCGCTCAGCCCTATCCGGACTTGGCCTGGCATACTTAACCGAAGACATCGTCGATGAATACGTCGAACGCGGTGAACTGGTCAAAGTGCTGCAAGAGTGGTGCGATCCGTTTCCCGGCTACTACCTCTATTACCCGAGCCGTAAACAACCGTTGCATGCCTTCAAGCTGTTGATTGAGGCATTGCGCCACGACTAAACAGTGCTCGAAACAATGAAAAAAGGCCCTTAATTCGCTGTGAATTAAGGGCCTTTTTATTCGCTCAAACAATTTTAATTTGGTTTAAGACTCGGCTTTCGTTGACGCTTGGCCGTCATCATCATGTAGAACAGCGGAGTAAACAGCAGGCCAAACAAGGTTACACCAATCATACCAGAGAACACGGCAATGCCCATCACGTGGCGCATCTCAGCGCCGGCACCGGTTGCGGTAATCAGTGGAACGACACCCGCGGTAAAGGCGATCGACGTCATCAGTATCGGACGCAGACGCAGACGACATGCAGCCAGAATCGAATCCAGGCGCGAGCTGCCACTCATTTGCGTATCCCGGGCAAACTCTACCATCAGGATGGAGTTCTTACACGCCAGTGCAACCAACACAATCAAGGCAATACCGGTGAAAATGTTGTTATCACCACCGGTCAGCCACACGCCGGTCAAGGCCGACAAGATGGTCATCGGTACAATCAGAATAATTGACAGCGGCAGACGCAGGCTCTCGTACTGAGCAGCCAGAATCATGTACACCAGCAGTACCACCAGCGGGAATACATACACCATGGTGTTACCCGCCAGGATCTGCTGATAGGTCACTTCGGTCCACTCGAACGTCATGCCATCTTCCAGCTCACTGTTAAGCACACGCTCAATCGCCGCCTGAGCCTGATCCGAACTGTAACCCGGTGCCGGACTACCATTCAGCTCAGCGCTCGGAAAGCCGTTGTAGTGCATGACACGATCCGGGCCCGTCGTTGCTGTCACGCGCAGAACAGAGCCCAGTGGCACCATATCACCGTTAGCGTTACGCACTTTCAGGCGCAGAATCTGTTGTGGATCGACACGATAGCGCGCGTCCGCTTGTGCATTCACCTGATAAGTTTTACCCAGCATGTTGAAGTCATTCACATACATAGAGCCCAGGTAAACCTGCAGCGTATCAAACACTTCGTCCAGCGGGATGCCTTGAATCAGTGCCTGTTCACGGTCGACATCGATATCCATCTGTGGCACCTGAATACGGAAACTGGAGAACAGACCAACCAGTTCAGGCTGTTGCTGCGCTTTAGTAATCACACGTTGCAGGTTATCAAACAGTGCCTCAAAACCCAGGTTGCCGCGGTCTTCAATTTGCAGTTTGAAGCCACCGGTACTGCCCAGACCAAGAATCGGCGGTGGCGGGAATACGGCCACAAAGGCTTCATCAATTGCTGAATATTGCTGGTTGAGAGATGCCACGATCGCATTGGCGGACTTATCTGCACTTTCTCGCCGGTCAAAATCGTCCAGCATCACAAACACAATACCGCTGTTGGTACTGTTGGTGAAACCATTCACAGACAGACCAGGGAACGATAACGTATCGGCAACTCCCGGCGTCTTCAGCGCCATCTGCTCCATACGTGCAACCACGGCCTGTGAACGATCCAGCCTGGACGCATCCGGCAATTGAGCCACCGCAACCAGGTACTGCTTATCCTGCATCGGGATAAAGCCGCCCGGAACAGAATCAAACAGTTTCGCTGTAGTCAAAAGCAGTCCTAGGTAGATAATCCCGATCACCGCACCCAAACGGATAATACGTTTTACGCCTTGTTCGTATTTATTGGCACCCGCGTCAAACAAGCGGTTAAACGGCTTGAACAACCAGCGGCCAAACAGACGATCCATACCGCGCGTCAGAAGATCCGGCTTATCGTGATGACCTTTCAGTAACAGGGCTGACAGCGCCGGAGAAAGAGTCAGTGAGTTGAAAGCCGAGATCACAGTTGAAACGGTAATCGTCAGCGCGAACTGCTTATAGAACTGTCCACTCAGACCGTGAATAAATGCGGTCGGAATAAATACCGCACACAGCACCAGCGCAATCGCAATAATGGGGCCGGTTACCTCCTCCATCGCTTTTTTGGTCGCTTCAAGCGGATTCAGGCCAAGCCCGATATTACGCTCAACGTTTTCCACCACCACGATGGCGTCATCGACCACGATACCGATAGCCAGCACCAGACCAAACAGCGACAGGGTGTTAATCGAAACCCCGAGCCAGTTCATCACTGCAAAAGTACCAATCAGAGAAACCGGCACCGCGATCAGAGGAATAATAGACGCACGCCAGGTTTGCAGGAACAGGATCACCACCAGCACCACCAGCACAATCGCTTCCACCAGTGTATGCACTACCCCTTCAATCGAACCACGTACAAAAACGGTCGGATCATAAGCGATACGGTACTGGACACCGCTCGGAAACGATTTTTCCATCTCATCCATGGTCGCACGAACCTGATTAGACAGCTCAATCGCGTTCGAGCCGGGACGCTGAAAAATACCCAGACCGACCGCTGATTTACCGTTCAGCATCGCGCGCAGCGCATAGCTGTCTTCACCCAGTTCAACCCGGGCCACATCTTTCAGACGAGTAATCGCCCCACTGTCATCGACACGGACCACAATGTTTTCAAACTCTTCCGGTGACTGCAGACGACCTTTGACATTGAGCAGATACTGGAACTGATTATCCAGCGGCACAGGTTGCGCGCCCAGTGTACCGGCTGCCACTTGACGGTTTTGCTGCTGCACAGCATGCACCACATCCATTGCTGTCATCTGACGCGAAGCGAGCTGATCTGGGTCAAGCCACAGACGCATTGAGTATTCGCCGGCGCCAAACATTTGCACCTGTCCGACACCTGGCAGACGCAGCAGGTTATCCTGTACGTTCAGGCTGGCATAGTTCGACAGATAATTGGCCGGACGCGAGCCGTCTTCTGAGATAAGGTGAACCACCATCACCAGGTTTGGTGACGATTTCTCAGCAATGACACCCAGTCGCTGCACTTCTTGCGGCAGACGAGGCAGAGCACTGCTGACCCGGTTTTGTACCGCAACCTGCGCTTTATCCAGATCAGTGCCGAGAGAAAACGTAATGGTCAGCGTCATGGTGCCGTCAGAAGTTGCCTGGGATGACATGTACAACATGTTTTCCAGACCGTTCATTTCATCTTCTAGCGGCCCGGATACCGTTTCACCGATCACCTTAGGGTTAGCGCCCGGATAACTGGCGGTCACCACTACAGTCGGCGGAACCACCTCCGGGTATTCACTGATTGGCAGGTTAAACAGTGATATCGCACCGCCTACCAGGATCAGCAGGGACAGCATGGCCGCAAAAATCGGCCGCTGTATAAAAAAGTGACTAAATTTCATCCGCAATAACCTACTTACTGTACTTGCTTGGCCACAACCTGTTCGAGTTGTGAATCGATATCGACCACTTGAGGCGTGACTGGCATACCTGGCTGGACTTTAGCCGGACCGTTAAGTACCACCAGTTCGTCAGGCTTAAGACCCTTGGTCACGATACGCAGCGAACCAACACGATCACCCAGTTCCACCTGGCGGTACTCAATCACACCATCACTGTTGACCACATAAACAAAACGGTTAGCAAGGTCAGTACCGATGGATTTATCCGGCACCATCAGTTTCAGTGCATCAGCCTGAGTATCGTTCAAACGGATACGAACGAACGAGCCAGGACGCAGCGCTTGTTCAGCATTGTCAAAACGGGCACGAATGCGCAGCGTACCGGTCGCGCTGTTAACCTGGTTATCGATAAAGTCAACCACACCAGGATAGCTATGACTGGTATCACCATTCAGCACCGCGTCAACCGGGGTATGACTGTCGGCAGTTACATTGGCAAAATGCGCGTTCCAGGTACGCTCATCCACATCGAAATACGCTTGCAGTACATCGGTTGAGACCAGCGACGTCAGGATGGTGCTACCCGCCTGAACATAGTTACCCTCGGTAACATAGGCACTGGAAATTCGCCCGCTGATCGGTGCTTTGATCTGGGTGTAGCTCAGATTTAACTTCGCGGTTTCCAGCTGCGCTTTTACCGACGAGAGTTCAGCCTGACGCTGGGTTGCCAGATACATGCGCTGCTCTGCCTGTTCAATTGGCATCGCTTTGGTTGAGCTGAGGCGTTTAGCACGCTCCGCTTCTGACTGAGCCTGAGTCAGTGCAACACGTGCCGCCTGGTATTCAGATTCCAGGCGCTGCATTTCAGCCAGAAATGGTTTGTCGTCGATTTGGAACAACAGATCGCCGGCTTGCACGCTGCTGCCTTCAGTAAAGACGACTTTATCCATCACGCCGTTAACGCGAGGGCGGAGCTCTACGTTCTGTGGGGTTTCCAGACGAGTGGTGTACAGAAATGGTTGCTGATAAGAAATCTGGTGTACTGCCACAACATCTGTTGCCATCGGTGCAACGGCCTGAGCACTGTTACCTTGCGAAG
>JBLWSY010000068.1:0-5031 GCA_048270425.1 Oceanospirillum sp.
GCTAACCGAATACACTACCGCGTTCATGTAGTTACTTGAATCGCTTTCATAAGTGTTGTAACCGAGGCCATAAATATTACCGTCACTGGCCTGAACAAAATCGCGCATACTACCCTGCGCCAGCCGGTTATTACGCTCATCACGTACACCGGTTCCCCAGCCAAGCTGAACAGAATTACCAGAAGCGTCCCAAACTGCAGCTTTAGAGGTGTAATAAGTGCCTTCAGAGTTGTTAGCACTCGTCGCGATACTACCCACTGTATAGGTGCCGTCGGTCCTCCATGCTCGTGTCTGGAAAGTATCGGTAAACGTATCGTTGGTCGTGCCCACAAAGCCCGTCACCTGATTACGACGATACGTTGTCACGTCACCAGTGGTAGCAGCAATCCCCACCGGCTCACCTGCGTCAGTCAGGCTGTTAACCACCACGTTTTGGGTCTCGTCCACCGGCGTCCCCGTGGTCGAGCTGCCAGTAAAGGCGATCGAATTTGGTGTTGTGTTACCGCTCAGTTCGTTGTACCACTGATTCCAGCGTACTGAAGCCCAGGCTTCACACGTTGCATAGCGCAGCTGGTTATCACAATAGCTTTCGAAATCGTCCCGGCTCTGGATATAGATGAATGCGCTATCCATACCAAACGGCGCTTCTTCACGATAACTCAGACCATCCACCGCTTGACCAGAGTTGATTTCTGCCGCACGAGTCTCGCCGGCCAGCGTGAAGTCGTCTGCCGTACAATTGGTCGCAGCCGAGTCAAAACAACCTAATGCGGCCTCTGAACCACCGGTCGCCGTTCCGGGCTGAATGGCAACACCAAAGCTGCTTTGATAGTCAAAGGTGGTACTTGGTTCGACTTCCACCACCTGATATAGCGCAGCAGAGGCTGTGCCGGAAGACAGAATCGCGGCGGTAATCAGTGTCAGTTTAAACTTGTTACTTATCATAGGTTCATTAACTTTCCTGTTGCATTGCTTCGAGCTCTTCCCAACGCTCAAAAGCAACTTCAAGCTCCTGCTCGGTCGCAGCTAACTTGTCTAAAATGGGTTGTGTCTCTTCGGCAGGCTGACCGAAAAACTCCGGGTTATTGACCTGCTGTTGCAGAGCTTCAATCTCCGCTTCTAATTCTTCGAGTTTGACAGGCAAGGCTTCCAGTTCGCGCTGCAGTTTATAGGATAACTTCTTCGACTTCGGCTTTGCAGCCGCCGTTTTGGGAGTTTCCTCAACCACTTTTTCCGTCTTGACGGTTTTTTCAACACTGCGCGTCTGGCGTACTTGCTGACGTTGTTGCTGAGCGTCATGGTAGCCGCCAACAAACTCTTCTATCACACCGTCGCCTTCGAAAATCCAACTGGAGGTCACGGTATTGTCAACAAACTCACGATCGTGGCTGACCAACAATAACGCACCCTGATAATTGGCAAGCAATTCTTCTAAAAGTTCCAGAGTTTCGATATCTAAATCGTTGGTTGGTTCATCAAGCACCAATAAGTTGTTTGATTTAAGGAAAATCCGCGCCAATAACAGGCGGTTTTTCTCACCACCTGACAATGCTTTGACCGGGGTACGTGCGCGTTTAGGCGCAAACAGGAAGTCTTGCAGGTAACTCAGAGCGTGGCGTGGACGCCCGCCGACCATCACTTCCTGTTTACCGTCTGCCAGGTTATCAATCACCGATTTTTCCGGATCGAGCATTTCACGATACTGGTCGAAGTAAGCCACTTCCAGCTTGGTACCGCAATGGAGGCGGCCGCTGTCCGGTTGCAGTTCTCCCAGCAGCAGTTTCAGCAGCGTACTCTTACCACAGCCGTTTGGCCCCACCAGCGCAATACGATCACCGCGCATAATGTTAAAGCTGAAATCACTGACAATCGCTTTACCATCGATGGCATATTGCAGGTGTTCCGCTTCGAACACAATTTTGCCTGAACGCGCGGCATCATCGATTTGCAGATTAACTTTACCCTGCACTTCGCGACGTTCACCACGTTCTTCACGCAGCTTTTTCAGTGCCCGAACCCGGCCTTCGTTACGGGTACGACGCGCTTTAATGCCCTGACGAATCCACACTTCTTCCTGAGCCAGTTTTTTATCGAACTCCGCATTTTGCATCTCTTCGATTCGCAGTTGCTCTTCTTTATCCACCAGATACTTGTCATAGTTACCCGGGAAAGAATTCAACTGGCCGCGGTCCAGATCGACAATGCGGGTCGCCATAGACTTGATAAACGCGCGGTCGTGGGAAATAAAGATAATCGAACCACGAAAATCTTTCAGGAAGCCTTCCAGCCATTCGATGGTGGTCACGTCCAGATGGTTGGTAGGTTCATCAAGCAACAGCACATCCGGATCGCACACCAGCGCGCGAGCCAGCGCGGCTTTACGCTGCCAGCCACCGGACAATTCGGTCAGCTTAGTGTGGCCATCCAGATTAAGTGCATTGAGCACGTTGTTGATGCGGTCTTCAAAGCGCCAGGCACCTGAGTGCTCCAACTGCTCTTGAATGCGCGCCAATCGGTTGATATTCGATTCGGTTGGCTCGACCGCCACCAGATCCAGCAGATCCTGATAGATCTTGAGCTGATGTCCCACTTCTGCCAGGCCACCAGCCACGTAATCATACACATTGCCCTGTTGGTCGCGCGGCGGATCCTGCTCGAGACGTGACACGACGACATCCTGGGTGACCTGCATTTTGCCGTCATCCATTTGGACTTCGCCGGCTAACACTTTCATCAGCGTAGACTTGCCTGCCCCGTTACGGCCTACCAGACAGACGCGCTCATTTTCCTGCAGCGCAAAATCTGCATGATCAAGCAAAGGGTGATCGCCAAATGCGAGTAAACCGTTATGAATGGTAATTAATGCCATTATCTTCTAACCATTGAGTTAATTCGTTGAGATCAAAAGGCCAATTCAGCTCTGAATGTTGATATGCGAGGACAGGAATAGTGACCCCGTAACGAGAAAACAGAGCGTCGTCGAACGCAATGTCGACGACCTCTACATGATGAGCTGCATTAGCCTGCGTTATTAATTGATATGCCATTTCACAAAGGTGGCAGCCTTCCGTACTGTACAGTGTAATCATATCCATTGTGCCAACCTTCTGAGCTGTTATTGCTGATGAGTCACCAGCCAGCAGTTGTGAATGTGTTTGTTGCGTTCAAAGTCCAGCGGCAGTGTCTGAGAAGAGATGTTATTCGCTTCCAGCCCCAATGCTGCCAGCTGTTCCAGATCCATCTTAAAATGGCGCTTGTTGTTGGAGAACACAATGGTTCCGTTCGGACGCAGAATGCGCTTCAGGTGCGTCATCAGCTGGATATGATCACGCTGCACATCAAAACTCTGCTCCATACGCTTGGAGTTAGAGAATGTCGGCGGGTCAATAAAGATCAAATCATACTGACCGGTCGCTTTTTCCAGCCATTGCAGACAGTCGGCCTGAACATACTGATGCTGACGCCCTACCTGGCCGTTTAACGCCATGTTCTCTTTTGCCCAGTCCAGGTAGGTTTTCGACATATCGACCGTCGTGGTCGATTTCGCACCACCCACCGCGGCGTGCACAGTGGCAGAACCGGTATAAGCGAACAAGTTAAGGAAATCCTGACCTTTGGCCATTTGCCCCAAACGACGGCGAGTCAGTTTGTGATCCAGGAACAGACCCGTATCGAGATAATCGTACAGGTTAACAATCAGCTGTACGCCGTACTCGTGCGCATGCATCTTCTCGGCCTGCTGACCCAGCTTCTGATACTGATTCGTACCTTTTTTCTTCTCACGTACTTTCAGCACCACGCTATTGGCGTCAACGCCGGTCACCTGAATCGCTGCACGAATAATATCGGTCAGACGACGTTTGGCTTTCTCTTCCGGAATATTCTTCGGCGCCGCGTATTCCTGAATCACCAGGTGATCAAGGTAGACATCTATCGCCACGTTGTATTCCGGCAGGTCCGCATCGTAAATACGGTAGCAATCCAGCCCTTCGCGTTTAGCCCACTTGCCAATTTTACCAATGTTCTTTTTCAGACGGTTGGCAAAATCCGGCGCAATCAGACTCTGTTGTTGCTCACCCTGTTGTTCAGACGCTTCACGTGCAGAAATACTGTAGTTCTTCTGATGACATGGCAGTGCGCCGTTATTCATCTTGAACTGTTTCTCGGCACGCATACGCAGGCAACTCAGCAGTTCATCTGAACTGGAGAAAATCGATGCCTGACAACCGCCAAACTCCGCTTTGAGTTGAGCACCAAATGCGGTGTAAAGCGCAATCAGACCCGGATGAGTACCAAGACGCTCACCATATGGCGGGTTACACACAATCACGCCTTGCTCGAAACCAGCCGGACGTTTAACCGTCGCTGCATCGCCTTCAGCAAATTCAATCAGCTCACTGACACCGGCACGGCGAGCGTTGTCTTTGGCCACCTGAATAACACGCGGGTCGTTATCAAAGCCAAAAAACTTAGCGTCAACTTTCTTGACGCCTTTGCGAGCCTGTACATTGGCTTCGGATTTAATCGTCGCCCACAGCTCAGCATCAAAATCTTCCAGTGCTTCAAAGCCCCATTTTTCACGCTTTACACCAGGTGCAATATTTGCGGCCATCATGGCAGCTTCAATCAGCAAAGTACCTGAACCGCACATAGGATCGAGCATTGACTTCGTTTCATCCCAACCACTGCGCAAAATAATTGCCGCAGCCAAAGTCTCACGTAGTGGTGCTTTACCCGACTCCGGGCGATAGCCACGAACGTGCAGACCACTACCGACCATATCAATGCCCAACAGCGCTTTATCTTTATGCAGGCGAACGTGCAGACGAAGATCTGGTTGATCTTTACTGATCGACGGACGAGGCAGATTTTTCTTCTCGAAACAGTCAACGACCGCATCTTTCACTTTCATCGCGCCGTATTGGCTATTGCGGATTTCGCGGTTGGTACCATTGAAATCAACCACGAATTTCTTCGAACTGTGGAAATGGTTAACCCAGTTGATTGCAGTCGCCGATAGGTAAAGATCCA